>SCMV01000004.1 GCA_005502875.1 Comamonadaceae bacterium 2PF | reverse complement strand
GGCATGCAGGGGTGTGTCGGTCGCCCCCTACAATCCCACCATGCTCCCCTCCCCGATTCAGTGGCTGGCCCCAGCTGTGCTGGCCCGCCTCGTCCTCCTGCTCAACCACGTGGTCGCCAGCGAGCCTCAGGCCTCGGCCCGACTCAAGCCCCATGCGGGCCGCTTGATCGACATCCGCTGGGCCACGGGCACAGCCGGCGTGTTGCCCGCATTCCTGGGACGGGTGTTCCAGGGGGACGCGGCCCTTCCGCCCATTCGCCTGCTGATCACCCCGGCAGGGTTGTTTGAGGCCGTCGCAGAAAACACCCCCGCACCTGCGCTCACACCCGCTTCATCGCAGGGCCTGACGCTGACCGTCCAGCTCGGCGACCCGATCGACCTGGTCAAACGCGCCGCCCGCGGCGAGCGCCCCGAGGTCAACATCGAGGGCGATGCCAACCTGGCCGAGGTGGCCTCCTGGATGATGAAAAACCTGCGCTGGGACATCCAGGACGATGTGGCCCGATTCCTGGGCAACACCCCGGCTGAAGCGCTGCGCAAGGTCGGCGAAGGCATCCGCGAGGCCCTGCAACGCTGGCGCCCAGGCAACGGCGCCCAGCGCTGAAGCCCACCGCCCGAGCGATGCGCAGCCTCTTTCGCCCGGCCTACATCGGCCTGATCTCGCTCCGCCACGGACTGGACATCCTGCTGCTGGGCAGCATCCGTCACCGCGGCCTCAACCGACTGGCAAAGCTGTTGAGCTTCGGCCGCCGGCTGGAAGGCACGCGCGGCGAGCGGCTGCGCCTGGCCCTGGAAAAACTCGGGCCCATCTTCGTCAAATTCGGTCAGATGCTTTCGACGCGGCGCGACCTGCTGCCGCCCGACGTGGCAGACGAGCTCGCCAAGCTGCAAGACCGGGTGCCGCCTTTCTCCAGCGCCGAATCGGCCCGGCTGGTTGAAAAGGCCCTGGGCAAGCCGCTGTCGGCGGTGTTCCGGCAGTTCGACGCCGACCCGATCGCCAGCGCCTCCATCGCCCAGGTGCATTTCGCCGTGCTGCACGACGGCCGCGAGGTGGCGGTCAAGGTGCTGCGCCCCGGCATGCTCGACGTCATCGACGACGACCTGGCCCTGATGCGAACCCTGGCCGGCTGGGTCGAACGCCTTTGGTCAGACGGCAAACGGCTCAAGCCGCGCGAGGTGGTCGCCGAGTTCGACAAGTACCTGCACGACGAGCTGGACCTGGTGCGCGAGGCCGCCAACGCCGCCCAGTTGCGCCGAAACATGCAGGGGCTCGACCTGGTGCTGGTGCCCGAGATGATCTGGGACTTCTGCACCCCCACCGTGATGGTGATGGAGCGCATGAAGGGCGTGCCGATCAGCCAGATGGCGCGCCTGCGCGAAGCCGGTGTCGACATCAAGAAGCTGGCCCGCGACGGCGTGACCATCTTCTTCACCCAGGTTTTCCGCGACGGCTTCTTCCACGCCGACATGCACCCGGGCAACATCCAGGTCAGCCTGGACGCGCGCAGCTTCGGGCGCTACATCGCGCTCGACTTCGGCATCATCGGCACGCTGACAGAAGTTGACAAAGATTACCTGGCGCAAAACTTCATCGCCTTCTTCCACCGCGACTACAAGCGCGTGGCCGAGCTGCACATCGAGAGCGGCTGGGTGCCCGCCAGCACGCGCGTGGACGAGCTCGAAGGCGCCATCCGCACCGTGTGCGAGCCCTATTTCGACCGCCCGCTCAAAGAAATCTCGCTGGGCCAGGTGCTGCTGCGCCTGTTCCAGATCTCGCGCCGGTTCAACGTCGAGATCCAGCCTCAGCTGGTGCTGCTGCAAAAAACCCTGCTCAACGTCGAAGGCCTGGGGCGCGAGCTCGACCCCGACCTCGACCTGTGGAGCACCGCCAAGCCTTTCCTGGAGCGCTGGATGCACGAGCAGGTGGGCTGGCGAGGCATGGTTTCGCGCCTGAAACGCGAAGCCCCCCGCTACGCCAAACTGCTGCCCGAGCTGCCACGCCTGCTGCACCACCAACTGGAACACGGCGACCAGGCCCTGCGCCGCGACATGCGCGCCATCTTGCTGGAGCAGCGGCGCACCAACCGCATCCTGTCGGCGATGGTGTGGCTGGGCATCGGTTTCGGCCTGGGGCTGCTGGTGGCACGGCTCGTGCTGGCCCTGCATGAACAAGGCGTGCTGTGAAGCCCGGAGGGCGCCCGGGTGTGAGCCCGTTGCCCCCGGTTTCGAGGGAAGCGCACCCGCACCTTGGCCCTGCAGCCTGCCGACACCCCGCCAGCGACTAAACTCCGCCCCCTGATGCCCTGCCCGCTCGCGCGTGTGCGCTGACCGGGTGCCCTTTGCGTTCTTCGGCCTGATTGTTGGAAAGGTGCTGCCGAACATGAACACCACGCTGCTCGCCTTCGTGATCCTCTACCTGGTGGCCACCATGGCGCTGGGCATGTACGCGGGCACGCGCATCAAGAGCACCGCCGACTTCGCCATCGCCGGGCGCAGCCTGCCGCTGGCCATGGTCATCACCACCACCTTCGCGACCTGGTTCGGCGCCGAAACGGTGATGGGCATCCCGGCCAAGTTCGTCGAGGGCGGGCTCAACGCCGTCATCGAAGACCCCTTCGGCGCCTCGATGTGCCTGGTGCTGGTGGGGGCCTTCTTCGCCAGCCGGCTCTACAAGATGAGCCTGCTGACCATCGGCGACTTCTACCGCCACCGCTATGGCAAAGGCGTCGAGATTTTCTGCTCCATCGCCATCATCCTGAGCTACCTGGGTTGGGTGGCCGCCCAGATCACGGCCCTCGGCCTCGTTTTTGCCGTGCTGTCGGGCGGCGCCATCAGCGCCGAGCTGGGCATGGTCATCGGCACAGCGCTGGTGCTCGTCTACGTGATGGTGGGCGGCATGCTGGCCGTGGCCTGGACGGACTTCGTGCAGATGGTGGTGCTGGTGGTGGGCCTGTCCTTCATCGCCTGGCTGGCGGCCGACCAGGCCGGTGGCGCCGATCAGGTCTTCGCGCTGGCGGAGCAGCAGAACTGGTTCAAGATCCTGCCCGAGCACACCGTTGACGGCTGGGTGTGGTTCATCGCGGCGGCCATCACCATGATGTTCGGCTCCATCCCGCAGCAGGACGTCTTCCAGCGCGTGATGTCGGCCAAGGACAGCGACACGGCGCGCAAGGGCGCCATCATCGGCGGCTTCAGCTACCTGGCGTTCGCCTTCGTGCCCATGTTCATCGTGGCCTCGGCGCTGATCATCATGCCGGCCGAAACGAAAGAGCTGCTGGCCAACGACCCGCAGAAGGTGCTGCCCACGCTCATCCTGAGCAAGATGCCGCTGATCGCGCAGATCTTCTTCTTCGGCGCGCTGGTCTCGGCCATCAAATCGACCTCGTCTGCGACGCTGTTGGCGCCCTCGACCAGCTTCGTCGAGAACATCCTGAAGAACATCCACCCCGGCATGAGCGACCGACAGGTGCTGCTGTCCATGCGCGTGACGCTGTTCGTGTTCACCGCTTTGGTGCTGACCTACGCCATCGTGATGCAGGGCACGGCCATCTACGACCTGGTGTCGGCGGCCTACCAGATCCCGCTGGTCGGGGCGTTCGTGCCGCTGCTGTTCGGCCTGTACTGGTCGCGCGCCACCACGCAGGGCGCCATTTTGTCGATCGTGCTGGGCATCGGCACGCTCGCGCTGTTCACCTTCCACGCCGCGCTGGGTGAGGCCTTCCCTGGGCAGCTGGCCGGCCTGATCATGGCGCTGGGCGGCATGCTGGTGGGCTCGCTCATGCCCCAATTCATCGGCGACCACAAGGCGCGCCAGGCCAGCCTCGCCTGAGACACACCACGCACCAGCTTCTCCTCATGCCGCGAAGCAGGAAGCCCTTGAAGGCGCAGCGGTGCCACCCCATTTACAATCCCGCACAGGGTTGACCCGAGGTTTCACCATGCCAATTTATGCCTACCGCTGTGGCGCCTGCGGCCACGCCAAGGACGTCCTGCAAAAGATGTCCGACGCCCCTTTGACCACCTGTCCAGCTTGTGGCGCCGAAGCCTTCAGCAAGCAGGTCACCGCTGCCGGCTTCCAGCTCAAGGGCTCTGGCTGGTATGCGACCGACTTCCGAGGCGGCTCTGCCGGCACCGGCGCCGCCGCCACGGGTGCGACGGCCGGCGCGGCCGCCAGCACGACAGCCCCCAGCGACGGGGGCAGCGTCAGCGCGTCCTCCAGCGGCGACGGCGCTGCATCGGCCGGCGGCTGTGGCACGTCCTGCGCTTGCCACTGAATCGCCCCACCTCGCGTGAAAAAATACATCCTCACTGGCCTGCTCGTCTGGCTGCCGCTGGCCATCACGATCTGGGTGCTGATGAACGTCGTCGGCGCCCTCGACGGCGTCTTCAGCTGGTTCATGGCCGCCGCACGCACCGTGCTGCCCGTCAGCCTGCACCCCTTTCTGCAAGAGCTGCGCGAGGTCCCGGGCCTGAGCGTGATCGTCGTCGGGGCCACGCTGCTGCTCACGGGCATGGCGGTGTCCAACATGGTCGGCCAGTGGTTGCTGCGCCAGTACAACCGGGTGCTGTCGAACACGCCCATCGTCAAGAGCATCTACACCTCGGTCAAACAGGTGTCGGACACGCTGTTCTCCAGCAGCGGCCAGGCTTTCCGCGAGGCGGTGCTGGTACAGTACCCGCGTGAAGGCGCCTGGACGATCGCTTTCGTCACCGGCAAACCCTCGGGCGAGGTGGCGGCCCGCCTGCCGGCCGACATGGTCACGCTTTACGTGCCCACGACCCCCAACCCGACGTCCGGCTTCATGTTGATGGTGCCGCGAGCCGAGCTCCAGCCCCTGACCATGTCGGTGGACGAAGCGCTCAAATACATCATCTCGATGGGGGTGGTGGCACCACCCAACGCGCCTGCTGCCGCACCGACTTCACCCGGTGCGGGCACGCCCCCGCCGACGGCACCCCAATCCTGAACGACAATCACGGGTTCTGAGGGCTCGCCTGACGCTCGGCGTGCACCGATACCCGATTTTTCCCCTCTCCCCTCTCGGAGCAAACAACAATGCGCACCACTTACTGTGGTCTGGTCAGCGAAGCGCTGATGGGCCAGACCGTGACGCTGATGGGCTGGGCCCACCGTCGCCGCGACCACGGCGGCGTGATCTTCATCGACCTGCGTGACCGCGAAGGCCTGGTGCAGGTCGTCTTCGACCCCGATCGCGCCGACTCGTTCAAGATCGCCGAAGACGTGCGTGGCGAGTTCTGCCTGAAGGTCACCGGCGTCGTGCGCGCCCGCCCTGCAGGCACCGAAAACGCTGGACTGACCAGCGGCAAGATCGAGGTCCTGGGCCACACGCTGGAAGTGCTCAACGCCTCCGTGACGCCCCCGTTCCAGATCGACGACGAGAACCTGTCTGAGACGACGCGCCTGACGCACCGCGTGCTGGACCTGCGCCGCCCGTACATGCAGAAGAACCTGATGCTGCGCTACCGCGT
Source organism: Comamonadaceae bacterium 2PF (assembly GCA_005502875.1). Lineage (GTDB taxonomy): Bacteria > Pseudomonadota > Gammaproteobacteria > Burkholderiales > Burkholderiaceae_C > Aquabacterium. The sequence goes on along the minus strand of SCMV01000004.1, from coordinate 181,724 downwards.
GGCGATGGAAGCTCGCAAGTTCCTGGACGAAAACGGCTTCGTCGACATCGAGACCCCGATGCTGACCAAGTCCACGCCGGAAGGCGCTCGCGACTACCTGGTGCCTTCGCGCGTCCATGACGGCCAGTTCTTCGCGCTGCCCCAGTCGCCCCAGCTGTTCAAGCAGTTGCTGATGGTGGCGGGCTTCGATCGCTACTACCAGATCACCAAGTGCTTCCGCGACGAAGACCTGCGTGCCGATCGCCAGCCTGAATTCACCCAGATCGACATCGAGACGAGCTTCCTGACCGAGCAGGAAATCCGCGACATGTTCGAAGGCATGATCCGCCACGTCTTCATGAAGGCGTTGAACGTGGACCTGGGCGCCTACCCGGTCATGAAGTACGCCGACGCCATGCACCGCTTCGGCTCGGACAAGCCCGACCTGCGCGTCAAGCTCGAATTCACCGAGCTGACCGACGTCATGGCCGACGTGGACTTCAAGGTCTTCTCGACGCCTGCCACGACCAAGGGCGGCCGCGTGGTGGCCCTGTGCGTGCCAGGCGGCGGCACCATGAGCCGCGGTGAAATTGATGCCTACACGGAGTTCGTCAAGATCTACGGCGCCAAGGGCCTGGCCTGGATCAAGGTCAACGAAGTCGCCAAGGGCCGTGACGGCCTGCAATCGCCCATCGTCAAGAACCTGCACGACGCGGCCATTGCCAAGATCCTGGAGCGCACCGGCGCCAAGGACGGTGACCTGATCTTCTTCGGCGCCGACAAGGAAAAGGTCGTCAACGACGCCATCGGCGCGCTGCGCCTGAAGGTGGGCCACTCCGACTTCGGCAAGAAGGCCGGCCTGTTCGAGGACCGCTGGGCCCCGCTGTGGGTGGTCGACTTCCCGATGTTCGAGTACGACGACGAGTCCGAGCGCTGGAACGCCGTGCACCACCCCTTCACCGCCCCCAAGGACGGCCACGAAGACTACATGGACACGGACCCGGGCAAGTGCATCGCCAAGGCCTACGACATGGTGCTCAACGGCTGGGAACTCGGTGGCGGCTCCATCCGCATCCACCGCGCCGAGGTGCAGTCCAAGGTCTTCAAGGCCCTGAACATCACCGACGAGGACGCCAAGGTCAAGTTTGGCTTCCTGCTGGACGCGCTGCAATACGGCGCGCCCCCGCACGGTGGCCTGGCCTTCGGCCTGGACCGCCTGGTCACGCTGATGACCAAGGCCGAGTCCATCCGCGACGTGATCGCCTTCCCCAAGACCCAGCGCGCCCAGTGCCTGCTGACGGGCGCCCCGTCGAACGTGGACGAGAAGCAGTTGCGCGAGCTGCACATCCGCCTGCGCAACGCACAGGCCGCGCAAGCGGGCCAGGCTCCTGCTGCCTGACCTGAGCGCTCGGTAAACTCTCGGGGCCATCCTGTGCAAGGGTGGCCCTTTTGCTTTGTGGCGCGCGCGAGCAGACCCAACACATACACACAGGAGCCACCCCATGTCCCCCACCCGCTTTGCCACCTGCTGGATGGCCCTCGGCCTGCTGGCACTGACCGCTTGCAAGGACGCCAAGCCGCCTCAAGCCTCGACCGAGCTGGGTCAGGGCAGCTCCGTGGTGACGGGCTCGGCAGGCCCCAAAGGCGCACAAGGCGCTGACAGCGGCCTGGTGACCTGCTCGGCTCCCGTGGCCACCTTGGCCCTGGCCGAGAACCCCGATGGCTACACGATGCGCAGCAGCTACCAGCTGCCGCCCTCGCCCGTGCCCCTGATCAAGCTGATCGCCCAACAAAGCGGGTGCTTCCGCGTCGTGGACCGAGCCGCCGGGCTGCGCAGCACCATCCAGGAAAACGAGCTCAAGGAGGCCGGCATCGTCCGCTCCAACAGCACCGTCAGCAAGGGCAAGGGCTACGAAGCCCAGTTCACCCTCACACCCAGCCTGACCTTCAGCGAAGAAGACGCAGGCCGGGGGCTGGCGGGCATCGTGGGCTCGATCCCGGTGCTGCGCGACATCGCCGGGCTGGTGGGCTTGATCGAGCAGGTCAAGCTCAAGGAAGCGCAGGTGGCACTTTTGCTGACCGACAACGAAACCACCGAGCAGCTTGCCGCCGCCACGGGCTCCGCGCGCAGCACCGACCTGGGGTTGGGTGGGTTGCTGGCCAGCCGCACCGGTGGGCTGGGCGGCATCGGCTGGAGCAACACCAACGAAGGCAAGGTGATCGCCGCGGCCTTCTACGACGCGCACAACAAGCTCGTCAACCAGGTCCAGGCCTTGCAGGCCCGCCAATTGCCGCCGCCAGTCGCCACCAACAACCGATCTCAATGAGCCCAGAACCCGCCCACAAGATCCCGCAGTCCGTGCTGGTGGTGATCCACTCACCCGAGCTGGAGGTGCTGCTCATCGAGCGCGCCAAGCAACCCGGCTTCTGGCAAAGCGTGACCGGCTCGAAGGACCACCTGGACGAAGACTGGGCGCTGACCGCCATCCGCGAGGTCGCCGAAGAAACCGGCATCGTCGTTGGCTCGCCCCAGGTGCCCGCATCGGCCTTGCGCGACTGGGCGCTGGAAAACGTCTACGAGATCTACCCCGTCTGGCGCCACCGCTACGCGCCGGGCGTGACGCACAACACCGAGCGAGTCTTCAGCCTGCAGGTGCCGCGCGAGACCCCCATCACGCTGGCGCCTCGCGAGCACACGCAACACGCCTGGCTGCCGTGGCAGGAGGCGGCCGACCGTTGCTTCTCACCTTCCAACGCGGAGGCCATCCTGATGCTGCCCCGGCAGTTGCAGAACCGATGAAAACCGAGGGGAACCCGCCCCTTGATGCGCGGCGTGGGCCACCCCACTTCGGGTAAGGTTGAACCCTCGCACCTCTGCTGACGACCGTGCTCAACCCGCTTCAGTCTTCGCTGCTGCCGCCGTCGACCCAGGGCTCCTCCTGCCTGCGCGTGGCGACCTACAACATCCACAAAGGCGTGCGCGGCCTGGGCCCCTCCAAGCGCCTGGAAATCCACAACCTGGGCCTGGCGGTCGAAGCCATGGACGCCGACATCGTCTGCCTGCAAGAGGTCCGGCGCTTCAACGAGCAGGAGGCCCGCACGTTCTCGCGCACGCAGTTCGGGCCCATGGCCTGGCCCGCCGAGCCGCAGGCCGACTACCTCGCCCCCGAAGGCTACGAAGTCGCTTACCGCACCAACGCCTTCACGCGCGGCGGCGAGCATGGCAACGCGCTGCTTGCGCGCTGGCCCATCGGCGACATCGGGCACCACGACGTCTCCGATCACCGCTTCGAGCAGCGTGGGCTGTTGCACGTGCCGGTGCGGTGGCGGGGCATCGAGGTGCACGTGGTGGTGGTGCACCTGGGCCTGATCCACGCCAGCCGGCTGAGGCAGGCCGAGCGACTGGCCCGGCTGGTGCATGAATCGTTGCCTGCCAACGCCCCAGTGGTGATCGCGGGTGACTTCAACGACTGGAGCGAGAAGCTGGACCCGGTCTTCACCGATGCCGGCCTGGTCCGCGCTTGCACTGCGGACGTGGCGCGCGTGCCCACCTTCCCCTCGATCGTGCCGGTGCTGTCGCTGGACCGCGTCTACACACGGGGCCTGCGCTGCACCTCGGTGATGGTGCCCCGAGGTGGCACCTGGGCCAGGCTGTCGGACCACCTGCCCCTGGTGGTCGAACTCGAGCTGGGTTGAGCGATGCAGGTGTCGCCGGCCGAGGCCGACCTGGACACCCTCGAGGGCCTGGCCTGGTACGTTCAGAGGCGGCCGGTGTTCACGGGTGGCAACGAGGTGCGCCTGCTCAAGGGTGGCGAGGAGCTGTTCCCCGCGCTGCGCGATCGCATCGATGCCGCGCAGCACAGCGTGTGGATGGCCTTCTACATGATCTCCCCGCCGGGGCAAAGCAGCTGGGTGCTGCAAGCCCTGATGCGGGCCGCCAGGCGCGGCGTTTCGGTGCACCTGGTGGTCGATGGGCTGGGCTCTCACGACGCACCCGCCAGCCTGTGGCAGGACCTGACGCTGGCCGGGGTGAAGCTGGCCACCTACCGCCCCACGCGGGGCCTGGGCGCCCTGGTGTTCGACACCAGCCAGTGGCGGCGCATGCACCTGAAGATCGCCGTCATCGACCGCAGCCAGGCCTTCATCGGCGGCATCAACCTGATCGACGACCGGTATGACCTGCACCACGGCTGGTCGGAACGCCCACGGCTGGACTATGCCGTCGACCTGACGGGCCCGGCCATCACGCCCATGCTGCACGCGGTTCGAGCCATCTGGACGCGTGCGCAGTTCGGCGTGGACTGGCGCGACGAGTTGCCCCAATTGCCGAAAGCGGCCAGTGACCTGCAGAAGTTTCGCCGCTTCAAGCGGCTGCTCGATCAGGCTCGCATGCGCCTGTCTCCGCGCGAGCAAGGCCGCGTAGAGCAAGCCGCCCAACTGCTGCACGGCTCGCGCTGCGCCTTCGTCATGCGCGACAACCTGCGCCAGCGCCGCACCATCGAACTCGCTTCCTTGCAAGCCATCCGGCAGGCGCGCGAGCGCATCGACATCGTCACCCCTTACTTCTACCCTCACCGCGCCATCCGGCTGGCCCTGCGCCACGCCGCTTCGAAGGGCGTGCAGGTGCGGCTGCTGCTGCAAGGCAAGCTCGACTACCGCATCGCCGGGGTCGCGGCCCAGGTGCTTTACCACGAGCTGCAGCGCCACGGCGTTCGCATCTTCGAGTACCAGGACGCCTTCCTGCATGCCAAGGTGCTGCGCGTGGACGACGAGTGGGCCACGGTGGGCTCGTCCAACCTCGACCCGCTCTCGCTGGTGCTCAACCTCGAAGGCAACCTCGTGATCAAGGACCGGGCCTTCGTGCGCACGTTGTCGACCTCACTGGAGGAAGACTTCTCGCGCAGCCGCGAGGTGCCCGCCCCCACCACCGACAGCCGACCTGGCTGGGTGGCGCGAGCACGGCGCGCGGTGGTCAGCTGGCTGGCGCGCACCTACCTGCGGCTGGCGGGCGCCACGCGTCGTTACTGAGTCAGCGGCCTCTGATCATCAGGCTGAGCGCCGCACGCGGTTCGCGGCGTGTCGGCTTTTGCGGGAGGTCACGCCATCAGCGACCAGGCCTCGCCATGTGCCGGTGGCTTCGGCCACTGCGATGCCTGCGTCGGCGGCCGCCCAGGTCCGTGTGTTTGCAACCAACGGCGCGCCAACATCCAGCCTGCATGGCCGATGACGCTCGCGCCGGGCTCGGGCGGCTGCCAACTTGCGGCGCGCTGCAGCACCTGCTGCAGGCTCTCACCACCACCTGGGCGGTGGTGCAAAAAGTCAGCCACCCAGGCATCGACGGCCTCGCGCGCGATGCGTGCCCAGGCTTGCCCGTCCCAGGTGCCGAAGTCGGCCTCCAGCAGGGCGTCATCGACCACGTGTTGCCAGCCCAGGCTGCGCAGGTGACGACCGACGGCGCGGCAACGCACGAGCGATGACGTGCAGACCACTTGCGGCAGGCCCTGCGCCCGCGCATGCCGATGGATGCGACGCGCCAGGCGCCGGACCTTGCGCGGGTCCACGCGCAAGTTGGTGCGGCCGATGCAGCGCCCCTCGTGATCGATCGGTCGTGGGTGGCGCCAGGCCGTGAAAACCAAGGGCATGTCGACCATGCTCACGCAGCCATGCCGGCCCGATTCAATCGCCCACCGGGTGCACCACGTGCAACCAGGCCAGCAAGATGGTCAGCTCCGCGAGTTGCTGGCTGGCGCCCAGGGTGTCGCCCGTGAATCCACCCAAGCGACGCTTGAACCAACCCAGGCACCAGGCCAGCACCAACGCAGCACCCAGCAGGCCCCAGGCCAGCGCCTGCCCCAGCGTGCGCAGGGGCCAGCCGTCGAGCACGAAGAACACGGCCATCGCCGCAGCCACCACCCCGGTGTTGGCCACCGTGGCCCACACGTGCGGCGTGGCCACGGCCAGCGCCAGGGGTTTGGCCTTGGCGTGCTCGGCGTCGCCGGCGTAGGGCAGCAAACGGGTCAGCACGACCGGCACCAGGCGCGAGAGCGCATGCGCCCAGACCAGGCCCATCGACGTCCACAGCAGCAGCACCTGGTGGATCCGGCTGGTGCGGGCGCTGTCGAGCTCGTGCACGCGGGGCGTGAGCAGCTCGACCAGCACCGTGGCCTTCAGGCCCAGCAGCAGAAGCAGGCCCAGCGCACCATAGGTGCCCAGGCGCGAGTCCTTCATGATGAGCAAAGCCTTGTCGCGGCCGACCGCCCCACCCAGGCCATCGCAGGTGTCGGCCCAACCGTCTTCGTGAAACCCTCCGGTGAGCCAGACCGTGGCGGCCATGCTCAGGCCCACGGCCACCGCCGGCGGCCACCAGGCCGAGCACACCGCCAGCACCGCCACGCCGAACAGCCCCACCAGGGCGCCCACCAGCGGAAAGTGCCGCATGCTCGCGGGCATCCAAGCGGGCTGCCAACCCACCCAGGCCGGCACCGGCACGCGGGTGAGGAACTGCACGGCCAGCCAGAACAGGCGCAGCTCATGCACCAAGGCGCCGGACAAGGTTGCGAGCGGGCCGCGTGGCGGTGGCGATTGGCTCATGTCGATCTCAGGCCTGCGGGTCGGTTCCAGCGCCGCTGACCCCGGCAGACTCGAAGCTCGCCATCTCTCGCAGGATCCTGCAGGCCGACTCCAGCAGCGGCCAGGCCAAGGCCGCACCCGAGCCTTCTCCCAGGCGCAGGTCAAGTTTGATCAGGGGCTCGGCGCCCAGGTGAGCCAGCATGCGTGCGTGGCCGCTCTCGTCGGACTGATGCGAGAACACACAGCGCTGCAGCACCCATGGCCGCAGCGCATGCGCCACGAGCAAGGCGCTGGTGGCGATGAAACCGTCGACCACGATGACGCGCCCTTGCGCCGCCGCTTCGAGCATGGCGCCGCACATCATGGCCACTTCGAAGCCTCCGAAGGCTTGCAACACGGCCAGGGGCTCGCGCGCATCGGCGTTCGCGAGCAAAGCCTCTTGCAGGACGGCGAGTTTGCGCTGCATGGCGGGCTCGTCCAGCCCGGTGCCCCGGCCCACGCATGGCGCCAGCGGCAGGCCCGTGAGGCGGGCCATGATGAGCGCTGCGCTCGATGTGTTGCCGATGCCCATTTCACCGAACAACACAGCGTTGCCGGGCAGGCTGCGCACGACCTCGGCGCCTTGTTCAAGCGCCTGAGCGCATTGCGCCGGCGTCATGGCCGGGCCCTGACTGCAGTCGGATGTACCAGGGGCCACTTTGCGGATTTGCAGCATCGGGCGCGGTGCCAAGTCCTTGGCAACGCCCGCGTCCACCACCGTGAGCGACAGGCCATGCTGGCGCGCGAGCACGCTGATGGCCGCGCCGCCAGCCAGGAAGTTCTCGACCATCTGCCAGGTCACGTCTGGCGGGAATGCCGACACGCCGCGCGCCGCCAAGCCGTGGTCGCCCGCGAACACCACCACCTGCGGCGAGACCAGCACCGGGTGCTCGCTGCGCAAGGTCAACCCGATCTGCAAGGCCAGCGACTCGATGCGACCCAGCGAGCCCAAGGGCTTGGTCTTGTGGTCGATGGCGTGTTGCAAGCGGGCTGCAAGCGCCTCATCGCGCAGGTCGGCCACCTCGGGCAGCACCGATGCCCCGTGCGGCACGGCTGCCCCGGTTTCAGCGCGCAACGACGAGCCCGCCATGCATCAATCCTCGATGCCGCGTTGCGCCGGGATGCCCGCCTCGTAGGCGTGCTTGACCTTGCGCACCTCGCTGACCGTGTCGGCGATCTCGATGACCTCGGCGGGGCAATCGCGCCCGGTGATCACCACGTGCACGTGCGAAGGCCGCGAGCGCAAGGCATCGACCACCTCCTGCAGCGGCACCCAGCCGTAGATGAGCGGGTAGGTCATTTCGTCGAGCACGACCAGGAAGGCCTCGCCGGCCTCGATCACGGCGCGCGCTCGGGCCCACCCATCGCGCGCGAGCTGCGCCGAGTGCTCCAGGTCCTTGCTCTTCCAGCTGAAGCCGTCGCCCAGGCCTTCGACGGGCACGCCCAGCTGCTCGAAGGCGCGGTGCTCGCCAAAGCGGGCGCTGGGCACCTTCATGAACTGGAAGATGCGCACGGGCTTGCCGCGACCGTGGGCGCGCAGGGCCAGGCCGAAGGCCGCCGTGCTCTTGCCCTTGCCGTCACCGGTGTTGACGATGAGCAGGCCGCGGCGCTCGGCCTTCTCGCGTTGCTGGGGGGCTTCGGTGGGTGGGTTCTGGATGTCCATGGGGGGATTGTCCTGCCGGATGCAAACCAAGGTGAAAAGGAGGTCAAAGCCGAGGCCAGGCCGTCCAGCGGCCATCGACCTCGACCAGCTCGATGGCGTGATCGAACACCTCGCACAACGCCATTCGCACAGATGGGTCGGACGCCGGCCCCAGCGCCAGCAGGCGCCCAGCCCCCATCACCGCAAGCCGGTCTGCGCTCAACGCAATGGGCAGCTCGTGCATGACGCTGAGCAGCGCTCGACCCGCCTTGGCCGCCTCCCGCATGACCCGGGCGAGGTGACGCTGATGGGGCGGGTCCAGGTGGGCCAGCGGCTCGTCCAGCAACAGCACTGGGGCCTGGGTCGCGAGCGCGCGGGCCAGGTGCACCCGCTGGCGCTCGCCGCCCGACAGGCGCCCCAGTCGATGCGAGGCCAGCGCCTGGACGTCGGCCTGGGCCATGGCCTCGTCAACCACAACCCGGTCGGATGCCACTGCGGTGCCGCCCCACGCCAGCCAGCCCCGATGCGGCAAGCGGCCCAGATCGACCACATCGCGCACCAGCATGTCGGCGTCGCCATCGGGTGATTGCGCCAGCCAGGCCAGTTGGCGCGCCCGGGCGCGGTCGGACCAGGCGGCCTGGGCGCGCTCGCCGAGCCAAACCTCGCCAGAGGCAGGCGCCAGCAAACCCGCAGCCAGGTGCAGCAAGGTGGACTTGCCAGCGCCATTGGGTCCGACCAGGGCCACCCACTCACCGGCCTGAAGGCTCAGGCTGACCCGATCGACCACGGTGCGGTCGCCCCTGTTGGCGCTGACAGCGCGCAGTGACAGCATCTCGTCGCTCATGGTGCGCTCCGTTGCAAGCGCCACAGCAGGTAGCCCCCGCCCAGCACGGCGGTGAGCACGCCCACCGGCACGTCCTGCGGGGGCAGCAAGCCCCGCGACAGCAGGTCGGCCGACAGCAGCAGCACGCCGCCCATCAGGCTGGCCGCCAGCAGGCGCACGCGGTGGCGCCCGCCGTCCCAACCACGCACCAGGTGCGGCGCCACCAGACCGATGAAGGCGATCAGGCCGGCCTGAGCCGAGGCGGCCGCCGTGCAGGCCGCCAGCACCCCCACGAGCGCCACGCGCGAGGCCCCCAGCGGCACGCCCAGGCTGCGCGCCGTGTCCTCGCCCAGGCTCAGGGCATCGAGAACAGGTGCCAGCCCCATCGCCAGCAGCAAGCCGACCCACCACACACCCGCCATCGCCCACACGGCGGGCCACCCCAGCAAGGCCGTGTTGCCCAGCATGAAGGCCTGCATGGCTCGCCAGGCGTCGGCCGAGCCGAGCATGATCCACTGCGTGAACGCCCCCAGCACCACGCCCACCACCACGCCAGCGAGCAGCAAGCGGTAGGTCTGCGCCGCACCTCGTGCCAGCGTCAGCGTGAGCAAGACCCCACCGATGGCGCCAAAAAAAGCCAGCCCCGTCAGCCCCAGGCGGGCCCCTGCGTCACCCGACACCCAGCCCAGTGCGATGGCAGCGGCCATGCACAATCCAGCGCCCGCAGCAGAGCCAAGCAAATGCGGCTCGGCCAGCGGGTTGCGGAACAGGCCCTGAGCGATCGCCCCCGACAGGCCCAGCAAGGCGCCCACGACCGCCGCACCCAAGGAGCGCGGCAGCCGGATGTCAAGCACCAACCCCAGCAGCCCGGGCTCGGTCCACAAGGCCAAGGGCCAGCGCCAGCCGTCCGCGCCCACCAGGCAACCCAGGCCGCACAACAGCACCATCACCCCAGCCAGCCAGCCGACGGCCCTCATGGCTTGCTCCCCCAGGCTCGGGTCAGGCAACTTGCCAGCACGCGAGCGGCCTCGGGCAAGCGAGGCCCAGGGCGCGACAAGGCATCCATTTCCCTGGGCTGCAAAGTGCAGATGCGTTGCTCACGCACCGCCGGGATCGCCGCCCACCCCGGTCGGCGGCGCAAGGCCTGTGCCTCGCTCGCTGACACGATCACCAGCTCCGGCCGCGCTCGCACCACGAATTCGGGGTTGAGCTTGGGAAACGGCCCCAGCTGCGCATGCACGATGTTGCGTGCGCCCTGCTGGCTGAGCATCTGTCCGATGTACGAGGTCTGGCCAGCCGCATGGGGGGCGCTGCTGATCTCGAAATACACCGTGTGGCCACGAGCCCGCGCGGGCACCGAACGCGCAGCCGCCCCCAGCTCGTCAAGGATCAAAGCCCATTGCCGGGGCCCCGATGCCGGCTGACCCAACAGGACCGCCACCTTTTTGAGCAAGGTCTCCACGCCCGGCAGGTCACGGGCGTCCAGCTCGGCCACGGTCAGGCCCAATTGACGCAGTCGCGGTGCCACACGCGAAGACGGCGCCAACAGCACCAGGTCGGGTTTGAGCGCCACGATTCGCTCCAGGGGCGCCTCGTCCAGGCTGCCCAGCTTGGGCAAGCGCCCGACCTGATCGGGCCAGTTGGACCAGCGGTCCACGCCGATCAGGCGGTCGCATCCCCCCAGCACGCACACGGCCTCGGTCAGCGAGGGCAACAGGGACACGATGCGCGCAGGCGGTGCTGGCAAGCTCACCGCCACGCCGCCATCGTCCACGATGGCCAGGCGATCGGCAGCGGCGTGCACCGCGCTGCCCAAGAACAACCCCATCAGGCACGCCCAGGCACACGCCCAGCGGAGCAAGCGGCCAACGCGATGCAAGGCGCTCCATGACAAGCGCGCAAGAGGATGAGGTTCCACGGGAGAAGGCCAAGACACAGACCCTGGCCAGCTTCCCCGCAGGCCCTGGGCGACACGGCGCGCGCCAACGCACGCACCCCTTGCTGGCCGGTATCCGGGCTGGGCGATGCAACCTGCGCGACCTTCCCAAGCCCGAAGGCCCAGTGGCTGCAGAGCGCAGACAGAGCCAGCAACTTGGGGTTGCACAGGCTCGATCGCCGACCGTTGCGGGGGCAGCGCAAGTCAGGTTGGCGCCCTTGATGGCGCATGCCCCGCTTGCTTCCCGTTTAACTGCGCCAGGCCAGAACCCTGGCGCGAGCACCAACGGGCAAATTGTAAGGGCGCCTACAATGCCAGCGAGCCCCTTCTTCACCCGCCTCGGCACACCATGTCCCGCATCGACGAACTCACCGATCGCATCGAGCGCCTGCTGTTGCGCCACGAGGAGCTGCGCCGCACCAATGCGTTGCTGGCGCAACAGGTGCACGTCGTCACGCAGGAGCGCGAGTCCCTGAAGGCACGGCTGGCCGCAGCGCGCTCGCGCATCGACGCGCTGCTCGACAAGCTGCCGCTGCCGGTGGTTGAAACCGAACACCCCGATGGCGATCAAACCGCCACCGACACCCGACCAGAATGAAGCAAATCGAAGTCTCGATCATGGGACAGAGCTACCGCCTGGGCTGCCCGGACGGCGGTGAGGAGCGCCTGCGCGAAGCGGTCTCTCAGGTCGACCGCGAGATGTGCGCCATCCGCGACAGCGGCAAGCTCAAGGCGCGCGAGCGCATCGCCGTGCTGGCTGCGCTGAACCTGGCCTACATCCTGGCCGAGCGCCCAGCAGCACCCGCCCCCAAGGCGGCAACCCAGGCCGAAGCCTCGAGCGATGCGTCACCCCTGGGGCCCCTGCCATCGCCCGAGTACGTGGATCAACTCGTCTCGCGCATCGACCAGGTGCTCGGACAAGACGGCCACCTGATCTGATCACCGCCTCCTTGATCGTGACAACAGCACCGATTCAAGCGTGCAAAACCACGGCAAGTGCTTGACCTGATCGGTGCCAGTCCACGTAGAATGGGCTCGTCCGTCGGGTTCGTGGTTGTTTTTATTTCCTTGAACCGATGCTCTTGGAGCCAGGGCTTGGAACATTGCGCATGGGTGCGATCATCTCGCGTCAGATGAACCCGAAGTGCTGCTGACCTCGCCCACCTGAATCCCCCTGGGTTCAGGAATGCGGCAACCAGTTCTCGGCGGACCTCGTCTCCATCGGCCAGACACCGCAAGGGTCTGGCCGATTTTTTTGGGCGATCGGTGGGTGAGCAGCAAGTTCGCTGGTAGCGCTGCGCTGCGCCACGCCACTCCGCTCGCGCTCAGCTGGCAGGTGTGAACTGGATGCTGGCCAGGACGATGCGGTTGCCGCCCTTGTCGCGGGCACTGGCCAAGGCGCGATCTGCGCTGCGCATGAGCTCGTCAACCAGACCCGCGGTGTGCGGGAAGCTCGCCACGCCCATGCTGACCGTGAACGGGATCTGCTGGCCGTTGTGCGCCACGATGTGCTGAGCGCACTGGCGACGCAGCTGTTCCATGCGCGAGTGCGCGGTCGCCAGGCCAACGCCCGACAACAGCACGACAAACCGGTCACCGCCCAGGCGGCAAGGCGCGTCCATCGCGCGGGTGCCCGCACGCAGCAGCCGACCCAATGCCTCGATGACACGCTCGCAGCCATCGAGGCCGTGGTTCTGGCGGATCTCGTCGAGGTTGTCGACGGCGATGGCGACGAGGGCGAACTCGCGTTGCTCGCGGCTGGAGAGGTCGGCCTCGCGGCAGAGCTGCTCTTCGAAGTGGGCACGGTGATACAGGCCGGACAGCGCGTCGCGAACCTGGCTGCCTTCGACATCGCGGCGGAGCGTTTCGTTGGTTTTTTGCTGCTGCTCGAGCTGCGCCATCGCGGTCTGGAGCTGGGCTTCGCGGCGGCGGGCATCGGTGACGTCCTGCCAGATGGCGACCATGCGGGCCGCTCCATCGGCTTGTCCGACCACTTGGCGCCAGGCCAGGAAGTCGCGGCGGGTGCCACCGATCTCAAGCTTGTGTTCGGCCATCACACCAGATGGCGTGGCTCGGGCCTGTTGTTCGGCGGCACGCAAGGCCACGGCGAGGGTGGCATCAAAAAGCTCGGCGTCTTGCGCGCCCACCAGGTCGCGGCCTTCCAGTCCCAGCAAACGGGCGGCGGAGGCGTTGGCTTGTTCGTAGCGACCGCTGGCCAGGTCCTTGACCGTCACGGCCACAGCGAAGTGGTCGAGCGAATTCAGAACGGCGCCTTGCAGCGCAGCAACGTCAAGCAAGCCTGGAGCGAGGGATTCGGCCATGGTCATTGGAATTGTGTCATCGGCTTGAGCGCCGGGCGCCCCTGACGTGGAGGAACTGCCACGTGAATGTTCGCCGAATTTGCGCAGCGTGACTGTCCTTCAAACGAGGGATCGGCCCTGTATTTCCCCGCCATGCCGGACATAAGTCACACCTTGCCGGCAGGAAACCACGAAGAGGGCATGCGGGACAATACGCGCTTTCCCACATCCGTGACGCCCCCGGGGCCGCCACAGTTTGCCAGCATGTCACACATTGCCTTGCTCGGATGCGGCCTGATGGGCCAGCCCATGGCCCGCCGCCTGCTTGCCGCCGGCCACTGCCTCAGCGCCTGGAACCGCACCCGCGCCAAGGCCGAGGCCCTGTTGCCCCATGGTGCCACCGTGGCCTCATCGCCCGCCGAGGCGGTGGCCCAAGCCGACATCGTCATCGCCATGCTGCAAGACGGTGACGCCGTGCGCCAGGTGCTGTTCGATGCGGGCCAGGACTCGGCCATCGGGGCGATGCGCCCGGGCGCCTTGTTCATCGACATGGGTTCGATCCTGCCCGAGCAGGCCCGCGACCACGCCGCACGGTTGAGTGCCGCAGGCGTCATCGCCCTCGATGCACCCGTGTCGGGCGGCACCCTGGGCGCCGAGGCCGGCACGCTGGCGATCATGGTGGGCGGCCAGGCAGATGCGTTCGAGCGCGCCCGCGAGGTGCTGGCGGTGCTGGGGCGGCCGGTTCACGTGGGGCCCGCTGGCTCGGGGCAATTGACCAAGCTCGCCAACCAGGTGATCGTGGGCATCACCATTGGCGCGGTGGCCGAGGCGCTGCTGCTGGCAGAGCGCGGGGGCGCCGATCCGGCCAAGGTCCGCGAGGCCTTGCGCGGAGGCTTTGCCGAAAGCCGCATCCTGGAGGTGCACGGCCAGCGCATGGTCGAAGGCGACTTCGCCAAACGGGGCTCGCTGGCCATCCAGCTCAAAGACCTGCGCAATGCGATGCACACCGCAGCGGGCATGCAGATGGAGGCCCCCATCACCTCGGCCCTGACCGAGCTCTACGCTCAGGCGGCCGATCACGGCTTCGCGGACCTCGACCAGTCCGGGCTTTACTGCGAACTCAAGCGGCGCCAACCCGTTCAGAGGGGCTGACACGCTCGCGCAAGCGCAACCTCAGGCCCACGGGCACCATGGTCAGGGCCATGTGCTCTTCGGGCGGCAGGCCGTCCGGTGTGTCGATGGCCACGAGGTCGAAGTGCTTGAGGAGCATCGCTGCGGCAAGCTTGATCTCCAGCAGCGCCAGGAAGCGCCCGGGGCAAATGCGAGGCCCGCTGCCGAAGGGCATGGACACCCGCTTGGCGTTGGCCGGCGCCAGTTCGGTGTGCTCGGGGAACCAGCGCTCGGGCATGAAGCTGGCGGCTTGAGGGAAGACGTCGTTGCGCAGGGTGTCGTGGCGCATGAGCAGCAGCACGGGGGTGCGGGCCCGGATGGCCACGTCACCGACCACTGTGTCTTTCAGGGCCTCGACCACGTTGAACGGCCCCACCGGCTTGAGGCGCATGCTCTCGTGGATGCAGGCCTCGAGCCACGTCAGGCGGCTCAGGTCGTCGGCCTGCCAGCTGGCGAGGTCGCCCAGTTCGCGATCGACCTCTGCGCGCGCACGCGCCAGCGCCGTCGGGTGACGCCACAAGAGGTCGAGCATCCAGGACAGGCTGGTCGCGGTCGTGTCTTCGCCCGCCAGCAGCATGGTGAACACGTTGCCGGCCACGTCCTCGTCGTTCATGCCACTGTCAAGTTCGTCGGCGGCCACGATCATGGCTTCCAGCAGGTTGGGCGGTGACGCCCGCCTCGCCGGGTCCTGAAGTCGCGCGCGGCCCTCTTCGATGAAACGGCGGATCGCTGCGTTGACCACGCGCATGCTGTCGTCGAGCTCGCGATCGGCCGGCAGCTTGAGGTGCTGCCAGTAGGGGAAGACCGCGTGCGCCCGGCGCCAGATCGCCGGAAAGACCTTGTCGAGGTGCCGCTGGATGACGTCGTCGTCGGAGCCCAGGGTGTCGACCTCGGTGCCGAAAGCCAGGCCCGCGATGGCGTCCACGGTGAAGCGCATCAGTTCGGCCTGCAGGTCAAGGCCCGGCGCGCCCTGCGCCTGCTGCTGGGCGGCGAGTTGCCAGCGCTGCCTCAAACGGTGAGCCACCTTGAGCAAGGCGGGGAAATAGGCCCTGACCTGCTGGGGCGCGAAGCTCGCCATCACCATGCGGCGCTGTCGGGACCAGGTCTCGCCCTCGGCCATGAAGACGCCATCGGGGATGCCCATTTCACGCATGATGGCCTGCATGCGCGAGGGACGGCGAAAGGTGTCGGGGCGGTCCTTGAGCAGCTGACCGATCAGCTCGGCATCGGTGACGACCAGGATCTTGAACCCGCCGAGCTGCACGCGAAAAAAGGGCCCGTGTTCGTCGGCCCAGTTGGCCAGGTTCTGGTGCATGCGGTGCAGGCTGACCTGAAGCAGGTTGCCCACCAGGGGCCAGGGACGGGGTCCGGGCAGGTCGCGCAGGGTGCGCAAGGCGGGGCGCTCAAGAGAGGAGATGCTCATGCGCAGATCTTGCCTGCCTGGCGTCGGCGAGTCATTGGCAGCGGCCGCCGAAGGATTGACCTCAGGTGCCAGCGTGGCGGCCTGGTGAACTACCATGCGCTCCGTGAGTGCCGATGCCGTCCCCTTGGGTTTTGCCGCCAGCTACGCGCGCCTGGTCGCCGACCACGTGCGCGCACTCGACCTCGATGCCCGCCCGGTGCTGTCGGCCCTGGGGCTGCCGGCTTCGGCCACGCCCGAGTCAGACGCCCAGCTGTGGGTGCCGGCCGCCCGACTGAGCCAAGCCCTGAGCCTGGCCACCACGCTGTGTCAAGACCCCCACACCCCTTGGCGGATCGCCCAGCAGGTGCGCCCGGCCAACATGGGGCCATTGGGCTACACGCTGATCAGCTGCGAAGCATTCGACAATGGCCTCGCGCTGTTCGAGCGGTTGCAGGGCCTGGTTTGCACCCAGCTGCGATCGGTGCACCGCATCCAGGGCGACCGCCTGGTCAGCCAACTGGACCCGCTGGGCGACGTGCCGAGGGACACCGGTCTGTGGTTGTTCGCGATGGCCTCGCGGATGGCTTTTGCGCGGTGGGTGTCAGGCCGACACTTGGTGCTCGACGGGGTCTGGCTGCCCTGCCCTGCGCCGGCCGACCCCGGGCCCTTGCAAGCCTGGTACGGCTGCCCGATGCACTTCGATGCCCCGGTCGCGAGCGAGCAAGCCCCTTTGGGCTGGCTGACCTTGCCCAACCCACATGCCGACGCGCAACTGCACCGGTTGATGAGCGCGGTCACCAACCAGCAATGGGCCAGGCTGGCCCACGCTGGCAGCGGCCTGGCGAGCGCGCTGCGCCAGCACATCGCAGACCGACTGCAGTCGGGTCAGCTGCCGCGCCTTGAAGACATCGCGCCGGAGATCGAGGCGGACCTGGGCCTTTCAGCCAGGCAGCTTCAGCGGCGGCTGGCGGACCAATCGCTCAGCTTCAAGGACCTCGTGGAAGAGGTCCGGCGAGACCAGGTGCTGCACGAGTTGCGTCACACGGAGCTGCCGCTCGGCGAGGTCGCGCAACGCGCCGCCTACGCCGAACCCAGCTCCATGCACCGCGCGGTCAGGCGCTGGACCGGGCAGACGCCCTTGGCGATTCGCCAGCGCAGGGGCGAGGCGCCGCTCAATCCTTGAACGTGGGCGTCTGCTTGCTCATCGAGGCCATCATCGCGGCCATCAGGTCCTGAGACATCAGCATCGCAGCGTTCCAGCTGGCCATGTACTGCAGGCCGTCGGCGACGCTGTGGTCGCGCGTGTGGTTGAGGATTTCCTTGGTGCCGCGGATGGACAGCGGTGACTTGGCCGCGATCTGCAGCGCCAGCTCGTGCACGCCTGCGTGCAGCGCTTCACGCGACTCGAACACGCGGTTGACCAGGCCGATGCGCAGGGCCTCTTCAGCGTCGACCTTGCGCCCGGTGTAGGCCAGCTCGCGCACCAGGCCCTGGCTGCCGATGATCTTGGGCAGGCGTTGCAGCGTGCCCACGTCGGCCACCATGCCGATGTCGATTTCCTTGATGGTGAAGTAGGCGTCGGCCGAGCAGTAGCGCATGTCGGCGCAGCTGATGAGGTCCACGCCGCCACCGACGCAACCCGAGTGGATGGCGGCCAGCACGGGCTTGCGGCAGCGCTCCAGGCTGGTCAGGGTGTCTTGCAGCTCGAGGATCAGCTCGCGCAGCTTCTCGCGCATGCGGCCGTCGCAGTCGTCTTTGATCTGGGCTTGCAGGCCCATCATCATGGTCAGGTCGATGCCGGAAGTGAAATGCTTGCCTTCGCCTTGCAGCACCACGGCGCGCACCTCGGGCGTGCGGTCGGCCCATTGCATGGCAGAGCGGATGTCCTGCCACACCTGCCAGTTCATGGCGTTGGCCTTCTCGGGCCGGTTGAGCGTGACGGTGGCCACCTTGTCGGCCAGCGACAGGCGGATGGTTTCGAGCGTGGGGATGGTGGACATGTCGGTCTCCGTGTTCACAGGGAAGGACGCTGTGGTGGCGTTGTGGTCGCGTTGTGATTCGGCCGGGCCTGTCAGCCCTTGTAAGCAGGCAGGAAGGCGGCCAGGCGGGCGCCCATTTCAGCGCCCAGGGCCTGCAGGCCGTTGAAGGGGCGCACCATGACCTCGAAGTCGACGATGCGGCCTTGTTCGTCGAAGGCGATCATGTCGATGCCTTTGAGCGACTTCTCGCCCACGCGCGCGCTGAACTCCAGCACCACGTTCAGGCCATCGTCGCTGGCCAGGAATCGGTGGTACTTGAAGTCCTGGAACACGGTCAGCACGGTGCTCAGGATCAGGTTGACGGCGGCTGCGCTCTGGTAGGGCTTGAAGGCCATGGGCGAGCGAAAGCAGGCGTCGTCGTGCAGGATGCCTGGCAGCCTGGACAGGTCACGCGCGGCGACCATGTCGTGCCAGGTCTGCAACGAGGCCTGCACGGCGGGCTTGAGCGAAGCGGGGATGTGCGCACTCATCGGGTTGGCTCCTTCGATGCGTTCTCAGGGGGCGTCACCGCATACCCCAGGCGCCATCCAGGCGGCCCGGGGCAGTGGCAAACAGCGATCGTGGCCGAGGGCCACGTGGCCATCAGAGCGCAGCAGCCAACTCGGTGCCCTGCTTGATGGCGCGCTTGGCGTCCAGCTCGGCGGCCACGTCGGCGCCACCGATCAGGTGCACCTTGCAGCCCTTGGCCTCCAAGCCGGCCTGCAGATCGCGCAAGGGCTCCTGGCCGGCGCACAGCACCACGTTGTCGACCGGCAGCACCATCTCCTGCGCACCCACGGTGATGTGCAGGCCCTGGTCGTCGATCTTGCGGTAGGTGGCACCGGCGATCATCTCGACGTTGCGGTTCTTGAGCGAGGTGCGGTGGATCCAGCCGGTGGTCTTGCCCAGGCCGTCACCGACCTTGCTGGTCTTGCGCTGCAGCAGGTAGACCTGGCGCGGCGGGGTGTCCAGGTGCGGGGCCTTGACGCCACCGCGCTCGGCGTAGCTGGTGTCGATGCCCCACTCGGCGTAGAACTTCTGCGCGTCGATGCTGGGGCTGGTGCCTTCGTGGGTCAGGTACTCGGACACGTCAAAGCCGATGCCGCCCGCGCCGATCACGGCCACGCGCTTGCCCACGGGCGTCTTGTCGCGCAGCACGTCGAGGTAGCTCAGCACCTTGGGGTGGTCGGCGCCGTCGATGGCGGGGGTGCGCGGACTCACGCCGGTGGCCAGCACGACCTCGTCGAAGCCGCCAGCGGCCAGGTCTTCAACGCCCACGCGGGTGTTGAGTTTGAGCTGCACGCCGGTCAGCTCGATCTGCTTGCCGAAGTAGCGCAGGGTTTCGTAGAACTCTTCCTTGCCCGGGATCTGCTTGGCGATGTTGAACTGGCCGCCGATCTCGCTGGCGCCGTCGAACAGGGTCACGCTGTGGCCGCGTTGCGCGGCGGTGGTGGCGAAGGCCAGGCCAGCGGGGCCGGCACCCACGACGGCGATGCGCTTCTTGGCGGACTGCACCGGCTCGATCTTGAGGATGGTCTCGTGGCAGGCACGCGGGTTGACCAGGCAGGAAGTGATCTTGCCGCTGAAGGTGTGGTCCAGGCAGGCCTGGTTGCAACCGATGCAGGTGTTGATCTGGTCGGCCTTGCCGGCAGCGGCCTTGTTGACAAAGTCCGGATCGGCCAGCAGCGGGCGGGCCATCGAGACCATGTCAGCCTGGCCAGAAGCCAGGATCTGCTCGCCCACTTCCGGCGTGTTGATGCGGTTGGTGGTGATCAGCGGCAGCTTGACCTTGCCCTTGAGCTTCTCAGTCACCCAGGCGAAGGCCGCGCGCGGCACGCTGGTGGCGATGGTCGGGATGCGGGCTTCGTGCCAGCCGATGCCGGTGTTGATGATGGTCGCACCAGCGGCCTCGATGGCCTGGGCCAGCTCGACGACTTCGTCGAACGAGGAGCCGCCATCGACCAGGTCCAGCATGGACAGGCGATAAATGACGATGAAGTTGGGGCCGACGGCCTCGCGCACCTTGCGCACGATCTCGACCGGGAAGCGCATGCGGTTGGCATACGAGCCACCGTACTCGTCGGTGCGCTGGTTGGTGCGCGCGGCGATGAATTCGTTGATCAGGTAGCCCTCGGAGCCCATGACCTCGACGCCGTCGTAGCCGGCAACCTGGGCCATCTTGGCGCAGTTGGCGAAGTCGTCGATGGTGCGCTTGACCTCTTCGGTGCTCATCTCACGCGGGGCCATCGGGGCGATCGGGGCCTTGATGGGGCTGGGGCCAACCAGGCCGGGGTGGTAGGCGTAGCGGCCGAAGTGCAGGATCTGCAGGGCGATCTTGCCGCCGGCGTCGTGCACGGCCTGCGTCACCACTTTGTGCTGCTCGGCTTCTTCGAGGGTGGCCAGGCGGGCGCCACCGGGGTACGGGCGGCCGTCGTCGTTGGGCGCGATGCCGCCGGTCACCATCAGGGCCACGCCACCGCGGGCGCGCTCGGCGTAGAAGGCGGCCATGCGCTCGAAGCCGTCCTTGGCCTCTTCCAGGCCAACGTGCATGGAACCCATCAGCACGCGGTTTTTCAGCGTGGTGAAGCCCAGGTCCAGGGGGGCAAGCAGGTGCGGGTAGGCGCTCATGGTGGGGTCTCGCTCGGTCTTTTTCGGTGGGTGAAAACGTCGGTTGCGCGGCGGCGTGGTGGCCAGCTATGCAACCAGTTGCATGAATGCAGGGCGACTTTAGACCAATCCAGACCGCTATGCAACTGGTTGCATGGTTAGATGCGTCGCGTCTAAACTGTCCCCATGTCCCTGGCCCACGCACTGCTGACGTCCCTGACCGAGAAGGCCTCGTCAGGCTACGACCTCGCCCGCCGCTTTGACAAGTCCATCGGCTACTTCTGGCGGGCCACCCACCAGCAGATCTACCGCGAACTCGCTCGCATGGAGAAAGCCGGCTGGATCGCCTCGGAGGCCGCCCCGGACGGCGGGCGCACCCGCAAGAAGCTCTACACGGTGCAGGCCGCCGGCGTGGATGAACTCAAACGCTGGGCCCGCGAGCCCGCCCCGCCTGTCGAGATGCGCGATGAGCTGATGGTGCGGCTGCGCGCCGACGCCGCCATCGGCCCCTTGGGCATGGAAGGCGAGATCGAGCGACGAGGCCAGTTGCACGCTCAGAAGCTGGCCGCCTACCGTGCCATCGAGGCCCGCGACTTCCCCGCTGACAGGCCGCTGTCGCGCGAAGCCCGTTTGCAGCACCTCATCCTCAAGACCGGGATCATGTATGAGGCGGGCTGGCTCGCCTGGTCCAAGGAAGCCCTGGCCGTGCTGAAAGAAGAAGCCGCGGCCAGCCCCGTTGGCGGTTGACAGCGCGCGCGGGCTCACGCGGGCCGGCGATCAGTTGCCAGGGCCCGTGCGGTCCATCACCAGGCGATCGCGCCCCCCGTGCTTGGCCTGGTAGAGCGCCCGATCGGCCAGTGCCACCATCGTCGAGAGGTTTCGCCCGTCCATCGCCGGCCGCCCCAACGACACGCCGGCGCTGATCGTCACCACGTCGCGCGTGGGCGAAGCCTCGTGGCGCAACTGCAGCGCTCGCACGCATTGCAAGAGCCTGTCGGCCACCCGGTGTGCCACCACCTCGTCGGTGTGAGGCAAGAGCACGATGAACTCCTCACCGCCCCACCTCGCCAGCGTGCCGTCGCCGCTTGCCAGCGTGTCTTGCAGGGCCTTGGCCACCAGGCGCAGGCACTGGTCGCCCGCGGGGTGCCCATGGTGATCGTTGAAGGCCTTGAAATGGTCGACATCCAGCAGCATCACGGCCAATTGCTCACCCGTTTGATGATGACGCTGCCAGCATTGCCAGGCCACCTCGTCGAAGCGGCGCCGGTTGGACACGCCCGTGAGCGCATCCTGGCGCGACAAGGCTTCCAGCGTGGCCTGTGAGGCCTCGAGTTCGCGCCGCAAGACGGCCGCGCGCTCCTTGCGCTGAAAGCGCAGACGCTCCTCTGCCTCGGTGCGGTAGTTCATCGCCAGGGTGTAGAACGCCACAGCCAGCAAGAGCAGGAACATGGGCACCTCGAGCTCTGGGTAAGGCGAAGGGGCGCCCTGAGCTCCAAAAACCGTCAACAGGTGCAAGGCGACGATGCAGCCACAAAACACCACCGCCAACTGAAAGCGAAAGCGCATCACCACGGTGCCAAAAACCAGGATGGGCAGCAAACCGCAGCGGTACATGCCCGCGTAAGGGCTGTCGGTGAGCATGAGCACCGCCACCAGGCACAAGGCAGCGAACACACCGCCCAGCATCGCCACCCACTCGGTAACAGCCGCAGGCAGCCCCAGCGCGAAATCACGGAAACGCCACGACACCACGAGGAAGAACAAGGCAACCGGCGTGTAGACCAGCAGGCGCAAGCGCAAGGCCAGGTCGAATCGATCCGGCACCATCATCCAGTCAGAGAGCAAAAACAGGTTGAAGGCCACGAGGGAAAAGATGCCGCTGATCAGGAAGTGCGTCTGGCGTGCGGCCTTGCCATCCTGGATGAAACGTTTCTCTTCTGCGGGCTCGAACTGCAGGCGCCCAAACCGACTCAATCCGAGCCCGGACAAGACAGACCAGCCGAAAACAGAGCCTGTCATGACCCAAGCCCCTCCGGCAACAGACCGGCCTCATCGAGGCAATGCATTTCGCCATCGGCCAGCCGGGTGCAAACGCGGTTGCGTCCGCTGCCTTTGGCGGCATAAAGCGCCTCATCGGCCTGCTTCATGGTCTCGGCCAGGCCAACCTGGTGAGCGGGTCGAACCGTGGCCACGCCCACGCTCACGGTGACCACGGGGCCGCAGCCCGGGGCGGCATGCGGCACGGCCAGTCCACGCACGACGTCACGCACCCGCTGGGCCACCGACATCGCCGTGCGCTGGTCCACGTCCACCATGATCAACAAGAACTCCTCGCCGCCCATTCGCGCCACCAGGTCTCCGGCCCGGCGAGAACAGCTCGTGAGCGCTCGGGCCACGGACTGCAGGCAGCGGTCTCCGGCCTGGTGGCCATGGTGGTCGTTGAAGCGTTTGAAGTGGTCCACATCGATGGCAATCAGGGCCACCGACAGGTCTCGCTTTTGGGCATGCGCCCAGGTCTGGGCCAGGAAAGACTCTGCGGAACGGCGGTTGGCGACCTCCGTCAGGGAGTCGGTGGTGGCCAGGTGAGCGAGTTGCGCATGGGAGGCCTCGAGGGCGTCCTGCAGGGCACGCTCACGCTGGGCCATCAAAAAGGCGCAGCGCTCGTGGCGCTCCAGCGTGTAGTTGCCAAACAGGGTGAAGGCCATCACCACCAGCACCAGCAAGGTCGCGTTGATGCTGATCACGCCCGTGAAGTCAGGCAGCGTGAACACCAGGAAGGCCTGGACCAGGGCGACCCAGCCGGCCATCGCCACCGCCGGCCAGAACCGGGCCAGCGTGCAGGTGTAAACAACGATGATGTTGAGCTCGACCACCCTGGAGAGGGCCCAGCGGCTCTCGGCTTTGAGCAGGATGACCCCGGTCAGCAAGATCGCCAGCATTCCGGCCAGGGCGATGCCCCACTCGGTCAGCTGCGCAGACCTGATCAGGCGCAGCGCCCACAGCCCGGCCAGCACCACCGGGGCAAAGACCCCCAATCGCAAAGCGCAGGCGAGCCCAAAGGTCTCGGGCGTGAGCAGCCAGTCGCTGACCAGCATGCCGGCGAACAACAACACCGCCGCCACACCAGATGCCGTCACGTGTCGCAGCCGGTCTGCTTCGCATTCCTGCTGGAAGAAGCCCTCCAGTGCAGGCGGGAAAACCATCAGCGGGAATCCGCGCTCCAGGGTCTGCTCGACCAGCGCAGCGCGGTCGGGAGGCTGTTGCCCCGTCACACCACCTGATTGAATGACACCTGCTTGCGACAAACCCGACTCCTGAGACGGCCCTGCCCCACGACACCGGGCATCGGCTGGACGCGATCATGCGACAGCCATTGAAAAAACGACCCGGTGTTTGCGCGGCCCCTGGGGCAAGCCCGCCCTTGCATCCTGCACTTTTTCACGGAAGGCGCAACTGACGCAAAGCACAAGCGCCTCAAAGGCTTGCCCCCGGGCGACTCAGGGGCGCTCGCGCTGGCGGATGCTCGGCACGTCAAAAGGCACCAGCAGGCGGGCCCGAACGATGGTCAAGGGGACGGCGGGCATGGCATCCCGCACGACGAAATCCATGTGCCCACGGAGCTGGGCGTGCAGGTCTGCGTGCACCTCGGGCCGCAGTCGGAAAACCGCCTCCAGCGGCACCTCGACAGGCGCCCGCAGCTCCCCACTGACCAGCGCATCGAAGCGCACCGGCACCTGCGCACGCACCGGCACGCGGGCCTTGAACGGCACGTTCAGCGTCACCGGTAAAACGACGTCAAACGCGGGCAGCCAGGAGACCAAAGGCACCCGCATGCTCAACTCGGTTTTCACTGCCACCACCTGATCGACCTGCACCTCGGTGTCAACCTGCACCTGGGTCGCCAGGTTGGCCCGCATCAGCAAGGTGTCTTCGACCTGGGCACGCAAGCGCTGGCGAACCGGCACGTTCACCACGGGTCGCAAATCGATCCTCGTGCTCACCGGTTGCTGCACCTGGGCTTGCGCCTTGAGGCCAGCAGGCAGGTGCAAGGTCACCGGCTGCTCGTGCAGGTCCATGCGCGCGTCGAGTTGTGTGTAGACGAACCAGACCGCGCTCAGCATCAGCGCCAGCCACGCCAGCAGCACCAAGCCGCCCACGACCAGCAAGGACTTCAGGCTGATCGGTCGGTGCCATCCACCGCGAGCCAAGGTCGAGGCCATCGCGGTGATTCAGGGCTGTGTCGGCCGGCGAAGGCCCAGCGACACGGACTCGAAGGGAACCGTCAACGCCATCAGGTCCAGACCGGCCTCGACCTGCCGCTGGGGGAAGGTCAGGCGAGCACTCACCGGTTCGCTGATCGGCAGGGCCAGCGACTCGCGAATGGGCACCTTGGCCTCGATCACCGTGTCGATGCGCGTGCGCAAGGGCTCGGTGATGCGCACCTGCGCCTGGGTGGTCAGGGCCACTGGCAGGTCCTGTTTGACTGGCACGACGATGTCGATGGGCACATCGGCACGCACCGGCACCTGCCCCTTGACCGGCAGGCTCAGTGGGATGCCCAACACACGTGTGCGGACCGTGCTGTCCACGTCGATGACCTGATCGAGCTTGAAGACGTGCCTGACCGGCACCGAGAGGTTGACCGGCACCACGGTGTCGATGCTGACCTGCACCGGGATCGGATCGGTCAAGGGGACGCTGATGTCTTGCTGGATGGGCACGCGAACCGGCAGCACCTGATCGACCTGAACCATCACTTTGCGGGTGAGCGAAGCTTGCACGCTCAGTTGCTCAGGCAGGCGCACCAGGGCTTGCTGCTCACGCAACACCACGCTCGCCGCCAAGTTGTGCCATGCCCACCAGGCAACGCCAGCCGCCAGGGCGGCCATGAGCAACAGCAGCAGCACCGCCGTGATGACGAGGTGACGCCAGGTCACGACGTGGCCGTACACGGCCAGCATGGGCTGGGCTGGCTCGGCCAGCCGCCCGATCGCATGGGAGGCCGAGCCGTCGATGGCCGTCGAGGATGAGGGAGATGGGCTGGGTTCGGTCACGTGGGGCTGGGCAAGGTCAGCGGACTTCACCGACCGCCGTCAGACTATGCCACGGAGAGGGGCGCGCCCTGGCGCGAACTCACCCAGGCTGACGGCCGGTAAAATCCGGCCCATGCTCACTCCCGTCCCCTCGTTGACGCAACCGCTGTGCGAGCTGAGCGCGGCTCAGGCGGTGTTTCAGGCCCTGCAGGCCGAGGCCAGGGCACGCAACCTGACGCTGCGCGAGCCTCCTGCGGCACCAACGACCTGCTGCGGTCGCGGTTGCAATGGCTGCGTCTGGGAAGGTTTCTACGCCGCGGCCATCTACTGGCGCGACGAGGCGATGCTCATCCTGGAGATGGACTGAGGCCTGAGGGCCCGAGGACCCCACCAGGGCGGACCAGGCGGCGCTGCATCAACGCCACCCCACGCCGCTTCAGGCCACCTCGAACGTGAACTCGCCCTGCTCGTTCGCGCCAACGCGGATGCGCTCGATCGCACGCCCATCGGCCATCGCCGCCAACACGGCGTCGGCCACCTCGGGCAGCATGCTGCCGTTGAGGATGTGATCGACCGCGCGGGCGCCGGTGTCGACCTCGGTGCAGCGCGCCAGCACGGTGTCGATCAGCGACTCATCAAAAGTCAGTTCAGCCTGGTGGTTGGCCTTGACGCGCGCGGCGATGCGCTCGAGCTTGAGGCGGATGACCTCGGCCAGCACGTCATCGTGCAGCGGGTAGTACGGGACCACCTTGGTGCGACCGATGAAGGCCGGCTTGAAGGTCTTGTAGAGCACAGGACGCAAGCCCTCGGCCAGCTCGTCGGCGGCGGGCATGGCGTCGGGTGACTTCATCACCACGCCGCCGGCCTGCTCGTCGTGCTGCATGCAGGCCTGCATGATCTGCTGCGAGCCGGCGTTGGAGGTGAGGATGATCAGCGTCTGGCGGAAGTCGATTTCGCGGCCTTCGGCGTCGTCCATGCGGCCCTTGTCAAAAACCTGGAAGAACATCTCCAGCACGTCGGGGTGGGCTTTTTCGACCTCATCGAGCAGCACCACGCTGTAGGGCTTGCGGCGCACGGCCTCGGTCAGCACGCCGCCCTGGCCGTAACCCACGTAGCCCGGGGGAGAGCCCTTGAGGCCGCTGACGCTGTGGGCCTCCTGGTACTCGCTCATGTTGATGGTGATGAGGTTGCGCTCGCCGCCATAGAGGATGTCGGCCAGGGCCAGCGCGGTCTCGGTCTTGCCGACGCCACTGGGGCCCACGAAGAGGAAAACGCCGCGCGGCTTGTTCGGGTCCTCCAGGCCGGCGCGGGCGGTGCGCACGCGCTGCGCGATGGCGCCCAGGGCGTGGTCTTGCCCGATGACGCGCTCTTGCAGCGTGGTGTTCAGCTGGCGCACGGTCTCGATCTCGTCGAGCACCATCTTGCCCAGCGGGATGCCCGTCCAGCCGCTGACGATGTCGGCCACCACGTGGCCATCGACCTGCACGGGCACCAGCGGGGCCTCGCCCTGCAACGCACGCAGGTCGGCTTGCAGTTGGCTGAGCTCGGCGGCTTCGTCGTCGCTCAGGCCACCGGCCTGCTGCTCGCCTTGTTGGCGCAACGCCAGGATGGCCTGAACGGCCTGCTGCTCCTGCGACCAGCGGGCCTCGTCGGCTTGCAACTGATGCTGCAGGTCCAGGCGCGCCATGCCCAGCTCATCCAGCCGCACCGCGCGCTGGGCAGAGCCCTCGATGCGGGCCGCCACCTCGCGCTGCAAGGCCGACACCTCCGCGTCGATCTGCTCGATGCGGCGGCGCGCGTCCTCGATGCGGGCGGGCGTGGCGCTTTGGCCCAGGGCCACGCGCGCACAGGCGGTGTCGAGCACGCTCACGGCCTTGTCAGGCAACTGGCGGCCGCTGATGTAGCGCGAGGACAGCCGCACCGCCTCGGTGATGGCCTCGTCGAGCAGGCGCACGCCAAAGTGCTTTTCCATCAGCGGGGCCATGCCGCGCAGCATGGCTGCGGCGGTGCTTTCACTCGGCTCTTCGACCTTGATGACCTGGAAGCGCCGTGCCAGGGCAGCGTCTTTTTCCACGTATTGCTTGTATTCGCTCCAGGTGGTCGCCGCGATGGTGCGCAGCTCGCCCCGCGCCAGCGCAGGCTTGAGCAGGTTGGCCGCGTCACCGCCACCAGCCTGGCCACCCGCGCCGATCAGCGTGTGCGCCTCGTCGATGAACAGGATGATGGGGTGCGGGCTCTTGCGCACCTCGTCGATGACGTTTTTCAGGCGATTTTCGAACTCACCCTTGACCGATGCACCGGCCTGCAGCAGGCCCATGTCCAGCACGTGGATGGCCACGCCTTGCAAGGCCGGCGGCACGTCACCCGAGGCCACGCGCAGGGCCAGGCCTTCGACCACGGCCGTCTTGCCCACGCCGGCCTCGCCCGTGAGGATGGGGTTGTTCTGGCGGCGACGCAGCAGGATGTCGATGGCTTGGCGGATCTCGGTGTCGCGCCCGATGACCGGATCGAGCTGCCCCTGGCGGGCGCGCTCGGTCAGGTTGGTGGTGAACTGGTCCAGCGCCGGGGTGCGACCCGGGCCTTGCGCCGCATCGGCGCCCAGGTTGGCCTGCGACGCGGGGTCCGTGCCAGCCATCGCCGCGTTGCTCACAGGCGCTTCGGGCGAGTCAGCGGTCAGCTCGGCCAGGCGGTGCTTGAGCTCGGTCAGGTTGAACTGCGCCAGGCGACGCGAGCTGCGCACGGCCAGTTGCGACAGCGTGGGCTCGGTCAACCAGGCCAGGAGCAGGTGCGCGCTGCGGATGCGTGCAGACGGCGCTGACAGCGAAGCCACCAGCCAGGCCTGCTCCAGCAGCACCGGCACGTGCACCGAAAACACCGGCGGGCGGTTGCTGCCCGAGGCAAAGCGAGACAGCTCCGACTCCAGGTCGTGCACCAGCCCATCGACGGACACATCGGCATGGCGACACAGCAACAGCAGGTCATTGGCCGGCTGAGCCAGCAAGGCCAGCATCAGGTGCTCGACGTCCACCTCCTGGTGGCCGCGCTGCTTGCACAACACCACCGCTTGCTCGGCCGCGCGGCGAGTGGTGTCGTTGAGCTTGGTGATCAGCAGTTCAAGGGGATGTGACATGGTCTCGCCTTTTTGATGATGTGTTGTGATGTCTGAATTCGAAAGGCCCTGAGGTGCGTCAACGCCTTGGGTCAGGCCGCGGCCTGGATGTCGTAGCGCACGTCGTCGCGGTCGGCATTGGCCGCGCGGGTCATCAGGAAGGTGTCCCATCCCAGGCGCCCGAGGCTGTCGGCTCGGTCGGTGCAGAGGGCCACGGGCCGCACATCGTCCTGGCGCAAACACAGGCGCACCTCGAACTCCAGCGAGGGCCCGAGCAACAAGCCCAACCAGTGGCGCAAGGCACGCTCGCCAGGCCCACCCGGCAAAAATCGCCGGAACCGGGTGTGGTCCAGGGGGCCCAGCGTCAGGCGCATGCGAAGGTTTCGCTGCCACACGCGCTCGCCCACCACGGCACTGCGACCCAACAAGCCACCGCCCTGCTCCCAACCAACGCCCAGATGGGTTCGTCCCTCATCGGGGATGCGGTACCAGCGCCCTACAAAGGGCTCCACCTCCACGGTCACGCCCAGGTAACGCTGCAACAGGCGTTGCAGTTGCGGAGCCGGCAACGTGCGCTGCTGCAGCGCGCCCGCGAAGTACGCCAGGCCTTCGTCCGACACCCCGCCGTGCTGCGGCTCCAGCCGATGCCGCAAGCCTTTCAGGCCGATGCCCGCCAGCGCCAGCACCTGCGGCAAAAAGGCCCGCTGCCTGTCGGCCTCGTACTGCAGCGCCAGGCGGTGCTTGCGCCAGGCCTGGTAGAACAACACCACAGAACGGTGGCTGAACACATCCAGGAACGCGCGCGCTGAAGGATCGCGTCCTCGCAATTCCACCTGCCCCAACCACTCCGTGTAGAACAGCGGCAAGGCCCCGGTGACACCCAGCAAGCCCATGCAGGCGGGCGTCAGGTCAACCTTGTCCACGTTGGCGGGCAAGTGCACCGCACTCGGGTCACGCCAGCTCACCTGCATGGACTCGATCTCGCTGGCCGGAAAGCTCAGCGAAACAGAGTTGCGAAACTGCAGCTTCTGCAGCCCCACGCCCGAGGCTTGCCCATCGCCCAGCCAACGCTCGAGCAGGCGGACGGCCTGGAAGAACCCAAAACCATGCGGCTCACCGATGAGCAGGTCGATCGGGGCCCTGAATCGGACAGGCACCATGGCAGGCGATGAAGCGCTGGGGCGATGCACGGCGTGGGTCATGGCGCCGCTCACAGCAGTTGACGATCGCCGTGGCGAGGCGCACAGGTGAGCAGCACCTCGCCAGAGCGCGCAGACAGCACCTGCAGCCTCGCGTAGCTGTTGACGTGCACATACAGACCGAAGAATCGATCCATGACATTCGCAAACAAGCCAAGCCCGCTGCCGACGAAACTGCCTTCATCAACGGTCAACTTCACCAGCGTGCCGCGCACGAACGTGGCAAACGGCTCACCCGGTATCCAGGCCGTGTCGGCGCGGAACTCGATGCTCACCAAGCCATCGATCTGGCGACGGTTGCTGGCGCTGTGCGGCAGGTCGTAGAGCCGCAGCAACTCTCGCAAGGCATCGATGCCTCCAGCGGTCAAGGACAGGTGATTGAGGGAGAGCTGAGAAACCAGCCGCCACAGCATGCCCTTGCCGCGCTCGATGCGATGGCTGCGCGTGGGCTTGCGCAACAAGGTGATGCTTCGTGCCGGCCCGCCCCCCTCCATGAAGAGGTCACCTCCCACCGTGCCGGGGGCCAGCAGGTGAGGCAGGTCGCGGTTGGTGGCCATGACGTCAAGCGACAGCGTCTCGACAGCGGGGGTCATCGGATTCTGGCTCGCGTCGACAAAGCTGATGGACACCTCGTGCCCCGGGCTGCGCTCGGCCAGGTCCTCGTCGCGGTGCATCTGCCAATAGGCCAGGCAATGGGGCTTGGCACCATCTTCGGCTTGCACATCGAGCGCATCGAGCAACTCGTCGTGCTGCAGAGAAAAGAAGGGGCGAACCTCGTCGATCACATCGCCGTGTGCCGTTTGCCGGACTCGGTGCACGCGCAGCAGCGAATGAACCTCGTGTCCGTGGGCGCGACGCCCATCCACGACCACGGGGTACTCGGCCTGCCTGTGCGTGACGCGGATCGGGTCGGCCGCATGGGGAAACAGGTTGATCACCGGCACCGCACCCAGCACGAGGTTCGATGCGTTGACCGTTTCAAGCAGCCTGGCCTCGTCTGAATCGGCGCGCAACCCATCCATCAGCAGGTGGCAAACCAGCTTGGCAGGCTCGGCGTCGACACCCGCGCCCGCAAGCGCCCCCGCCATGACGCCCGATTCACCTGAGGTTGCACCAAACACGCCCTGAGCCGAACACAGCGCCGGCATGTCGACGAAATTGAACTTGTCGGCAAAACCAAAATACTCGGCCAGCAAGCGGTAGGCCGGGTGAGCTCGCTCATCCCAATCGATCAAGGCCTCGTCCTCGCCGAAACCCGCAGGCTGAGGAAGGGCTGTCGGCAACGCAGGCGCTTGCCAGGGCTGATGAGGCTGCCAGGCAACACGCACGGCCCGCGTTCGCCGACACAGGGCCTCGCGCAGGACACTGACTTGCGACGACTCACCATCGAGGTGCAATCGCCAGGGGCTGGACAGCAGCGCCCCCCAGCTCACCTGGGGCGAGCGTTTGAGCAGCGTGATGGACAGCACCGACGTGGCCCCGGGTGGCACGCTGGTGCCCGTCGGTGCCTGCACCGTGTGACGGTGACTGACCTCGGCGACCTCCAAGGGCAAGAGCTGCACATCAGCGGTGGTGCGAAAGCGGCAGGTCACGCCTTTGACGGGGCGACTGCTCAGGCTGGTGCCACGCGGCACGGTGATGGCCTTGCTCATTTGCGACGCCTGTGCTCCCAGATCGAACCGGGCGATGGCACAAGACGGGAACGGCCTGAGGTAGTGCGGGTACAGGACCTCCAGCAGCGCTTCCGTGAACAAGGGGAAATCGTCATCCAGTCGCTTGTGGATGCGCGCCGACAGGAACGCAAACGCCTCGATCAGGCGTTCGACATGGGGGTCGTCTCCCACGTCGCCGCTCAGCTGAAGGCGCCCCGCGATCTTGGGGTACTGCTTGGCGAAGTCTCCGGCGCGCGTGCGCAGGAAGGCCAACTCGCGTTCGTAATGGGGGAGGAGGTCGTCCATGAACTGCCTGGTTGCGACTCAAAGGCGCTGTCCCGCCGAAGCAAAACGCGCCTGCGTGACCTGGTAGCGAGACATCGACGGCATGAGCACCGCGTCAAAGCTGACGCTCTCTCGTGCCGGCCGCACCACCAAGGTGGCTCGGATGGTGAACTGCAAGGCGCGTCCCGGGGCGTCATCCTGACGGAAATCAACGGCCACCTGCCTGAGGCGAGGCTCGTGGGCCTCGATGGCCTTGGCCAGGCCGCTGGCGATGAAACGCTGATCCTCCGAACTCGCGAGAACACGACCGGCGAAATCGGGCACGCCAAAGCACATCACCGAAGCACGGGCTTGGGGCCCCAAGGCCGACCACTGCGGGTCGGTGGACAGCAGCGCCGAGCGGGCATTGAGCAAGCGCTCCAGGTCGCGCGCCACCGTGTCACGCAACTGCTCGACCGAACAGGTCTGGATCAGGCCCTCGGGAGCGTCTGGATCGGTGGCCAGCAGGCGGTCAAAGAGCCCGCGGCGGATGCGAAGCGCGCTGGACATGGTGCACAGGTCTCAAGAAAAGGCGGGGCACGCGGCCCCGCCTGTTGCTGGCACCCCGTGGGGGTGCCGGCGTTCGCTCATCAGTTCGGAGCGTCGAAGGCAGCCTTGTTGGTGGCCAGGCTCCAGGCGGCGACTTGACCCGGCTTGGACTTGCCGTCCATGGTTTGCTGGGTGTAGGTCCACTCGACGGCGGAGTAACGCAGACCGAACGATTCGGTCGGCAGGCCTTCGGATTCGACCTGGGGCAGAACTTGCGAGATCAGCACCTTCTTGAGCTTGATCTTGAGGTACAGGACGCGGTCATTCGTGCCGTTGGCGCGCATGAAATGGATTTCCACGTCGTCGTACAGGGTGCCGGCCGAGCAAGCTTCCCACAGTTGGGGGCTGACCAGGTCCAGGTCCTTGGTGAAGATCATTTCGCCGTGCTCGCAACGCTCGGCGGTGTGACCACCAGCGGTCGAGGCCGTGGCCGACTTCGGCTGGCGGATGACGTGGTTCCAGCTGATGGCTTCGAACCAGGGTGCGGCGTGCTGGGTGCCGGCGCCGGCATCGCGGGACTCGCCCTTGATTTCCTTGCCGTTCAGGGGCTTGCCGAACTTGATGTAGATGTCCTTCATTTTCTCTCACTCCTGTGTTGATGAACCAGCTCACTGCGTCAGGTTGATGCGCGAGCCGGCATGGTGAAACCGGTCACTTCGAGCCTTCCGGCAGCTCGGCGACCAGCCGCAGCGAAACCGACAGTTCGTCGAGCTGGTAATGCGGCCGCACGAAGGCGACGGCGCGGTACGAGCCCGGACGACCAGGGACTTCGCTGACTTCGACACTGGCTTCGCGCAGGGGTTTTTGGGCGCGGATCTCCTGTGAGGCATCCTGCGCATCCACCACGTACTGCATCAGCCAGTTGTGCAGGTAGCGCTCGACGTCCAGGGTGTTGGCGAAGCTGCCGACCTTGTCGCGCATCATGGCCTTCATGTAGTGCGCGATGCGGCAGACCGCGAACATGTACTGGAGCTGAGCAGACAGGGTGGCGTTGGCGTTCGCGGCATCGCTGTCGTACTTGCGTGCTTTCTGGGCAGACTGCGCGCCAAAGAAGGCGGCGTAGTCGGTGTTCTTGCAATGGACCAGGGGGATGAAGCCCAGGTCGCTGAGCTCCTTCTCGCGGCGGTCGGTGATGGCCACCTCGGTCGGGCACTTCAGGGCCAGCTCGCCGTCGTCGGTCTTGAATGTGTGGGTCGGCAGGTCTTCGACCAGGCCGCCACCTTCCACGCCACGGATGGCTGCGCACCAGCCGTAGTGCTCGAAGGCATCGGTCAAGCGGGCGCCCATGGCGTAAGCCGTGTTGACCCACAGGTAGCGGCTGTGGTCGCTGCCATCGACTTCTTCGACGAAGTTGAAGCCTTCGGTGCTGGTGCCTTCCTTCGGGTCGTACGGCAGGCGGCCCAGGAAACGGGGCACCGTCAAACCGACATAGCGGGAGTCCTCCGACTCACGGAAGGACTTCCACTTGGCGTAATCGACCGTGTCGAACACCTTGGCCAGGTCGCGGGGGCGGCCCAGCTCGGTGAACGATTCAAGTCCGAAGAGCTCGGACGACGCCGAAGAGATGAAGGGTGCATGGGCGGCGGCCGCCACATGCGACATCTGTTCGACGAAGTACATGTCTTCGGCACCACGGCCGATTTCGTAGTCACCGATGAGGGCGCCAAAGGGTGCGCCACCGAAGGTGCCGAACTCTTCTTCGTAGACCTTCTTGAACAACGCCGACTGGTCGAAATCGATGGCGGTCTTGAAGTCCTTGACCATGTCCTTCTTGGTGGCGTTGAGCAACTTGATTTTCAGGCGCTCGCCGGTGGAGGTTTGCTTGCAGAGGTAGTGCAGGCCTGTCCAGGTGGACTCGAGCTTCTGGAACTCGGGGGCATGCATCACCGCGCTGAGCTGCGTCGAAATGAGGCGGTCGATCTCGGCGATGCGCGCGTCGATGCTGGCAGACAGGTTGTCGGAGATGGTGACCGTGCCGGCCATGACCTCGCGCACCAGCTCGCCGATGATGTCCTTGGCTCGGGCGTGCTCGACGTCGGTCTTGGCGACCTTGCTGCGAGCGACGATGTCGTCGAGCAGGCCGAGGCCTTCGGTGGTTGCCGCTTGGGGTTGACCTTGGGGTTGCAGTTGGGCGCTCATGGGGTCACTCCTTGTCCAGGCCTTCAGCGGCCTCGGCTTCGATGCGCTGACGTTGCTCGGTGTTGCTCAGCACTTCTGCCAGCGCGTCCTCGAGCTTCTCGTTGCCGGCCAGCTTGTTGCGCAGGTCGGAGAGCTTGGTGCGGGCCTCAAGCAGCTTGCGCAGCGGATCGACCTGCTGAACCACCGACTCGGGACGGAAGTCGTCCATGCTGTCGAACTGGAGGTTGACGCCGAACTCCCCTTCGCCAGCGAGCTTGTTGGGCACGCGGAAGCTCGCGCGCGGCGCCATGCCTGCCATGACCTCGTCGAAGTTGTCCATGTCAACCTGCACGAAGGCCCGATCCTTGAGCTTGGGCAAGGGCTTGTCCGGGTCAGGCTGGCCGGTGAAGTCGCCCATCACGCCGACCACAAAAGGGATCTCCTTTTGCTCGATGGCATCGCCCACTTCGACGTCATAAGTGAGTTGCACACGCGGAGGACGCACGCGACCGAGTCGCTGTTGAACACTGTCTTTCTTGGCCATGACCGGACTCCTTGAAGGTGGATTTACTGCAATGCCCCAAAGGGGTTGTTCCGACCGGCTGCAGCCGGCGCGGGACGGGCCGCCGGAGCGGGCTTGGGACCACTGGGCGGCTGCACCGCGGCCGCCTTGGCAGGCGCGGTCACGGAGGGACTCGCCACGGGTGCTGCTGCGTTGGATGGCCGTGCTGGGCTCGCCGCAACACGGTGTGCACTGCGCCCACCACGCCGGGGGGCGGGTTCAGCCGGCGTGCCCGGCCCCGATGCCGTTGGCGCCAGGAGGATCGGCTCCCCCAGGGCTTGATGGATGACGCGCGCCACGCTCTCGGCCTCGCTGCGCGTGGAGCCCGTGACCTCGTTGGCCTTGCGAAGTTGATCCAATGCAGAGGCACTCACGCGCAAGCCGCTGACCGCCAGGATGCTCTGCGCGGTGAGGTCGCTCACGTCGCGCTGCAAAGCTTCATGGGCTTGGGTGATGGCCGGACCGTACTGGCGAGCTTCGAAGTGAATCTGGGCCTTGCGCAACCAGGGCTGCTTGGCAGCCGGGTCAATGCGCGCGGCTTCGTCCAGCAACTGCAACGCCTGATCGGTCTGCCCCTGCTTTTGGGCTTTTTCAGCCGCGCTGAGGCTTTCGTCCAGCTTCTCCTGAACGAGTCGCTTTTCGACCTGAGGGTCCTTGGAACCCAAGCTTGCACAACCCTGCAACGCGGCCAAAAAAGCCACGCCGACACCCATGAAAACCGCGGCACGAAGCCGACGGCCGTGGCCCGTCCTGCTCAATCTGATGCTCCCTGATTGGATCTGTGTTTTGACGCCGAGCCATCGGGGCGATCGGCCGTCATTGCGGCGGATTAGAGCCGAATTCGCAGTGGCCTCCAGCCCTCTTTCGGGGGTGATTTACAGACTCTTTCAACTGGTTTCATGTCCACCTCCCCTCTGCTGGGGGGATGCCCCCAAGAACAGCTTTTCTGATCCGTACACTGCACGCCGAAAAGCGGCATCACCAGCGACCGCACACACCACGGGACCAACAGGGAAGGACCCCATGCGCCACTTGCAGCGCACGCATCGTCAATGCCGATCAGGGGTTCGCCACGATGATCGCCACGCGTTCCTCAAGCCAAGTTCACTGAGCATCTGCATGACCGGGCTGCTGCTGACGTTGAGCGGTTGCGGCAGCGCGCCCACGCGCGCAGAGCCCTCGCCCAGCACCACAGCCCCGAGCGCGAGCAGCTGGCTTGAAAAGGCAGGCGAAAAGGCGCTTGAGCTGACTGGACTGAAAAAGCCCGAGTTGCCCGACAGCGCCCTGCCAGATCGCCGCATCACTTGGCGCCTGCATGCCAGCCCATCGCTCAACACGCTGCCCGATGGCCAGTCTCTGGCGCTGCTGGTTCGCATCTACCGGCTTCGAGCGCCCGACAGCTTCCTGCAGGCTCCAGCCGACACGTTTGGCGATGCCGCCCGCGAGAAAGAACTGCTGGGCGACGACCTGGTGTCCGTGCGCGAAGTGCAACTGGTGCCAGGCCAACGTCACGAAGCCACAGACAAACTGCCCAGGGACATCGCTCACGTCGGCATCGTGGCCCTCTATCGTCAACCCGTGGCGGGTCGATGGCGATACGCCTTCCCGGCCGCACAAGCCGAGATCACAGGCATCGACATGGGCTTGCATGCCTGCGCCATGACCGTGCACACAGGCCATCCTGTGGGTGTCTCAAGCGAGCGCGTTCGCTCCGCCGCGGTCTCGTGCCCCGGCACTTGACGCTGTTTTGTCAAACTGCCGCCAACACATGCCACACCCGGAGGTAAGCACTTGATCCAGTCACCCAAAGTCCTGTGGGGAGAGGGCCTGTTCCTGCGGCCACAGCACTTCCAGCAGCAGGACGCCTACCACGAGTGGCGCCTGACGCAGGCCAGCCGCGCACTGCACCCGCACGCCTGGGGCGTGCGTCACCTCAAGCTCGACGCAGACGCCCTGCAAACCGGCGTGCTGCGTGTGCTGGAGCTTCAGGTCGTGATGCCCGATGGCGACATGGTCCACGCCCCCGCCGAAGACGAATTGCCGCCACCGGTGGTGCTGGGCTCCCTGCCGTCGGCCCAGGAAGGCAGCACCGTGACCTTCCACCTCGCCACGGCTGCCCTTCGCAGCCAGGGCAGCAACATGGCGGCCACGCAGCAAGAGGCCGACACAGCCGTTCGCTACCACCGTGCACCTGTTCAAGTCGCAGATCGCTACACCGATGCCGTCAGCGCCGAGCTGATGACACTGCGGCGCTCGACCAGGCTGCTGCCGGACACCAGTGCTCGCGACCACCTGGTGAGCCTGCCGTTGGTGAGGCTGCGCCGAACGTCCAGCGGCAGCTTCGAGCTCGACGGGCGCTTCATGCCCCCCTCGCTGCACATCCATGCCTCGCCCATGTTGACGCTGCACCTGCGCAGGCTGATGGACGCGCTGCAAGCCAAGGTCGATGCCCTGTATGGCATGCACCGCGAGCCCAGCAAACACGTCATCGAGTTCCGATCGGGCGACATCGCCTCGTTCTGGCTCCTTCACACAGCCAGCACCGCACTGGCAGGCCTGACCCACCTCGCTCGCAACCCGGGTTTTCACCCCGAGCGACTGTTCGAGCGCCTGCTGGAGCTGGCGGGCTCCTTGATGACGTTCTCCCGCAGCTTCACCCTCGCCGACCTGCCGACCTACGATCACGCCCAACCCGGCCAGTCCTTCGTCAAGCTCGATCAGGTCATCCGCGAACTGCTGGAAACGGTGATTTCGACGCGCAGTTTCGCCATCTCGCTGCACGAGGCAGAGCCGTCCTTCCACCGTGGCCGCCTGGATTCGGAGCAGATCACCCCTGGCACCCAGTTCTACCTGGGTGTCAGCGCGTCGATGCCCCCTTCGGAGTTGGTCGAAATCGTGCCACAACGGTTCAAGGTGGGCGCGCCAGACGACGTGGACAAGCTGGTGCTGTCGGCCATGCCGGGTGTGCGCCTGACCCATGTGCCGCAGGTGCCAGCCGCAGTGCCGGTTCGTCCAGGCAATTACTACTTTTCGCTGGAGCCTCGCGGCGCGCTCTACGAGCGCATGCTGCAGGCCCAGTCGCTGACCCTGTACACGCCGTCCGGCATCCAGGACCTGACCCTGGAGCTGGTGGCGATCAACGCCTGAGCCTTGCCCCATGAGCGCATCATCACCCCCCCCCAGCCTGTTCGGGAGCAGCCAGCCACCGCATGGCGCACCTGCTCCAGGCTCCGCCAGCGCACAGGCATCGGCAGGCAACACCTCCTCGCGCCTGCTCGACCTCATGTACGATGGCTTCTACCTGCTTTTCCTGCTCAAGGGCAAGCACGCACCAACGGACGCCGAGTTCTTCCGCGAACGCATCAAGCAATTCCTGACGCAGTTCGAGCGGGGCGCGGGCAAGCTCGGCGCCTCCGCCGAAGACATTTACGCCTGCAAGTACGCCTTCTGCGCGACGGTGGACGAGGCCGTGCTCATGTCGTCCTTCAAAGTGCGCGAGAGCTGGCAGCGCCTGCCTCTGCAGGTGCAGTTCTTCGGTGATCAGCTGGCGGGTGAACAGTTCTTCCTCAAACTCGATGAATTCCGCCAGCAAGGCGCAACACGTTTGCAGGTGATGGAGGTCTACCAGATGTGCCTGCTGCTGGGCTTCCAGGGCAAGTACCTGATCGAAGGCAGCGAAAAGCTGGGCTACCTGACCGCGCGACTGGGCGATGAAATCGCCCGCATGCGAGGCAACTCGGCGGGGTTCGCACCCCACTGGGCAGCGCCTGATCGCGTGCGACACCAATTGCGCCACCAGGTGCCCCTTTGGGCCATCGCCTCGCTGTTCGGATTGATGGCCACCCTGGCTTTCATCGGGCTGCGCTGGCAGCTCTCCGAACACACCCAGGCCACCCTGGGCGCGCACCACCACATCGTTCAGCTGGCACCCCAATCGGCGCACATCACCATCACCCTGCCCTGATCAGTCGTCGCCTGAGAGCCCAGAGTCACCGAGGCCTTCAGCCCCCATGGCATCGCCCGGAGCGCGGTCATCGCCGGCGAGCCTGCGCAACTGATTGACTCGCTCACCGATCCTGATCTCCAGCCCGCGCGGCACAGGCTGGTAGAAGGCCTGCGGCGCCATGCCATCCGGGAAGTAGCACTCGCCTGCTGCCACACCACCGGGCTCATCGTGGGCATAGCGGTACCCATCGCCATGACCGAGCTGCTTCATCAGTTTGGTGGGGGCGTTGCGCAGGTGCATGGGCACGGGGCGCGTGGTGTCTTGCTTGACCCAGGCGCGCACCGACTTGTAGGCCGCGTAAGCGGCGTTGCTCTTGGGTGCGACAGCGAGGTAGATCACGCATTGCGCCAGCGTCAGCTCGCCTTCAGGCGAGCCCAGTCGCTCATAGGTTTCCGAAGCATCCAACGCCATGCGCAGTGCTCGCGGGTCAGCCAGTCCAATGTCCTCGCTGGCCATGCGCACCAGGCGCCGAGCGATGTAGCGCGGGTCCACGCCGCCATCAACCATGCGCACAAACCAGTACAACGCGGCATCGGGGTCTGAGCCCCTCACCGACTTGTGCAGCGCAGAAATGGTGTCGTAGAACTGATCGCCGCCCTTGTCGTAGCGACGCAGTTGTTCGCCCAGGGCACGCTCCAGTTCAGGCTCGTCCAGCACGTCACGCCCCTTGAGCATGCCGCACAAGGCTTCATAGGTGTTGAGCGCGCGACGTGCGTCCCCATCCGCGTAACCAATGAGGCGATCGCGCGCGGCTGGGGTCAGCAAGGGACCTGACAGGGCCTCGCGCCCTTTCTCCAGCAACTGCACCATGGCTTCATGGTCCATGGCCCGCAACACGTGCACGGTGGCGCGAGACAGCAGCGCGGCGTTGACCTCGAAGGACGGGTTCTCCGTCGTGGCGCCAATGAAGGTGAACAGACCCGACTCGACGTGCGGCAGGAAAGCATCTTGCTGGGCTTTGTTGAACCGGTGCACCTCGTCGACAAACACGATGGTGCGCCGCCCGCTTCGCAATGCCGCCTGGGCCTGCTCGACCGCCTCGCGGATGTCCTTGACACCTCCCAGCACGGCTGAGATCGCGATGAACAGGGCGTCGACCGTGCCCGCCATCAACCGAGCCAGGGTGGTCTTGCCAACACCCGGGGGGCCCCAGAGGATCATGGAATGCGGCTGACCCGACTCAAAGGCGACCCGCAAAGGTTGCCCCTCGCCAAGCAGGTGATCCTGCCCGATCACGTCGGCCAGCGAGCGAGGACGCAGGCGCTCGGCCAGCGGGGCATGCGGCGACGCCTGGCCGCGCCCAGCCAATGCGCTCGCGCCCCCCGTGGATGGTGTTGGCTCGGGGAAATCCAGGGACAAGGAGTCTTGCATGGGCAAGATTGTCGCGCGTGGCCACGGCCGAAGGCAAAAGGCAGAGATGTGACGGTTTGATGAAGGTAAACACCGATTTGGACAAGGTGCGTCAGGCGCATGCTTGGTGTCCCCGGCGCTCGTTCAGGTCGGCAGTCCCGCCCCCAACAACGAGCAAAGCTGAGGCACCCCATGTTGACATTGACCTTGCTGGCCCTGGTGGCCATTCCCGTCGCCATCGACCTGGCCCTGCGCGGCCGCCACCAGACCATCGAGCTGTCGATGGCGCGCTCCGCGGCGACGCTTGACAAATCGGCCCTGCTGTAGGATGATCCGCAGCTTGCCGATACCGGGGAAACCCGAGGAGCTTGGAAAACAATCCGGGCTTCGACAGTTCCTGGCTCGGCAGTTCGTTCATCCCCTCTGACCTCTTTCAAGCCAGTTGGCTTGCGCTTTTGGCGCAACACAGTCAACTGAAGCGAGGACGGCGCTCTCTCATCCGCAAGGACACACCAGAGCGCCCCTGTCGTGTCTTGAGTTTCGGTTGGCGGCGATGCCGTCGCTTTGACCGACTCAACGTGACCCCGGCCCCACGGCAAGACCGTCGGCCGCCACGCAGTCCGGACACGTTCCCAGCGACTCACCATGTCCTGCCGCGCATTTGCGCCCGGCAGGCAGGCTCTGTTGTTGCCGCGCCAACTGCGCGGACGCGGGGCTGCTCTCTCTTTGGATGTCAACATGACCGACGCTTCTCGTGACCTCATCGATGCCGAACTGCCGCAAGGCAACGAGGCCACCGAAATCAACCAAGAATCCGCAGCCGAACCCACCGGCCCCAACTTCGCTGAGCTGGGCCTGAGCCCCGAGCTGTGCAAGGCCCTGGCCGACTCCGGCTACACCCAGCCCACCGGCGTTCAGATCAAGGCCATCCCGGCCGCCATGAACGGCGCCGACCTGCGCGTGGCCTCGTCCACGGGCTCTGGCAAGACCGCCGCTTTCATGCTGCCTGCGC
This sequence comes from Comamonadaceae bacterium 2PF, assembly GCA_005502875.1. GTDB lineage: Bacteria > Pseudomonadota > Gammaproteobacteria > Burkholderiales > Burkholderiaceae_C > Aquabacterium. The sequence continues at coordinate 140,324 of SCMV01000004.1, read as the reverse complement.
TGGAACGCATCGTGGCAGCCCGTGGCGACAGCAAGCGCCGCGACACCCCGGGCGGCAAGGGCAAGGCGCACGGTCCGCGCGTGCTGGTGCTCGCTCCCACCCGCGAACTCGCCATGCAGGTCGCCAAGGCTGCCTCCACCTACGGCAAGCACATGCAAGGCCTGCGCGTGGCCACCATCGTGGGCGGCGTGCCCTACGGCTACCAGCTCAAGGCCCTGAAGGGCCCGCTGGACGTGCTGATCGCCACCCCGGGCCGCCTGCTCGACCACTTGAACACCGGCGCCGCTGTGCTGTCCAACCTGGAAGTGCTGGTGCTCGACGAGGCCGACCGCATGCTGGACATGGGCTTCATCGATGACATCGAAGCCATCGCCGACGCCACCCCGGCCGAACGCCAGACGCTGATGTTCTCGGCCACCTTCGCCGGCCACGTCGGCCAGCTGGCCCAGCGCCTGACCCGCGACGCCGTGACCATCGAAGTGGCCTCGCACACCGACAGCCACGACAACATCGAGCAGCGCCTGCACATGGCCGACTCGCTGGTGCACAAGAACAAGCTGCTGGATCACCTGCTGGCCGACAAAGCCGTCGACCAGGCCGTGATCTTCACCAGCACCCAGCGCGACGCCGACATCCTGGCCGACCGCCTGGCCGACATGGGTCACGCCGTGGCCGCCCTGCACGGCGGCATGCCGCAAGGCCGCCGCAACCGCGTGCTGCAAGGCCTGCGCATGCGCCAGCTGCGCGTGCTGGTCGCCACCGACGTGGCCGCCCGCGGCATCGACGTGCCGACCATCACCCACGTGATCAACTACGGCATGCCCATGAAGGCCGAAGACTACGTGCACCGCATCGGCCGCACCGGTCGCGCTGGCCGTTCGGGCCTGGCCGTGACCCTGGTCGAGCGCCGCGACATCGGCATGCTGCGCCGCATCGAGCGCTTCACCACCCACCGCATCGCCGAGTCGGTGATCGAAGGCATGGAGCCGCAGACCAAGCTGTTCAACGACAGGGGCCCGCGCCATGACAAGCCGATGCCCGGCCATGGCCGCCGTGGTGGCGGTTTTGGCGGTGGCTTCGGTGGCGGTGACCGCTTCGGTGGCAAGCGCGAAGGTGGCTGGGGCGACCGCAACGACCGAGGCGGCGAGCGTGGCTTTGCCCCGCGTGAAGACCGCGGCTTTGCACCCCGCGAAGACCGTGGCTTCCAGCCGCGTCCTGATCAACGCTTCAACGGCCCTTCCGAAGACCGTGGTTTCGCTCCGCGCGACGACCGTGGCGGTGACCGCGGTGGGTTCGGCGGCGGCGAGCGCAAGCGCTTCGACGACCGCGGCAACTTCGGCAACAAGCCCTTTGGTGACAAGCCTTTTGGCGGCAAGCCCTTCGGCAGCAAGCCTTTCGGCGATCGCCCATTCGGTGACCGCCCGCAAGGTGAGCGCAGCTTCGGCGGCGACCGCCCCTTCGAGAAGAAATCGTTCGACAAGCCGGCCGGCAAGTCGTTTGGCGACAAGCCTTTCGGTGACAAGCCGTTTGGCGGCAAGGGTGGCAAGGCCTTCGGTGGCAAGCCCTTTGGCGAGAAGTCGTTCGGCGAGCGCTCGTTCGGTGACAAGCCGTTTGGCGACAAGCCCTTTGGCAACAAGGGCGGCTTCAAGCCCGCCGGCGGCAAGCGCCCGGGCTTTGGCAAGCGCGAAGGCTGATCAAGCCAGAGCGGTTTCAGCGGACTCGCTGAAACCGCGAACGATGGGGCGCATGGGCCGCGTCCGCTGAGCCCCGTCGTTCACCCCAAATCGAAACTCGCCCTGATGAAGGTGCGCACCAGCGTCATCGTCAGGGCTGCTCCAGCACATCCGCCCCCTTGGGCGGCGTGAACTGGAACCGATCTGCCGCCACCTTGGCGCGCGAATCGAACTGTGTGAACGTCAGGCGCGAACGCTGCCCGAAGCTGTCGAGGATCTCCAGCTCGGCCAGTTGCCCTTGACGGAACCCCACACGCACCGACTGGAACTGTCCATCCTTGTTGCGAGGACGGGCTTCCACCCATTTCAGACCGGACGCTGCCTGTTGAGCCGTCGGGGTCGCGGTCGCCGCACCCGATGAGGACGCAGGCGCGTCACTGGTCGCCACATTGCTGAGGACGAAATCCTTGTCCAGCGCGCTTCCTGCCAGCAGGGCCGCAGGCGTGGCACCCACGGCCTGGCTCATGGGGCGCACCGTGACCTGGTTGAGGTCGGCGTCGTAGAGCCAGACCTTCTTGCCATCGCCCACGATGACCTGCTCGGTCGGCTTCGTGTAGACAAACCGGAATCGATCAGGGCGCTGAAAAGCCAGCGTGCCTTCGGACTTGCGTGTGCGCTTGCCGTCCGGCGAGGTGACGGTCTGAACAAAACTGCCCTGCCCGCTCTGCACGTCTTTGACGAAGGCGCGCAGCGACGCCACAGCGTCAGCCCTGGCGGTTGCCATGCACGCGATCGACAGGCAAGCAAGCACGGCGGCATTGCGGGACATGGCGCCCAACCGAGGAAAAAAAGAGGGCGCGGTTGTCTGGGTCATCGGCATGGGGCTGTCACTTCACAAGGTGATGGGACGATTGTTCCACGGCCCATGGGGCCGCTTGAAGGTGGGGGCATGCGCGCATCAATGCGCAGCCCGGCTCAGCTTTCATCCCAAGGCGCAGACGTGGCGCCCCCATCGCCACCGCGCTGCGGCACGATCAGTTCGCGGTTGCCGTTGGTCGCCATGCTCGAGACCAGGCCAGACTTCTCCATCTGCTCGAGCAGGCGCGCGGCGCGGTTGTAGCCGATGCGCAGATGGCGCTGCACCAGCGAGATCGAGGCCTTGCGGTGCTGAAGCACCACGGCCACGGCGTTGTCGTACATCGGGTCCTGCTCGCCATCGCCGCCGCCCATGGGCGAGCCGTCGAGGTTGCTGCCTTCGTCAGACAGGCTGCCGCCTTCGAGGATGCCTTCGATGTAGTTCGGCTCGCCCTGCGTCTTGAGGTACTCGACCACGCGGTGCACCTCTTCATCGGACACGAAGGCGCCGTGCACGCGCATGGGCAGGCCGGTGCCCGAGGCCATGTAGAGCATGTCGCCCTGCCCCAGCAAGGCTTCCGCGCCCATCTGGTCGAGGATGGTTCGGCTGTCGATCTTGCTGGAGACCTGGAACGAAATGCGCGTCGGGATGTTGGCCTTGATCAGGCCGGTGATGACGTCGACCGAAGGACGCTGCGTGGCAAGGATCAGGTGGATGCCGGCGGCACGGGCTTTCTGCGCCAGGCGCGCGATCAGCTCTTCGATCTTCTTGCCCACGACCATCATCAGATCGGCCAGTTCGTCGATGACGATGACGACGTGCGGCAGGCGCTCGAGCGGCTCGGGCGCATCGGGCGTCAGGCTGAAGGGGTTGGGCACCAGCTCGCCCCGGGCCTTGGCCTCGTCCATCTTCTTGTTGTAGCCGGCCAGGTTGCGCACGCCCATCTTGCTCATGAGCTTGTAGCGGCGCTCCATCTCGCCCACGGCCCAGTTCAGCGCGTTGCCGGCCAGCTTCATGTCGGTCACGACCGGGCACAGCAGGTGCGGGATGCCTTCGTAGACGCTCATTTCGAGCATCTTGGGGTCGATGAGGATGAGGCGCACGTCGCGCGCCTCGGCCTTGTAGAGCAGCGACAAGATGGTGGCGTTGATGCCCACGGACTTGCCGGAGCCGGTGGTGCCGGCCACCAGGCAGTGAGGCATCTTGGCCAAGTCTGCCACCACCGGCGCGCCGACGATGTCCTTGCCCAGCCCGATGGTCAGCATCGACTGCGCATCGTGGTAGACCTGAGAGCCGAGGATCTCGGTCAGGCGGATCATCTGGCGCTTGGCATTGGGCAGCTCCAGCGCCATCAGGTTCTTGCCGGGGATGGTCTCGACCACGCGGATGCTGACCAGCGAGAGCGAACGCGCAAGGTCCTTGGCCAGGTTGACGATCTGCGAGCCTTTGACACCCGTGGCCGGCTCGATTTCGTAGCGGGTGATGACCGGCCCCGGCGAGGCCGCGACGACGCGCACCTCGACGCCGAAGTCCTTGAGCTTCTTCTCGATCATGCGAGAGGTCATCTCCAGGGACTCGGCCGTGACGGTCTCCATGCGCCCAGGCGCAGCATCGAGCAGGTCGATCTGCGGCAGCTTGTTGTCGCCCATGTCGGCGAACAGAGGCTTTTGCTTTTCCTTGACCACGCGGGTGGATTTGGGCACCTCGACCACGGGCTGCTCGATGATCAAGGGGATGGGCTCGATGGGCAGATCGTGGCGCACTTCTTCGAACACGCGCTCGCGCTCGATGGTGGCTTGCTCGCCGATGCGCAGGTCTTGCTCGACCTCGCGCTTGGCTTCACGGCGCTCGCGAAGGGCGTCGACGCGCTCGCCGATGCGCTCGGCCAGGTCCAGCCAGGAAAAGCGCAGCGCCAGCGACAAGCCAGCCACCAGCACGGCGATCCAGAACACGCCCGAGCCGTTGAAACCCAGCCAGGTGCTGCTCCAATGACCCAGCGTGTAGCCCAGCACCCCGCCGGCGTGCTCGCCAGCCAGGGCGGCTTCCTGCCTGTACAGGCGCGACCACTCCAGCGAGCAACTCGCCGACATCAACATCACCAGGCCCAGCCAGAGCCGCCAGGCAGGCACAGCAGGCTCGGCCCCGGCACCGGCCAGGGCGTCGTCTCGGCGCAGCCAGCGGGCCAGCGCGCCCAGCCACACCCGGGCGCCGATCACCAGCAGCCACCAGGCCGACAGGCCGAACAACAGGTAGGCCAGATCGGAAGCATGGGCACCCAGCGCCCCGACCCAGTTGCTCACTTCCTGGTGCTGACCCGAGGTGGTGAAGGCGGCGTCAAGCCGGTTGTGGCTGACAAGGGCCAGCAAGGTCAGCAACCAGGCCACGCCGCCAAACAACAAAGTCATCTGAAAACGCAAGGTGTGCTCCGGCGCCACCGGCACATCGACCGGCTCCGGCACGGCCGTGCGGGAAATGCGGGAGCCAACGCGACCGCCAGGGGGCGCCTCGCCTCGCCCCGGCTGACGAGGGGCGGCAGGGCCATCGGACTGAAGGGAACCCAAAGGAAATGTCATGCGCTCATTTTGGGGCAAAAGCTCCCACCGCCCTGCAGACATGACAACGCCTCCACGGGGGAGGCGTTGACACACTGCTGAGGTCGCCGCAGCCGGCGACCGACTGACAGCAGGTAAAAGGTCAGGCCGTCGCGGCCAGCCGGTCCTTGAGGACCACGCTGCCGGAGTCCTGGGTTTCGATCAGGCCCCGCTCTTCGAGGTCCTTCATCACCCGGGAAACCATTTCGCGGGAGGCCCCCACGTGTTTGGCCAGGTCTTGGCGCGAGACCTTGCCGCGGATGATCTTCTCGCCAGCGTCCTCGTCGGCCATGTCGAGCAGGGCGCGGGCCACGCGGCCATAGACGTCCAGCAGGGCCAGGGATTCGATCTGGCGGTCGGCGTTGCGCAGGCGCTGAACCAGGCCGCGCAGGATGGCATAGGACAGCGAGGAGTTCTCGGGCAGGCAGCGGGCGAACTCGGCGCGGCCCAGCACCAGCACATCGGTCTGCACCTCGGCGCGGACGGTGGCGGAATGGGGCTCGTTGTCGATCAGGCTCATCTCGCCCAGGTAGTCGCCGGCTTCGAGCACGGCCAGGATGACTTCGCGACCACGCTCGTCGGAGGCGACCACGCGGGCACGGCCCGTCAACAGGATGAACAGGGCATTGGTTTTGCGACCGCGTTCGACGATCAGCTCGCCACGGCGGTAGCGGCGCTTGACCACCCCTTCGGCGATGGCTTCGGCCTGGGCCTGCGTGAGCATCGAAAACAGCGGCACGCGACGGATCAGGTCGAGGTTGGACAACATGGCCATGGCGGCTCCTTCAGCGGGTTGTGAGAAGGGGCTGAGGCCCCATCTGATGCGAATGTGTCGGGTGTGATCAGGTGGACAAATGCCACCTGCAACGGTGTGACAAACAACCTGTCCCTACAATTTTCGGCAGTGGCGCGGGATTTTTTAGCACTTTATGGAGACCCGCCCAAGAGGCATGGTCCGAACAGCGCCGTGAATCCCGCACAGTTCGCGCCCGAGCCCCCGGGCTGGGCGAGAATCCTGGCTGCGAGCACCCAGACACACGCACCGAACCCGCACGAACAGCGCATCGAAAGCCCGACATGAGCACCACCAACCACAGCAAAGTCCTCGTCCTCGGCTCCGGCCCCGCCGGCTACACCGCCGCCATCTACGCCGCACGCGCCAACCTGCAGCCCACGCTGGTGACCGGCATGGCTCAGGGCGGCCAGCTCATGACCACCACCGAGGTGGACAACTGGCCCGCCGACGTGCACGGTGTGCAGGGGCCCGAGTTGATGCAGCGCTTCATGGAGCACGCCGAGCGCTTCAAGACCAGCATGGTGTTCGACCACGTCAATGAGGTGGACCTGTCCAAGCGCCCCTTCACGCTCAAGGGCGACGCCGGCACCTACACCGCCGACACCCTGGTGATCGCCACCGGCGCCTCGGCCAAGTACCTGGGCCTGCCCTCTGAAGAAGCCTTCATGGGCCGCGGCGTGAGCGGTTGCGCCACCTGCGACGGCTTTTTCTACCGCGATCAGGTGGTCTGCGTGGTCGGCGGCGGCAACACCGCCGTCGAAGAGGCGCTGTACCTGTCCAACATCGCCAGCAAGGTGCACCTGATCCATCGCCGCGACAAGTTCCGCGCCGAGGCCATCCTGATCGACAAGGTGGCGGAAAAGGTCAAAGCCGGCAAGATGGAGCTGCACCTGTTCCAGACGCTGGACGAGGTCCTGGGCGATCAGAGCGGCGTGACCGGCGTGCGCCTCAAGAGCACCACCGACGGCTCGACCAAGGAGCTGGAGGTCAAGGGCTGCTTCATCGCCATCGGCCACCAGCCCAACACCGACATCTTCAAGGGCCAGCTGGAGATGAAGGACGGCTACATCGTCACCCAAGGCGGCCACAACGGCTTTGCCACGATGACCAGCGTGCCGGGCGTGTTCGCCGCCGGCGACGTGCAGGACCACGTTTACCGCCAGGCCATCACCAGCGCGGGCACGGGTTGCATGGCCGCGCTCGACGCCCAGCGCTTCCTGGAACAAAACGGGGGTTGATGGCCCTCGAAAGAGCGTCCTGTCAGGCAGAGATCAAGCAGCCTTTGCCAAACGGCTGGAATCAGTCTATAATCTTGGTTTTTGCAAATTCGTCCCGAAGCCATGGCTTGGAGCGTCGATGTTGATCGGTGTTTCGGGTCCGTTTCGGAAGGGTGTGAACCAGGTCCCGACACACGTCGAAGCCCTGCTCTGCACACTGGCCACCGCAACATCAGCATCACCTTGGGTGGTGCACACAAGCGAACGGAGAAGCGTCATGGCACGCGTCTGTCAAGTCACGGGTAAGGGCCCGATGTCCGGGAACAATGTTTCCCACGCCAACAACAAGACCAAGCGTCGTTTCCTGCCCAACCTGCAGTACCGCCGTTTCTGGGTCGAGAGCGAGAACCGCTGGGTGCGCCTGCGCATCAGCACCGCCGCTCTGCGCCTGATCGACAAAGTCGGCATCGACCAGGTCCTGTCGGACCTGCGCGCTCGCGGCGAACTGTAATTTAGGAGAACACCATGGCTGCTAAAGGCGGACGCGAAAAGATCAAGCTGGAGTCCACTGCGGGCACCGGCCACTTCTACACCACCAGCAAGAACAAGAAGACCACGCCCGAAAAGCTGGAATTCATGAAGTTCGACCCCAAGGCACGCAAGCACGTCGCCTACAAGGAAGTGAAGCTGAAGTGATTCGGCGCTGGCTGCCCGCAGCCAGCACGCACAAAAACCCGCCCAGGCTTTGCGCCCCGGCGGGTTTTTTCATGGCCAATCAGGATCGGGATCGTGCAAAGGACCGGCCACGGGGCCTGCAGGCCCCGAACCAGCTCAGCCCACAGCCAGTTTCTTGAACGTGGCGAGGACGGCATCCCCCTTGAAAGGCTTGACGATCCAGCCCTTGACGCCGGCTGCCTTGCCGCGCTCTTTCATGATCGGGGTGTTTTCGGTGGTCAGCATCACGATGTTGACGGCCGCATTGCCCAGCTCGCCACGGATTTTCTCGGCCATGGTCAGGCCGTCCATGTTGGGCATGTTGACGTCGCTGACCACCAGCTTGACGCGGGGGTCGCCCTTGAGCTTGGTCAGGCCATCGCGGCCATCAACGGCGGTGATCACATCCAGGCCGTTGGCCTTGAGGAAATCACTGACTTCGTTGCGAACGGTTGCGGAGTCATCGACGACGAGCACTTGTGCCATGTTGGTTCACCTTTTGGTTTGTCAGAGCCATCAGAAGAGTTCGAGCTCTCCAGATTCGAAGAGGTCTTCGGCCACTGCCTCGTTTTCCTTGAATTTTTCAGGGGTCCAGCTGAGGTTGAAGACGAAGCGCTGGTAGAGCACCAGGGGGGCCATCTTTTCGTCGGGGTCGACCAGCATGTACTTGAAGCACAGCTGCGGGTCCTCGGAGCCAAACGAGATGTAGCGGTGGGCGTGGTTGACGATGATGGGCACCTGGGACTGGCGTCCATCGATCGGGTCAAAGGAGATGTAGCGGTTCTTGAACATGCCCCACACGAGGTTGGTGACCTCGCCCATCACGTGGTTGATGTCACGAAAGTCGACGTGATCGGTCGGCACGATGTGGGTGCGGCCGCCCTCGACCAGCTTGACCACCGGCTCACCTTCGGTCTGGAACATCATGTAGCCACGGCACCAGTTGCTCTCCAGCGGGATGAGCGTGAACAGCTCGCCGTAGATGATGCGGTCGCGCACGATGTAGGGCGACTCGGTCAAGACCTCGATGTGCTTGAACTGGCTTTGCAGGGCCGTCTTCGTGATCTCGGTGATGCCTCGCACCAGGGCGTTGGGGTACACCAAGCTGAAGATCGCGTGGTCCACCACCTGCTTGAGCTGCGCGATGCCCGAAAGCATGTACGCGGCCGTGAAGAGGCTGCGCTGGCGATCGCTCAGGTCATCCAGGTGAGAAAAGGCCTCGCGCCGCAGGAAGATGGGCAGCTCCGGGCGAACGGCGTGGATCTCTTCGGCAAAGTCCAGCGCACTGTTGCCCTCCACCCGGTAGGTCTCGGACAAGAAGATCGCCCCCAGGTCGACGTTGGTCTTGAGCACCGAGAGCACGTTGGCGGCCGTCGCCTTGACGCACACCAGCTTGTTCTCATCACAGAACTGCCTGATCTTTTGCTGCGCGCCGTCGTCGTCATCGAGGACCAGGACTTTGCTGATGAGTTCAGCTTGTTCAACCATGGGAGATTCCTGTCAAGGTGGGGTGGGGTCAGAACATCTCGAGCTCGCCGTGGCTTTCCTCAACCACGGTGGTGTCGGCCCGGAAATCGATGTCCGCGAATTCGCTGACAGCCAAGGTGGCGTACAGCTTGAGGGAGTCATTGACCACGATCTCGAAGTGCCGCACGAAGCCGGCACCCAGCTCATCGATGAAGTCGATGCAATGGCGATCGAGGAAGTTGGGCGTGGACATGCCCAGGTAGGGAAAGTGTTGGGCCAGGTCGCGGTTGATGGCTCCGCAAAGGATGTTGCCCACCTCGCCCAGCACGTCCAGGAACTCTTCTTCGCTGAGTTCGTCCACGGGCCGGCGGTTGATGGCCGCCAGGTGCTGCTTGAGCTTGGCATCCAGCGTGAAGTACACCAGCGTCATCGCCCTGAACAGGTAGGACGAGACCGTGAGGATGACGATGCGCTGCCCCTGGATGCGGGAGACATCCTCCAGCACCGATACCTCGCACGTGTCTTCGGGCGATGCTGGCAGCGCGCCTTTGATGGCCTGCTTGGTGAAGAACTCGAACGCTTCCCGGGCGGATGGACTGATCATGGCGGTCAGGCGGCCTCGGCAAGGAGGCCACGGGTCTTGTTGTTGATCAACTGCAGCTCGGTGACTGCCCCGATGATCATCTTTCCGCCCGCCTGCATGTCCTGAAAGGTGGTGGTGGTGATCAGGTCGTTTTTGTAGAGGTTGTTGCGGTAGTCCTTGGACAGGGCCTCTGCACGGTTGGCGAGGGTGCGCACCTCGTTGGCCACCACGGCAAAGCCCTTGCCCATGTCGCCAGCGCGCGCGGCCTCGATGGAGGCGTTGAGCGCCACGATCACCACCTGACGCACGATGGCCGCGAACTCGTCGTTGCGCTCATGCATCTCACGGTTGTGGGTGAGCAGCACGCTCATGTCCTCGTGCCAGCGCTCGAAGGTCTTGATCAGGCCCAACAGCTTTTCAATGGACTCGGCCAGCTGGTTGGACGCCACCAGGGTGCGTTCGCGCGAATCAGCGGCCCCCGATCTGACCTCGTGCAACTGATCTTCCAGGCTGGCGCGCAACTGGCCCAGCTCCTGCTGCGAGCTCACCTGCGTGCTCTCGAGCGCCTGCTGATGGCGCTCCTGCTCGGCTCGCAGGTTGTTGATCTCGGCCTGCAGCAGTTGCTCGCGCGCCTGCACATCGGCCACGGGGATGCAGGGGCCGATCGCAGACTGGCGTCGCTGCCACCACCAGGTGGCCGCACCGCCGCCAACGATCAGGCTCACCGCGGAAATGCCCAGATCCAACCACATGTCACGCCTCGATCTTTCTTCTGAATGTTGATGCCTGAGGTCTTATCGACGGGTGCGACAGCTTCCTGAAGCACCGCATCGCTGTCAGGCCGCCAGCGGCTGCACGGTGGCAGCGTGCTTGTCAGGCAGCGAGATCAGCAGCTCGAAGGGGCGCCATTCGTCGCCGTCCTGGCCACCTCGGAATCGGATGACGACGTCGCCGCCCTCTCGCTGCAGGAAGCCGCGCACAGCGTCCATGCCCACGCCGCGTCCGGAGACCTCGGTGACCTGCTCTGCGGTGGAGAAGCCAGAGGCGAAGATGAGGTTGGCCACCTCTTCGGGGCTCGCGCTGGACGAGGGATCCAGCACGCCGTTTTCGATGGCCTTGGCGCGGATCTTGGCCACGGCCAGGCCGCGGCCGTCATCGTGCAGGCGCATCTGCATCTGGCCATCCTGAACCGCCAACTCCAGCGAGATCTGCCCAACAGGCGCCTTGCCTGCGGCGACACGCGCTTCGGCGGTTTCCAGGCCGTGGTCCATCGAGTTGCGCAGCAGGTGGGTGAACACGTTCTTGAGCAGACCGGTGACCTGGTCGCGCACCATGATGCCGTGATCCTGGATGGCGACCTTGGGCGGCTCCTTGCCCAGCTCGCGTGCCAGCGAGGGCAGCGACTCGACGATGCCAGCGAGCACGTGCTCGACCTTTTCGGTGCCGATGAGTTGCAGGGTGTGACTGACCTTCTCGAGGGTGGCTCGCACCTCCTGTGCGTCGGCCTGGTGGGCCTTTCGCAGCAACTCCAGGGCATGGGAGACCTGGTCCTTCTCGACCATCAGGAAGCGCTCCACGCTGCCGCGACGGCCCGGGCCCTTGCGACCCAGCTTGTGGTCGTTGATCTTGTGGTATTCCTCGACGAGGGCACCGACCTGGGCCAGCTGGGCCAGCAGCGCTGGGGCGTCCCATTCCTTTTCGGGGTCCTTGCGCAGCTCGTCGTAGGCCTGCTCCGTCTCGTGCACGGTGTTGGTCATGTGCTGCAGACCGTAGGTGCGCGCATTGCCCTTGATGGTGTGCATGTTGCGGAACAGCAAGCCGATGGTGTCGGCATCCTTGCCCTGGGCCTGGCGGATGAGCTGCTCGTTTTCTTCCACGAACTTGCGCGAGCCTTCGATGAACTCCTGGAACTTCTCCTGCGTGACCGCCAGGATCTCGCCGATGATTTCCAGTTCGCGCTTTTGAGCGCCTGCCTCGCTGGCCAGTCGCTTGAGTTCGGTGACGTCGCGCACGCACAGCATGAGCTTCTCGACCGTGTCGCTTTCATCGGCGATCGGCGACCAGCTCAGCTCCAGGCTCTTGACGGCGCCGTTGGGCATGGTCTTTTCGAACTCGGTGACCAGCAGGTGCGAGTTGAACTCGTAGTTCATCATGTCTTCGCCGATGCACGAGCCGACGGCGGCATCCACCTGCGACAGGTCGTTGGAGCCCAGGTTGGTCTGGCTGAAAACCAGCTCCATCACGTTGGCACCGGCGATGTCCTTGGTCTCGAAGATGGCCTCCATGTAGGCGGAGTACTCGGGGTGGATCAGGCCACCCGGCATCACGGTCATCACGCCCTGGGGCATGTTCTCCAGCATGGCCTGGATGTCGTTGGTCTTTTGGCGCAGCTGGGCGGTGCGCTCGGCGACGCGGCGCTCCAGGCTGGCGTTCTGCTCGGCGATCACGGCCATCATCTGCAGGTTGTTGCGGATGAAGAAGACCAGCACGGCCATGAAGGCCAGGTTCATCACCCCCAGGGCCACACCCATGTAGAGGTTGACCTTGACGGTTTGCTGCGAGTCGGCCAGCGTGCTGACGAAGTTGTCGTAGCTGGAGTCGCGGAAGACCTGCGTGGACATGCGCAGGTGCTTGAGCGCCTCGCCCATCTTCTTGGTCTGCGCCGGCATGTCGATGTCGGCCTTGTCCAGGAAGGCCTTGGCGGTCGAGCTCGCCAAGGTGTTGTAGTCCTTGAACTCAGTGCGCAACTTTTCCACATCGGCCTTGCGCTCAGGATAGAGCTCGGCCACCTCGACCAGCGCCTGGTCGGCCTGCTGGTAGAAGCCTTCGGCCTCGTCGAGCGGGTCGGTCTCGCCGATCATGACCGCGCGCATGAACAGCTCTTCCATCTTGTCGAGGCGAACGATGTTGGCCTCGATCTTTTGCAGCACCGGGAAGTACAGGTCCTTGATGCTGGTGAGCTGGTCGCTGCTTCGAAACGATTTCTGGACCGAAAGCGTGGTCACCCCCAGGAACACCAGGATCGCCACGCCCACGATCATGATGATCTTGCGCATGGGGTTGCTTTCCTGGCTGGCGCCCGCTTGCGCGTCGGCATGGCCATCGTTGGCGGCAGGGGTCTTGTTGTTCAGCGTGTCGGTGTGCACTGGCGGCTCCGTGTCCTGATTTCCGAAAGGTCAGTTCAGATTACGGAAGCTGCGCGAAAAAATGAAATGGATCAGCGCCAGGGAAACGTGGCTTATGCACGAAATGACCCATCAGCCAAACAGGTGAAAAAAAACCGCCGGAGCCGGGTGGCTCGGGCGGTCGTTTGGACTCGGCAAAAAGAACGGAGTCGGCCTCAGGTGGCGCGAGCGGCCCTCAGCTTCATCGAGAACTCTTGCAGGGCCTGGATGCCACTGGCCTCTGCGCGCTGGCACCAGCTCTGCAGGTCCACGACCAACTGCTCGGCCGAGACATTGGTGCGCGTCCACAGCGCCCGCAGCTCTTCGCGCATGGCGATCAACTTGGCCAGGTTGGGGTTGTGCGCACAGGCATCGGCCACCTGCTCGGGCATGCCTGCAGGCATCTGCTCGACGTCTCGGTGCATCCAGCGGCGGACCTGGGCCAGGCGCGAGGCGGCGCTGGTTTCGCCAGCGGCTTTCAATCGGGCCATCTCGGCCTGGCAGGCGCTGCGCACCTCGCGGGCGTAGCCAGCCATCAGCTCATAGCGGTTGGCCACGATGGCCTCCAGGGTCTTGGCATCGGCCACCGGCTTGACGTCGCCGAGTTGCAGGCGCGGCGGGGTCTTGCGGACCTTGGCCAGGCCGATCATTTCCAGGCCACGGATGTAGCCCCAGCCGATGTCGAACTCGTAGGGCTTGACCGACAGCTTGGCCGAGGTCGGGTAGGTGTGATGGTTGTTGTGCAGCTCTTCGCCACCGATGAGGATGCCCCAGGGAGACACGTTGGTGGACGCATCAGCGGCTTCGAAATTGCGGTAGCCCCACCAGTGCCCCAAGCCGTTGATGATGCCGGCGGCTGTGATCGGGATCCAGACCATTTGCACAGCCCACACGGTGATGCCGATGGCCCCGAACAAGGCGAGGTCGATGGCGAACATCAGCCAGATGCCCCAGACGGCCCGCGGGGTGTAGAGCTTGCGCTCAAGCCAGTCGTCCGGTGTGTTGTGGCCGAACTTCTTGAGGGTTTCGCCGTTGGCGGCCTCGGCGGCGTAGAGCTCGCGGCCGCGCAGCAGCACCGTCTTGATGCCGTGGGCCACCGGGCTGTGAGGGTCGTCAGCGGTTTCGCACTTGGCGTGGTGCTTGCGATGCACGGCCACCCACTGCTTGGTGACGGTGGCGGTGGTCAGCCAGAGCCAGAAACGGAAGAAATGCGAGGGGATCGCATGCAGCTCAAGCGACCTGTGCGCCTGCGCGCGATGCAGGAAGATGGTCACCGAAGCAATGGTGATGTGCGTGAGAAGCAGTGTGTAGAGAACAACTTGCCACCACGAGGCACTCACCAAACCATCGATGCCCCATTGGACGAGGGCATCGTGGAAAGAAAAATCAAACATCTCGAAAACCTTTCAACGGGTGCCGGATTGTAGTGGCCCGCACCCATGCGACCCGTGATCGAGATCATGAGCGGGCTGTCACGCAGGATCGGAGCGTGACAACCCGCGATCGGCGTCAGTCGATCGACAAAATCGCCTTGACCGTGCCATCCACCGCAGATTTTTCGATGTAGCCGATGGCGTCGGGGTTGCTGGCGACGAACTTCTTGACGTCGGCAGCGGTGCCCATTTCCTTCGGAGGCGTGGCCTTGCCGGAGAAAGTCAGGCGGGCCCAGGTGGCCTTGACCTGCGAAGAGGACTTGCCTGCCGCCTTGCTGTAGAACTGGTCGCGCACGGCGTTGCCTTCGGGCAGGTCAGCCGGGGCGGCGGTCGAGCCGGAGGGCAGCGTGCTGGTCTTGCCCATGAAGATGGCGCTGACCTGGTCAGGCGTCATCGTGGCCAGGGGGCTCTTGGGGTTGACGATCACGACGATTTCAGCCGCGGCCAGGTTGCTCAGCGTCACCAGACCGGCGAGCACCAGAGACTTGATGAGGGATGTCTTTTGCATGATGTGTTTCTCCTTCCAGATCAAGCTCAGAACACGAAGTCAACAGCGACGCTGATGACGTTGATGTTCTTCTTGGTGTTGAGGAAGGACGAGTTGCCCTTGGCCAGGTCGGCAGACAGGTCGGGGACCAGGAACAAACCATTCGAGCCTGCAGGCTTGGTGATGTGATCGAACTGGGCTTTGACAGCAAGGCTGCGGGTCGCGTCCCAACGCACACCCACGCTCAGGGTCTTCTGCTCTAGCTTTTGGGTGTTCAGCACGGCATTGGTGCCGCCGATGATCGTCCGAGCGTTGGCTGAGATGGCGGCTGCGGTTTGAGCGGCTGCCGTGGCTCCGAGGCTGGGTGTGAGCGCGCCGGTGATGGTTGCCTGATTGGAGATCAGCGCGTTCAGGCCCGAGAACCCGGGGACCGTGGCATTCGGGTCGTCAACTTTGATCTTCGAGACAATCACGTACGGCAGGATGTTGCCAAAACGGTAGCCGCTCAAAGCGTACCAGCCTGTGGTGGATGCGATGTAGCCCTTTTTGGCCTTGCGCTTGGTGAACTCGCCAGACAGGACGATGTTGTCCTGGTCGTAGGCCAGCCCGATCCCGGAGAACGACGCGCGAGCACCCTTGGTGGTCAAGTTGTTGGTCACAGCCGCCACATCTGCGAGCACCGCATTGCGAATGCCCAGTGCCTGTGCGACGGTGCTCGTGCTCGCAGCCAAGGTGTTGACACCGTTGATGAGCGACGTGGCCGTACCCGACTCAACCGTGAGTGCGCCGTTGGCATGCCCGGCACGCACGGTCAATCCATTTTCAAACTCGGCTTGCAGGTTGAAGCCCAGTGAGTTCTTGATCTTGACGACGCTGGGCTCGACCTCCGAGGCGCCACTGCGCAGAGACGAGGAGAACTCCGCGCGCGAGCTACCGCCCCAAATCGTCGAGGTCACGTTGGCGCCCATCAACTCGGTCTGGTAGGAGACATCCAAACCATCGAAGGAACTCACGGGCACCTGGCCGTAGACATCCAGGGGGGGACGCACCGCCGTGTTGGCGTAACCCACATCGCGGAAGTCGGAAATCATGAAATACGGGGCACCGATGCGGCCTGCGCGAACAGCCAGGCTGGGCAGGGCTTGCCACTTGGCAAAGGCCCACTCGAACTCGGGCTGGTATTGGCCAGAGGCGCGATACTTGGTCAGCACCTGAGCCGTGCCCGAAATGGTGTTGGTGAACTTGTAGGAGCCCTGGACACCGACCTTGGTGTCGGGCTCCATGCCCCACTGCTTGTCCACGCCACCGCCCTGGCCGGGGTAGTTCAGCAGGGCATCGTCGGTGCTGGTGCGAGCCGCACCCAAAGTGCCGAACCCGGAGAGACGGGCCTTGCCGTCTGCGGAGGTGAAATCGGCATGAGCGCTGAGGCAAGTCAGCAGGGCGGCAAGCGCCAGGGGCAGGCGCTGCAGTGTCTTGTCGGACATGGAGGGGCTCCTCATCAGGGTGAATTGAGCGTTCGACCCCCGGTTCAAGTGATTGACACCGACCGAGAGACGGATTTTGTTACCGCACCGCAAGAATGTCGCGATGTGGAGTGCTCAGACTATCGGCTGAAACCCGCGAGAGTTGTCCGAAAAAGACGCTGTACAACGGGCTTATGTCACGTCTGCGGGTTTTCGCAGATCGTCCGCTGCAACGCGGCGCTCATGTCCTGATGGAGGTGATCGGAGAGCGTTCTGCGGTCGGCATGCGCCACCGCCCGTGCATCGAGGAACTCGACTCGCACGACCAGCTGCCGTGCGGTGACGGTCATCCACAGCGATTCCAGCAGCCCGATGTCGCCCACGTAGGCGGCCGAGGGGCTGACGGCGTGGCCATGCTCCCGGTAGGCGATGACCACGGGCTGCACCGGCGCTGGCGCGTCGATGGCGGCCTGCAGCAGGTTGGCGTGAAAAGGCATGATGTGGCCTCCCGGCCCGGTCGTGCCCTCGGGGAAGACGGCAACCGTGTCGCCGTCGCGCAGCGCCTGGGCCATGAGGCCGAGCACGCGCATGGCGTCGCGGCGGCGTTCACGCACCAGGTACAGGGTGCCGGCCGCCGTCACCAGGCGGCCCACGATCGGCCAGCTCGCCACCTCCGCCTTGGAGACGAAGCGCGAGGGCATCACCGAGTTGATGGCGACGATGTCCAGCCAGGAAACGTGGTTGCCCACCACGAGCTTGGCCGATGGGTGGGGCGTGCCACGCACCTCGAGCGTGACGCCGAGTTTGGCCCCCATTTTTTTGGACCAGTCGAGGTGGCGCTGGCGGCGCTGGCGCGCATCGAGGCGGTCCCAGACGGTGAGCACCTGCGCCACGCCCCACAAGATGTGCAGGACCGAGCGGGCCAGCCGCCAGAGCGCGATGGGCGAGCGCAACCAGCGCCCGGAAACGGGCGCAGCGGCAGGAACGTGCTGTTGTGGGGGCACCCAGGACATCGCGATGCGGGGCTCAGGCTGCTGCGGCAGGCTCGCCTTCGGACGCCTCGTGGGCCACCTGCCCTGCCACCAGGGTCAGGCGCACGCGCCCAGCCATCTGAAAGCCCGTGTCCTTGAAAGCGAAGGGCGTGTGCTTGCCCTGGCTGACGAGGGCGTCGGGTTGCACCGTCCAGCGCGTGGCCGGGTCGAAGATCACGATGTCGGCCACGCCGCCTTCGGTCAAGCGCCCTGCACTGCTGGCCAGCGAGCCGAGCGAGTCGCCCAGCACCTTGACCGGGCCTTGCGTGACGACCGACAGCGCGCGGCGCAGGCTGGCGGCATCGGGCGTGTCGGTGGCGTCGGCGCCAGACCACTTCAAGGCCAGGCTGAGCAGCAGCTCCAGGCCGGTGCCGCCAGGCTCGGCTTCGCCGAAGGGCAGCGTCTTCTCGTCTTCGCTGACAGGGGTGTGGTCCGAGACCAGCGCATCGAGCGTGCCGTCGGCCAGCGCGGCTTGCAGGGCGTCGCGGTCGCGCACCTGGCGCAGCGGCGGGTTCACGCGCATCGAGGGGTTGAAGTAACCGATGTCGATGTCGGTCAACAGCAGGGAGTTGATGCTGACGTCGGCGGTGATGGGCAGGCCTTGCGCCTTGGCCTGGCGCACCAGCTCGACGCCTGCGGCGCTGCTGATGCGGCAAAGGTGCACGCGCGCACCGGTGGCCCGCACCAGCTCGATGATGGTGTGCAAGGCGATGGTTTCGGCTGCCACGGGCACACCCGACAGGCCCAGGCGGGTGGCCACGGAGCCGCTGGCGGCCACGCCCTTGCCCAGCCAGGCGTCGTTCGGGCGCAGCCAGACGGTGTAGCCGAAGGTGGCGGCGTACTGCAGCGCGCGTTGCAGCACCTGGGTGTTCTGCACGGGCGCTTCGGCCTGCGAGAAGCCGACGCAACCGGCTTCGTTGAGCTCGGCCATTTCGGTCAGGTTCTCGCCCTTGAGGCCGCGCGTGAGCGCACCCAGCGGGAACAGGCGGCAGCGGCTGAGCTTGCGTGCGCGCAGCTTGAGCATCTCGACCAGGCCGGGCTCGTCCAGCGTGGGGTCGGTGTCGGGCAGGCAGACCACGCTGGTCACGCCACCGGCGGCGGCGGCTGCGAGCTCGCTCTCGAGCATGCCTTCGTGCTCGTAACCGGGCTCGCGCAGGCGGGCGGCCAGGTCGACCAGGCCGGGGGCGACGATCAGGCCCTTGGCGTCGATGGTGCGGTCGGGTGCGAAGTCCGCCGGAACGTTGCCGATGGCGGTGATGCGGCCAGCGCTGATGGCCAGGTCGCCGACCTGGTCGAGGCCGGACGCGGGGTCGACCAGGCGACCGTTCTTGATCAGGATCTTGCTCATGCTTCGTTGCCGGCGATGATGGACATGACGGCCATGCGGACCGCGATGCCGAAGGTGACCTGGGGCAGGATGACGCTTTGCTTGCCATCGGCCACGGCGGACTCGATCTCGACGCCGCGGTTGATGGGGCCCGGGTGCATGACGATGGCATCGGGCTTGGCCAGGGCCAGCTTGGCCTGGGTCAGGCCGAACTCCTTGAAGAACTCGCCCGAGCTGGGCAGCATGCCGCCGCTCATGCGCTCGTTCTGCAGGCGCAGCATGATGACGACGTCGGCACCGCGGATGCCTTCCTCCAGGCTGTGGCACACGCGCACGCCCATCTCGCGCAGGTCGCCAGGCACGAGGGTGCGCGGACCCACCACGCGGACTTCGGGCACGCCGAGCGTGGTCAGCGCGTGGATGTTCGAGCGGGCCACGCGCGAGTGCACGATGTCGCCCACGATGGCCACGGTGAGGTTGGTGAAGTCTTTCTTGTAGTGCCGGATCGTGTACATGTCCAGCAGCGCCTGCGTGGGGTGCGCATGGCGGCCGTCACCGGCGTTGACCACGTGCACATGCGGGGCCACGTGCTGGGCGATGAGGTAAGGCGCGCCCGACTCGCTGTGGCGCACGATGAACATGTCGGCCTGCATCGCAGACAGGTTGGCGATGGTGTCGAGCAGGCTCTCACCCTTCGAAGCCGATGAACGCGCGATGTCGAGGTTGATGACGTCGGCGCTCAAACGCTTGGCAGCGATCTCGAAGGTGGTGCGCGTGCGCGTGCTGTTCTCGAAGAACAGGTTGAAGACGCTCTTGCCGCGCAACAGCGGCACCTTCTTGACCTCGCGCTCGTTGAAGCTCAGGAACTGCTCGGCCGTGTCCAGGATCTGGTGGATGTTGGCCTTGGGCAGGCCTTCGGTCGACAGCAGGTGGATGAGCTCGCCGTGGGCGTTGAGCTGCGGGTTGCGTTGGGGTTTGCGCATGGGCAGGGAGGTGCTCATCACACCTTCTCGAAATGGAACTGAAAGCGCCCGTCGTCGGCGCGGTCAAGCGAGACGCGCTCGTCGGCGGGCAGGCTGATGCGGGCGGCCGAGTAGGCCGGCTCGATGGGCAGCTGGCGGCCACCGCGGTCGACCAGCACGGCCAGGGTGACGCTGGCGGGACGACCGAAGTCGAACAGCTCGTTGATGACGGCGCGCGTGGTGCGTCCGGTGTAGAGCACGTCGTCGATCAACAGGATGTGGCGGCCTTCGACCTCGAAGGGCAGGTGCGTGGCGTCTTTCGTGGCGCTCATGCCGCGCGAGCCGAAGTCGTCGCGGTGCAGGGCCGACGAGATGACGCCATGCGGGGTGCTCAGACCGAGGTCACGGGCCAGGCGCTCGGCCAGCCAGGCTCCACCGGACCACACGCCCACCAAGGTGGTGTCGACCGAGACCAGGCGGCGAACGCCGTCGAGCAGGTTGGTGTACAGGGCCTCGGCGTCGAGGCGCAAGGTATGAGGGGTGGAGCTCACGCGGGCCTTTCGTTGGGGGGCACAGCGCCGTTGGTGTCGGCGGCACCCAGTGCATCGAAGTATTGTTGCAGCAGGATGGCAGCCGACGCAGCATCGAGGTCGCGCGCACCTTGGGCGATGGCTTGCGTGGTGGAGTAACGCTCATCGACCTCGTGCACCGGCAGGTGAAAGCGCCCGCACAGTTGGCGCCCGAACTTGCGCGCCCGCGCGGTGTTGTCGTGCTCGGCGCCGTCGGGGTGAAAGGGCACGCCGATCACCAGCGCCGCCGGCTGCCACTCGGCCACCAGTTGCGCGATGCGCTCGAAGCGCTGGGCGCCTTCGGCGGCGATGGTCTGCAGCGGCTGGGCCTGGCGGGTCTGGCTGTTGCCACAGGCCACGCCCACGCGCTTGAGGCCGTAGTCGAAAGCCAGGTAGGTCTGCACGGCGGCGGAGGTGAAGGCCGCAGCGCTCATGCGTGACCGGCCTCGCCCATCAGGAAATTGCGGTCGACGCCCAGCAGCGACAGCGCCTTGTCGTAGCGCTGCTCGACGGGGGTGTCGAAGATCACTTCGGGTTGGGCTTTGACGGTCAACCAGCCGTTGCGAGAAATCTCGTCTTCGAGCTGCCCGGCGCTCCAGCCCGAGTAGCCCAGGGTGACGAACACGCGCTTGGGGCCAGCGCCGCCGGCCAGGGCTTCGAGCACGTCGCGAGAGGTCGTCATCTCCAGGCCTGCAGCACCGATCTTGAGGGTCGAGTTGTAGTGCCCCCCCTCTTCGTCCAGGCGGTCGTGGAGGACAAATCCCCGCTCGGTCTGAACGGGGCCGCCGAAATAGACAGGCTCGCCCGCGAGGTCGGGTCGCTCGAGCTTGAGATCGACCTTCTCGAACAGCTCCTGCAAAGGCAACTCGGTCGGGCGGTTGATCACCAGCCCCAGGGCGCCATTGGCGTTGTGCTCGCACAGGTAAACGACAGCGCCAGCGAAGTTGTCGTCGCGCATGCTGGGCATGGCGATGAGGAACTGATCGGTCAGGTCGATGGTGCGAGAAGATGGGGTGCCTGCAGACATGTCATGATTTTACGCCGCCGCCCCTGCTTCACCCCACCTTCCATGCACGACGTCCACACCTCTGCCCTGGTCTGGTTCCGCCGCGACCTTCGCCACCACGATCACGCCGCCCTCTTCCATGCCCTGAAAAACGCCCAACGGGTGTGGTGCACCTTCGTGTTTGACACGGCCATCCTGGACGCCCTGCCCCGCCAGGACCGCCGCGTGGCCTTCATCCGCGACTCGCTGGTGGAGCTGGACACCGCCTTGCGCGACATGGCGAGGCGGGTGGGCGCGCCCTCGCCCACCCTCGGGGGGCTGATCGTGCGCCAGGGCAACGCCCGCGTGGAGATCCCGAAACTGGCCGCCGAGTTGGGCGTGCAGGCCGTCTACGCCAACCACGACGACGAGCCCGATGCCCTGGCCCGCGACGCCCAGGTGCGAGGCAAGCTCAGCGACATCGGCGCGGCGCTCTACACCCTCAAGGACCACGTCGTCTTCGAGCGCAACGAGGTGCTGACCGGCAACGGCACGCCCTACGGCGTCTTCACGCCCTACAAGAACGCCTGGCTGAAAAAGATCGAGCCCTTCTACGTCAAGCCCTACCCGGTCGAGAAGTACGCCGCGCACCTGGCGCCCATCCCGCCGGCCGTCTGCCCCAGCGAACAAGACCACGTGCCCACGCTGGGTGACATCGGCTTCGAGCCCGTGGACGACCTCAAGGTGCCCGCAGGCATGAGCGGCGCGCGCGCCCTGCTCGACGACTTCCTGGGCCGCATCGACCGCTACGACGAGCTGCGCGACTTCCCGGGCGTGAAGGGCCCCAGCTACCTGTCCACCCACCTGCGCTTTGGCACGGTGTCCATCCGCGAGCTGGCCGACCTGGCCTGGCAGCGCAGCCAGCGGGGCTCGGCGGGCGCGCAGGTGTGGCTGTCCGAGCTGATCTGGCGTGATTTTTATCACCAGATCCTGCATCACCACCCGCACGTGGTGGGCCATGCCTACCGGCGCGAGTACGACAAGATCAAGTGGGCCAAGGGCAAGCAGGCCGATGCGCATTTCGCGGCCTGGTGCGAAGGCCAAACCGGCTACCCCCTGGTGGATGCGGCCATGCGCCAACTCAACCAGACGGGCTACATGCACAACCGGCTGCGCATGGTCACGGCCAGCTTCCTGATCAAGGACCTTGGCATCGACTGGAGACGGGGCGAGGCCTACTTCGCCGAGAAGCTGCTCGACTTCGACCTGGCCGCCAACAACGGTGGCTGGCAGTGGGCGGCTTCCTCAGGCTGCGACGCGCAACCGTGGTTCCGCATCTTCAACCCCATCAGCCAGAGCGAGAAGTTCGACCCGCAGGGCAAGTTCATCCGCCGCTACGTGCCCGAGCTGGCCAAGCTGCCTGACAACGCGCTGCACGCGCCCTGGCTGGCCAGGCCGGCCGACCTGGCCGCAGCGGAGGACGTGGTGATCGGGCGCGACTACCCGCAACCCGTCGTGCAACACGACGAAGCACGCTTGCTGACCCTGGAGCGCTACGCCGTGGTCAAGGCCGAGGCCCCATCCAAGCCGGCGCGCAAGCCCTGATCACCAGGCAAGCGCCCACGCGAGGGCCTGTGCATCGCCCACCTCAGCGGACCAGCGCTCAGAACAGCTCGACGTCGCCGATGTGCGCTTCAGGCGAGGCCAGCACGCCAGCGCGAACTAGCCCCTCGTGGCTGAGCACCTGGTTGCGCCCCTGGTGCTTGGCGCGGTAGACGGCCTGGTCGGCCCTTGCAAAAGCCACGTTGGGGGTGTCCTGGTGGCGCACCTCGGTGAAGCCCACGCTGACGGTGACGTTCTGCACCTGCGGAAACGGGTACTGCGCCACGTTGAGGCGAAAGCGCTCGAAGGCCCCCAAGGCGTCCTCTTCGTTGCCCCCACGCAGCAAGATGACGAACTCTTCGCCACCAAAACGGTAGAGCCGGTCGTGGTGGCGGAAGGTCTGGCGCATGATGCGCGCGACCAGCACCAGCACCTCGTCACCGATGAGGTGCCCGAAACCGTCGTTGACGCGCTTGAAGTGATCGATGTCCACCACCCCCAGCCAATAGCCAGACGAATCACTGTGGCGACGCTCGCCCTCGGCATGGTCGGCGCCACGCTCGGTCACCGGCATCGATGCCTTCAGGAAGGTCGCGTCAAAGGTCTGGCGGTTCAGCAGGGCCGTCAGCGCGTCGCGCTGACTGGACTCCAGCAAATTCTGGAAGTTGCCAAACACCTTCAGCACGGTCTGGATCGTGCGCTGCGCGCGCACGGACAAGGGCTCGTCGGAATGGACCTCCAGCACGCCGGGCAAGCCCACCTCGACAGGCAGGGGCATGACCAACACGTACCCGGACTGCCCAACCTCGGGCCCACTTTGCTCGGACAGCCGTGAGGCCAGCGCCTGGGCCCGCAAAGGGTGGTCGGCCTCCAGCGGCAAGGTGTGCAGGTCAACCCAGGAGGGGTCGGAGACCGCGATCTGGCCTTTGCGGGCCAGGCCACAGCACAACCAGCGCCGGGAGTCGTCCTCGCGACCGATGAGTCGATGCACCCCCACGCTGGCCGAGCCCAGCAGGTCCAGCACGCCCTGGGCCAAGGTGACGTCCAGCAACTCCCTGTCGCGCTGCGCAGTCAGCGCAGCGAGGTGGGAGATGGCGTCATCCATGGCCGGGGCAGGCGCCGGGATGTCGGAGGGGTGGTGAAGCGAGGGTGGCAATTACAGCTTTGACCCGAAAAAGGCGATCGTCACGAGATGGCGATGTCGGTCGCGGCGGCATGACGGGCCACCAACGCCAACAATTCTTCTTCGCGGTACGGTTTGCCGAGGTAGTGGTTCACCCCCAACTCGGCGGCGTAGTCGCGGTGTTTTTGCGCAATCCGTGAGGTGATCATGATGACGGGCAGGTCGGCGAGCTTCTGGTCGGCTCGGATGTTTCGCACCAGGTCAAAGCCGTCCATGCGAGGCATTTCGATGTCCGACAGTACCACCGTCGGGCGCTCCTGAGCCAAGGATTCAAGGGCTTCAAGGCCGTCTTTTGCCAGGTTGACGCGGTAGCCTTCGCGAGCCAGCAGGCGCTGCGTGACACGTCGAACGGTGAGCGAATCGTCGACCACGAGCACCAGCGGCACATCGGGCTCGGCCGCCTGCGCCTCGGCCACGAGCAGGGGCTTGGCGTGCGGCTGCAGCCAACCGACGATCGCGTCGCCCGCCGAGGCCAGGGCCTTGCCAGTGGCCGATCGGGCCTGATCGCCATACACCGTGGCCAGCGCCACCGGGTTGTAGATGAGCGAGACGGCGCCCGAAGCCAGCAGCGTCATGCCGGCCAGACCGGGCAGGCGCGAGAGCTGGGTGCCCAGGTTCTTGACCACCACTTCCTGGTTGCCCAGCACCTCGTCCACGTGGATGGCGATGCGCTGCTGGGCCGAGCGAACGATGACCACCGGCAGGCTGCGGCCACCTTCAACGCCCATGGGGCTGAAATCGAGCAGCGCGCCCAGCCAATAGAACGGCAAGGTCTGGTCGCCAAAGGGCATGGTGCCGTCGCGGTAGGCCTGCTCGACCTCGGGTGGGCGCGAGCGGCGCACCATCTCGATGAGGTGGGTGGGCACGGCCACGTTCACCTGGCCGCAGCGCAGCATCACCACGCGGGTGACGGCGGTGGTCAGCGGCAGGATCAGCGTGAAGCGGGTGCCCTGCCCGGCTTCGGTGTGGGTTTCGACGCGACCGCCCATGGCGTTGACCTCGGCGCGCACGACGTCCATGCCCACGCCACGGCCAGCCAGCTCGGTGACCTGGTCGGCGGTGGAGAAGCCGGGGGTGAAGATCAGGTGGGCCAGCTCGTCGTCGCTCAGCGAAGCGTCGTTGGCGATGAGGCCCAGCGACAGCGCGCGTTCACGGATGCGGTCCAGGCGCAGGCCGGCGCCGTCGTCGCTGAAGGCGATGCTGACTTCGTTGCCTTCTTGCGAGAGGGTCACGGTGATGGTGCCGGTGGCGTCCTTGCCCGATGCTGCCCGGCTTTCAGGCGACTCGATGCCGTGCGTCACGCAGTTGCGCAGCAGGTGCTCGAAGGCACCGGTCATGCGCTCGAGCACGCCGCGGTCGACTTCGGTGCTGCCGCCGACGATGTCCAGGCGCACCTGCTTGGCCGTTTCCTTGGCGGCCTGGCGCACCACGCGGTAGAGGCGGTCAGACAGGCCTTCGAACTCCACCATGCGCGTGCGCAGCAGGTCGTCCTGCAGGTCACGGGTCAAGCGAGCCTGGGCGGCCAGCTGGTCTTCGGTGGTTTCCATGCTGCGCTGCAAGGTGCGCTGCACGGTGGCCACGTCGTTGACCGACTCGGCCATCATCCGGGTGAGTTCCTGGAAGCGGGTGTAGCGGTCGAACTCAAGCGGGTCGAACTGCTGAGAGGCAGCGCGCGCTTGCTCCATGCGCGTGGCCACCTGGGTTTCGGCCTGCAGCTCGATGTCGCGCAGTTGCTGGCGCAGGCGGTCCAGGTTTTCCGTCAGGTCGGACAGGGAGCCCTTGATCTGCCCGACCTGGCCTTGCAGGCGGGTGCGGGTGATGGCGACCTCGCCGGCGTGGTTGACCAGGCGGTCGAGCAGTTGAGGCCGCACGCGCACGGCGGCGTGCGTCGGGCCTTGCGTGTTTTCTCGAACGGCGGGCCGCATGGCGGTGAGGCGATCGACGGGCAGCGAGGCCCAGTCGATGGGCGCCAGGGCGTCCCCGGCGAGCTGAGGGCTGGCCGCAGCCATGTCGGCATCGACAACGGGCGCTGCCCCTTGTGAAGACAGGTCGGCAGGCGCTGGCGCCTGATCGCCGACGTCGGCATCGCCATCGGCTCCGAGGCCAACGTGCGCCGCATCGGGCGCAAAGGGCTGATCCGAAGCGATCTCTGGGGAGACCTCGGCCAGCGGGGTGGCCAGGGAATGCGCCAGCACATCGGCCTGCTGGGACGCGTCGCGCTGCCGCAGGGCCTCGAAATCATCCACCAAGCGGTCCACGCGGCCTTCCAGCGGGGCCACGGCGTCGGCGCTTGGGGTGCCCGACGACAAGAGCCGCTCGATGGCGGACTCCAGCCGGTGAGCCAGCTCGCCCAGCCGCATCGCACCCGCCAGGCGGGCGCCGCCCTTGAAGGTGTGCAGCGTGCGCATGCAGGCCGAGGCCGCCTCGGCGTCCTCAGGCCGGCTCAGCCAATGGCGAACTTCGTTGGCGAGCTGAGGCAGCAGTTCCTGGGCTTCTTCTTCGAAGATGGGGAACAGGTCGGCGTCCACCTGATCGAGCTGATCGATGTCGTCTTCACCGTCCCAGGGCAGGTTCAGCTCGGCCAGTGGTGTCAGCGTGGCAGGAGCGTGCGACGGCTGGACGGTCTCGGGGTGAATGGGGTCGTGTTCATCGGAGACCTCTGGCACCTCGGGCTCGGCGCGCACCAGGCGCAGGTGAGAACGCTCGGGGGCCTCGTCCAAGGCACCGGCCCCGGTGGCCAGCGGGTCGTCGTTGGTGGGCAGGAGGCTGCGCGCTTCGATCATGCGCGAGGCCTCGTGGTCGTAGTCGTCCAGGCGGCTCAACAGGTCGGGCGACGCGGGGCGCAGGAAGCCGGCCGCAAATTGATGCAGCAGTTGGCGGATTTCTTCGGCGGCTTCGTTGAAGAGGCTCGCGTCGCTCTCGCGCACACGGCCCAGGGTCTGGGCTCGGCTCAGGCCATGCTCCAGCAAGCGCGCGAGCCTGGACAGGTCTGCATAGCCCACGGTCGCGGAATTGCCAGCCAGCGAATGCGCCAGCGCGACCATGTCGTCGCCCACCGGGCGCACGGCGCCTTCCAGGGCCCACTCGCTCAAGGCATGGCCGAGGCGGCGGGACTGCTCATCGGCCTCGTTGAGGTAGATGTTGAACAGCGGGATGGGGATGCGCAGGTCACCAATGACCTTGACAGGCTCGTCGCTGCCTTCGCTGTCGGCTTCGGCAGACGGCGAATCGCCCAGCGACAGGTCCAGAGCGAAGTCGACCTCGGTGACGGCAGGGGCGGCTTCGCCCAGAGAGCCAGCCTGGGTCGGCGCGCCGTCGTCCGGCGAGCGGATCTCGACGGGCTCGATGACCTCCAGGCTGGACAGGTCCAGGGGCTCTTCGTCCTCCAGGATGACGGCTTGCGCGATCGAGGTGGCTTCGGCCGGGCTCGGCTGTTGACCCAGGGCATCGGGCAAGTCCAGGTCGGACAGGCCGGCCTCGACCGCGGCAACCAGCGCCGCCTCGCTGGCCGGCACAGGCTCGGCCAGCAGGTCGGGCAAGTCCAGCGAGATGACCTCATCGACCTGCACCAGATCGGCGGCGACCGGGTCGGCCAGAGGCAAGGGCTCGGTGAGGTCAACGAGCGCCGACTCAGAGGTCGTCGGCAGCGCGTTCAGGTCGATCGCGAGCTCAGGTGCGGCATCGGGCGCCACCTCAGGCGCCACCTCGGACGCGACGGCAAGCGACTGGCGCTCGCCGTGCAGGCGCATGGCATCGGCAACGGCCACGACGGGTGCGCTGGACCAGCCCGCATCGCGGCGCTCGGCAATGGCGTCGGTCCATTGGGCGAGGTGGTCGAGCACCTCGTGGCTCAGGCCAAGCAGGTCACCGCTGGCGGGGGCCTGGGAGGCCAGCCAGGTGTTGTAGAGCTGCTCGCAGGCCCAGCCGGCTTCACCGTACTCCTTGAGGCCCACCATGCGCGAGCTGCCCTTGAGGGTGTGAAAGGCGCGGCGCACCGAGGTCAGGGCCTGCACGTCATCGGGTTGGTCGCGCAGGCTTTGCAGGCCCTCGCGAGCCTGGTCGATGACTTCGCGCGCTTCTTCCAGGAAGATCTCGCGCATCTCGTCGTCTTCTTCCAGGCCGGTGGCTTCGACCTCGGCCACCGGGGTCGGGGCCAGGAGCGCTTGCGGCGGGAAAGCAGGCGCTTCGGGTTCGGGCTCAGGCTCGGGTTGGGTCAAGTCGGCCAGCACCTGAGAGACCTGCTCGCGCGCGGCGGCGGTCGATTCGGCATCGTCGGCCTGCAGCGCCTGGTCCAGCGCAGCCTGAGCAGCGGCCAGCGTGCCGGCCAGCTCGGACTGCTCCTGAACGTGCGGGGTCTCGGCGAGCTTTTGCAACTGCTCGGAAACCACATCCAGGCTCACATCGCCCTGCCCGGCTTGCTCCAGCGCCTGCACGGCCTCTTCGGCCACGGCCTGGGCTTGCTGCTTCTCGACCTGCTGCACGTGGTGCGCAGCGGCCTCGACCGGGTCATCCGGCGTGCTCAGGACTTTTTTTTCGCGGCCCATCAGCGGAGACAACACCCCGCTGGCTTCGTCGTAGGTGAACAGGGACTTCGCCAGCGAGGGCTGCACGCCCATCATGTCGATGAGGAAGCCCAGGGCACCCAGGTTGCTGGCCAGGCGATCGAAGACACCCGCTTTGGCCGCCTCGTCCAGGTCGGTCGAGGGCTGCAGCAGCTGGTCGACGTCGTCGCGCATGCGCACGCTGGCGTGAGCAGCCAGGTCCAGGCCCAGCACGGCGAGCACGCCACGGATGGACTGCAGCTGGTTGGGCACGTTGACCAGGGGCGCGCGGTTCTGAGGGTCGCGGAAGAACTGGTCGATGTGCTTTTCGCACTCGGACAGGGTGCTGCGCAGCTCCTGCACGACGCTGCCAATGGTCTGGCGGTCGGAGACGCGGCGGTAGAGGTCCTCCATCCAGCCTTCCAGCGGAGGGGCGGTTTGCCCCTCGCTGACCAGGCGAATGCGGTCGGCCAGGCGCTGCATGCGTTCGTGCTGCTCGCTTGACTCGAACTCGCCGTCTTCGAGACAGGCCTCGACATAGAGAACGCTGGTGGCCACTTCCATGGCCAGGCCGGCTTCAGGGCCTTGCGCCGACTGCACGGTGCGCTGCACGGCGTCGGACAAGGCCGTGGCCAGCACGT
Organism: Comamonadaceae bacterium 2PF; assembly: GCA_005502875.1. GTDB lineage: Bacteria > Pseudomonadota > Gammaproteobacteria > Burkholderiales > Burkholderiaceae_C > Aquabacterium. The sequence continues at coordinate 111,039 of SCMV01000004.1, read as the reverse complement.
CGCCGTCGGGGAAGAGCTTGCGCAGGGAGTCGCCGACCAGGCTGAACTGCTCGTTCAAGCCGCCAAGGCGCAGCGCCTCGCCCGCGGCCACGGCCGACCAGCCTTCCTTGGCGCTGGCCACGCGCTTGAGCGCCTGAGCGATGGTGGCCGGGTCATGCCGCCCCAGAGAGGAGGCCGCCAGGCTGACCGGGCGGTGGCGCTCCAGGCCGAAGGTGCGGCGCACCCGCGTGAGCACGGAGCGCTCGGCGGCCGGGGTTTCCTGGGCTTGAGCGCAGAAGAACAGCAGCTCGTTGGCCAGTCGGTCAGAGGGCACGCCATTGCCGCGCACCAGCACGCGCAACTGGCTCAGCAGCGAAGACAGCACGCGCTTGGCGTGCACGTCGAGCGCGATGTGGCGGTCGGCCAGCCCTTCGAGGAAGCCGCTGGCCAGCATCCAGGTGGCCGCCTCACGGTGGGCGCGCCGCTGTTCGGCGTCGCGAGCCAAGGCGGCGCACACCTGCGCCAGGTCACGGGCGTCTTGCGGCTGCTGGCGCTTCATCAGGCCCAGCAGGCCGCGCTCGAAGGCGTCGACCGTGCCGGCGTCGGGCTTGCGCGGCTCGACGTCATCGGGCGCTTCCAGTCGAGACTCCAGCGACAGCGAGGGCCAGTCCTGTGACCACAGGTCAGAGGGGCGCGGCAAGCCGCCACCCACGCGAGACACCAGTGCCTCGTACTGCGGGAACAGTTCAACCGCCGAGACCTGCTTGCCACCGATGCGGCGCCCCATGTAGTCGAGCAGCGCGAACGAGGCGCGCTCGATGTCGCGCACGGCGTCGGCCGACAAGGAGGCCGGTCGGCCCACGAACTTCTGCACCAGCGATTCGCTGGCACGCAGCAAGGCAGCCCCAGCGGGCAGGCCCGCGAGTTCGAGCGCACCCACACCTTGGTGGATTTGCTGGCGAGCGGTGCGCAGCACGGAAGGGTCGAGCGCATCGACGTCCGACTGCGAGGCCGAGGCCTGGTCCTTGAGCGCACGGTTGAGCGCCTTGTGTGCGGCGTCCAGCGACTTGCGCAACTCGTCCTGCACCCATGCCAGGGCGCTGAGGTCGTCTGCGGGCAGGGCGGCGTCGGTTTGCAGGCTGTCCATGGGATCCCGGGTGTTTGCTTGTCTTGACGTTCGTGGTGCTGCGAAGCCGATCAGGAAGCGATCTTGAAGCGGGCCACCTGCTGCTGAAGTTCTTCAGCGGTCTTGGCCAGTTCACGAACCAGCTGCGAGGTCGAGCGCGTGCCCTCACCCGTCTGCTCGGTCACGGCAAAAATGTGCTGGATGTTGGCGACCACCACGTTGGCGTTGTCCGCTTCGCGCAAGGCTTGCGACGAAATCTGCTCGATCAGCTCGGCGAGGCGGCGCGACACGCGGTCGATGTCACCCAGCGCAGAACCTGCGGCGTCGGACAGTCGGGCCCCTTCGACCACCCCCTGCGTGGAGCGCTCCATGGCGGCCACGGCGTCTTGGGTGTCGGTCTGAATGGTGCGCACCAGCGCGGCAATTTCGCGGGTCGCGTCGGCCGAGCGTTCGGCCAGTCGCTGCACTTCTTCGGCCACCACCGAGAAGCCACGGCCGGCTTCACCGGCTGAGGCGGCCTGGATGGCGGCGTTCAGGGCCAGCACGTTCGTCTGCTCGGTGATGTCGGAAATCAGTTCGGTGATTTCGCCGATTTCCTGCGACGACTCGCCCAGTCGCTTGATGCGCTTGGAGGTTTCCTGGATCTGCTCGCGGATGGTGTTCATGCCGCCGATGGCGTTCTGCACAGCGGCCAGACCGGAGTCGGCGGCGGCCAGCGATTGGCGCGCCACCTCGGCGGAGTGCTGGGCCTGGGCGGACACCTCGTTGATTCGGCCTGCCATCTGCAGCACCGACTCACCGGTTTCGCGGATCTCGCGCAGCTGTTCGTCGGACGCGGCCAGCAGCTCGGTCGAGGTGCTTTCCACCTCGTTGGTGGTCTCGGACACCCGCAGCACAGCGCCTTGCACCTGCGAAACCAGCGTGCGCAGCTCTTCCACGGTGAAGTTCACCGAGTCGGCGATGGCGCCGGTGATGTCTTCGGTCACGGTGGCTTGCTGCGTCAGGTCGCCTTCGGCCACCAGCTGCAGTTCGTTCATCAGGCGCAGAATGGCCGCCTGGTTGGCGTCGTTGACACGCTTGGCCTCGCGCTCCTGGCGCTCGGCCTCCTGGCGCTGGGCTTCGGCGATCAGGGCGCGCTGGCGTTGGTCGGTCAGGAAGACGCGCAGCAGGCCGTACGAGGCCGTGGCCGTCAGCAGCAGGAAGACCAGGATCAGCGCCACGTTCAGCCCACCGATGCCGGCGCCTTCGGACAGCTTGGCCTGCACCTCTTCGAGGCCCTTGCGCAGCGGCTCGGAGTCGTCGATCACGGCCACCTGGGCGTCGCGCGCGGCCACCAGGCCTTGCAGGGAGCCCAGGATGAAGGTCGATTGCGTGCGGGTGCGCTCGAAGATCTTGAGCAGCGCGTCCAGCATCTCGCGCATTTCCGGGTCTTTGGTGCCGGTCAGGCGCAGGTCCTGGTTGCCGCCGAGCAGGCCTTCGGCGGTTTCCTTGAAGGCGTTGAGGTCCTTGCCGAGCAGGAACACGGCTTCGGTCGACACACCTTCCACGGTCAGGAATTCGTTGGCCGACTTGCCGATGCGCTGCGTCAGCATCACCAGCTGGTTCAGGGCCGAGGCTTCAGCCGGCGAGACCCCGCCCTTTTCGATGCGGGCGTTGGCGATGCCTTCGGCCAGGTCGAGCAGCTCGGACGACTGGCTGTTGACCTCGCGCAGGGCGGCGCTCACCTGGGTCAGCGTCTGCTTCTGGCTCAACACGAAGTTGGCGTTTTTCTCGGCTCGGTCGACCAGCGGCAGCATGGGCGTGAGCGCCTCGCGCGCAGCACCCGAGACCTCGGAGAGCTTGAGGGCGCTGTCGCCCTGGGCCAGGCCGCGCACGTTGGTGGCCAGCACCTTGGCCGAATCGGCCACTTCCGGGAAGGCCTGCGCGCGACCGATCAAGGCCTGCGACACCGACTTGGCCAGGCGCTGCGACTGCATCAGGGCCTGACCGGTGGCGCCGGTCTGGGCGGCACGTCGGTCTGCGGCGTTCACCGAGAGGAAGGCGGCGAGCATCAAGCCCAACACGCCCACGGCCAGCGCACCACCCAGGACACGCTGCTGACGGTCCAGGCGCAGGTGGCCGATCAGGGGCAGGCCCGTCTGAGACTCGCTGCCGGGCGCTGCCAAGGCCTGAGCTTCGGTGTTCAGTCGGGTCTCGTTGTAGTCATCGGGGAACTGCGAGGGCGCTGCCTCCGAGATGATGGAGTCCGAAGTCGTGGTGTTGCCGCCCGGCTGGATGGTCGAGGGCGATGACTGCGTGTCCACTTGCTGGGAGCCATCGGCCGTGACCATGCCCTCCGTGCTCAAGGCTTCCGGCTGGACTTCCTCGCGATCCTGCGACTTGCCCAGCTCCTTGATGCGGCTCAGGAAACTCATGTGCTTGCTCCAGTGACTTCTGTGATTTGCAGTGTTCTTGTTTCGGGCGTCAGCGCCCTCAGGCGTCGATGCGGGCGAAGGCCTCGTCCAGGGCCAGCGCCGTCAAGTCGAGTTCATGCCAGGTGCGGCCCTGGGCATCGCTCATTTGCTGACCGATGAAATGCGGCCTGCTCGCCTCTTCAGGCTGGGACACAGGCTGAAGGTTGGACGGGTTGCGCAGGCCCAGCAGGCGATCGATCAGCAACGCAACGTTGACCTGCAGTCGCGCGTTGAAGGCCACCAGCCGACCGGCGTCGCGCGAGGCGGCGCCTTCGGCCATGGGGCGCGGCGAGCGCCTGGCCAGGCCCAAAAAACTGGCCAGGTCGACCACGCCATTGAGTTGGCCGCGCAGGTTGGCCACGCCCAGGAACCATTCGGCGCTGTGCGGCACCGGGTGGATGGTCGCGAGCGGAAAGATTTCACCGGACTGGTCCAGCGGCAGCAAAAAGCCGTGACCGGCGATCTCGACAGCCAGCCAGCTGCGCGTGGGCGCCTGCTCGCGCACCGTCTGCAGGCGCTCGGCCAGCCGTTGTTGCAGTTCCCTGAGGGCTTCCTTGTTGGCCATCGAAGGTGCTCCGGGTCAGCCGAAGGCCTTGATTTTGGCCAGCAGCTCGTCCGGGTTGACCGGCTTGACCACGTAGTCGCGCGCGCCCTGGCGCATGCCCCAGACGCGGTCGGTTTCCTGGTTCTTGCTGGTGCAGATGATGACCGGCACGTTCGCGAAGTCGGGGTCGCGGGTGATGGCGCGGGTCAGCTGGAAGCCGTTCTGGCCGGGCATGACCACGTCCATGAGGATCAGGTCGGGCTTTTCTTCCTGCAGGCGCTTGAGCGCTTCCTCGCCGTTCTCGGCGGTGCGCACCTTGTAGCCCTTCTTGGTCAGCAATTCAGACAGAACGTGGAGTTCGGTCTTGGAATCGTCAACGAGCAGGATTTTCTGGATGGACATGGCTAACCTCTTGTCGTTCACCATCGCGCCCTCCCGTGACATGGCGCGTGGTGTGGATCTTCACATTCTGGGGACTTCGGGGGGCGGATCGGCCCGCTCGGCGCGGCCGCGCCCGCCTGAGGGCGTTCTATCGGTGTTCGGCGGTGTATTGAGCGACAGCCTGCAACAGCTGGTCCTTCGTGAACGGTTTGGTCAGGTAGTCCTGCGAGCCCACCATGCGGCCGCGGGCCTTGTCGAACAGGCCATCCTTGGACGACAGCATGATCACGGGCGTGTTGGCGAAACGCGGGTTGCGCTTGATGATGGCGCAGGTCTGGTAACCGTCCAGCCTGGGCATCAGGATGTCGCAGAAGATGACGTCGGGCGCGTGGTCGTTGACCTTGGACAAGGCGTCGAAGCCATCTTCGGCCAGCACGACCTCGTAGCCGCCCTGCTTGAGGAAGATCTCGGCGCTGCGGCGGATGGTGTTGCTGTCGTCGATGACAAGCACCTTCCGGGACGCGGGGGCGTCGGGGTTCACGGATTCAGACACTGCAAACACTCCTCCATCTGGCCGACATGCCCTGAGGGCCATCGGGCAGCGTTTTCATGGTCGAGGGGCTCAGAGAGGCACCATCTCGAAATCGTCCTTGCGGGCGCCGCATTCGGGACAGACCCAGTTCATGGGAACGTCCTGCCAGCGGGTGCCGGGGGGGATGCCCTCCTCGGGCAGGCCCGCGGCCTCGTCGTAGATCCAGCCGCAGATCAGGCACATCCAGGTACGAAACTCGCTCACGTTGGTTCAGACCAGCTTGAATACAATCAGCCCATTGTAGCCACGCCTTTTTTGTGTAAACCGCAGGGTTTGCCGGCAATGGCTCACGCTTCTTACACTGTTTACCCACCTGATGAACGCACTCCAGACCGGCCCGGACGAAGCCCAGCCCCCCACCGACCAGGACGGGGGTGCGCCAGCCTGCGTCATGAGCTTCAATGCCAACGACCCCAGCGGGGCCTCCGGCATCGGTGCGGACATCGCCACCGTGGCGGCCATGGGTGCCCATGCGCTGCCCGTGGTCACCAGCCTGCTCATCCGTGACACCGCCGAGGTCTTCGAGTCGGTCGAGATCGACCCGGAAGCCGTCATGGAGCAGGCCCGCTCCATCCTGGAAGACGTCACCGTCGCCTCCTGGAAGGTGGGCTTCTTGGGTAGCGCGGAGAACATCAGCGTGGTCGCCGAGATCCTGTCGGATTACCCCGACACCCCGCTGGTGGCGCACCTGTCGAACCTGTCGTGGATGGACGACGACGCGCAAATGGCCTACCTGGACGCCTACCGCGAGCTGATCCTGCCGGCCACGCACGTGCTGGTGGGCGCGCACCAGACGCTGACCGATTTCCTGCTGCCCGAGTGGGAGTCCGAGCGCATGCCTTCGGCGCGCGAGCTGGCGGTGGCGGCCTCCGAGCTGGGTGCCAGCTACGTGCTGGTGACCGGCGTGCAGCTGCCTGACCAGTTCATCGACAACGTGCTGGCTTCGCCGCAAGGCGCGCTGGCAGGTGAGCGCTTCGAGCGCTTCGAAGCCGGCTTCGTGGGCGCGGGCGACACCCTGTCGGCGGCGCTGGCGGCCATCCTGTCGAGCGGCACCGAGCTTGACGTGGCCGTCTCCGAAGCCCTGAGCTTCCTGGATCAGGCGCTGGACGCGGGCTTCCGCCCCGGCATGGGCAACGTCGTGCCCGACCGCTTCTTCTGGGCCCTGCCCCCTGGCGATGCCCCGGTCGATGGCGAGCCACTGCCCGAAGGCAGCGAGCCCGGCCAGCCCACGCTCGACGACACCCCGCCGCCCTCTTCCCGCAACGTCCACTGACGTCCACCGACATGTCCCGCAACGCCCAGCTGTTCGAGCGCGCCCAGCGCGTCATCCCGGGCGGCGTGAACTCCCCCGTGCGCGCCTTCAAGGCCGTCGGGGGCACGCCCCGCTTCATCCAGCGCGCCCAAGGCGCCTACACCTGGGACGCCGACGGCACCCGTTTCATCGACTACATCGGCTCCTGGGGCCCGATGATCCTGGGCCACGGACACCCCGAGGTGCTCGAAGCGGTGCAAAAGGCCGCGCTGGAAGGCTTCTCCTTTGGCGCACCGACCGAGCGCGAGATCGAGCTCGCGGAAGAAATCCTGAAACTCGTGCCGAGCGCCGAGCAGGTGCGCCTGGTCAGCTCCGGCACCGAGGCCGGCATGAGCGCCATCCGCCTGGCGCGCGGCCACACCGGCCGCAACAAGATCATCAAGTTCGAGGGCTGTTACCACGGCCATGCCGACGCCCTGCTGGTCAAGGCCGGCTCGGGCCTGGCCACCTTCGGTCACCCCACCAGCGCAGGCGTGCCAGCCGAGGTGGTGCAGCACACCCTGGTGCTGACCTACAACGACATCGAGCAGATCGAGCAGGCCTTCGCCACCCAGGGCGATGACATCGCCTGCGTGATGATCGAGCCCATCGCCGGCAACATGAACTTCGTGCGCGCCAGCGTGCCTTTCATCCAGCGCGTCAGCGAGCTGTGCACCCAGCACGGTGCGCTGTTCGTGTTCGACGAGGTGATGAGCGGTTTTCGCGTCGGGCTGGGCAGCGCCCAGGGCCTGTATGCACAACTCATCCCCGGCTTCCAACCCGACATGAGCGTGTTCGGCAAGGTGATTGGTGGCGGCATGCCGCTGGCGGCCTTCGCTTCGAGCCGCGAGGTCATGTCCAAGCTGGCGCCGCTGGGCCCGGTCTATCAGGCAGGCACGCTGTCGGGCAACCCGGTGGCCACCGCCTGTGGCCTGGCCACGCTCAAGCTCATCCAGCAGCCAGGGTTCTTCGAGCAGCTTTCGGCGCGCACCCGCCAGCTCATGGGCGGCTTCGTGAAGGTGGCAGCCGATGCCGGCGTGCCCCTCACCGCCGACAGCGAAGGCGGCATGTTCGGCTTCTTCTTCGCGCCCGAGCTGCCCCAGAACTACCAGGAAGTCATGGCGCGGGGCACGGACACCTTCAACCGCTTCTTCCACCTGATGTTGGACCAGGGCGTTTACCTGGCGCCGGCCATGTACGAAGCCGGCTTCGTCAGCGCGGCGCACACCGACCAGGACATCGCCGACACGGTGGCTGCCGCAGCGCAAGCCTTCCGCCGGCTCTGAGCCCCTTTTTTCAAGCGACCCCATGCACATCCACATCCTTGGCATCTGCGGCACCTTCATGGGTGGCGTGGCGGCGCTGGCGCGCGAGGCCGGCCACCGCGTGACCGGCTGCGACGCCGGTGTCTACCCGCCGATGTCCGACCAGCTGCGCGCTTTGGGCATCGACCTGATCGAGGGTTACGGCGTCGATCAGCTCGAACTCAAACCCGACCTGTTCGTGGTCGGCAACGTGGTCAGCCGCGGCAACCCGCTGATGGAGGCCATCCTCGATGCCGGCCTGCCCTACACGAGCGGGCCGCAGTGGCTGAGCGAACACGTGTTGCAAGGCCGCCATGTGCTGGCCGTGGCCGGCACGCATGGCAAGACCACGACCACCTCCATGCTGACCTGGATCCTGGAGGCCTGCGGCCTGCAGCCCGGCTTCCTCGTGGGAGGCGTGCCGCAGAACTTCGGGGTTTCGGCGCGACTGGGCCGCAACGATGAAGCCTCGCGCCCGGTTGGTGGCCACCCCTTCGTGATCGAGGCCGACGAGTACGACACGGCCTTCTTCGACAAGCGCAGCAAGTTCGTGCACTACCGCCCTCGCACGGCGGTGCTCAACAACCTCGAGTTCGACCACGCCGACATCTTTGCCGACCTGGCCGCCATCGAGACGCAGTTCCACCACCTGGTGCGCACCGTGCCCGCCTCAGGCCGCCTGGTGGTCAACGCCCGCGAAGAGGCCCTCGAGCGCGTGTTGACCCGCGGGTGCTGGAGCGACGTCGCGCGCTTTGGCGTGCGCGGCGACACGCCGGGCTTTCGCGCGCGGGGTGAACCCCATTCGTTTGACGTGCTCAAGGCTGGCGTGCTGGTCGGGCGGGTCGAATGGAGCCTGCTGGGCGAGCACAACCAGATGAACGCACTGGCTGCGATCGCCGCGGCCGAAAACGTGGGCGTGGCACCTCAGCAAGCTTGCGAAGCGCTCGGCCGGTTCGAGAACGTCAAGCGCCGCATGGAGGTCAAGGGCGAGGCGGGCGGCATCACCGTCTACGACGACTTTGCCCACCACCCCACGGCCATCCGCACCACGGTCGATGGCTTGCGCCGCAAGGTCGGTCCGGATGCGCGCATCCTGGCGGTGTTCGAGCCACGCTCCAACACCATGAAGCTGGGGACGATGAAAGCCCTGCTGCCCTGGTCGCTCGAAGACGCCGACCTGGCGATCTGCCACTCGGGCGGGCTGGGCTGGGATGCGGGCGAGGCGCTGGCCGAGATGGGCGAACGCGCCTTGGTGGCCGACACCATCGACGGCGTGGTGGCCAAGGTGGTCAAGGCCGCGCGGCCGGGCGACCACATCTTGTGCATGAGCAACGGGGGCTTCGGCGGCATCCACGCCAAGCTGTTGGCGGCCCTGGGCTGACACCAGGGTCCCGCGCTGCATCACTCCGGCACGATCTCTGGCACCGATGCCGATTCCGCGATCAGGTGATCGATCTTCATCCTGTGGCCCGGTCGCAGCCCAAGCCGGGCCTGGGGTTCGAACGCATCGACCCGGTCCGTGATCAGGCCATCGAGCCCACCCGCCCACAGCGTGTCGGCGCGCTCAGCTTCGTTCACCGTGTAAGCAAGGGCCTTGAGCCCTGCCTCGTGAATGATCTCGATGCGGCGGTCGTTCAAAAATGCCTGGTGCACGACCAGGGCGCAGCAACCCAGCTCAACCGCCTGGTCGATCGCCTCAGGAATCCAGCGGTCAACCAGCAGGGCCAGGGGCAGGTCCGGCTGGGCATCGCGCGCGGCGTCCAGGGCTTCGAGGCTGAACGAGCTCAGCAAGGGCTTGACCTCGGCTTGCGCCCACCATTGCGCAACCCGGTCGGCCACGACGCGGCCCGTGCGGGCGTCGTCGCCCGGCGTGGGCTTGATTTCCAGGTTGACCATGAGCCCCAAGGCCTGCAGCCAACGCGCCAGGTTCTCCAGGCGCAGCAAAGGCTCGCCAGCGTGGGCCCGACCATGCCAGGAGCCTGCGTCCAGCCTGGACAAGGCGTCCCAGGTGAGCGCGCCCGCCAGGCCCTGCCCATTGGTGGTGCGCTCGAGCTCTGCATCGTGCAGCAGGAAAGGCTCCCCGTCTGCACTCAGTTTGACGTCGCACTCGAACATCCCGAAACCGTGCTCGGCGCCCAGGCGGAAGGCAGCCAGCGTGTTTTCAGGGGCTTGCGAGCCGGCGCCACGGTGGGCGATCCAGCAAGGGTAAGGCCAAGGGTCGAGGGGGGTGGTCGGCGTCGGCATGGGTGTCAGGATAGCGAAACCCCTCAAGCATGAAACGATCCACAGGGGGGTGTGAAGTGCCCTTTTCGCGGGAAGGGGTGGTGGGGTGCGTTAACATCTCGCCTCAGGCGCGAAAACCACCCCCTCACCGCAGTGCCTGGGCGGCCTGCGTCGCCCCGGCTCCGTGGCGTTTTCATTCAGGAACCTGGCCCCAAAAGGCCGTTCGCGCCCGGCGCCCTCATGAACGCACCCACCGAGCTGACCCACATGACCGCCCAGGTCGCCGACGGCCACGCCGACGGCCAACCCCGCCTGCGCGAGATCCCCTACAACTACACCTCCTTCTCGGACCGCGAGATCGTCCAGCGCCTGCTGGGCCAACGCGCCTGGGATGTGCTCAGCCTGCTTCGCACCGAGCGCCAGACCGGCCGCTCTGCCCGCATGCTCTACGAGGTGCTGGGCGACATCTGGGTGGTGCAGCGCAACCCCTACCTGCAGGACGACCTGCTGAACACGCCCAAGCGCCGTGGTCAGTTGATCGACGCGCTCTACCACCGCCTGAGCGAAGTCAACAAGCGCCGCACCCCTGGCAGCGACGCCGGCCGCGACAAGCTGGTCGGCGAGCTGCTGGAAGCCGCCGGCCAGGCGATCGACCGCTTCGCGCGCGCCTTCGAGCAGATGGCCGAGCTGCGCAAGCGGGCCGCCGAGGCCTTGCGCCGCGTCACGCGCGCCGACAACATCAAGTTCGATGGCCTCAGCCGCGTCGCCCACGTGACCGACGCCACCGACTGGCGCGTCGAATACCCCTTCGTCGTGCTCACGCCCGACACCGAAGAAGAGATGGCGGGCCTGGTCAAGGGCTGCGTCGAACTCGGCCTGACCATCATCCCGCGTGGGGGTGGCACCGGCTACACCGGCGGCGCCGTGCCCCTGACCTGGAAGAGCGCGGTCATCAACACCGAAAAGCTCGAGTCGATGACCGAGGTCGAGCTGGTCGACCTGCCCGGCGTGCAGCACAAGGTGCCCACCGTCTGGACGGGCGCCGGCGTCGTCACCCAGCGCGTGGCCGATGCGGCCGAGCGCGCGGGCTATGTGTTCGCCGTGGACCCGACCTCGGCCGAGGCCTCGTGCGTGGGCGGCAACGTCGCCATGAACGCAGGCGGCAAGAAGGCCGTGCTGTGGGGCACCGCGCTGGACAACCTCGCCTCGTGGCGCATGGTCACGCCCAACGCCGAATGGCTGGAGGTGGTGCGTGTCAACCACAACCTGGGCAAGATCCACGACGTCGAGGTCGCCAACTTCGAGCTGCACTATTACGCGGCCGACGGCAAGACGCACCTGCGCACCGAAAAGCTCGACATCCCCGGCCGCATCTTCCGCAAGGAAGGCCTGGGCAAGGACGTCACCGACAAGTTCCTGGCGGGCCTGCCCGGCATCCAGAAAGAAGGCTGCGACGGCCTGATCACCAGCTGCCGCTGGGTGGTGCACCGCATGCCCAAGCACACCCGCACGGTGTGCCTGGAGTTCTTCGGCAACCCGACCCTGTGCGTGCCCTCGATCGTCGAGATCAAGGACTTCATGTTCGCCGAGATGGCACAACCGGGCGGCGCCATCCTGGCCGGCCTGGAGCACCTCGACGACCGCTACCTCAAGGCCGTGGGCTACGCCACCAAGAGCAAGCGTGCGGTGGGCGGCAACGGCCTGCCCAAGATGGTGCTGATCGGCGACATCGTCGGTGACGACGAAGACCGCGTGGCCCGCGCCACCAGCGAGGTCATCCGCCTGGCCAACGGCCGCAATGGTGAAGGCTTCGTGGCCGTCAGCGCCGACGCGCGCAAGAAGTTCTGGGCCGACCGCAAGCGCACCGCAGCGATCGCCAAGCACACCAACGCCTTCAAGGTCAACGAAGACGTCGTGATCCCGCTGCCGCGCATGGGCGAGTACACGCTGGGCATCGAGCGCATCAACATCGAGCTGAGCCTGCGCAACAAGCTGGCCCTGCTGGATGCGTTCGACGGCTTTTTCAAGGGCGGCAACGCGGCCATCGCCGCCTTCATGGGCAAGGCGGACGACCCGTCGGAGCTGCCCAGCGACGAGCAGCTCTCCGAGAAGGTGCAGGCAGCGCAAGACCTGCTCACCCAGGTGCGCGCTCGCTGGGGCTTCCTGTACCAGCACCTCGACACCCCGCTGACCGACGTCAGCGGCGACCTGGTCGCGCTGGGCTACACCCAGCACCAGGACGGCACCTACGTGCCCGATGAAATCACCGCCGGTCGCGACACCGTCTTCAACCTGCTGCAGACGTGGTCCATCCGCGCCGGCTGGAAGAAGGAGATCCGCGAGCCGCTGGCCAAGGTCTTCAACGGCGCGGCACTCAGCCCCGTCATCGAGGAGCTCAAGCGCATCCACAAGCAGGTGCTGCGCGGCCGCGTGTGGGTGGCCCTGCACATGCACGCCGGCGACGGCAACGTGCACACCAACATCCCGGTCAACTCCGACAACTACGAGATGCTGCAGACGGCGCACGAAGCCGTGGCCCGCATCATGAAGCTGGCGCGCGCGCTCGACGGGGTCATCTCGGGTGAGCACGGCATCGGCATCACCAAGCTCGAGTTCCTGACCGACGAAGAGATCGCCAACTTCACGGCCTACAAGCTCAAGGTCGACCCGGAAGGCCGCTTCAACAAGGGCAAGCTGTTGCGCGGCGCGGCCCTCAAGGCCCTGGGCGACGACGTGCACGCCGCCGACCTGACCGAGGCCTACACGCCATCGTTCGGCCTGATGGGCCACGAGTCGCTGATCATGCAGCAGAGCGACATCGGCGACATCGCCGCGTCGGTCAAGGACTGCCTGCGCTGCGGCAAGTGCAAGCCGGTGTGCGCCACCCACGTGCCGCGCGCCAACCTGCTCTACAGCCCGCGCAACAAGATCCTGGCCACCTCGCTGCTGGTCGAGGCCTTCCTGTACGAAGAGCAGACGCGCCGCGGCGTGTCCATCCAGCACTGGTCCGAGTTCGAGGACGTGGCCGACCACTGCACGGTCTGCCACAAGTGCCTGACGCCCTGCCCGGTCAAGATCGACTTCGGCGACGTGTCGATGAACATGCGCAACCTGCTGACCAAGATGGGCAAGAAGAGCTTCCGCCCCGCAGGTGCAGCCGGCATGGCCATGCTCAACACCAACAACCCGCAGACCATCAAGCTGATCCGCACGGCGCTGGTGGACGTGGCCATGCCGCTGCAGCGCGTGGCCAACGACGTGATGAAGGTGGTGGCCCGCAAGCAGACCGACGCACCGCCGGCCACGGTGGGCAAAGCCCCGCTCAAGCAGGAAATCATCCACTTCATCAACAAGAAGATGCCGGGCGGCCTGCCCAAGAAGACGGCGCGCGCGCTGCTGGACATCGAGGACAAGGACTACGTCCCCATCATCCGCGACCCCAAGCAGACCACGGCCGACACCGAGGCGGTGTTCTACTTCCCAGGTTGCGGCTCGGAGCGCCTTTTCAGCCAGGTGGGCCTGGCCACGCAGGCCATGCTCTGGCACGCCGGCGTGCAGACCGTGCTGCCACCGGGCTACCTGTGCTGCGGCTACCCCCAGCGCGGGGCCGGCCAGTTCGACAAGGCCGAGAAGATGATCACCGACAACCGGGTGCTGTTCCACCGCGTGGCCAACACGCTGAACTACCTGGACATCAAGACGGTGGTGGTGAGCTGTGGCACCTGCTACGACCAGCTGCAGGGCTACCAGTTCGACAAGATCTTCCCGGGCTGCCGCATCATCGACATCCACGAGTACCTGCTCGAAAAAGGCATCACGCTCAAGGGCAAGGACGCGTTCCTCTACCACGACCCCTGCCACACGCCCATGAAGCTGCAGGACCCGATGAAGACCGTCAAGGCCCTGGTGGGCGACGGCGTCATCAAGTCCGAGCGCTGCTGCGGCGAGGCCGGCACGCTGGCCGTCAACCGCCCCGACATCTCCACGCAGATCCGCTTCCGCAAGGAAGAAGAGATCCGCAAGGGCGAGGCGGCGCTGCGCAACCAGGGCCTGCTGGGCGAGAAGGACAACGTCAAGATCCTGACCTCCTGCCCCGCCTGCCTGCAGGGCCTGAGCCGCTACGGCGAAGACACGGCCAACGGCCTGCTTGAAGCCGACTACATCGTCGTCGAGATGGCCCGCCAGATCCTGGGCGAGAACTGGATGCGCGAGTACGTCGACCGGGCCAACACCGGCGGCATCGAGCGGGTGCTGGTGTGATGACGCAGGCTGGCTGCGAGCTTTGCGAGCAGGAAGGCGGCATCCCCGTCTTCCGCAACGATGCCCTGCGCGTGATCCGCGCAGTGGATGCAGACCACCCGGCCTTCTACCGCGTCATCTGGAACGCGCACGTGGCCGAGTGGACCGACCTGCCACCGGCGGACCGCAGCCGCATCATGCAGGCCGTGGCCAAGGTGGAAACCGTGCTGCGCGAGCACCTCAAGCCCACCAAGGTCAACCTGGCCAGCCTGGGCAACGTGGTGCCTCACCTGCACTGGCACGTGATCGCGCGCTTCGACTGGGACGCACGCTGGCCCGCGCCGGTGTGGGCGCCCAAACAGCGCGATGTGCCTGACGCCGAGTCCCGCCTGACACTGCCCCTGCTCGATCTGGATCGCCGAGTCGCCGACGCGCTCGCCACAGGCTGAGCGCAGGCCCCGACCTGGGTCGCGACAGGCCGAAAGCACGCTTCAGGCGCCCAGCGCCGCCGCTCAGGCAGCGCCTTCTGCGGGCTTCGGGCCAGCGGCCGCCTGCATCAACTGCAACTCCATCCGCACGTAGTGGCTCACCATGTGGGCCAGGCCATCGACCAGCTCATCGTAGGAAATCGGCGGGTTCGGATCGGACAGGTGCCGGATCACGGTGAACATGCCCGCGTTCACGAAGATGTAGCTCATGGCCGCGAAACGCTGCATGCGCGCGTACTGCGGGTTGTGCAGCAGGTACTGCACGATGATGTCGCCCAGCAGGCGCGAGACCTCGGTGAGGTCGAGCCGGAAGTCGGCGTTGAAAACCACCCGGGCGTAACGCAGGTAGCGCTGCTCGTCGCGCAGCAGCAGGGCCTGCACCTCGTAGAGCAGCGTCGGGATGGCCTGCGTCAGCGGCGTGCGCACGATCTTGGGCGTCAAGGGTTGCAGGGTGCCGACCAGGTCGCGCACGAAGCGCTCCTGCATGGCCGCGTAGATCGCCTCCTTGTTGCGGAAGTACTCGTAGAGCGAACCCACGCTGACGCCGGCTATGTCGGCGATGTGGGTGGTGGTGGTGCCCGCCAGGCCGTGTTGACCGAGGCTGATGTAGCCGGCGTCCAGGATGGCTTCGACCGTGGACTTGGCGCGTTGCTGTCGGGGGATGCGTGGCATGGCTGGCGTGAAAGGATCCGAATTGAATCCGAATGAACATTCGGATCAAACTGTCACCGATTATCGTGCACGTCAAGCAAACGTGCCCCCATCAGGAGACCACGCATGTCAGACACCGTCGCCACCCGCCCGCTCACCGGCGCCCAGGTGGGCATCCCGCCCCGTCACATCGACTTTCGCTTCCCCCAGGCGTCGCAGCGCTACTTTTTCTACGACCAGAACCCGCTGGCCAGCCTGATGTTCGTCGTGTTCTCGGGCATCTTCCCGCCGGGTGAGCGCTTCTTCATGGAGTCGGTGAGGCACTTTCGCGACCGCATCACCGACCCGGTGCTCAAGGCCCAGGTCTCGGGCTTCATGGGGCAGGAGGCCCTGCACGGCCGCGAGCACGACCGGCTCAACGACCTGTTCCGCGAGCGTGGCCTGGACGTGGACCTGCCCGCGCGCTACGTGCGATTCGGACTGCGCCAGCTCGAGCGCTTTTCGCCTCGGCTGCAGCTGGCCTGCACGACCATGATGGAGCACTTCACGGCGCACCTGGCCGAGGTCTGGCTGACCGACGAGGCCCTGGCGAAGTCATCCGACCCCGAGATGCTGCAGCTTTGGTACTGGCACGCGCTCGAAGAGCTGGAACACAAGTCGGTGGCCTACGACGTGTTCGAGCTGATCGGTGGCACCCAGCGCGAGCGCAAGCAAGCCGGCTGGCTGGTGGGCATCTTCGTGATGCTGCCGGTGGTGGCCAGCTGGGTCCACCTGCTGGTCAAGGAAGGTCAGCTGTTCAACCTGAGCGAAAACCGCCGGGGCTTGCGAGCGCTCTTCGGGCCCAAAGCCTTGATCAGCTCGGTGCTGCGCCACATGCCCAAGTTCTGGCGGCGCAAGTTCCACCCGCGTCAGCAGGCCACACAGGCCCTTGAAGAAGCGTGGCGCTCGCGGCTGTTCGGGCCGGAAGGCGAGTTGCGCGACGTCTACCGCAACCCGAAGTCGGCGCACTGAACAGCCGGCACAGGGGGCCCCAGCCTGACGCCGGGGGTCGTTCACCGCAGGCGGAAACGCCCCACCACCTCGGCCAGGGTTTCGGCCTGGCCCTTGAGGTGCTCGGCTGCGGCGGCCGATTGCTCCACGAGGGCCGCGTTTTGCTGCGTCATCTGGTCGAGCTTGCCCACCGCCTGACTGACCAGGCCGATGCCATCGGACTCCTGGTCGGCTGCCTGGGTGATCTCGCGGATGATCTGCGTCACGCGCTCGACACCCTCGACGATGCCTTGCATGGAGGCACCCGCCTCCTGCACGAGCCGGGACCCGGCCTCGACGCGCTCGGTCGATGAGCCGATCAGGCCCTTGATCTCGCGCGCGGCATTGGCGCTGCGCTGAGCGAGCGAGCGCACCTCACCGGCCACCACGGCAAAGCCCCGGCCCTGTTCACCTGCACGCGCAGCTTCCACCGCAGCGTTCAAAGCCAGGATGTTGGTCTGAAAAGCGATGCCATCGATCACGCCGATGATCTCGTTGATCTTGCGCGAGGCCGCATCGATCTCGCTCATGTTGGTGACCACCTGGTGCATCACGTCACCACCCTGGCGAGCCGCCTGGGTGGCACTGGATGCCAGGTCGTTGGCCATGCGCGCGGATTCAGCGGTCTGGCGCACCGTGCCGGTGAGCTGCTCCATGGAAGAAGCGGTTTCCTGAAGGCTGGATGCGGTGTGCTCGGTGCGCTGGCTGAGGTCCTGGTTGCCTGCCGCGATTTCGGTGGAAGCGGTTTCGATGGACTGCGCTGCGCGTTGCACCACCTGCATCGAAGAGGAAAGCTCCGCCACCATGCGTTGCAGGCCCTCCATCAGCTGACCGATCTCGTCCTGCGTGCGGGCAGACAGGTCGGTGTCAAAGCGCCCCTGGGCCACCGCGTCCGATGCATCAACTGCTCGCCGCAGGTCCGTGAGCACCTGACCTTGCAGGCGCCATGCGTAAACCAGCGCGGCCACGCCCGACAACACACCGATCAGCGAAAGCACGAGGCTGTTGCGAACGGCCGCGCCTTCGAGCTCAACAACAGATTCGTCGGCAGCGCTGCGGACCAGCCCCTCGAGCTGATCCAGGCTTTTCGCCACCGATTTGAACTCAGCGTCAGCAGTCTGCAAGGCTGCGATGCCCGTGTTGGGATCGATGGTGGAAAGGTCGATGGCTGCATCTGCCGCCTTGACGTACTTGCTCAGCGCCTGCTCGAAAGATGTGAAAGCCTCAGAGCCTCGCACTGCCCCCGACACGCTGCCTTCGACGCCTTTTTTGACCTGCTCTGCTGCGCGAGGCAAGGCTTCGCGTCGAGACTTGAGCTGCGCATCGTCGAGCGATCCGATGATGGCAACGGTTCGGTACATGTCGACATGGGCGTCGCCCAGGACGTCGCCCACGCTGGCAATGCTGACCTGGCGCCCGATGGCGTCCTCATAGCTGGCATGACTCTGCTCACGAAAGTGAGCCATGACAGCCAGGTAACCGCCCAACGCCAGCAGCAACACACCGCTGACCAAGGCCGGCGCCATCATCAGTTTGGCGCGGAGTTTCATGGGCGTTCCTCCGGGCCGCTCGGGCCCGCCTCCCGAACAGAATCAAATCACTTGTAGATGCCGCCGCAGACCACGGTGTCGTCGAGCTTTTCGCAATACATCTGCTTGGGCTCGATCTTCTTGGTCTCGGGGTTGGTGAACTTGTAGTCCTGCCAGAAGGTGCCTTGGGCCTTGGCCATGTCGACGCGCTCCTTGACGAAGAGCTTGCCGTCGATGTCCTTGAGCTCGATCAGGTTCTTGCCGATCATCTTGGCGTTGGCGCCGTGAGCGTGCACCGTGCCGTCCAGGCCATAGACCACCAGGTAGAGGTCTTCCTTGCGCCAGCTGGCATTGGCCTTGTCGCTGAACTCGGCGTAGGCCTTGTCCTTGCCGGCCGACTTCACGTGGGCCACGCCCTTTTTGACCATGCTCACGGCATCGTCCTTGGTGGCGCCACCCTCGGCGGCCATGACAGCATTGGAGAGACCTGCGGTGGCGACCACGGCGGCGACCATCCACTTGATGTGCGTTTTCATCTCGTGTTCCTCAAGAAGGTTGGCGTCGGACTCGCTGGCAGCCGCCAGTCCCCGACAAAATCGCCTGTCTCTGCTCAACTGCTTCAGTCGATCAGGCACATGTCCTGGCTCATCAACATGCTTTCGATGTCCAGCAGGATGACCATGCGCTCGCCGATCTGCGCCAGCCCACGGATGTAGGTGGCATCGATGGCCGAGTTCATCTCCGGTGCCGGTCGCACCGCATCAGACGGAATTTCCATCACGTCGCTGACCGAGTCAACCACGGCACCGATGGTGCGCTGGCCGATGTGCAGCACGATGGAGACCGTGAAGGCGTTGTACTCGACCGTGGCGCAGCCAAAGCGCAGGCGCAGGTCCACGATCGGCACGATCGTGCCGCGCAGGTTCAACACACCCTTGAGGAAGTGCGGCGCGTTGGCGATGCGGGTCGGGTTCTCGTAGCCGCGGATTTCCTGCACCTTGAGGATGTCGATGCCGTATTCCTCGTCACCGAGGCGGAAGGTCAGGTACTCGCGCGCCAGTTCGGTCTGCACGTCCAGTTTTTCCATCATGCCCATGCTGTTCTCCTTGTGCCCTGGGTGTGCCTGGCGTCAGTGACGCGAGCGGCGCACCAGGCTGCCGACGTCGAGGATCAGCGCCACGCGGCCATCGCCCATGATGGTGGCGCCCGAAACGTCGTTGACCTTGCGGTAGTTGGATTCGAGGTTCTTGACCACGACCTGTTGCTGGCCCAGCAGTTCGTCGACCAAGAGGGCCACACGGCCACCTTCGGCTTCGACGACCACCATGATCCCGCTGTTGTGTTCCCAGTCGAACCGAGGCACCTGGAAGACCTTCTCCAGCTCGATGACCGGCATGTACTCTTCGCGCACCTCGACCACGCGGCCCGAGCCGCCGACGGTCTTGATGACATCCTGGTTGACCTGGAAGCTCTCGACCACCGAGGACAGCGGCAGGATGTAGACCTCTTCGCCCACGCCCACGCTCATGCCGTCCATGATGGCCAGGGTCAGCGGCAGGCGAACCGCCACGCGCATGCCGTAGCCCTCGGCCGAGTCGATCTCGACCGTGCCACCCAGCGAGGTGATGTTCTTCTTGACCACGTCCATGCCGACACCACGGCCCGAGACGTCGGTCACCTCGTCGGCCGTCGAGAAGCCCGGCGCGAAGATCAGGTTCCAGACCTCGGCGTCGGTCATCGTGTCAGGCGCATCGATGCCCTTCTCACGGGCCTTCTTGATCAGCTTGTCGCGGTTCAGGCCACGGCCGTCGTCGCGCACTTCGATGACGATGGAGCCGCCCTGGTGCGAAGCTGCCAGCGTGATCGTGCCAACTTCCGGCTTGCCCTTGGCGATGCGGTCGGCGGGCATTTCCACGCCGTGGTCACACGAGTTGCGCACCAGGTGGGTCAGCGGATCGGTGATTTTCTCGACCAGGCCCTTGTCGAGCTCGGTGGCTTCACCCTGGGTGACCAGCTCGACCTTCTTGCCCAGCTTGTTGGCCAGGTCGCGCAGCATGCGCGGGAAGCGGCTGAACACCGTCGACATCGGAATCATCCGGATCGACATCACGGCCTCTTGCAGGTCGCGGGTGTTGCGGTCCAGGTCCGTCAGGCCGGAGACCAGCTGCTGGTAGACGACCGGGTCCAGGCCACGGCTGTTCTGGGCCAGCATGGCCTGGGTGATGACGAGTTCGCCCACCAGGTTGATGAGCTGGTCGACCTTCTCGACCGACACGCGGATGGTCGAAGTCTCGGGGCCGGCGGCGGGCTTTTCGGCCTTGGCGGCAGGCTTGGCTGCAGCGGCCACGGGCTTGAGCTGCGGGGCTTCGGCGGCAGCGGCTGGCGCCGGCTTGTCGGGCGAGCCCGGGGCGTTGTCGAAGAAGCCGTAGCCCTCCGGGGCCTTGGGTGCTTCGGGGGCATCGAAGAAGCCGTAACCCGCGTCAGCGGCCGGCTGAGCGAGTGCAGGCTTGCTGGCTTCGCCCATGGCCACGAAACTGACCTGCTCGCGGGCCACGTGGAACGTGAACAGGTCCAGCAACTCGGATTCGGCGGTGGCGGTGCAGACCTTGAAGCGACGCACGCCCGCCAGCGAGGCGTCATCGGGCAAGGCTTCGATGGTGCCCAGGTCGACGATTTCCTTGAACAGCTCGACCAGGTTCTCGGCCAGAGCCGGGTTGTCCAGCGGGCCCACGCGCAATTCGACGGTGCGCTGACCGGAGGCCGCCGGGGCAGCCGTCACTGCGGCCGCGGCGACTGCTGGCGCAGGGGCGGCCGGGGAAGCAGCCACCGCCACAGGGGGGGCCTCGCCAGACACCATGGCCCGGATGTTGAACAGCAACTCGGTCGTGTCGACGGCGTCGGCACCAGAGCCCTGGTGGCGACCCAGCATGGCCTTGAGGGCGTCGCCGGATTGCAGCAACACGTCGACCATCGGCGCCGTGGGCGTCAGTTCGTGGCGGCGCAGCTTGTCCAGCAGCGTCTCCATCTGGTGGGTCAGCTCGGCCACATCGCTGAAGCCAAACGTCGCGGCACCACCCTTGATGGAGTGCGCGCAGCGGAAGATGGCGTTGAGCTCCTCGTCGTCGGCGGACTCGATGTCGAGCTCCAGCAGGAGCTGCTCCATGTTCTCCAGGTTCTCACCGGCTTCTTCAAAGAAGACCTGGTAGAACTGGCTGAGGTCGATGCCCGCGGATGACGTGCTGTTGTCGGTGCTCGTGTCTGCCATGTCTGGCTCCAGATGTGTAACGGGTGGGCCGATTCGCTCGGTCGGTCAGGCGCTCAGCGGATGACCTTCTGGATCACTTCGATCAGCTTGTTCGGGTCGAACGGCTTGACCAGCCAGCCCGTTGCGCCTGCAGCGCGGCCAGCCTGCTTCATCTGATCGCTCGACTCGGTGGTCAGGATCAGGATGGGGGTGCTCTTGAACTGGGGCGACTCGCGCAGCTTCTTGGTCAGGCTGATGCCGTCCATGCGGGGCATGTTCTGGTCGGTGAGCACCAGGTCGAAGCTGCGCCCACCCGCCTTCTCCCAGGCGTCCTGGCCGTCCACCGCCTCGATGACGTTGTAGCCCGCGCTCTTGAGCGTGAAGGAGACCATTTGACGCATGGATGCGGAATCGTCGACGGCAAGAATCGAGTGCATGGCGCGCTCCGTTGCTGGATGAGTGTGATCAGGAGGGAATCGGTGTGTTGAAACCTGTCAACGGCATGGTTGTTTTCGGCAGGTGGTAAGTCATTCTTTAGAACAACTCCACCGAGCCGGCATCCATTTCGTCCTGTGTGACAGGGTTGGGCTTGAGCGGGCCTTCTTCGACCACGGCAGCCCCGTCCGGGTCGTCATCGCCCAAGGCATCCCGGGCGATCTGGTCGGCGCAGCTGCGCAGGCGTTTGTTCGTGTGGGCGATCAGCTGGGTGGCCATGTCCTGGAACTGCAGGGCCGTGACGGCCTTGAACAGGGTCTGGCGAACCTCGTGCAGGTGCGGCGTGATCTCGTGCCCCTGGTCGATGACCGTGCCGAGCTGGCCCGCGGAGGTGTGAAAGCCCTCCATCAAGGCCTGGCAGGCATCGTCCAGCAGGCGCTGCAGTCGCTCCAGGTCGTTGGTGGCCGTCATCATGTGATCCTGCAGCTCCGCCGCCAGCAGCAGAGGCATCTCTGGCGGTCGGTCCGTGCCGGGGTCTTCGTAGCTCATCGTGGCTCCACTCAACCGGATTGGGGGGCGGTCATGCTCAACTCATGACCGGACACATGGGGTTCTCGGCAGGTTTTCGCAGATCCTTAGGCCTTTGCATAATCGGACCTTGCGCTTTGGCCGGTTGGTACAATTTTTTCCACTTCTCGCCGGTCGGTGTCCAAAATGACGCGGGAAAACTTGGCTCAAATCGAAGGATCGGAAACGCACCTGTGCCAGAGTTCTCACACTCGCCCTCACCGAATCCCCCCGCGAACGGGGCGGGCACGAGCTTGCCGCCCGTTCGCCTGAAGGTGCTGCACCTCGAAGACAACGAAGGCGACCATGCCCTGGTGACCGCCCACCTGCGCCGAGGCGGCATCGAGGCCGACATCACCCGGGTCGAGACCGAGCGGGCCCTCATCGAGGCCTTGGCGGAAGACTGGGACCTGATCCTGTCCGACTACAACCTGCCTGGTTATTCAGGCCTGGCGGCGCTCGACAAGGTGCGCGCCCTGGGCAAACTCGTGCCATTCATCCTGGTTTCAGGCGAGATCGGCGAGGACATCGCCGTCCAGGCCATGCGCAACGGCGCCAACGACTACCTGCTCAAGAGCAACCTGGCTCGCCTGGCCCCGGCCGCCCTGCTGGCCATCGAGGCGAACCGAACCCGCATCGCCAAGCAGCGCGCCGACCACGCCCTCACGCGCTCGCGCCAGCAACTGCGCGAGCTCGCCCAGCACTTGCAGACCAGCATCGAGCAGGAGCGCGCCGCCATCGCCCGCGAAATCCACGACGACGTGGGCGGGGCGCTCACGGCCGTGAAATTTGACCTGGCCTGGATCGCCCGCCACGCGCCCACCCCCGAGATCGCAGATCGGGTTCAGCAGGCGCTGGAGTCCATCGGCCACGCCCACGAGGCCAGCCAGCGCATCATGCACAACCTGCGCCCGGCCATCCTGGAGCAGGGTTTGGTGGCCGCCCTGCAGTGGATGACCGACCGCTTTGGCAAGCGCACCGGCATCGAAACCACCTTCCGCACCAGCCACGAAAAGATGCAGCTGGCGATCGGCGTGCCCCTGGTCGCCTACCGCTTCGCCCAGGAGGCGCTCACGAATGTCTCCAAACACGCACAGGCCAGCAAGGTCAGCGTCGATGTCTCGCAGGCCGGGGGCGTGTTGTCCATCGAAGTGACCGACAATGGCCGAGGCCTGAGCCCGGAGGACTTGGCCAAGGCGCGCTCCTTCGGGATCCGCGGCCTGCACGAACGCGCCGAGACGGTGGGCGGCTGGGTGGACCTCAGCAGCAAACCCGGCGTGACCTCGTTGATCCTGTCCGTGCCGCTCTCTGGCCCTGAAAACGGTTTCATCGAACGGCTGTTGCCTGGGCTCGACCCGGAGTCGGCTGGCGGTGACCCCGACCGAGACGACCCGACCGCCTGGGGCAACCTATGATCAAAGTCATCCTCTGTGACGACCACGCGCTGATCCGACGCGGCATCCGCGACACCCTGGCCGACGCCGAAGACATCGACGTCGTGGGCGAGGCCGCCGACTACGGTGAGTTGCGTGCCCTGTTCCGAGACCAGAGCTGCGACGTGCTGGTGCTCGACATCAACCTGCCCGGGCGCAGCGGCCTGGACGTGCTGCACGTGCTCAAAGAAGAGGGCAACCCGGTCAAGGTGCTGGTGGTCTCCATGTACCCGGAAGACCAGTACGCCATGCGGGCCCTGAAAGCCGGCGCCAGCGGCTACCTCAACAAGGGCAGCGACGCGGCCCAGATCGTCGCCGCCGTGCGCACCGTCTCGCAGGGCAAGAAATACGTCACCCCCGAGATGGCGCAGATGCTGGTCGACAACCTGACCACCCCCGCGCAAGAAGACGCCCACCAAAAGCTCTCCGACCGCGAACTGCAGACGCTGGTGATGATCGCCTCAGGCAAGCGCCTGTCCGACATCGCCGAGCAACTGCTGCTCAGCCCCAAGACGGTGAGCGTCTACCGCGCCCGCGTGCTCGAAAAGCTCGCCCTGACCAACAACTCCGAGCTGACGGTCTACGCCATCCGCAACGGTTTGGTCTGAACCTGAGTCCCCCTCCCCCTGATCCGGTGGCTCATGGCGCCACCCTGCCTGCCGAAAACACTTTCGGACAAGGGATGATCGCGACCCATGAACATCAAGCGCTCGCAGCAGTCGGCCTTTGACGCAGCCAAGTGGATGACGGGGTCGAGCTACATCGTCTTCGTCACCGGCTTCGTCAACAGCATCTTCATCACCCGGGGGCTGGGGCCCGAGGCTTACGGGGTCTATTCCTACCTGATCTGGATGGTCAGCACCGCCGTGAGCCTGGCTGGCGGCGGCCTCAACGTGACGGCCATCCGCTTCATCGCCGAGGCCATCGGGCGCGGTGACGTCGAGCAGGGGCACGCCATCTTCCTGCGGCTGCGCAAGGTGCTGTGGCTGGCGCTGGCCGGCATGGGCGCCTTGTTGCTGACCACGGCCTTCTTCCCGGCCGTGTACCCGGCTGAGGTGTCGCAGCGCCTGGTGCTGCACCTGGTGTTCGTGGTGCTGTGCGCCGTGCTGCGCGCCCTGTACATGTTCGAGGTCTCGGCCTCCAAGGGCTACTCGGTCTTTCACACCGAGGCCATCACCACCACGCTGATCAGCCTGGGCACCACCGCCACGACCTTCACGCTGTTCATGACCAAACAGGGGCTGGATGCCTACCTGTTGCTGTTCCTCGTGGCGGCGGCCCTGCACCCGGTGATCGCCCTCGTGCTGATGCGCCGCGCCGGCCTGCGCCCAACCGATGGCCCCCTGCCCGACGACATCAAGGCCAAGCTCAACGAGGGCGTGCGCTGGAACACCTCCTTGACGCTGGTGGGCATGCTGTCGTCCAAGTCGATGGACACCTACCTGCTGGGCCTGAGCGCGATGACGACCTACGTCGGCTTCTACAACATCGCCGGCGCGCTGTCCAAAAGCGGCATGGACCTGCTGACCAACGGCTTCTCGTCGATGCTGCTGCCGTTCATCTCGCGCGCGCAGGGCGAAGGTGGCCGAGAAAAGGTGCAGGAAATCTTCTCCGTCTCGGTGCGCTTTTACCAGTTCATGGGCGTGCTGGTGGCCGCCGGCGGCTGGCTGATGTCCGAGCTCATCGTGCACTCCCTTTACGGACATGCCTACGACGAGGTCATCCCGGCCCTGCAGACCATGGCCATCGTGGGTGGGTTGACCACCTCGTCGGCGTCCTATTCGGCCGTCTTCATCGCCACCGACAACCACCAGGCCCGGCTGCGTTTCATCTTCGCGGGCGCGGGCATTTCGGTGGCCACGGCCTTCCTGTTCATCCCCTGGCTGGGCTACACCGGTGCGCTGCTGTCCAACGCCGTGGGCAACATCCTGTACGTGGCGATGGTGGCCACGGTGGCGCACCGCAGCCTGGGCATCCGCTTCCCGGTGCGCAACGTGGCGCTGCAATTGCTGGCCGCCCTGATGGCGCTGGGTGTGGTCGAGCTGGCTTTGCACGACCCGGGCTCGGTCTGGCGCTCGCTGGTGTCCACCGTCCTGTTTGGCGTGCTCTTCCTGGTCTTCACGCTGAACATTGGCGCCTGGGAGAAGAACGACCTGGACATGCTTCGCAAGAACTCCAAAGCCCTGGGGCGCGTCATCGACGTGCTGCAGTGGCGTCGCTGAAACCCGCACAGCCCTTTGCCGACGCCCCATCACCCAGGCCACCATGAACCAGCCCGCCTCGACGCCCCACCGCTTTGACGCCACGCCACAGCAGGCGAGCGGCCGTTGCCTGATCGTCACCGCCCTCCCCCTGGACGACCTGCAAGCCAGCCGCCACGGCATCTACCAGCGCCTGAGGATGCTGATGACGGCCATGGCCGGAACCGGCCTGATGCTGGACGTCGTGTGCTCGCAAGGCGAACGGGTGCAAGCCACCGACCCGACGGCGCTGGCGCGCGTGGCAGCCGGCATCCAGGAGCACTGGGGCCTGCAAGCGCGTGTGCTGGGTCTGACCCGCTCGGTCAAAGACGTGCGCACGCCCTACATCGTGCAGCAGCTGTTGGGCTGCGTGTCGCAACGCTGGTCACCGGGCATGCGCGCGGCGGTGGCGGGAGGTCAGCTCGAGGTGCTGCAACGCGCTCTCGACGAAAAACCCGTGCTGGTGCTGGCGCACCGGCTTCGCAGCATGGCCTTGCTTTCGGCCTGCAAGGGGTTGCCGACCACGGTCTTCGACATGGACGACATCGAGCACGTGGTGCACCAGCGCCGCATGGGCCTGGGCCAAAGCACGCGCGAGCGCTGGCTGTCGCGCGCCGAGTTGCCCGCCCTGGCGCGCCTGGAGCGGCAGGCCGTGCAAAAGGCCTGGAAGACACTGGTGTGCGCCCGCGACGACGCGCAGTTGCTGGCCGATTTCTGTGGCGTGCCGACCGATCGGGTCGCTGTGGTGCCGAACGGCCTGCCTTTGCCGCCGCAGGGCTCTCAGGGCACGGCGAGCTCGCCGGCCCCGAACCTGTCCGGGCTCGCTGCCCCGGCGCCCATCCTGCTGATGGTCGGCATCTACTCCTACGAGCCGAACGGCGAAGGCGCGCGCCACTTCATCGAACACACCTGGCCGCTGGTGCGCCAGGCCAGGCCCGACGCCGAAGCCTGGTTCGTGGGCGCCAGCCCCGAGGCCATTGGCGAAGCCTCGCGCATGCCTGAGGGCGTCAAGCTGCTGGGCTTCGTCGACGACATCGAAGCGGTGTATGCGCAGGCCGGCGTGGTGATCTGCCCCATCCTCACGGGCGGTGGCACACGGGTCAAGCTGATCGAAGCCGCGCTGCGCGGCAAGCCCATCGTGTCGACGACGCTGGGTGCCGAGGGGCTGGGCTTCACCGATGGGCAGCAGGCGCTGCTGCGCGACAGCCCATCCGCCATGGCCGAAGGCTGCCTGGAGCTGTTGGCCACGTCGCAACGGGCGGCACAACTGGGAGAGGCGGCTCGCGCCTACGCCCAGCAGCACTACGACCGCGACCGCATCGCCGAGGCGCTGGCCGCTCAGTGCCGTCGGAAGCTGGCCGCCAGCTGAGGCAGCGGCCAGCGCCTTCCTTTGCTCAGTCCTCGAGCAGCGAGCGCAGCATCCACGCGGCCTTCTCGTGCACGTCCAGGCGCTGGGTCAGCAGGTCGGCAGAAGGCTCGTCAGAGGCTTCATCGACCAAGGGGTACAAGGAGCGTGCGGTGCGTGCCACGGCTTCGTGCCCAGCCACCAGGATGCGGATCATCTCCTTGGCCTTGGGCGGCTCGGAAGGGGCATCTGGCAGCGTGCTGAGCTTGGCGTAGTCGGCGAACGAACCCTTGGCCGTGAAGCCCAGCGCACGAACGCGCTCGGCGATCGGGTCCACCGCGTTCCACAGCTCCGTGTACTGGTCCATGAACATGGTGTGCAGGGTGTTGAACATCGGCCCCGTCACGTTCCAGTGGAAGTTGTGCGTGGTCAGGTAGAGCGTGAAGGTGTCGGCCAGCAGGCCATTGAGGCCCTTGGCGATGGCAGCGCGGTGATCGGCGGAAATGCCGATGTCGATCGCCTGGCCTTTGATCACCGGTTTGGCGGCAGGCTTGGTGGCGGACTTGGCGGCGGGTTTCTTGTCGGTCTTGGCCATGGGGCAATCTCCTTGGAGGGCAAGTGGCAAATCAATGCCCAGACTGTAGCAAGGGCTCGTGACGCCCCGCACTGCGCCGGCGCAAACCCGACACAAGCGTGTCGATGGGCGCCTTGCGCAAAACCAATCGCGCGGCCCGCTCGTGGTGAGCCCGCGCCGGCCACCACCCTGCGGCGCTCACTCGATCGGGGTCAGCTTGGCCACGCTGAGCATCAGCCACTTGGTGCCATGCCGGCCGAAGTTGACCTGCACGCGGGCCTCGGAGCCATTGCCTTCGAGCGTGAGCACCACGCCTTCACCGAATTTGTTGTGGAACACGCCCTGCCCCACGCGCAAACCGCCGGCGGTCTTGGCCTCGGCCATGGCTTTGGGAATGGGCGCGGTGAGGTCTTTGAAGTTGTCTTCAGGGCGACGAGCCCCAGCCCATGAAGGCGGGGTGTTGCTGCGCCAGGGTTGAGCCCCCGCGCCCACCATCGAGCCCATGCCCTTGCCGCTGGACCAGGCATCTTGGTATGACTTGGCAAAGCCCGAGCCGAAGCCCTGGTTGCGCGGCGTGAGCCACTTGAGCGCACCCTCGGGCAGCTCGTCGAGGAAGCGGCTCTTGACGTTGTAGCGGGTCTGGCCATGCAGCATGCGCGTCTGGCTGAAGCTGATGCACAGGCGGCGGCGCGCGCGGGTGATGGCCACGTACATCAGGCGGCGCTCTTCTTCGAGGCCGTCGGTGTCGGTC
Organism: Comamonadaceae bacterium 2PF; assembly: GCA_005502875.1. Taxonomy (GTDB): domain Bacteria; phylum Pseudomonadota; class Gammaproteobacteria; order Burkholderiales; family Burkholderiaceae_C; genus Aquabacterium. The sequence continues at coordinate 82,621 of SCMV01000004.1, read as the reverse complement.
AGAGAGTTCTCGTGCGGGAACAGACCCTCTTCGAGCCCGGTGAGGAAAACGTGCACGAACTCCAGGCCCTTGGCGGCGTGGATGGTCATGAGCTGAACGGCGTCTTGACCCGCCTGGGCCTGGTTGTCACCGGCTTCGAGCGAAGCGTGCGTGAGGAAGGCCAGCAGCGGAGAGATGATCTCGCCCGTTTCGGCATCGGGCAGCGTGTCGACCTGCGCCACCGCGGCGGGCAGGCCTTGCGCGATCGTGCCGGCAGACTCATCGACCGGCAGGGCCACAGCGTCCTTGCCGAAGCCTTCCTGGGTGACGAAAGCTTCTGCGGCGTTGACCAACTCGTCCAGGTTCTCCAGCCGGTCCTGGCCTTCCTTCTCGTTGCGATAGAAATCTCGCAGGCCCGAGGTGTCGAGCACGTGCTCGATGATCTGGCGCAGCGTCAGCCCGCGCGTGGCCTCGCGCATGGCGTCGACCAGGGCGACGAAGCCTTGCAGGTTGGCGCCGGCCTTGCCGGGCACAGCGGTCACGCTTTGCGCCAGGCTGCGGCCGCTGGCTTGGGCCGCGTCCTGCAGCTGCTCGATGCTGCGCGCGCCGATGCCGCGCGCCGGAAAGTTCACCACCCTCAGGAAGCTGGTGTCGTCGTTGGGGTTCTCGATCAGGCGCAGGTAGGCCAGCGCGTGCTTGACCTCGGCGCGCTCGAAAAAGCGCAGGCCGCCGTACACCTTGTACGGCAACCCGGCGTTGAACAGCGCCGACTCGATCACCCGCGACTGCGCGTTGCTGCGGTAGAGGATCGCCACTTCATGCAGCGGTTCCTCACCACGGCGGATCTGCTTGATCTCGTCGATCATCCATTGCGCTTCGGCAAAGTCGCTGGCCGCCTCGTGCACGCGGATGGGCTCGCCCTGGCCCTCGTCGGTGCGCAGGTTCTTGCCCAGGCGCTTGCTGTTCTGCGCGATCAGGGTGTTGGCCGCGTCGAGGATGTGGCCGTGGCTGCGGTAGTTCTGCTCGAGCTTGATCACGCGCGGCACGCGGAACTCGCGCTCGAAGTCGGACATGTTGCCGACCTGCGCGCCGCGGAAGGCGTAGATGCTCTGGTCGTCGTCGCCCACGGCGAAGACGCTGTTGCCGGTGACGTCGGGGTTGCCCGCGAACATCTTGAGCCACAGGTACTGCAGGCGGTTGGTGTCCTGGAACTCGTCGACCAGGATGTGCTTGAAGCGGCGCTGGTAGTGCTCGCGGATCTCGGGGTGGTCACGCAGCAGTTCGTAGGTGCGCAGCATGAGCTCGGCAAAATCGACCACGCCTTCGCGCTGGCACTGGTCTTCGTAGGCCTGGTAGACGGCCAGCTGCATGCGGCCCAACTCGTCACGTGGCTGCAAATCCTGCGGGCGCTTGCCGTCTTCCTTGCAGTTGGCGATGAACCAGGTGGTCTGCTTGGGCACGCACTTTTCTTCGTCGAACTTCAGCGCCTTGATCACGCGCTTGACGGCAGAGAGCTGGTCGGAGGTGTCCAGGATCTGGAAAGCCTGCGGCAGACCCGCCGCTTTGGCGTGTGCACGCAGGAAACGGTTGCACAAGCCATGGAAGGTGCCGATCCACATCATGCGGGTGTTGACCGGGAGCATGGCCGACAGGCGCGCCTGCATTTCCTTGGCGGCCTTGTTGGTGAAGGTCACGGCCATGATGCCCGCTGGCGAGACCTGCCCCGTCTGCATCAGCCAGGCGATGCGGGTGGTCAGCACGCGCGTCTTGCCAGATCCGGCACCAGCCAGGATCAACGCAGGGCCAGGCGGAGCGGTCACGGCGGCCAGCTGCTCGGGGTTGAGGCCAGCCAGCAAGGGCGAAGATTCGGCAGGAGACGGGGTCTGAAAGCTCATCCCTGGATTGTAGGGACGCGGTGACACCCCTCGCCGTCTGTCCGCGTTGACGCCTGCGAACGCCGCCGCCAGACTATCGCCATGCATCCCCTGCCCCGACGACCCCGCTTCCGCTCGCTCCTGCCCCAACTCCTGGCCGCATCGCTGGCGGGCCTGACCTTGGCTGCCTCGGTGCACGCCGGCCCTTTGCTGGATCGGCTGCGCGAGCGCCGCCAGGCCCAGGCGCCCAGCCAGCCCGAGGCCGCTGCCACCCCGCCCCCCACGTCCCCGGGCACCCACAGCCTGACCATGAATTGGCAAGGCGAGACCCGCCACTGGATGATGCACGTGCCCCCAGGCTTTCAGCCGGGCCGCCCGACGGCCGTGGTCTATTTCTTCCATGGAGGCGGCGGCAACATGCAGCACGGCGCCGACGACCGGCTTTACGGGCAAATCAGCGCCTCCGACCGGCTGGGTCACCTGGTCGTCTTTCCCAACGGCCACGGCCGGCTGAAATCGGGCAAGCTGGCCACCTGGAACGCCGGCAACTGCTGCGGCGCGGCGCGCGACGAACAGATCGATGACGTCGGCTTCGTGCGCGCCATCCATGCCGAGTTGGGCAAGCGCTTTCAGGTCGACCCGAAGAAGGTGTTCGCGGCCGGCATGTCCAATGGCGCCATGATGTCTTACCGACTCGCCTGCGAAGCCAGCGACCTGTTCTCGGCCATCACCGCGGTGGCCGGCACGGACAACACCCGCAGTTGCCAACCCACGCGGCCGGTGTCGGTGCTGCACATCCACGCCAGGGACGACGAGCGGGTGCTGTTCAACGGCGGCGCCGGCAAGGCCTCGGAGCAAGTGACCGACTTCACCTCGGTGGCCGACTCGGTGGCTCGCTGGGTGCGTCACGACGCGTGCCCAACCCCGCCCCGCACGGTGCTGAGTCAGCCAGGCGTCAGCTGCGTGGAACACGAGGCTTGCCAGGGCGACAGCCGCGTGCGACTGTGCGTCACCGATGGTGGCGGGCACTCGTGGCCCGGTGGCCAGAAGGCCCGTGGCGGCCGGGGCAGCGACGCCCTGTCGGCCACCGACGAGATGACCCGCTTCTTCTTCGGGAAGTGAACCTCACGCACCCGGCTCAAGCCAGCCGGAAGGTCTCGCGGTAATCGGGCACCCGGGCCTGCCAGCCGAGTTGTTCCTGGATGCGCAGGCGCAGCGTGTCGGCCGCGCGCGGTTCACCATGCGTCACGAACACCTGGCGGGGCGCCTGCCCCAGTCCCCTGAGCCAGCCCAACAGCCCCGACTGATCGGCGTGCGCCGACAGCCCCTCGATCTGCGCCACCTCAGCCCGGATCGACACGTACTCGCCGAACAGCTTGATGGACTTCGAGCCGGCAACCAGATCGGCCCCACGCGTGCCGCCCGCCTGAAAGCCGCTGAGCACGATGGTGTTGCGCGGGTGCGTGCCGAAGTTGGCGATGTGGTGCAGCACGCGCCCACCCGTCACCATGCCGCTGCCGGCGATGACGACCATGGGATAGTGCTGGCGCATCAGCGCCTTGGACTCCTCCACGCTGCTGACGAACCGCGTCATGTGGCGGATGCCAGCGCATTCTTCATCGCTCAAGCGGTGCAGGTGGTTGTGGCGCTCATAAAGGCCTGTCGCCTTGATGCCCATGGGGCTGTCCAGCACCACGGGCAGGTTGGGAATGGCCCCCGCCTGCTTGAGGCGGTACAGCGAGTAAAGCAGCCCTTGCGTGCGCCCCACCGCGAAGGCCGGGACGATCACCACGCCACCCCGGGCCGCGGTGCGTCGCACGATGTCGCCCAGTTGTTCGATCGGGTCGAGCTCCATGTGCAGGCGGTCGCCATAGGTGGACTCGACCACCACCCAGTCCGCGCGTTGCCCGGTTTGCGGCGGCAGCATCACGAGGTCGTCGTCGCGCCCCAGGTCGCCCGAGAACAGCACGCTGCGCTCGCCATCGCCCACGCGGATGCTGCTGGCGCCCAGGATGTGTCCGGCGGGCGTGAACTGAACCTGCGCATCACCCAGGTTCAAGCGGCCATCGGCTCCCACGCGGTGCAGGTGCTCGATGGCCTTGTGCGCATCGTCCAGCGTGTAGAGCGGCTCGGCGGGCTGGTGCTTGGTCTTGCCATGCCGATTGCGGTAGCGGGCCTCTTCCTCCTGCAGGTGAGCGGTGTCCAGCAACAGGATCTCGGCCAGCTCGGCGGTCGCAGCCGTGGTCCAGATGCGCCCCTTGAAACCCGCCTTCATCAGCAGCGGCAGCGCCCCGCTGTGGTCGATGTGTGCGTGCGTCAGCAACACGGCATCGAGGCCGCGAGCGTCAAAGGGCAGCTCGGCCCAGTTGCGCTCACGAAGGGTTTTGTAGCCCTGGAACAGGCCACAGTCCACCAACAGGCGCTGGCCACCCACCTCGACCAGGCTGCGCGAGCCCGTCACGGTGCCCGTCGCACCGTAGAACGTCACATCGATCGGCATGCTTTTTCCAAAAGTTTCAGTGCACCACCAGCAAGGGCACCTGGCTGTGCGCCAACACGCTCTTGGTCAGGCTGCCGTGGATCAGGGCATCGAGCCCATGGCGGCCATGCGTGGCCATGACGATGAGGTCGCAGTGCTGCTTGCTGGCCACGTCAACGATGGCCTGCTGCACGTCGTCGGTGATGAGGAACTGGCCGTCGAACGGCACACCGGCCGCCTTGGCGCGGGCAGCGAAGTCCAGCAGCACCTCGCGGGCGTGGGCCTCGCAGCGTTTTTCGTGGTCCTGAAACGTGGCCACGTCGTAGGCCACGGCGGCCTGCTCGACCACCAGCACCGGCAGCGGGGGCTCGACCGTGAAACCGGTGATCGACGCCCCCAGCATCTTGGCCAGACCAACCGCGTGCTCCATCGCCTTGTGCGACAGCTCGCTGCCGTCCACTGGCACCAGCAAATGCTCGTACATGATCGCCTCCAAAAAAGGTGAGAACCCAGTCCATCCTAGGCGCAGCCGGCCATCGCGCCAAGCCACCGCCCTGGCCATGGCGACGGCAATCACCTCCAAACTTGACCCAGGTCACGTTTTGCACGCGGGCCTCGGCGTGCGCACCACGCGCAGGAAATCGCCGGGCAAGGCGCGCGGCGACCTAAAATCGCGGTTTGGCCTGTGCGCAGGCAGCCCCGTTGTCAGCCGCCCGGGCCCCAACGGTCAGCCGCCCCCAGCAGCACCCAGCCGCCCCACTTTCCGCCGCCGAGCCCTCGCGGCCAGCCGCCCACACCATGACCGAACTCGCCAAATCCTTCGAACCCGGCCCCATTGAAGCCCAGCACGGCCCCCTGTGGGAGCAACGCGGCCTGTACAAGCCCACCCTGGACGCGGCCAAGCCCTCGTTCTGCATCCAGCTGCCTCCGCCCAACGTCACCGGCACCCTCCACATGGGCCACGCCTTCAACCAGACCATCATGGACTCGTTGACGCGCTACCACCGCATGCTGGGCCACAACACCCTGTGGGTGCCCGGCACCGACCACGCCGGCATCGCCACGCAGATCGTGGTGGAGCGCCAGCTGCAGGAAAAGGGCCAGAGCCGGCATGACCTGGGCCGCGAAGCCTTCGTCGCCAAGGTCTGGGAGTGGAAGGAAAAGTCCGGCTCGACCATCACCCAGCAGATGCGCCGCATGGGCGACTCGGTGTCCTGGGAGCACGAGTACTTCACCATGGACGACAAGCTCTCCAAGGTGGTCGTCGAGACCTTCGTGCGCCTGCACGAAGAAGGCCTGATCTACCGCGGCAAGCGCCTGGTGAGCTGGGACCCGATCCTCAAGTCCGCCGTCTCTGACCTGGAAGTCGAGAGCGAGGAAGAAGACGGCTCGATGTGGCACATCCGTTACCCCGTCGAGGGCTCGGATGCGTCATTGGTCGTCGCCACCACCCGCCCTGAAACCCTGCTGGGCGACACGGCCGTCATGGTGCACCCGGAAGACGAGCGCTACACCGCCCTGATCGGCAAGCAGGTGCGCCTGCCCATCACCGGCCGCCTGGTGCCCGTGATCGCCGACGAGCACGTCGACAAGGCGTTCGGCACCGGCGTCGTCAAGGTCACCCCGGCCCACGACACCAACGACTACCAGGTTGGCCTGCGCCATGGCCTGCCCATGCTGACCATCTTCGATTTGGAGGCCAAGGTCAGCGCCCACGAGGCCACCGACATCCCCGCCGAATACGTCGGCCTGGACCGCTTCGTGGCCCGCAAGCAGATCGTCGCCAAGCTTGAGGCCGATGGCCAACTCGTCGAAGTCAAGAAGCACAAGCTGATGGTGCCGCGCTGCGCCCGCACCGGCCAGGTCATCGAGCCCATGCTGACCGACCAGTGGTTCGTGGCCATGACCAAGCCCGGCGCTGGCGGCAAGAGCATCGCCGAGCAAGCCATCGAAGCGGTCGATTCGGGCGACGTCAAGTTCGTGCCCGAAAACTGGGTCAACACCTACAACCAGTGGATGAAGAACATCCAGGACTGGTGCATCAGCCGCCAGCTGTGGTGGGGCCACCAGATCCCGGCCTGGTACGGCAGCAACGGCGAGATCTTCGTCGCCCGCTGCGAGGCCGACGCGCGCGCCAAGGCCACCGCCGCCGGCTACACGGGTGAGCTCACCCGCGACGCTGACGTGCTCGACACCTGGTACTCGTCGGCGCTCGTGCCCTTCTCCACCCTCGGCTGGCCCGAGCAAACGAAAGAGCTCGACCTCTTCCTGCCATCGTCGGTGCTGGTCACCGGCTACGACATCATCTTCTTCTGGGTCGCCCGGATGATCATGATGACCAAGCACTTCACCGGCAAGGTGCCCTTCAAGCACGTCTACATCCACGGCCTGGTGCGCGACGCGCAGGGCAACAAGATGTCGAAGTCCGAAGGCAACGTGCTGGACCCCGTCGACCTGATCGACGGCATCGAGCTGGCACCGCTGCTCGACAAGCGCACCACCGGCCTGCGCAAGCCTGAGACCGCACCGAAGGTGCGCAAGGCCACCGAAAAGGAATTCCCCGAAGGCATCCCTGGCTACGGCGCCGACGCATTGCGCTTCACCTTCGCCGCGCTGGCCAGCCTGGGCCGCGCCATCAACTTCGACTCCAAGCGCTGCGAGGGCTACCGCAACTTCTGCAACAAGCTCTGGAACGCGACCAAGTTCGTGCTGATGAACACCGAGGGCCAGGACTGTGGCCTCAAGACGCACGAGCCGGGCGTGTGCGCCGCTGGCGGTTACCTGGACTTCAGCCCCGCCGACCGCTGGATCGTGTCGGAGCTGCAGCGCGTCGAAGCCGCGGTCGAACAAGGCTTCACCGACTTCCGCCTCGACAACGTCGCCAACGCCATCTACCAGTTCGTCTGGGACGAGTACTGCGACTGGTACATCGAGATCGCCAAGGCCCAGCTCAACGCCGCCAAAGCCGAGGGCAACGAAGCCAAGCAACGCGCCACCCGCCGCACCCTGATCCGCGTGCTCGAGACCGTGCTGCGCCTGCTGCACCCCATCACGCCCTTCATCACCGAAGAGCTGTGGCAGGTGGTCGCCCCCGTGGCCGGCCGCAAGCAGGCTGGCAGCGACGAAACCCTGGTGAACGCCGCCTACCCGCGCGCCGACCTGGGCCGCGTCTGCGCCGAGTCCGACGCCTGGGTGGCCAAGCTCAAGGCCGTCGTCGGCACCACCCGCAACCTGCGCAGCGAAATGAACCTCTCGCCCGCCGAGCGCATGCCCCTGCTGACCACCGGCGACGCCGAGTTCATCCGCCAGGCCGCGCCCATCATCCAGGCGCTGGGCAAGCTCAGCGAGGTGCAGGTGCTCGACGAAGCGGCGTTTGCCGCTGCCACGCAAATGGCACCGGTGGCCGTGCAAGGCGAAGCCCGCCTGGCCCTGCACGTTGAAATCGACGTCGAAGCCGAGAAGGCTCGCCTGGGCAAGGAAATCACCCGCCTGCAGGGCGAGATCGCCAAGGCCCAGGGCAAGCTGGGCAACGAAAGCTTCGTGGCCCGCGCGCCCGCAGCCGTGGTCGAGCAGGAGAAGCAGCGTGTGGCCGATTTCGGCGCCACGGTGGAGCGCCTGCAAGGGCAATTGGCCCGACTGGGCTGATCCGGTTCGGCAGGCCGCAGGCCTGCGCGAACCAACAAAAAGGCCGAACATCCGTTCGGCCTTTTTCATGGGGGTTCGCCGTGACGGCGCGTCACACCGGCTGTGACGGCTCCGCGGGCGGAGCCGTCAGCTCGGGCAACAGCCCCGCGAGTTCAAGCTGCATCATGATCATGTTGACCAAGGTCGCCACCGACGGACGCCCTGTGTCCACCCGGTAATGCGCCACCTCCTCGTACAGGGGGTGACGTTGGGCGTGGAGCTCCCTCAGCTTGGCCAGCGGATCGGCCACCTGCAAAAGGGGGCGCTGGGTGTCGTGCCTCAAGCGCTTGAACAACTCCTCGGGCGTCGAGCGCAGGTAAATGACCGTGGCGCCTTCGTGCAAATGCTTGCGGTTGGCGGGACGCAGCACCGCACCACCGCCCGTGGCCAGGATCAAAGGCCCCTGCTCAGGGGCGGTCAGCTCCTGGATGACCTGCTCTTCGAGGTCGCGAAACGACTGCTCCCCGTGCTGCTCAAAATACGAACGGATCGGCATGCCGATCCGCTCTTCGAGCACCGCGTCCGCGTCCAGGAAGCGGGCCCCCAGGCGCCGGGCCAACTGCCGCCCGACCGTGGACTTGCCCCCTCCGGGCAAGCCCACCAAAGCCACCACCGACGACATCAACGCAATGCCGTGCGGTCGGACACCACCTTGGGCGTCAGGAAAATCAGCAGTTCGCGGCGCTGGGTGCTGCGCGAGCTGTTGCGGAACAGGGCGCCCAGGTAGGGGATGTCGCCCAACAGCGGCACGCGCTGTTCGGCGTTGCTCTCGGTCTGCTGGAAGATGCCGCCAATGACCACGGTGCCACCGTTCTCGACCAGCACCTGCGTCTGCACGTGCTTGGTGTCGATGGCGAAGCCAGCCGTGGTGATCTGGCCCACGCTGTCCTTGTTGACATCGACGTCGAGGATCACGCTGCCTTCCGGGGTGATCTGCGGCGTCACCTCGAGCTTGAGGTTGGCCTTGCGGAAGGTGATGGCGGTGGCGCCACTCGACGTTGCCGTCTGATAGGGCAATTCGGTGCCCTGCTCGATCAGCGCCTTGACCTGGTCGGCGGTGATGACGCGCGGGCTGGAGACGATCTTGCCACGGCCATCGGCTTCGAGGGCCGAGATTTCCAGGTTCAGGGCGTGGTTCACGCTGGAGGTGAACAAGGACACGCCCACCGACGCGGCGTTGAAGCCGTTGATGCCGGCACCAGGCAGGTTCACGAAGTAGCTGTTGGCCACGCTCGCGGCCGAGCCCGACAGGGTCTGACCGGTTTCGGCCACCACGCCAGAGTAGTTGCCGGAGACGCCCACGTTCAGGTTGCCAGACGAAGCCACCGAGCCACTGTTCTTGGTGCCCAGGCGCACGCCCAGGTTGCGGCTGAAGGAATCATCGGCCTCGACGATGCGCGCCTCGATCAGCACCTGGCGAACCGGCACGTCGATCTTGGTGATCAGGGCCTGGATTTCTTCCAGCTTGGACGGGATGTCGTTGACGAACAGCTGGTTGGTGCGGGATTCGGAGATCACGCTGCCACGTGGCGACAAGATGCGGCCATTGCCTTGCCCGCTGCCACCACCCGAACCACCGGCACTGCGGCCAGCCAGGCCCTTGGCGATGTCCTCGGCCTTGGCGTAGTTCAGCTGGAAGGACTGCGTGCGCAGGGGCTCAAGTGCCGCCACCTGAGCTTTGGCCTCCAGGTCGATCTTTTCCTTGGCGTTGATCTCATCCTTGGGCGCGATCCACAGCACGTTGCCCGACTTGCGAACGCCCAGCCCCTTGGACTGCAGGATGATGTCCAGGGCCTGATCCCAGGGCACGTCCTTCAGACGAAGGGTCACGTTGCCCGTGACGGTGTCGGACGTCACCACGTTGAAGTTCGTGAAGTCGGCGATCACCTGCAGCAGCGCGCGCACTTCGATGTTCTGGAAGTTCAGCGACAGCTTCTCGCCCGAGTAGCCGGGGCCCTTGGTCAACTTGTTGGGGTCAACCTTGCGCGCGCGCACTTCCAGCACGAACTGGTTGTCGCTCTGGTAGGCAGAGTGTTCCCAGTCGCCCGTGGGGTCAACGGTGAGCTTGACGCGATCGCCACTTTGCGAGGCGGTGACCTTCTGCACCGGGGTGCCAAAGTCGCCCACATCGAAGCGCTTGCGCAGCCGCTCGGGCAGCGTGGCCCGCACGAACTCGACCACCAGGGACGGGCCCTGCTGCCGAATGTCCACGCCCACCTGGTTGTTGGGCAACTCGACGATCACGCGACCCGCACCATCCTGCCCACGGCGGAAATCGATTTCCTTGAGGGCCAGCGGGGTGGCGTTCTTGTTCTCGGCGAAATGCACCGGCTCGGCGTTCGCTGCGCCGGCCTTGGCCTGAGCCTGGGCGGGCTGCGCGGTCTGAGCCGGGGCCGGTGCCGCACCGACGGCCGGGTCCAGGATCAGCAGCAGAGACTTGCCCTGCAACTGCGCCCGATAGGTGGTCGCCTGGCGCAGGTTGAGCACCACGCGGCTGCGGTCGCCGGCGTTGGCCACGTTGACCGTGCGCAGGTTGCCGTTGTTGATCTCGACCACGTTGCGCGCCAGGGCGTTGGTCACACCCGGCAGGTCGATGGCGATGCGAGGCGGCGCCTGCACCACGAAGCCGGCAGGCAGCGTGGCGAGGGGTTCGGACAGGTCGATTCTCACGACCTCCGTGCCCGCCTGCTGCGTGCTGGTGATGGCCTGAATGGCCGCGGCCGCCAGGGTCAGGGGCGACACCAGTGCCAGGGCAACCCCGGCCATCGCAAGACGCCACGTTTTCATTGATGCGTTCTCCAGCTTCATCATCACTTGCCACCCTCTTGCAACTGCAGGGTGGTCGGCCGCTCGATCCACTCGCCAGCGGCATCCTGCACGATCTCACGCAGTGAGATCTCGGTTTCGGTGATCTTCAGGATCTTTCCGTAGTTCTGACCCAGGTAGTCGCCTGCCTTGACCTGATAGAGCAGGTTGTCGACCCTGAGCAGGGCATATGGCCGCCCTTGCTTCTGGACACTGCCCACCATGGACATGCTGTCCAGCGGGTAAGCCTCCAGGGGCTCCTTGCGGCGGTTGAGCTCGGCTGCCACAGCAGAGTTGGGCTGACGTGCCTCCTGCCTGAGGGCGCCTGTCAACTTTTGCGTGCTGAAGGGCTCGACGCCCTCCAACCCCGAGTAAGTTTCCGGGTTGAACTTCTGGGGCGGCGACAGCGGCTGCACATTGGGCTTGACGTGCTGGCGCTCCTGGTCCATCCAGGCCTGCAGCTCGTCCTGCTCGCCGCCGCAGGCGCTCAGCATCAACGGCAGCACCAGGGCCAGGCAGGCCAGGCGAGTGGTCTTCAAGGGCGCGTTCATTTCTTGCCCCCCTTCTTGCCTTTGCCAGCCTTGCTCTTTTCGGCGCGCAGGGCGTCGAGCTCGGCCTGGTCAAGGTAGCGGTAGGTGCGTGCAGTGGCTTCCAGGGCCAGGTTGCCCTGACCGGCGTCCTTGCCCACATTGGTGATCACCAGGTTGTGCAAGGTCACGATGCGGGACAGGTTGGCGATGTCCGCGGTGAAAGCGCCGACGTCGTGGTAGCGCCCCGTCACACGGATGGAGATCGGCAACTCGGCGTAGTAGTCCTTGACCACGACTTGCCCAGGACGGAACAGCTCGAAGTCGAGGCCGCGGCCCAGCCCCGCCTGGTTGATGTCCGACAGCAGCGCGTCCATCTCGGCCTTGCCCGGCAGTTGCTTTTCAAGCTGCTTGACGTACTCGTCGACCTGGATGAGCTGCTTGCGCAACTCCGCCAGGTTGACCGCCTGAGCCACCTTGTCGCGGTACTCCTGCTTGAGTTGCGGCTCCTTGTTGCGCTCCGCGTCGAGCTCGTCGCGCTGCCCGGACAGCAAGGCGACCCAGCCCACGCCGACGATCAGGATGGCAGCGAAGACGAAGCTCGCCAGCTTGGGCAGCAGGGGCCACTGCCCCGGCTCGTTCGGGTTGAGCCCGCTGAACTGGCTCTGGGCCTGTTCAAAGAGGGCGCTGACGTCGATGTTCATGTTGGTTTTGGCCACCTGCGACTCCTCAGGACTGACCGGCAGGTTTGGCCGCAGGCTTGCCAGCGCCACGCGGACGGGATGCGCCCTCGGCGCTCTCTTCGGAAGCAGGCTGCTTCAAGGAGACCCGCATGGTGAATTCGAACAGGCGCTTGGCCGCACGGGCGTCCTTCGTGGCCTGGCTTGACACCTTGATTTCCACGAGTTCAGGGCGCTCCAGCCAGGTCGAGCGACCGCCGGTGTTGCGCAGGAACTCGGAGACCCGCTCGTTGGTCTGCGCCATGCCCGTGACCTGCACGGTCCGGCCGTTCTGGCGGATGGCCGTCAGGTAGATGCCCTCGGGCGTCTGGGCCACCAGCTCGTTGAGCAGGTAAACGGGCATGTTGCGGCCGGTCTGCAGGTCTTCCACCGCGCGCTGACGCGCCTTCAGGGACTCGATCTCGGCCTTGAGGGCCGACACGTCCTTGATTTCTTCGTCGAGCTTGGTGATGGCCGAGCGCAGGAACTGGTTGCGCTCTTGCTGGCTGGAGATCATCTGCGCCTGGACGCCATACGCCAGCGCCACGATCAAGGCACCAGCGGCCAGGGACAGCCCGAGGCCAGCAAAGAAGGCCTGCTTGCGCAGGCGGCGTTTTTCCTCGCGGTGAGGCAGGAGGTTGATCAAGATCATGCGAGGAACCTCCGCATGGCCAGGCCACAGGCGGTCAGGTAAGCGGGGGCCTCACGGCGCAGCTTGCTCTCACGCACGGCCGAACCGAGTTTCATGCCTTCGAAGGGGTTGACGACCATGGACGCGAAACCGGTCAGGTCGGTCACGCGCTCCTTGAGCCCGGGCAAGGTGGCCGTGCCACCGGCCAGCATCACATAGTGCACCTTGTGGTGGGGTGTGCTGGTGAAGAAGTACTGCAAGGCGCGGCCGATTTCCTGCGACAGGCTGTCGACAAAGGGCGCCAGGATGGTGTTTTGGAAGTCTTCGGGCAGGTCGCCCGAGAGCTTCTTGCCTTCGGCTTCCTCGAACGAGAAGCCGTATTGGCGAGAGATCAGCTGAGTCAACTGGGCGCCACCGAAAGCCTGGTCGCGGTCATAGAGCAACTCGTTGTCACGCAGGACCTTCAAACTGGTGTTCTCGGCGCCGATCTCGAACAGCGCGACCAAGGCATCGCGTCCCTCACCCGGCAAGGCCGAGACCAGGCGCTGCATGGCCAGGCGGGAGGCGTGCGACTCGATGTCCAGGATCGCGGGCTTCAGGCCTGCGGCTTCCGCCAAGGCCTGACGGTCCTGAACGCGGTCTTTTCGCGAGGCGGCGATCAGGACGTCCACGTCGCCGGCGGATGTCAGGCTGGGGCCAATCACGCAGAAATCCAGGCTGACCTCGTCGAGCGAGAACGGGATGTACTGGTTGGCCTCGGCCTCGACCTGCAGTTCCATTTCTTCTTCGCGCAGGCCGGCCGGCAGCATGATCTTCTTGGTGATCACGGCCGACTGCGGCATGGCCATGGCGACCTGCTTGGTCCGCGAGCCGCTCTTGGAGACCACCTTGCGGACCGCTTCGGCCACTTCGTCGAATTTCTCGATCTGCCCGTCGGCGATCCAGCCCTTTTCGAATGGTTCAGACGCGAACCGTTCCAGGACGTACTCGCCTGTGTTCGTCTGGCTCAGCTCGACCAGCTTCACGCCCGACGAGCTGATGTCCAGCCCGATCATTGGCGCGTGCTTGCGGCTCAAGAGCGTATCAAGAAAGCTCACACCGTCCCCCATGCGTCCATGGACGCTGGAAAGTTAATAAACCACTTCAATGCTATCAGCAAAGGTTTTGTCACTGAACGCGTGGAAAGCAGGAGAAAACCCAGGCTCGTTGCGGTATGCACACGCCTTACAGACAGTTTCAAAATCAACAACTTGCCGAATATCGAGGGGAACGCGACACGCCAGCCAAGCTGAGTGCCCAGGGTTTCTATAATTCGGCACCTCCTCGAGCACCTCCCCATGAGCGATTCAGACTCCCGCGGCGACAGCGCCACTTCCTCGGTCAGCCGAGGCCCCTGGTGGCAGCGCTGGGTCATGAGACCCGTCCTGGTGCTCAGCGGCCTGGTGATCGCAGCCGTGCTCTCGGGCGTCCTGCTGGTGGGCATCGGCCTGTCGGTGGCCTACCCGAACCTGCCCGACGTCAAGGGACTGACCGATTACCGACCGAAGATGCCCCTGCGCGTTTTTTCGGCCGACAACATCCTGATCGGTGAGTTTGGCGAAGAAAAGCGCAATTTCATGCGCATCGCGGAGATCCCGAAGGTGATGCGCGATGCCGTGCTGGCCATCGAGGACGCGCGCTTTTACCGCCATGGCGGCGTTGACTACCTGGGCGTGCTGCGCGCCGGCCTGGCCAACTTCGGCGAGTCCCGCAGCCAGGGCGCCTCGACCATCACGATGCAGGTGGCCCGCAACTTCTACCTGCCGACCGAAAAGACGATGACCCGCAAGATCTACGAGATCTTGCTGGCGCTGAAGATTGAAAGCCTGCTGACCAAGGACCAGATCCTGGAGCTCTACATGAACCAGATCTACCTGGGTCAGAGGGCGTACGGCTTTGCAGCGGCGTGCGAGACCTACTTCGGCAAGCCCATCAAGGACGTCACCATCGCCGAAGCGGCCATGCTGGCCGGCCTGCCCAAGGCGCCATCGGCCTACAACCCCGTGCGCAACCCTCGCCGCGCCACCATCCGTCAGCAGTACATCATCGACCGGATGCTCGAGAACGGCTTCATCACCGAAGAACAACGCGACGAGGCCAAGGCCGAAAAGCTCAAGTACCGCAACAAGGCGCCCATCCCGCTGCACGCCGAGTACGCCGCCGAAGCCGCGCGCCTGCTCATGCACGAGCAGTACGGCCCCGACGCCTACACCCGAGGCCTGAACGTCTACACCTCGATCAACATGGTCGAGCAGGAAGCGGCCAACAAGGCCATGCGCAAAGGCCTGCTGGACTTCGACCGCCGCCAGGCCTGGCGCGGCCCAGAGGGCTACATCGACCTGCCGCAGGACCCCAAGCTGGTCGACGTGCGCATCGCCGAAGCACTTGAAGACCACCCCGACAGCGAAGACATGCGCGCCGCCGTCGTGCTGGTGGCCGAGCCCCGCAAGATCGTCGCAGCGCTGCAATCGGGCGAGCAGGTCGAAGTGGGGCCCGAGGGGCTGAAGGCCGTGGGCAACGCGCTCAACGAGAAGGCCACGCCCAAGCAGCAGATCCGCCGCGGCGCCGTCATCCGCGTCAGCAAGGACACCAAGCAGGACCGCTGGGTGGTCATGCAGTTCCCCGAGGTGCAAGGCGCCCTCGTCTCGATGGACCCGCGCACGGGCCTGATCCGCGCCATGGTGGGTGGCTTCGACTTCACGCACAACAAGTTCAACCACGTGACGCAGGCCTGGCGCCAGCCGGGCTCGAGCTTCAAGCCTTTCATCTACTCTGCGGCCCTGGAGCGTGGCTTCACGCCGGCCACCGTGGTCAACGACGCGCCGCTGTTCTTCGACGCTGGCACCACGGGCAGCCAGCCCTGGGAGCCCAAGAACTACGACGGCAAGTTCGAAGGCCCGATGACCGTTCGCCGCGCCCTGGCCAAGTCCAAGAACATGGTGTCGATCCGCGTGTTGCGCTCGGTGGGCGCCAAGACCGCGCAGGAGTGGGTGACGCGCTTCGGCTTCGAGGCCGACAAGCACCCCGCTTACCTGACGATGGCCCTGGGCGCTGGCTCCGTGACCCCGCTGCAGATGGCAGACGGCTACGCGGTCTTCGCCAACGGTGGCTACCGCGTCAACCCCTTGCTGGTCACGCGGGTGACGGACAACCGGGGGGCCGTGCTGGCCCAATACCGCCCGGCGGTGCTCGACGAAAGCATGCGCGCCATCGACGCCCGCAACGCCTTCGTGATGGGCAGCCTGCTGCAGGAGATCACCCGCTCGGGCACCGCCGCGCGCGCGCAGGCCACGCTCAAGCGCCCTGACCTGTACGGCAAAACCGGCACCACCAACGACTCGATGGACGCCTGGTTCGCCGGCTACCAACCGAACAACGTGGCGGTGGTGTGGATCGGCTACGACCAGCCCCGCAAGCTGGGCGACAAGGAAACCGGCGGCGGCCTGGCCCTGCCCGTGTGGATCGACTTCATGTCAACCGCCCTGCGCAACGTGCCGGTGGCAGAACCGGTGCCACCCGAGGGCGTGGTCAACATCGGTGGAGAGTGGTTCTACGAGGAATACACCCCTTCGACCGGTGTGAAGGAACTCTCGCACGAGGGTGAAGGTGAGAACCCGGCCCAGCCTGCGCCGAGCCCGGCCAGCCAGGAAGAGAAAAAGGGCATCCTCGATCTCTTTGGCGGCACCAAACCCGAGTGATCAGAACTTCAGGGGCTTGCGCGCCTGCTCGCCCGCGCAAGCAGACAGCAGCTCGAAGAACTCATCGCCTGAGCGCGTGTCGCGCCACGCACCCTGATCGTCGAGCTTGAAGTGAAAGCCGCCACGCCGCGCCGCCAGCCACAACTCCTGCAGCGGCGGCTGGGCGTTGACGATGAGCTGACTGCGATCGGGCAGGCTCAGCGTCAGCATGCCACCCGTGCGGGCCGCGTCGATGTCGATGACGTCTTCTTCAAGCCAGGTGTCGACCGTCTTTTCGATGCGCGCCAGGGTGGCAGAAATGACCTCGTGGTACTGGGCATCGGTCAGGGCCTGGGGGGCGCCGGGGGTGGACATGGCGGTTTCCTTAGAATCGGGGGCATGGAACACAACATCCGAATTCTAGGCAGACTGGCAGCCGCCGTCGCACTTGGGGCCTCTTTGCTGCTGAGCGGCTGTGGCCTCAAGGGTCCGCTGTACCTGCCCGCACCGGCGCAAGCCGCCCCTCAACCTGCCCCTGCAGCCTCGCAATGACCCTCCCCGGCTCCCCCTTCCTGTCCTGGCGCGGCCCGGACCTGTACCTCGACGACGTGCGCCTGGCCGACCTGGCTGGCCAACACGGCACGCCGCTGTACGTTTACTCGCGCCGCGCCATGCTGGCCGCCCTCGCGCCCTACCAGCGCGCGCTGCAAGGTCGCAAGCACCTGGTCTGCTACGCCATCAAGGCCAACTCCAACCTGGCGGTGCTGCAAACCTTTGCCCAGGCGGGCTGCGGCTTCGACATCGTCTCATCGGGTGAGCTGGCCCGCGTGCTGGTCGCTGGGGGTGACGCCGCCAAGGTGGTTTTCTCAGGCGTGGGCAAGACCCGCGCCGAAATGGCCGAAGCGCTGCAGGCGGGCGTGAAGTGCTTCAACGTGGAAAGCACGGCCGAACTCGAGGTGCTGTCGCAAGTGGCCGCGGGCCTGGGCCTGACGGCCCGCGTTAGCCTGCGCGTCAACCCCGACGTGGACGCCGGCACCCACCCCTACATCTCGACGGGGCTGAAGGGCAACAAGTTCGGTGTGGCGCATGAGCTGGCCCTGGCCACCTACCGCCGCGCCGCTTCGCTGCCGGGCATCCAGGTGGTCGGCATCGACTGCCACATCGGCTCGCAGATCACCGACGTTTCGCCCTACCTCGACGCGCTCGACCGCGTGCTCGACCTGGTCGAGGCCATCGAAGCCGCCGGTATCCCCATCCACCACCTGGACCTGGGTGGTGGCCTGGGCATCACCTACACCGACGAGACCCCGCCCAAGGCCGACGAGCTGATCGCCAAGCTGCTGGCCAAGATCGACGCGCGCGGCCATGGCCAGCGCGAGGTGATGTTCGAGCCCGGCCGCTCGCTGGTGGGCAACGCCGGCGTGCTGCTGACCGACGTGCTCTTCCTAAAGGAAGGCGAGCAGAAGAACTTCTGCGTGGTCGATGCCGCCATGAACGACCTGATGCGCCCGGCCCTGTACGAGGCCTGGATGGGCATCGTGAACACGCACCAGCGCGAAGGCAGCCCTGCCCTGACCTGGGACGTGGTCGGCCCGGTGTGCGAGTCAGGCGACTGGCTGGGCCGAGACCGCTCGCTGGCTGTGCAGCCTGGTGACGTGCTGGCCGTGCTGTCGGCTGGCGCCTATGGCATGACGATGGCCAGCAACTACAACACCCGAGGCCGTGCGGCCGAGGTGATGGTGGACGGCGCGCAGACCTGGGTGATCCGCGAGCGTGAGACGGTGCAGCAGTTGCTGGCCAATGAGCGCCTGATCAAGGACTGAGCCATTTGGGGCAACCCGCCCCGCATCGGTCAACACAACGGGCCCCTCGGGGCCCGTTTTCGTTCGGCGATGACCGTCGCTGGGCGCCTTGAGTGACGCGGGTGGACGTCGCATGAAAAAAGCCGCCCGAAGGCGGCTTTGACTGAGGCGGCTGATAACCGATCAGAAGTTGTGGCGAACGCCCAGGGCGAGCAGCGAGGTCTTGCCATCGGGCGTGATGCCAGCGCCGGCGATGGTGGGGACTTCACGGATGCCAGCGGCCGCCAGCGTCACAGCAGGTCCAACACCCTTGTCCTTGATTTGCTCATAGCGGGTGTACACGGTGGTCCGCTTGGACAGCGAGTACTCGGCGCCGAGGGTGAACGCCTTGTTCTTGCCGCGGCTCTCGTTGCGGAACTTGGTTTCGGACCACTGGGCCAGGAAGGCGACAGCGCCGATCTCATAGCGGGTGCCAAGCACCAGCGAACTGACCTTCAGCTTGCCAGCCTCAACGCCAAAGTACTGAGCCATGTTGCCCACCGACGTCACGTCATAGGTGCCGCGGCCAAACGCACCATTGAACGTCAAGCCCAGGTCCTTCAGCACGTACTTGGCGCCCAGGTTCCAGACGCTGTAATCGTCAAAGGTGCCGAGCAAGGTCAGGGCCGAGGGCGTCGGCGATGCAGAGGAGGTGGTGCCGATGTACACCGGCACGTTCTTGAACGCAGTGGAACCGTAACCGGCGCTGAGGGTCAGGTCGCTGACGGTGTAGGCACCGAAGGCACCCCAGCTGCGACCACGGCCAGACGTCTTCTCGCCCGAGGCGCCACTGTTGTTGCCACCCAGGATCGAGCCCGTCGAGTCACTGCCGGCCACAGCCGTGGTGGTGCGGTTGCCGTTGACGCTGTCAGCCACGCCAGCGTTGGGCGAGAAACCCAGCTGACCACGGAAACCACCAACCTGTGCGGAGTAGGTGATGGCATTGTCCCAGCGGATGTTCAGCGTGTTGGAAAGACCCCCCTCCACGAACTGGTCGGTGCCGCCAAAGCGCTCGGTGGTGATCACGGCGCTGGAGAAAAAGATCGGAGCGTACTGGCGACCCAAGCGGACTTCGCCGAAGGGCGTGGTCAAGCCAACATAGGCTTGACGACCAAACATGCGGCTATCGCGGAGCAGCGCGCCGTTATCAACGCCCATCTGACCTTCCAGCACAAAGTTGCCCTTGTAGCCGCCGCCGAGGTCTTCCACACCCTTGAAGCCCAAAGCGGACTGCGAGCTCAGGTCAGGGCCCACGCGGGTGACGCTGGCTTTGTTGCTCAGGCCGTTGTTCAACGCGGCGTATGCAGCGTCACCAGGAGCGCCAAAGCCGCTCGATGCCGGCAGCAGGCGAGTTCCTGCGTCCTTCTTGACGCGGTCAACCGAAACGTCGATGTTGCCGTAGATGGTGACGCTGGACTGGGCCAGTGCGGTGCCCGAGGCCAGGGCGGTCAGGGCCAGAGCGATGGCCGAGGACAGAACGCGCTTTTGCATGTGTATCTCCTGATGGTCCCCCTGAAACGGGGGGCGTCACTGATTGTTGCTGAGGGGTTCGGACACGACACTCAGGTTTCCGCTAGGTTGTTGCGCCCGGGACACAGGCGCCCACTCCGAAGCGGACATGGATCAAACACAAGGGGACAGGCCGCAGGCCGAAAGGGCCATGAAAAAAGGGGGCCGAAGCCCCCTTTTGCTGAGTCGGTTGAAAACCGATCAGAAGCTGTGGCGAACGCCGACGGCCAGACCGCGCGACGACTTGTCGTTGGCGGTGGTGACGCCGGACACCGACAGGTCGGTGTTCTTGTCGTTGCGCACTTGCGTGAACAGGGCGTACAGGGCGGTGCGCTTGCTCAGGTCGTACTGGGCGCGGAAGGTCAGGATGCTGGCCTTGTCGTCCTGGGTGTTCTTGTTGTTGAAGCTGCCAGTCGACGAGGTGGCGTCGCCCTTGGCGCCGCGAACCTGGGCGTAGCCGCCGGTCAGGGTCACGCCGGTGGCCACGGGCACAGCAACCTTGAAGCCGTACAGGTCACGGTCGTCGAAGTTGCCGTCGCGATCGTCGGTGTTGTAGTAAGCGGTCAGCTTGGCCACGCCGAAGTCGTAGGCACCGTATGCCAGCACGCCGGTGTTCTCGACATCACCGGGCACGTCCGTGTTGGCCTTGATGTAACCCAGGCCAGCCGACAGGGGGCCGTTGGCGTAAGCGACGCTGAAGCCGTAGGTGCGGCCGTCATTGCCGGTGTCTTCGGTGGTGACCGAAGCGCTGTAACCGGTGGAGAACTGGGCAGCCAAGGCCAGGCCGGGAACCAGGGTCGGGGCGATGTAGGTGATGGCATTGTCCAGGCGACGCAGGTCGTTGCCAGCCAGCACGCCAGAGATCTTGCCTTCGTCGTAGGCTTGGGTGCCGGTCACGCCGAACAGTTGAGCACCGATCAGGGAGTCTTGACGACCCAGGCGGACTTCACCGAAACCACCGGACAGGCCCACGTAAGCAGAGCGGCTGAACAGAGCGGAGTCAGCAGCACCGGTGTCGACCTTGGCGCTGGCGTCCAGCAGGAAGGTGGCCTTCAGGCCGCCGCCCAGGTCTTCCACGCCCTTGAAGGCGATGCGCGAAGAAGCCAGGTTGTCGGAGGACACGCGGGTGACGGTCTTGTCGCCCTTGACGGACTCAACAGAAGCGTCGACCACACCGTACAGGGTGACGGAAGATTGAGCGAAAGCAGCCGAGGAGGCAGCGATGGCGGCCAGAGCCAGCACAGTCTTTTTCATGGAGTTCTCCAAAGTTTGAACCAGAGGCTCCAGCTTCGCCGGCGCGTGTCTGCAAGTCACTGGGTGACCCCGCCACGCCGTTCGAGCGCTGGAACTGTTGGGGATTGCACCAGATTTTTCAAAGTTGCTTGATGACATGGTTGTCATAACGATGCTCCATGCGGCTCATCGTTGCCCTGATGCAACACCGCCCTGGGCCGGATAATCGCGCCATGAGCATCCAGACCGACGATTTCGGCTCCGGCCGCAGCGGGCCCGCCCGCTCCCCGCGCCAGGGTGGCGCCACGGAAAACGTGCCCTCCGGGCGCGTGGTGGAGGCTGGCGTCAGTTCCCCTCAGGAGGACGTGCTCGAGCGCGCACTGCGCCCCAAAGACCTGGATGAGTACATCGGGCAGGCCAAGGCACGTGAGCAATTGGAAATATTCATCGGTGCGGCCAAAAAACGCAGCGAGGCCCTGGACCACGTGTTGCTGTTCGGGCCGCCTGGCCTGGGCAAAACCACGCTGAGCCACATCATCGCCACCGAACTGGGTGTCAACTTGCGCCAAACCTCGGGGCCTGTGCTGGAAAAGCCGAAGGACCTGGCGGCCATCCTGACCAACCTGGAGCGCAACGACGTTCTGTTCATCGACGAAATCCACCGACTCAGCCCGGTGGTGGAGGAGATCCTCTACCCCGCGCTGGAGGACTATCAGATCGACATCATGATTGGCGAAGGGCCAGCTGCGCGCTCCATCAAGCTGGACCTGCAGCCCTTCACCCTCGTGGGCGCCACCACACGAGCCGGGATGCTGACCAACCCGCTGCGCGATCGCTTCGGCATCGTGGCGCGGCTGGAGTTCTACACAGCGCCCGAGTTGCAGCGCATCGTCACGCGCTCGGCCGGGCTGCTGGGCGCGCCCATCGATGCCGAAGGCGCGCTGGAGGTGGCCCGCCGCTCACGCGGCACCCCACGCATCGCCAACCGGCTGCTGCGCCGGGTGCGCGACTACGCCGAGGTCAAAGGAGACGGCCACATCACCAAGGAGATGGCGGACAAGGCCCTGGCGATGCTGGACGTGGACCCGATCGGCTTTGACGTGATGGACCGCAAGCTGCTCGAGGCCATCATCCACCGCTTCGATGGCGGCCCGGTGGGCCTGGACAACGTGGCAGCGGCCATCGGTGAGGAGCGCGACACGATCGAAGACGTGATCGAGCCATACCTGATTCAGCAGGGCTTTTTGCAGCGCACGCCGCGCGGGCGGGTGGCGACGTCGGCCGCATTCAGGCACCTGGGGCTGATCGCTCCTCAGGGCGGCGACCTGCTCGGCGACGCCTGAGCGCTTGGGCGCCCTGAACCGCGCGCGGCAGCAGCCTGATGGACGCGCTGCCGCGCCGTGAGCACCCTGCCTCGGCGAGGGCGCCAGAGCCCATCAGCCCTCAACGCCGACGCAGCAGGTGCGTGTATTCCTCTTTGCCATCGACCTCTTTGGCCTGTTGGTCGACCAGGTCGTTGCCGGTTTGCCGGGCAAAAGCCTGGAAGTCGCGCACAGAGCCTGGGTCGGTGGCCAGCACGCGCAGGATTTCACCGCTGTGCATGTCGGACAGGGCCTTTTTGGCCTTGAGGATGGGCAGCGGACAAAGCAGGCCGCGGGCGTCGAGTTCCTTGTGGATCAGGTCCATGGCTGGGCTGCGAAGGTTGCGGGCTGGGTGGAGATCCGCTGATCAGGCGGGGAAGACGCCGGTCGACAGGTAGCGGTCGCCCCGGTCGCAGACGATGAAGACGATGGTGGCGTTGCTCAGTTGCTGGGCCAATTGCAGGGCCACCCAGCAGGCGCCGGCGGCCGAGATGCCGCAGAAGAGCCCTTCTTCACGGGCCAGGCGGCGGGCCATGTCTTCGGCATCGGCCTGGCTGACGTGGATGATTTCGTCGACGCGGCCGGGCTCGTAAATCTTGGGCAGGTAGGCCTCGGGCCACTTGCGGATGCCGGGGATGCGCGAGCCTTCTTGCGGCTGGGCACCGACGATGCGCACCTCGGGGCTCTTTTCCTTGAGGAACTTCGAGACCCCGGTGATGGTGCCGGTGGTGCCCATGGCGCTGACGAAGTGGGTGATGCGCCCTTGCGTGTCCAGCCAGATCTCCGGGCCCGTGGTGTCGTAGTGCACCGCCGGGTTGTCGGGGTTGGCGAACTGATCGAGCACCACGCCCTTGCCTTCGCGCACCATCTGGTCGGCCAGGTCGCGGGCGTATTCCATGCCACCGCTCTTGGGCGTGAGGATGAGCTCGGCGCCGAAGGCCTTCATGGTCTGGGCGCGCTCGATGGAGAGGTCCTCCGGCATGATCAGCACCATGCGGTAGCCGCGGATGGCGGCGGCCATGGCCAGCGCGATGCCAGTGTTGCCGGATGTGGCTTCGATGAGGGTGTCGCCGGGCTTGATCTGGCCACGCTCTTCGGCGCGGCGGATCATGTTGATGGCAGGGCGGTCCTTGACCGAGCCAGCCGGGTTGTTGCCTTCAAGCTTGGCGAGGATGACGTTGCCGCGGGCGTCGTTGTCGGCCCCGGGCACGCGTTGCAGGCGAACCAGCGGGGTTTTGCCGATGGCGTCTTCGAGAGTCGGGTAGGTCATGACTTCACGCGGCCATCGCCCACGGCATGTGCCGGCTCTGTGTGCAAGCTTGTGCAAGCTGCTTGGTGCCCCGGGTCGGACTCGAACCGACACTCCTTGCGGAACCGGATTTTGAATCCGGCGCGTCTACCAATTTCACCACCAGGGCCCTGATGCAGGAAGGCCGCAAGGATAGCACAGGGGTCTTGCCTCTATGATCCGGGGTCGACCACACACCCGCTGTTGCCCCATGCCACCGATGCCCCCCATCACCCAGGCGCTCATCCTGATCAACGTGGCCATGTATTTCCTGGACGACCTCCTGGGGGGGGCATTGTCCATGTACATGGCGCTTTGGCCACTTGAGAGCGGCCAGTTCTACCCGTGGCAGGTGCTGACCTACGCCTTCCTGCACGGCTCGATCGGCCACATCTTCTTCAACATGTTGGGCCTGTGGATGTTCGGCAGCGAGCTCGAACGCATCTGGGGCCAGCGCCGGTACATCGAGTTCCTGGGCGCCAGCGTGCTCACCGCAGCAGCCACGCAGCTGTTGATTTCGATGTTGGCGGGCTACCACAACCCCACGGTGGGCGCCTCGGGCGG
The DNA here is from genome assembly GCA_005502875.1 of Comamonadaceae bacterium 2PF. Classification (GTDB taxonomy): domain Bacteria; phylum Pseudomonadota; class Gammaproteobacteria; order Burkholderiales; family Burkholderiaceae_C; genus Aquabacterium. The sequence continues at coordinate 58,411 of SCMV01000004.1, read as the reverse complement.
GCTGTTCGGCCTGCTGCTCGCCTTCGGGATGATGTTCCCCGAGCGCACGATCATGCCGCTGTTCCCACCCATCCCGATGAAGGCCAAGGTGTTCGTGGCCGTCTACGGTGGCATCGAGTTGTTCCTGGGCGTGACCGGCACGTCTTCGGGTGTGGCGCACTTCGCTCACCTGGGCGGCATGCTGGGTGGCTGGTTGATGCTGCGTTACTGGCGCGGCCAGCCGCCGTTCAAGCGCGGCGGGCCCCGTCGCCGCTATTGAGTCGAGGGCGCCAGCCCGATGACACGACGATGCCCGCAGCGATGAGGAGCAGCGCCAGCGGGTGGTACCAACGAGGCCCCTGCCCCAGCAGCAAGGTGGACCAGGTGGCCGCGAAAACCGGCGTCAGGTTGCTGAAAAAGCCCGCCACCGTCGGGCCCACGGCCTGAACGCCCAGGCCCCAGCATCGGTAGGCCAGGATCGACGGGCCGATGGCGATGAACAACAGGCCCAGTGCGGTGCTGGTGTCCAGTCGCCAGCCTTCGCTCCAGCCGGGTGTCCAGGCGGCCTCTGCCCCTGCGCACAGGGTCGCCCACAGCAGGCCGAACCCGACCTGGATCCAAAGGAAACCGGCCCAGTCCCAATCTGGCCGAGCGGCGCCCTGCATGGACGCTGGCGGGCGGGCCAGCAACCAGCTGTAGAAAGCCCAGGCCAGGCTGGCCAGCAGCATCAGCAGGTCTCCGGGCACCAGGCGCAGTTTGGCCAGGGTGGCCCATTGGCCTTGAGACATCACCAGCAGCACACCGGCCACCGACAAGGCCGCGCCAAACAACTGCCGCCGCAGCAGCGGCTGGCCAAAGCACAGGCGCCCCACGACCATCATCCACACAGGGATGCTGGCGCCAATGAGCGTGACGTTGATGGGCGAGGAGGTTTGCAGGGCAAGGTACTGCAGGGCGTTGTAGGTGCCCACGCCCAAGGAGCCAATCAAGGCAAGGTGCCGCCAGCGCTGGAAGATGGCCGACGGCTCTTTGAGGACCCGCCAGCCCAGCGGCGCAAGCAAGAGGGCGACAAGCAGCCAGCGCAGGCCGTTCATCGCCACGGGCGGCATGCTGCCGACCAACATGCGGCCGACGACGGCGTTGCCTGCCCAAAGCATGGGCGGCAACACGAGCAGCCAGGCGGTTCGCCAGGACAGGGATGAAGCAAGTGACAAGGCTCGGTCTGCCTATTCTCGGTCTGCCAATGGGCAGCGTTCCACAAAGAACCTGCATTAAAGCAGGCCGACCGAGCCCCCTCTCGGGGGGCAAGCCACTCGCCCCCTTTTCTTTGTCAACTCGACAGGCCCCATGACGCCACGCAGGCGCCATGAAGCTTTCAGGCCTGAGCGCGAGCGCGGCGCAGGCCAAAGCCGACGGCGCCAAGACCCGCCAGCATCAGGCCCACGGTCGAGGGCTCGGGCACGGCAGGGGCCACGGCCAGGCCCACGATGGTGGGCAGCGCGGTGTTGCCCTGGATGCCGAAGGCGCCGATCAGGCTGGCTGCGCCGGTCTGCAGGTCGATGGTGTAGAGGCTGGAGTAGCTGTCGTCGCCGGTCAGGCCTGCATACGCCACGCCCGAGCCCGAGATGTCGAAACCGAAGACGTTGAGCGAGCTGGCACCCAGGCTGCCCACGCGGGTGTACACGCCACCTCCGGGCGCCGAGGTCGAGAACAGGCTGCTGCTGACGGTGTCGATGGCGAACAGCACCGTCGGCGTGGCAGGGCTGGTGTCGTTGTTGCTGTAAGCCGCGCCGGTGAGTTTGAGCGCACCACTGGCCGAGCTGACGTTGGTCTGCTTGGTGACGGCGCCCAGGTTGGCACCAGGGTTGACGTTGACGGCGTAGTTGTCGCCCGCCGCGGTGAGGACGCGCAGGGAGGCCGCGCCGCTGACGTCGGCATTGGGGTTGAAGTCAAAGCCGAGCAGGCTGCCGTTGATCGGGGCCTTCAGCGAGGCCACAAAGGTGGCAGCGCCCGTGCTGGCGTCAAGGGTGTAGACGTTGCCCAGGTTGCTCAGGGTGTAGAGCTGGCCGTTGGTGGGACGCGCGTCGAGGCCGAGCAGCTTTTCGGATGCGGCCAGGCCGCTCAGGCCGACGGCCGAGCCCATGCTCGGTGCGGCGGTGTCGAAGGTGATCAGGCGGTTGTCGGTGGTCAGGCCGTAGAGGGCTTCGGCTTGCGCAACGGGCACAGAGAAGATGGCCGCCAGGGCCAGGATGGAAGGCTTGAACATGGCTGGACTCCGGGTAGTTTGTGATGCACGCAAGAGACCTTTCTCTTGCGCGCACCCCCACTACGGGCCGAGCTGCCGAGATGGATGCACCCGCTCACGCGGGCTCACCCCCCTGTTCAGGGTGGGCTGTTGGGCACGTCGGCCAGGGCCGCGCGGTAGGCGTGCCACGAGGCGTGACCCAGCACCGGCGCCACCAGCAGCAAGCCCACGAAGCCGGGCAGCATCGCCACCAGGCTGAGCAGCCCGATGAGCGCCGCCCACAGCCACATCACGCCGGGCTGGGTGGCCACCAGGCGCATGCTCAGCAGGCCAGCCGACACGGCATCGACCGAGCGGTCAAGGATCATGGGCATGCTCACCACGCTGATGGCAAAAATCAACCCGGCAAAGATGGCGCCAACGACCGCGTAAACGACCCCGAAGGTGATGAACTCTTCGGTGAGGAAGCTCGACAAGGGCCCGCTGAAATCTGGCACGCCTTCGAAGCTGATGGCGAAAACGATCATGGCGGCGCGGCCCCACAGCATCTCGAGCACGAGCAACACGGCCGCGAAGATGGCCAGTTGCGCGCTGCTGATGCGCCAGGCGGCGAGAGAGCGCAGCAGGCTTGGCTGACGGCCCTGCTCCAGCTCTCGGCTGGCGTGGTACAGGCCCAGGCACAAGAACGGGCCCAGCAACAAGAAACCTGCGGACAGGGCCAGGGTGTACTCGGGCGCACGCTGGAAGGTGCCCACCAAGGCCCAACCCATGAGCACGAAGCACAGCCCGTAAAACAGGCCGATGACGGGCGCTCGGGTGAAGTCGCGCCAACCCGCTCTCAGCCAGGTGAATGGCGCGGACCAAGTGAGGGTGTTGAGCGGCAGGTCGAGGGCGCTGGGCTCGGGGCGGGTGTCGAAACCCAATGGGGCCAGGCCATCGGCGTTGGGCTGGGCCACGGCGACTGGCGCCCGATCAGGCGCGTCGGCGGACGACGAAAGGCCTTCGGCTGGCGGCCAAGCGAGGTGGCGCCGCAGGACCGCCTTGCGCCGCGTCGAGCGGCGACGAGAAACCACGTGGTGCTGCGACAGGCGGCTGACCGTGCCCATGAAGACCCCTCCATCAAGATGAGGAGCCCCCAAGTTAAAGCCGCCTGACGTTCACGTCATCGGTGAAAGCCAGGGGTTGAGGGGGCTTCAGCGTGCGGCCGCGATGGCTTGCAGCGCATCGGACAGGTGGGCCACCGAACGGGCAACGTTGTGCCACTTCTCCAGGCCGAACAGGCCCACGCGGAAGGTGCGGAAGTCGGCGGGCTCGTCGCACTGCAGGGGCACGCCGGCGGCGGTCTGCAGGCCCAGGGCCAGGAACTTCTTGCTGTTCTGGATGTCGGGGTCGGTGGTGTGGCTGACCACCACGCCCGGCGCCTGAAAACCTGCTGCGGCGACGCTGGGGTAGCCATGGCGCACCATCAGTTCGCGCACCTGGCTGCCCAGGGCGATTTGCTCCTGGCGCACCTTCTCATAGCCGTAGGCCTCGGTTTCGGCCATGGCGTCGCGCAGGCGCAGCAAGGCGTCGGTGGGCAGCGTGGAGTGGTAGGCGTGGCCACCGCCTTCGTAGGTCTCCATGATCTGCAGCCACTTCTTGAGGTCCATGGCGAAGGTGGTGCTTTGCGTGGCGTCGATGGCCGTGCGGGCGCGCTCGCTGAGCATGACCATGGCGCAGCAAGGCGAGCTGCTCCAGCCCTTTTGCGGCGCGCTGATGAGGATGTCGACACCGGTGGTTTTCATGTCGACCCACATGGCGCCGGAGGCGATGCAGTCGAGCACGAACAGGCCGCCGACCTCGTGCACGGCGTCGGCAACGGCCTTGAGGTAGTCGTCGGGCAGGATCATGCCGGCTGCGGTTTCGACGTGCGGCGCGAAGACGAGCGCAGGCTTTTCACGCAGGATGGTGGCGACGACTTCTTCGATGGGCGCAGGGGCCCAGGCGGCTTGCGGGCCGTCTGCAACGCGGCGGGCCTTGAGCACGGTGTGGCTGGCCGGGATCGAGCCCATCTCGAAGATCTGCGTCCAGCGGTAGCTGAACCAGCCGTTGCGGATGACCAGCACGTGCTTGCCCTGCGCGAACTGGCGCGCCACGGACTCCATGCCGAAGGTGCCGCTGCCGGGCACCAGCACCGCCGAGGGGGCGTTGTAGACGCGCTTGAGCATGGCCGAGATGTCGGTCATGACGCCCTGGAAGCGCTTGGACATGTGGTTGAGCGCACGGTCGGTGTAGACGACCGAGAACTCGAGCAGACCGTCGGGATCGATGTTGGGAAGCAGGCCGGACATGGGATGGCGTGTGCAGTCAAGTGATTGAAATCAGCGTAGCACAGCGCCCTGACAGGCACGCGTCAGGCTATCCCTTGGCCCTCCTGGCTGTGCCCATTCACGCAGGCGCGTCTTGCGGCAACGCCGCCCTCGCCTGCTTGTGGAACAGGCGGTCAAGCGCGAGGTAGACCACCGGCGTCGTGTAGAGCGTGAGCACCTGGCTGAGCAGCAGGCCCCCCACCACGGCGTAACCCAGCGGCTGGCGCAGCTCGGCGCCCGTGCCGAAGCCGAGCATCAGCGGGATGGCCGCCAGCAAGGCGGCCAGCGTGGTCATCATGATGGGACGAAAGCGCACCACGCAGGCCTGCTCGATGGCCTGGCGCGGGCTCAGGCCTTGTTCGCGCTGGGCCTGCAGGGCGAAGTCGACCATCATGATCCCGTTCTTCTTGACGATGCCGATCAGCAGCACCACGCCGATGAGCGCCATGATGGAGAAGTCCTGCCCACTGAACCACAAGGCAGCGACCGCGCCAATGCCGGCCGAGGGCAGCGTCGACAGGATGGTCAGCGGGTGCACGAAGCTCTCGTAGAGCACGCCCAGGATGATGTAGACCGCCAGCAGCGCCGCCAGGATCAGGAAGGGCTGGGTGGCCAGCGAGTCCTGGAAGGCTTGCGCCGCGCCCTGGAACCGGCCGCTGATGCTGTCGGGCACCTGCAGCTCCTGGCGGACGTCGTCGAGCAGCTTGACGGCGTCACCCAGGGCCACGCCCGGCGCCAGGTTGAACGACAGGTTCACCGCGGGCGACATGGCCAGTCGCGCGATGCTGACGGCGCCGGTTTCGGGCGGCTCCAGGCGCGCGACCTCGGCCAGGGGCACCATCTGACCGGTCTTGGCCGAACGCAGGTGCAGCCAGTTCAGGCTGTCGGTCTGGCCGCGCAGGGCGGGGTCGATTTCGAGGATGACCTGGTACTGGTTCTGCTCGGTTTGCGTCTCGGCGATCTGGCGCTGGCCGTAAGCGCTGTAGAGCACCTGGTTGATGTCGTCCACGCTCAGGCCATGGCGGGCTGCGGCGACGCGGTCGATGGTCAGGCGGGTGATGCCGGCGCCGAGTTGCAGGTCGTTGGAGACGTCGCGGAACTGCGGCAGGCGCGCCAGGCGCTCTGTCAGCTTTTCGGCCCATTGGCCCAGGCTGGCGCTGTCGTCACCCAGCAGCGCGTATTGGTACTGCGTGCGCGGCGAGCCGGTGCCCAGGTTGATGTCTTGCGCCGCGCGCATGAACAGCGTGATGCCGGGCACCTGCGAGGTCTTGGCCCGCACGCGGTCGATGAAGCCCTGGGCCGAGACGTCGCGCTTGGAGCGGTCTTTCAGGACGATGAAGAAGCGGCCGCCGGAGACGCTGCCGCTGGAGCCCCCCACCGTCTGGTTGTAGCCGAGCACCGCCGGGTCCTCGTCGAGGATGCGGGCGAGCGCCGCGTGCTTGTCGACCATGGCCTCGTAGGACTCGTCTTGTGCGGCCAGCGTGGTGCCCAGCACGAAGGCCGTGTCCTGCAGGGGGAAGAAGCCTTTGGGGATGAGTGCGTAGGCCGCCACAGCCAGGCCCATGGTCGTGAAGAACAGGCCCAGCATCAGCCGGCTGTGGTCAAGCGCCCAACCCACGCTGCGGCCATAGGCATCTATCAGCTTCTGCACCCAGCCGCCCTCGTGGTGGGCTGGTGCGCGCGACATCCAGCGCGAAGCGAGCATGGGCGCCAGCGTGAGCGAGGTGATCACCGAGACGCCGATGGCCGCCGTGACGGTGACCGCGAACTCGCTGAACAGGCGCCCCACCACCCCGCCCATGAACAACAGCGGGATGAAAGCCGCCACCAGCGAGACGCTGATGGACAGCACGGTGAAACCGATCTCGCCCGAGCCCTTGAGCGCGGCCTCGCGCATGGGCAGGCCATCTTCGAGGTGGCGGTGGATGTTCTCGACCACCACGATGGCGTCGTCCACCACGAAGCCCATGGCGATGATGAGCGCCACCAGCGTCAGGTTGTTGAGGCTGAAGCCGAGCACGTCCATGGCCGCCACCGTGGCGATCATGGACACGCCCAGCACCGCGGTGACGATGACGGTGGCCGAGACCTGGCGCAGGAAGGCGCCCATCACCACCACAACGAGCACGAAGGTCAGCGCGAGCGTGAGCTCGACCTCGTGCAAGGACGAGCGGATGGTGCGCGTGCGGTCGTTGAGCACCTCGACCGTGACGCTGGCAGGCAGGCGCGCGGCCAGCTCGGGCAGGGCGGCCTGGATGCGGTCGGCCGTGGCGACGATGTTGGCGCCCGGCTGGCGGCGGATGATGATGCCCAGGCCAGGCTGGCCGTTCTGCCAGGCCCCGACGAAGTCGTTCTCGGCGCCGTCGATGACCTTGGCCACATCGCCGATGCGCACGGGCACGCCGTTGCGGTCGACGATGGTGAGCCGCTCGTAGTCGGAGGCGTTGAAGAGCTGGTCGTTGGTCGCCAGGGTGCTGGTGCGATCAGGCCCCAGCAACACGCCCTTGGGCTGGTTGACGCTGGCCCTTTGCACCGCCGCGCGGATGTCGGCCAGGCTCAGGCCACGCGCCGCCAGGGCTGCGGGCGAAGCCTGGATGCGGATGGCCGGTTTGCGTTGCCCGGAGATGGCCACCTCGGAAACACCGTCGATCTGGCTCAAGCGGCGCGCCAGCACGGTCTCGGCCAGGTCGCTGAGCTCTATCAGGCTGAGCACCTCGGACTGCATCTTGAGGATGAGCACCGGGCCGTCTGCCGGGTTGACCTTGCGCCAGGTGGGCGGCGAGGGCATGTCGTCAGGCAGCTTGCCCGCGGTGGCGTTGAGGGCCGACTGCACCTCTTGCGCGGCCTCGTTGATGTCCTTGCCCAACGTGAACTGCAACGTGATCGAGGTGCTGCCCAGCGAGCTGGTGGACGACATCTCGGTGACGCCGGGGATGCCGCTGAGGCCCACCTCCAGCGGCGTGGCCACGGCCGAGGCCATGGTTTCCGGGCTGGCGCCGGGCAGGCGGGCGCTGACCTGGATGGTGGGGAACTCGGCCTGCGGCAGTGGCGCCACCGGCAGGCGCGGGAAGGCGAACAGGCCCAGCAGCACGAGCGCCAGGGTCAGCAGCGTGGTGGCCACAGGGTGCGCGATGCACCAGGCCGACAGGCCGCGGCCCACCGACGTCGCGGCGTTCGCAGCGGAAGAAGAAGCAACGTCCTGGGTCATGGTGAGTTACCGAGCTGAACCCGACTCAAGGCTTGCCAGCGGAGGCCTGTTCGGCAGCTGCCGCCACGCCCTCGCCCACCAGCTTGACGCGGGCCTTGGGCTTGAGGCGCGACTGCCCGTCCACCACCACCTGATCGCCCGCCTTCAGCCCATCGGCCACCGGCTTGACGGCCACCACGGCATCGGACTGCCAGGCTGGCTGCACGCTCACCATCTGCGCCTCGCCCTGCACCACGCGCCACACGAAAGGGCCCTTGAGCCCGCGCTGCACCGCCTTGGCGGGCACCGTCAGGGCACCAGGCAAGGCTCCGGTGTGGAGGCTCACCGTCACGAACTGGCCGGGCCACAGGCGGTCGCCCGCCGGGGCCAGCTCGGCCTTGAGCTTGAGCGTGCCAGAGCCCGCGTCCACCGCGTTGTCGGCGGACCGCAGGCGACCTTGCGCCAGGCTCGCGCTCCCTTCGCGCTCGGACACGCTGACCAACGCGCCCTTGGGTTGCGCCAGCGCGCTGCGCACATCGGCCAGGCGGGCCTGAGGCACGCTGAAGACCACGCTCAACGGCTCGGTCTGCGCCAGGGTCACGATGCCCTGCGCGTCAGAGGGACGCACGATGTTGCCCACGTCCACCAGCCGCAGGCCTGCCCGACCGCTGAACGGCGCCGTGATGACGGTGTAGGACAGCTGGGTGCGCACCTGACTGAGGCTGGCCTGCTGCCCTTGCACCTGGGCGTGCAATTGGGCCACCTGGGCCTGCTGCTGGTCGCGCTGCTGCGTGGACACGGCCGCCTGCTCGGCCAGGCCCTGGTAGCGCTTGAGGTCAAGCTCGGCCAGTTGCAATTGAGCCTGCAGGCGTTTGAGTTCGGCCTCGGCCTGGGCCACCTGTGCCTGCAGGCTGCGGTCGTCCAGGCGGGCCAGCACCTGGCCTTGCTTGACGGGTTGCCCTTCGGCGAAGTTGACCTCGGTCAGCAGCCCTTCGGTGCGCGCGCGCACCACCGCCTGGCGCACCGCCTGCACCTGCCCGACGGCGCTGAGGGTCAGCGGCAGGTCTTGCACCACAGCCTGGGCCACGCGCACGGGCACCTGGGGTGCTGCCTTGCCGGCATCGGTCTTTTGGTTCTGGGCCACCGAGGAGCGGTGCGGCCAAAGCACGAGCGCGGCAGCGCCGCAGGCAAGGAGGACGCTGCCAGCGAGCCAGCGTCGGGAGGTCAGGACAGGCATGGTTGGTCAGACATCAAGTGGCGCCTGATCGTAAAGGCCCGTGAAGCGATTGCTCAACGCATGACCATGCAAAGATCGCGTAAAGGCATGCGCAAAGGGAGCTTGCATGTCACCACGCAAGCTCCCCTTTCAGCCTTTTGGACTGGTCAGCCCCGCCGCACGCGACGCAACTCGTCCAGGATCAGCAACATCGCCCCGATGGTGATGCCGCAGTCCGCGATGTTGAAGGCCGGGAAGTGCCCACCCGGGAACATCGGCGAGAGGAAGTCCCAGTGGAAGTCCAGGAAGTCGACGACGTAGCCATGGATGAGCCGGTCGATCACGTTGCCGATGGCACCACCCAGGATCAGCGTCAGCGCCCAGGCGAACAGCTTTTGTCCACCATGTTGGCGCAGCATGTAGACGATGAAGCCCGTGGCCACCGCGCCCAGCCCCACGAAGAACCAGCGCTGCCAGCCCCCCGCGTGGGCCAGGAACGAGAAGGCCGCACCCGTGTTGTGCACCCGCACGAGGTTGAAGAAGGACGTGACCGGCTGGCTGTGGCCGAGGTCGAACGCCCCGATGACCAGCACCTTGGTGAACTGGTCGGCCAGGATGATGATCGCGGCGATGCCCAGCCAGGGCCACAGCGAATTGCTGGAGGTCTTGGCCATGGTCAGGCGTGCTCGCGGTGTTCGCCGGCGCCGTGCAGGTTGCTGTCGCAACGGCCGCAGATCGTCGGGTGCTCGGGGTTGACGCCGACGTCGTCGCGGTAGTGCCAGCAGCGCTCGCACTTGACGGCATGAGACGGGTTGACCTCGATTTGCGTCGAGTGCCCCTCGGCCAGTTCAACATCGGAGACGATGAGCACGAACTTCAGGTCGTCGCCCAGGCTGCGCAGGTCGGCCAGCAGGCGCGTGCCCTGCTCGTCCTGCGTGCCGACGGTGATGAAGAGCTTGGCCTGCAGCGAAGCACCCACCTCACCGCGCGTGCGCACGTCTTCGATGCGGCGGTTGGCTTCTTCACGCAGCGCGCGGATGCGCGACCACTTGGCCAGCAGCTCGGTGTCCTTGTCGGCCTCGTGGAAGTCCCAGTAGGTCTCGGTGAACAAGCTGATGCTGGGGTTGTTCGGGCCCTTGAAGACCTGCCAGGCCTCTTCGGCCGTGAAGCTCAGGAAGGGCGCCATCCAGCGCAGCATGCCGTTCGTGATGTGCCACAGCGCGGTCTGCGCGGCGCGGCGGGCGTGGCTCTTGGCGGCGCTGGTGTAGAGCCGGTCTTTGAGCACGTCGAGGTAGAAGGCGCCCAGGTCTTCCGAGCAGTAGACCTGCAGCTTGGCCACCACGGGGTGGAACTCGTAGCGCTCGTAGTGGGCCAGGATGTCTTCCTGCAGCTGCGAGGCGCGGGCCAGCGCGTAGCGGTCGATCTCGAGCAGCTCGGTGAGCGGCACGGCATCGGTGTCCGGGTTGAAGTCCGACGTGTTGGCCAGCAGGAAGCGCAGCGTGTTGCGGATGCGGCGGTAGCCGTCCACCACGCGGGCGAGGATCTTGTCGTCGATGCCCAGGTCACCCGAGTAGTCGGTCGAGGCCGCCCACAGGCGGATGATCTCGGCGCCCATCTTGCTGCTGATCTCTTGCGGCGCCACGGTGTTGCCCACCGACTTCGACATCTTGCGGCCCTGGCCGTCGACGGTGAAGCCGTGGGTCAGCAGGCCCTTGTAAGGCGCGCGGCCGTAGATGGCGCAAGCGGCCAGCAGCGAGCTGTGGAACCAGCCGCGGTGCTGGTCGTGGCCTTCGAGGTAGAGGTCGGCCTCAGGGCCCTGGTGGTGGCCGGCGTTCGGATGGCTGCCGTTCTGCGCGTTGAGCACGTGGAAGAAGGTCGTGCCCGAGTCGAACCACACGTCGAGGATGTCGGTGGACTTGCTGTACTCGGCGGCCTGCTCGGCGCCCAGCCATTCGGCGGGGTCGAGCTTGGACCAGGCCTCCACACCACCCTGCTCCACCAGTTGCGCGGCGCGCTCCATCAGCGCGGGCGTGTCGGGGTGCAGCTCGCCCGTCACCTTGTGCAGGAAGAAGGGCAGCGGCACGCCCCAGTTGCGCTGGCGGCTGATGCACCAGTCGGGCCGGTTGGCGATCATGTCGCGCAGGCGGGCGCGGCCGTTCTCCGGGTAGAAGGTGGTCTGGTCGATGGCGTCCAGCGCGGTCTGGCGCAGGGTCTTGGGCGCTTTGTCGGTGGTGAAGACACCCTCGCCTTCGTCCATGCGCACGAACCACTGTGCGGCCGCGCGGAAGATCACCGGCGTCTTGTGGCGCCAGCAGTGCGGGTAGCTGTGGACGATGTCCTTGCTGGCCAGCAGGCGGCCGTGCTCGCGCAGGGTCTCGAGCACCACTGGTGCGGCCTTCCAGATGTGCTGGCCACCGAACAGCGGCAGCTCGGCTTCATAGACACCGTTGCCCTGCACAGGGTTGAGGATGTCGTCGAACTTCATGCCGTGGGCCACGCAGCTGTTGAAGTCGTCCACGCCATAGGCCGGTGCGGCGTGCACGATGCCCGTGCCGTCTTCGGCACTGACGTACTCGGCCGAGTAGACCGGGCTTTCGCGGTCGTAACCAGGGTGCACGTGCGCCAGCGGGTGCTTGAACCTCAGGCCCTCTAGCTTGGCGCCAGCGGTGGTCGCGATGACCTTGCAGTCATCGGCCGCGAAGCCGTAACGTTCACAGGCCTTCTCGACCAGCGACTCGGCCAGCACCAGCAGGCCTTTGGGCGTGTCTACCAGGGCGTAGCTCAGCTCGGCGTGCACGTTGAGCGCCTGGTTGGCCGGGATGGTCCAAGCGGTGGTGGTCCAGATCACGGCGAAGGCGTCTTTGCTCAGCGAAGGCAGGCCGAAGGCGGCGGCAAGCTTCTCGGGCTCGGCGCTCAGGAAGGCCACGTCCAGCGTCTGCGACTTCTTGTCGGCGTACTCGATCTCGAACTCGGCCAGCGAGGAGCCGCAGTCGAAGCACCAGTACACGGGCTTGAGGCCCCGGTACACGTAACCGCGGTCCATGATCTTCTTGAGCGCCCGGATCTCGTTGGCCTCGTTGCCGAAGTTCATCGTCAGGTACGGGTGGGACCAGTCGCCCAGCACGCCCAGGCGCTTGAAGTCGGTGCGCTGGCCGTCGATCTGCTCGGCGGCGTAGGCGCGGGCCTTGGCCTGCACGTCGTCACGGCTGAGGTTGCGCCCGAAGGTCTTTTCGATCTGGTTTTCGATGGGCAGGCCGTGGCAGTCCCAGCCGGGGATGTAGCTGGCGTCAAAGCCGGCCAACTGGCGCGCCTTGACGATCATGTCCTTGAGCACCTTGTTGACGGCGTGCCCGATGTGGATGTTGCCGTTGGCGTAAGGCGGGCCATCGTGCAGCACGAACTTCGGGGCGCCCTGGCGCGCGGCGCGCAGCTTGCCGTAGAGGTCGTTCTTCTCCCACTCGGCCACCCAGCCCGGCTCGCGCTTGGGCAGGTCTCCCCGCATCGGGAAGGGCGTGTCGGGCATGTTCAGCGTGGCGCGGTACTTGGACTCGGGCACCGACTCGGTGGGCTTGCCGCCGCCTTTTTTGGCATCTGGTTGGCCCTTGCCGGGCTTGGCGCTGTGGTCTTGGCTCATGGCGATCTCTTGGGTCCGACTGCGGACCAGGCGTACGTCAGGTTGAACGCACCCCGGTTGCCACGGTCATGGGGAATTCGGGGCACCGACCTGCGCAACAGGCCGATGCGAAAGCGACATCAGGCGGGCAGAACCTGCGGGCATCCAGAAGGCCGTCGGCGCCAGGCCGGTCGGCTCGCGGATGCGACGCCCGCTTCAAATTCGGTCGCGGGTGGTCTGCCGACCTTGGGCCTGGAAAAAGCCTTTGGCGTCGGCGATGTCCTTGTGGATGGCGGCCTGCAACGCGTCCAGCCCGTCGTAGCGGGCTTCGTCTCGGAGTTTGTGCAGGAGTTCCACGCGCACGATTTTACCGTAGCCCCCTTCGAGCCCCAGGTCGGCGGGCCAATCGAAGCAGTGCACCTCCAGCAACACGCGGCCGGCCTCGGTCACCGTGGGGCGCACGCCCAGGCTGGCCACGCCTTCGAGCGCGTGGCCCGCGAGACCGTGGGTGCGGACCACGAAGATGCCGGTGGTGGCAGGTTTTTCATGGCCGAAGCGCACGTTGAGCGTGCGGCAATCGAGGCTGCGGCCGAGCTTCTGGCCGTGCACGACGTGGCCGCTGACCGTGTAAGGCCGCCCCAGCAGCGTGGTCACCCGGGCCATGTCGCCGGCCGTCAGCGCCTCGCGCACCACCGAGGACGACACCCGCAGGCCGTGCACCTCGTAGCTCATCATGCGGGCGACATCGAAGCCATGGGCCACGCCTGCGGCGTCCAGCGTGGCGTAGTCACCGGCGCGCTTGGCGCCGAAGCGGAAATCGTCGCCCACCAGCACGTAGCGGGCGTGCAGCCCATCCACGATCACCTGCTGGATGAAGTCCTGAGGGCTGAGCGCCACCAGTCGCGCATCAAAGGGCAGGATCACCACCTGATCGACCCCGCAGCGCTCCAGCTCGGAGAGCTTGTCGCGCAGCGTGGCGATGCGCGCCGGCGCCAACTCGGGCTTGCCCGCCAGCTCGGCGAAGTAGTCGCGAGGGTGCGGCTCGAAGGTCAGCACGGTGGCGGGCAGTCCTCGGTGCTGGGCCTCGTTGCGCAGCAGGGCCAGCATGGCCTGGTGCCCACGGTGGACGCCGTCGAAATTGCCGATCGTCAAGGCGCAGGCCGGCGCCAGTGCCGCATGGTGGAAACCGCGAAAGACTTGCATGGGGGCAGATTATCGGCTCAGGGCAGCACGATGGCGGGGTCCTCGACCCAGCACCACTGGCCGGGAGCCAGGTCGGCGGGCAGCACCAGGCGACCGATGCTGCTGCGGTGCAGGCCTTCGACCCGGTTGCCCACCGCCGCCACCATGCGTTTGACCTGGTGGTATTTGCCCTGCAGCAGGGTCAGGCGCAGATGCAGGGTTTCGCTGTCCGCATCGGCTGGCGCACCGTCGGGCAGCACCCGCTCGGCCGCGTGGGCCGCCACGGGCGCCGGGTCATCGTCCAGCACCACGCCCTTGAGCAACTTGTCGCACATGGCCTGGGTGATGGGGTGCTTGCAGGTGACCTCGTACACCTTGGGCACGTTCTTCTTGGGCGAGGTCAGCTTGTGCAGCAGGGGGCCGTCATCGGTCAGCAGCAACAGGCCGGTGGTGTCCTGGTCCAGCCTGCCCACGGGCTGCAGGCCCCGGCGGCGCAGCGGCACCGGCAGCAGGTTGTGCACCCCCGGCCAGGCGCCGGGTTTGAGCGAGCACTCGTAGCCAGCTGGCTTGTGCAACATCACCAGGGCCTGCACGTGGGTCACCCAGGGTTGGCCATCGACCACCAGGTTCAGTCGGTCAGCGGGGTAGGCCGCATCCGGGTCGTCCACCGTCGCACCTTCGACCTGCACCAGGCCCTTGAGGATCAGGCCATCGCACACCCGCCGCTCGCCAAAGCCCTGGTCAAAAAGGATGTCGGCGAGGTGCTGGTGACCAGCGGGCAGGCGGGTTCGGCGAGACATGGGGCGGGCGGTTTGGCAGAAAGGATGACGCGAAAAGGGGCGGCGCGATGGCGCTGGTCAAGCCGACATTGTGCTGCCATGATGCGCACGCAGCGTCTCCTGAAGCACCCAACCATGCGCATCCACCACCTCAACTGCGGCTCCATGTGTCCGATCGGCAAGCGATTGATCAATGGTGAAGGCGGCTGGCTTGCGTCGGCGCACATGTGCTGCCACTGCCTTTTGATCGAGGGGCGCAACGGCCTGACCCTGGTGGACACCGGCCTGGGCACCGGCGACGTGACCGACCCTCGGCGCCTGGGCATGCCCTTTGTGAACGTGGTGCGCCCCCGCCTGCTGATGCAGGAAACCGCCATCCAGCAGATCCGCGACCTGGGGCTGGATCCGCGCGACGTGCGCCACATCGTGCCCACGCACCTGGACCTCGACCACGCTGGCGGCTTGAGCGACTTCCCAGGAGCCCAGGTGCACGTCTACCGCACCGAACTGGACGCGGCCCTGGCGCGCAGCAGCTTCCGCGAACGCGACCGCTACATCCCGGCGCAGTGGGCGCACGGGCCGAAGTGGTCTGCACGCGAGGTCACGGGCGAGAGCTGGTTCGGCTTCGACGCCGTGCGCGCCCTGCCCGACGCCGACGAAGAGGTGCTGCTCGTGCCCCTGACCGGTCACACCCGAGGCCATTGCGGCGTGGCGGTGCGCACCGACCGGGGCTGGCTGCTGCACTGTGGCGACGCCTACTTCTTCCGTGGCGAGATGGATGCCGAGCCGCACTGCCCCGTCGGCTTGAGGCTGTTCCAGAGCCTGCTGCAAATGCATGGCCCCAGCCGCATCGCCAACCAGAAGCGCCTGCGTGAACTCAAGCAGGCCCACGGCAGCGACGTGACGCTGTTCAGCGCCCATGACCCCGTTGAGCTGTCGAACATGCGCACGCGCGACCACCGCCTGCCTGCGCGCCCGGCTGAACACGTCGCCTGAAACCCAGTCAGGTGCGGCCAGCAGGCCCAGGGGATGCAGTGCCCGCCTGCCCCGTCCCGGCCCTTGCCGCCTCAGAACCGCCGCGTCAGCGTGAGCATGTCGTTCTCGCGCTTCATCTGAAAACGCGTCAGGAAGCTGTTGCCGAGCAGCACATGCGGCATGCCCGAAGGCACCACCACCGCCTCGACGCCGTAGACCTCGACGTCCTGAATGCGCAACGACTTGAGCGTGACCCGCCAGATCGGGATCACGCCATTGGCCGTGCTGCCCTGCCCTCGCTCACCCTGCTCGTAGTTGATGCCCATGCGACGCGCTTCGTCGGCGCTCATGGCGACGCTGGTGGCACCCGTGTCCACCATGAACTGCGTGGCGCGCCCATTGATGCTGCCGCTGGTGACGAAGTGCCCGCCCGAGCTGGCTGTCAGCACGATCTGCGTGCCGCCTGACCCACCACCGCCCCCGCCGATGCTCACGGGCGCGCCGCCCAGGTCGATGGTCTGGCGCTTACCGCCCACCTCAACGGTGACCTGATCGGCGCGCACGGCCACCACCTTGACGCCTCGGTGGGCTTCGCCAGCGGCCAGGGCCTTGGGTGCCCCCCCGTCGACCACCAGCAAGGCCTTGCTGCCCATGCTGCCGGTCATGGCCACGCTCTGGGCCGCAGCGGGCAAGGCCACACCGGCCAGCCACGCAAAAGCCATCACGAGGCCCGCCCACCTTGTCATCGATCGATCGTGTTTCACAGCCCGGTCCCCCTGCTTGTTGCCGTTTTATGCGTTGGCTGCCGATCGCGGACGCTGTGCCCGCGTCGAGCGATCAGTCGCGGTAGTTGCCGAAGTCCAGCGGCACGTCGGTGATTTCCTTGCGCAGCAGGTTCTGGGCGGCCTGCAGGTCATCGCGCTTGTTGCCCTGGATGCGCACCTCTTCGCCCTGGATGCTGGCGTTGACCTTGATCTTGCTGTCCTTGATGAGCTTGGTGATCTTCTTGGCCAGCTCGGCCTCGATGCCGGCCTTGACCTTGATCACCTGCTTGACCTTGTCGCCGCCGATCTTCTCGACCTTGCCCACATCCATGAAGCGGATGTCGACCTTTTGCTTGGTCAGCTTGTTGAACAGCACGTCACGCACCTGGTCGATCTGGAAATCGCTGTCGCCGAAGACGATGACTTCCTTTTCCTTTTTCTTGAATTCAACGGCGGCGCTGGTGCCTTTGAAGTCGAATCGGGTGCCGATTTCCTTGGCGGACGTGTCCACGGCGTTGCCGACGGATTCGAGGTTCGGGTCGAGCTTGGCGTCAAAACTGGGCATGGTTGTTCTCCTTTGTCTGCGAAAATTCTCGCATGCACACCGCCCTGTCCGTGGAAAACGGCGTCAACCTCAAGCCCTACAACACCTTTGGCCTGCCCAGCGTGGCGCAGACGCTGGTGCGCATCCGCTCGGAGGCCGACGTCAAACGCGTGGTCGACGACCGCGAACTGGGCACGGCACGCAAGTTCATCCTGGGTGGCGGCAGCAACCTGGTGTTCACGCAGGACATCAAGGCCGTGGTGCTCAAGGTCGAGATCCCGGGCATCCGCCTGCTCGAAACCCGTGGCGATGCCTGGGTCGTCGAAGCGGGTGCGGGTGTGGCCTGGCACACGCTCGTCCAATGGTGCGTGGAGCACGACCTGCCAGGCCTGGAAAACATGGCGCTCATCCCCGGCACGGTGGGCGCGGCCCCGGTGCAAAACATCGGTGCCTACGGGCTGGAACTCAAAGACCGCTTCGAGTCGCTCGACGCCGTTGACCTGATGACCGGCCGCACGGTGACGTTCCACCGCGAGCAGTGCCAATTCGACTACCGCGACAGCATCTTCAAGCAGGCCCTGGCAGGCCGCAGCGTGATCACCACCGTGCGCCTGCGCCTGCCCCGGCCCTGGGCGCCCATGCTGGGCTACGCCGAACTCGAGCGCAAGGTGCAGGAGACCGGCATCACCGCGCCCAGCGCCCGGCAAATCTTCGACTGGATCGTGGCCGTGCGGCGCGCCAAGCTGCCTGACCCGGCCGTCATTGGCAACGCCGGCAGCTTTTTCAAGAACCCGGTGGTCACGCCCGAGCAGTGCCGCGACATCATCCAGCGCGACCCCGAAATCGTGCACTACCCCATGCCCGACGGCAGCTTCAAGCTCGCCGCCGGCTGGATGATCGACGCCTGCGGCTGGAAGGGAAAAACCGTCGGCCAGGCAGGCGTGTACGAGAAGCAGGCGCTGGTGCTGGTCAACCGCGGCGACGCCCGTGGCGCCGAGGTGGTGACGCTGGCGCGCGCCATCCAGGAGAGCGTTTATGGGCGTTTCGGCATCCGGCTGGAGCCGGAGCCGGTGGTGATCTAGGATCTAGGGGGGCGCCGCCGACGCCAGGCCGATCGGGCTAAACTGCCTGTCGTTCATGGCGAGGCCCTGCGCTGGCCTTCGCGTTGTCATGTCATGTTTTTGCACCCAGGGAGCTTTCATGTCGTCTTCTGTCAGCAACATCTCCACCGCCGGCCGCCTGAGCCTGCTGGCCATCACCGCCGCCTGCGCCACCTTGCTGTCGGGCTGCCTGGCCACCGCGCCCACCATGGGTGAAAACAAGGGCACCGTCAGCGGCGCCGCCGGCGGCTCGACCGCCGAGAACAACAACAGCCAGCTCGAGAAGTGCGACGAAACCCTGGGCACCCTGGCCATCGACGAAGACACCAACGCCCCCTGGTACATCACCTTGCGCGAGTACCAACTGGGCTCGACCGTGCCGGTGCTGCGCCTGATGATCCAGCAGTCGAACTGCTTTGTCATCGTCGAGCGCGGCAAGGCCATGAACAACATGATGCGCGAGCGCGAGTTCGCCCGTGGTGACGAAAGCCGTGCCGGCAGCAATTTCCAGAAAGGCCAGATGGTCGCGGCCGACTACACCATGAGCCCGTCCATCCAGTTCTCCGGCAAGACCGGCGGCGGCGGTGGTGGCCTGGGTGGCTTCGGTGGCGGCATCCTGGGCCTGGTGGCCGGCAGCGTCAGCAAGAACGAAGCCTCGACCACGCTGCTGCTGATCGACAACCGCTCGGGCGTTCAGATCTCCGCCGCCGAAGGCACGGCCGGCAACTACGACTTCGGCATCTTCGGCGCGGCCTTCGGTGGCAGCTTGGGCGGCGGTGGCGGCGGCTACGCCAAGACCCCGCAAGGCAAGGTCATCACCGCCGCCTTCGCCGACTCGTTCAACCAGATGGTCAAGGCCCTGCGCAACTACAAGGCGCAACAGGTCAAGGGCGGCCTGGGCACCGGCGGCCGACTCGGCGTGCAAGGTGGCGAGACCGCTGCCTCGAAGGAGTTGGACGCCAAGCCCAAGGCCAAATCCACCACCAAGTCGACCACCAAAAAGTGACCTCGTTGCCTCGCACCGCCATGACACAACCGACACCCTTTCGGCTGGCAGTGGCTTGCGCCCTGCTCGTTCTGGGGGCTCACGCCACGACCGCTCAAGCTGCGGAGTTCCACCTGTACGTCAAGTGCAAGGGCTCGCTGTCGGCTTCGGGCAAATCAAAGCCAGCCCACCTCGACCTCGCCCTGCGGGACAACAACACGACGGCGCTGATCCAGCGCTCGAACGTGCTGCCCAAGGGTGAGCGCCTGGTCTACACACAGACGCCGACCGACTACACGATGGTCTACAAGCTGCGTCAGCCCGGCACGCACTACTACCACGACTGGCTCAACGGCACCTGGGTGGTCTGGCAGCCCAACCTCAAGCGCCTGGCCACCATCCGCATGGCCATCGATCGCCAAGAGGGTGAGCTCGAAGGCGAGCTGCTCGACTTCAACGACGACCTGATCGGCACCCTGCAGATGACGTGCGAGAAGGTGGACCCAGACGAGTTGCCCGAGCCCAAGCTCTGAGGCATGCCGGGGGCGTCGGGCCAAGGCTCAGGCCCGCCCCGACCGACCGCCCCGACAAAGAAAAAGCCGCTGATCACTCAGCGGCTTTTTTCATGTCCACACGCCCAGGCCAGGAAACCCCGGAGCCTGCGCGCGGGCTCAACTCACCGGGTCAACCGAAGTGGCAGATGTAGTGATAGGGCTCGCCTTCGACCTTGATCTCGAAGGACGAATTGCCCGGCACGTCGAAGCTTTCGCCAGCGCCGTACGTCTTCCACTCGGTAGAACCAGCGAGCTTGATGGTGGCCTTGCCAGCGACGGTTTCCATGATTTCAGGCGCGCCGGTGTTGAAGGTCAGGGTGGCGGGCAAGATCACGCCAACGGACTTGCGGGTGCCATCGGCCAGGGTCACGGTGTGCGAGACGCACTTGCCGTCGAAGTACACATTGGCTTGCGTGGCAACGGTGCCAGCCAGGGTGGTGGTGGTCATGGTGAGGTCTTTCAGAACAGACAAGGCCGCAGCACCTGCCGCGGCCTCAGGTTGAGCGCTGGGCTTACTTGGCAGCCTTCTTGATGACCGGGCGAGCGGCCTTGGCAGCGGGCTTCTTGGCTGCGGGCTTGGCCGCAGCCTTGCGAGCAGGCTTGGCCGATGCAGCGCGCGCAGCTTGCACGTTGGCACCGATGCGCAGGCGCAAGGCGTTGAGCTTGATGAAGCCCGCAGCGTCGGCCTGGTTGTAGGCGCCGCCGTCGTCGTCGAAGGTCGAGATCTTGGCGTCGAACAGGCTGTCGGTCTTGGACTCGCGGCCCACCACCAGGATGGTGCCCTTGTACAGCTTGAGCTTGACGGTGCCGTTGACGGTTTCCTGGCTCTTGTCGATCAGGCCTTGCAGCAGCTCGCGCTCGGGGCTGAACCAGTAGCCGTTGTAGATCATGCGGGCATAACGCGGCATCAGGTCGTCCTTCAGGGCCAGGACTTCGCGGTCCAGGGTGATGGATTCGATGGCGCGGTGGCCGCTCAGCAGGATGGTGCCGCCAGGGGTTTCGTAGCAGCCACGGCTCTTCATGCCGACGTAGCGGTTCTCGACCTTGTCGAGGCGGCCGATGCCGTGCTTGCCGCCGATTTCGTTGAGCTTGGTCAGCACGGTGGCGGGCGACATCTTCACGCCGTCGATGGCGACCACGTCACCCTTGACGTAGGTCAGCTCGATGACCTGGGCCTTGCCCGGGGCCTTCTCGGGCGAATTGGTCAGGCGCCACATGTTGGCTTCGGGCTCGAAGTTCGGGTCTTCGAGCACGCCACCTTCGTAGCTGATGTGCAGCAGGTTGGCGTCCATCGAGTAAGGGGCACCGCCCTTGCGCTTCTTGAAGTCAACCGGGATGCCGTGCTTGTCGGCGTAGGCCAGCAACTTTTCGCGGCTCAGCAGGTCCCACTCGCGCCACGGGGCGATCACCTTGACGCCAGGCAGCAGCGCGTAAGCGCCCAGCTCGAAGCGGACCTGGTCGTTGCCCTTGCCGGTGGCGCCGTGCGAGATGGCGTCACCCTTGGTCTTCTTGGCGATTTCGATCAGGCGCTTGGCGATCAGGGGGCGGGCGATGGAGGTGCCCAGCAGGTACTCGCCTTCGTACAGCGCGTTGGCGCGGAACATGGGGAACACGAAGTCGCGCACGAACTCTTCGCGCAGGTCTTCGATGAAGATGTTTTCGGGCTTGATGCCCATCTTCAGGGCCTTGGCGCGCGCGGGCTCGATCTCTTCGCCCTGGCCGATGTCAGCCGTGAAGGTGACGACTTCGCAGCCGTACTCGTCTTGCAGCCACTTCAGGATGATGGAGGTGTCCAGACCGCCGGAGTAGGCCAGCACGACCTTTTTCACGCCGGAGGCAGCCTTCTTGGCCACGGCGGGGGAAGCAGCGGTGACAGGAGCAGCGGCGGCCTTCACAGGCTTGGTGGCCTTGGTGGACTGAGTGGCCTTCGTGGATTTGGACATGGTCAGGCAAAAAGAAGAACGAAACAGCGGATTCTAGACGCCAGCGGCCCGCTTGGCCCGTGCTTGAATGTCGGGCAGAACACCGAAACCCGGGAGAAGCCGCATGGAGCAGGCCGACTTCGTCCACCACGTCCGCGTCAGCGAATACCTCAGCGCAGAAGACCCCGGCGCCTACCGGCGTCGCGTGGCCTGGTTCGCGGGGCTGGGTTACGCCTGGATCGGCGGCTGCCTGCTCGTGTCCATCTGGCTGGCCACCTGGGCCATCCAGCACCTGATGACCGGCCGCGCCCGCGGCGGCACCATCTTCCTGCTGATTGGCGCAGCAGGCTTGGCCTGGACCAGCCTGCGATCCCTGTGGGTGCGCATGGATGCCAAGCCCGACGGCCATCGGCTCACCAAGGAGCAGGCCCCAGCGCTGTTCAAGCTCATCAGCCAGGTGCGGCGCAAGGTCAAGGGCCCCAGGCTCGACGAGGTCTGGCTGGACGACCGATTCAACGCCAGCATCTCGCAGGTGCCTCGCTTTGGCCTGCTGGGCCGCCCCGTCAACCGCCTGACCATTGGCCTGCCCCTGCTGATGGCACTGGACGTGCCACGCCTGAGTGCCGTGCTGGCCCACGAATATGGCCACCTGCGCGGCAACCACGGCCGCTTTGCGGCCTGGATCTACCGCACCCGCCTGAGCTGGCTGCGCATGAACGAGCGCCTGGGCGAAGACGACAGCATCAGCGGCTGGCTGAACGCGCGCTTCATGAACTGGTACGTGCCGCGCTTTCTGGCACGCAGCTTCGCGCTGGCCCGTCAGGACGAGTACGAGGCCGACCGCATCTCGGCGCGGCTGGTGGGCGCGGCCACGGCTGGCGCTGCGCTGGTCGAGATCGACATCAAGGGCGCCTGGATGGGCGAGCACTTCTGGCGCCAGCACTGGCAAGGCGCCACCGACCACGCCCTGCCCGTCGGGCCCTTCAAAGCCTTGCGCCACCTGCTGCTGAGCCCGCCGGAAGATGGCTTCGCGCGCGAAGCCCTGCGCCGCTCGCTCAAGGAGGTCTCGAACATCGACGACACCCACCCTGTGCTCAAAGAGCGCCTGGGTGCGCTCAAGGTGCCCGCCAACCTGCCCGATTGGTCCAACAAGGGCGCCCTGGCGCTGCTGGGCACCGAGGCCGAAACCTGGGTTCAGCGCTTCGATCAGGCCTGGTGCAAGGACCAGGCGAAGGCCTGGAAGGCCCAGCACCAGCGGCAGCAGGCACTCAAGCAGCGCGTCGAAGGCTGGCGCGCCCGCGCCGAGACCCTGGGCACCGACGAGCTGGTGCTGTGGGCGCGCTGCGAGCGCCGCCTGCACAGCAACATCGACGTCGTCAAGCTCTACCAGCAGGCCCTGGAGCGCAACCCCGCCCACGCCGATGCCTTGCTGGGCCTGGTGCAAGCCTGTGAAGACGCGCCGCTGGCCCTGCGCCTGAGCTGGCTCGATCAACTTTGGTCGCGCTCGCCCGACCACCGGCACTTCGCTGCGCGCAAGGCCGTGACCTGGCTGGAGCGGCCGCCACGAGGCACCGAGCCCGACGCCATCGCCCTAAAGCAATGGCGCCAAAGGGTGAAAGACGCTCAGGCGGCCGACGACGCCGTGTGGCAAGCCCTGACCGAGCCGCCCTGGTTCACCCAGTTGCAGCGACATGACCTCGACGAGGTGCAACTCGAAGACACCCGTGAAGTGCTCGGCTGGCACCCAGCCATCCGCCAGGCCTGGTTGTGCCGCCGGCGCCTGCCGGAACACAGCGACCGACGCGCCTACCTGCTCTTCGTGGATGTGCCCGAGCTGAACAACGCGCAGCGCGCCGGCCTGTGCCAGCAGCTGATCCACCAGTTGGACCTGCCCGGCCCGGCCATCCCGCTGTGCATCGGCGACGAGGTGCCGATGGCCGAGGTCAAGCGCTCGGCTTTCAGCCCGATCGTCGGCTGAATCCCCGCCCGGGGGCTGGCGCACACACCTTGCGGTGCTGCGAGCTCCGGGCAAGGCCAAGCGACCCTTTCAGAACAAGCTGCCCTGCGCTGCCGGCTCGCGCAACCAGGCTGGATCGAACGCCGAGCAATCGAGCGCCGGACCACCATGCCCGATGCCCCGCCTCGCGGCCGCGCCCCTGACCCGCTGCCGGATGAGGTCGGCCCACACACCCTGGCCCTTCATGCGCAGGCTGAAGTTCGCGTCGTAGTCGCGCCCGCCGCGCATCTCGCGGATGCGCGCCATGACCCGATCGGCCCGCTCAGGCAAGTGGTCGGCGAGCCAGCTCTGGAACAGCGGCAGCACCTCCCAGGGCAGGCGCACGATGGTGTAGTGGATGGCGCTGGCACCGGCGTCGGCCGCCGCGTCCACCAGGCGCTCGATCTCGGGCTCGTTGACGAAAGGGATGATGGGCGCCACGTTGACGCCCACCGGCACGCCCGCCTCGCGCAGTCGGCGCACGGTTTGCAGGCGACGCCAAGGGGCCGCTGCGCGCGGCTCCAGCTTGCGGCAAAGCTCGCCGTCCAGCGTGGTCAGGCTGACCATCACGTAGGCCTGCCGACGCTCGGCGGCGCGCGCCAGCAGGTCGATGTCCCGCTCGATGCCTGATGACTTGGTGACCGCCGTGAAAGGATGCCGGCAGGCGTCAAGCACCTCCAGCAAGCCACGCGTGAGGCGCCATTCACGCTCGACCGGCTGCCAGGCGTCGGTGGCCGAACCGATGTTGATGGGCGAGCAGGTGTGCGACGGGCGTTGCAGCTCGGCCTTCAGCAACTCGGCTGCGTTGACCTTGGCCACCAGGCGGGTTTCGAAGTCCAGCCCCGGCGAGAGGTTGAGGTAGCTGTGGGTGGGGCGGGCGTAGCAATAGATGCAACCATGCTCACAGCCCCGGTAGGGGTTCAGGGACCAGGTGAAGGGGATGTCGGGCGAGTCGTTGCGCGCCAGGATGCTGCGGGCGTGTTCGGGCGAGACTTCGGTCGGCACGGCCTCACGCCCACCGGCATCGGCGGCATCGCCCGGCCAGCCGTCGTCTTCTCGCCCCTTGTCGGTGGAGGCAAAGCGATGGGCCAGTCGGGTGGCGGTGCCGCGTCCCTTGACCGGAACGGCCCGCTGGCGTGGGTCTGGCAATGGCTGCCATTCGGCTTCGTTCATGCTGTGTTTTTATACAGCAAACGGAGCCTGGCTGGCTGATTCGAATTGCCTCCAGGCGGGATTGCCCCTCCCCTGATCAGGGGTCGTTTCACGCGCGGCATGCCAGTCACTTTGAGTTAGATTTTGTTGGCGGGTTGCGTCATTTGTGACGCGCCCTTGATCGACTCGGCCTCAAGGCCAGATTGGAGACCCCCATGAACATCGTTTCGCACGTCAAGGCTTTCCTGAAGGACGAAGAAGGCGCTTCCGCCATCGAGTACGCGCTGGTTGCTGCCCTGATCGGCCTGGCTGCCACCGTCGGCATGACCAGCGTTGGCGGTCAGCTCAACACCTTCTTCGAAGCCGTCAAGACCAAGCTGAGCACCGCTGCACCCAAGTGAGGCTCCCTGGCTTCGAGGCCCGGCAAAGGCTCGTTTGCGTTCTCGCCTGAGGCATGCCGGTACCCGGGGCCAACTCGCCCGCTGCTGCGTTGGTGCTCACCTGGGCACTGTTGATCGCCTGGAGCGACTGGCGCCACCGGCGCATCCCCAACCTGCTCTCGCTGGGGGCTTGGGTGGTGGCCTTTTGCGTGTTGGCGCTCAGCGGTCGAAGTCTGCTGGGCGCCGAACCGGCTTCTGCGCTGCTGGCCGCCGCCGGCGCTCTGCTGGTGACCCTACCGGGTTACCTGACCAAGCGCCTGGGGGCCGGCGATGTCAAATTCCTCGTGGCCATTGGCCTGTTGTCATCATGGCCGCTCACCCTGATCTGCTTCACCGTCGGCGCCTTGCTGGGCGCCGCAGTGGGTCTGTTGAGCAAACAAAGGCACAGCCTGTACCTCGCGTTGCCACGCGTGCTGCAGCGACCCGACTCCTGGCTGGCTCGTTGGGCCGCACGCCAGCCGCCTGCGAGGCACATACCGTTGGGCACGTGCCTGAGCGTCGGCCTGATCGCCGCGCTTCTCACCCCGCATTCGCTGCTTTGAAGCCTGCCCGCCTGCGCAGGCGGGCTCGCCAGCCGCAACTGGGTGGCGTGGCCATCGAATTCGCGCCTTTGTTCATCCTGTTTTTCGGGATCTTCTACGCGACCTTCAGCTACGGCCTGGCCATGCTGATCCAACAGGCGCTGACCTACACGGCCGCAGAGGGTGCTCGCGCCGCCGTGAAGGTCGAGCCAGCCGCGTACACCAGCGTCGCCAGCTACCAGACGGCCGCGCGCAACGTGGTGCGCTCGCAAGCGGAAAAGGACTTGGCCTGGATGAGCGATGACATCCGCGCGAAGGTCACCTCCGGCATCACCGTCACCTGGAGCGCCTCCGGCACGATGGAGGTCAGGGTGAGCTACACCGGCTATGGCCAGTCGCCGCTGATGCCCGTGCTCACGCTGCCCCTCATCGGCGCCATCCCCAACCTGCCCGACGACCTCGTGGGCACTGCCACCCTGCGTCCGAACTGAAGCCCGGGCAAGCCTCCGACATGAACAACAACGTCCTCAAGATCCTCGCTGGCGTGCTGGCACTGGGCGCCGTCGTGGTGGCCCTGATTGGCGTGCGCCTGAGCGGTGAGCCCGCCACCCCAAGCACGCAAGCTGCCTCGGCACCTGCAGCGCCCGCATCGGCCCAGTTCGTCGTCGCGGCGCGGGACATCCGTGCTGGCCACATGCTGGAGTCGGCCGACGTGCAGCTCGAGACCGCCGCCTCGGCGCCCCAGGGCAGCCTGGCGTCGACCCAGCAGGCGCTCGGGCAGGTGAGCTCGCGCGACATCACCAAGGGCACCCCGGTTTTGCTGGACGCCATCGCGCCCGAGTCGCTCTCGGCGCTGCTGCAACCGGGCGAGCGGGCCGTGGCCGTGCAGGTCGATGAGGTGATTGGCGTGGGCGGTTTCGCCAAGCCCGGCGACTTTGTCGACGTGATGCAGTTCATGGGCGCGACGCGAGAGAACCAGGACACCAGCTTCGCGCAGGTGCTGGTGCGCCGCGCGCGCATCCTGACCTTTGGTGATGCGACCCAGATCGATCAGGCGCCGACATCCACGGGCGGTCAAGCCACGCAGGAAGCCATGCGCGAGACCGGTGCCCAGGCTGCCCTGCAGGCTCGCGAGCGTCGGCAGTCGCTGCGCTCGGCGGTGCTGGCCGTGCGCGAAAACGATGCCTCGGCGCTCATGCTGGCGGCCAACACGGGCGTTTTGCGGCTGGCCCTGCGCCCCAAACACGAGGGCGTCGAGTCGCCCGACGCCACGTCCGGCCGACTGACCACGCGGGTGAGCGACCTGTCGCCCGTCCGCGCCAAGCCGCCCGTGCCCGAAGGTGGCCCGGCCATCATCATCCAGGAGGGCAGCAAGGAGCGCCGCCTGACCCGCAACGACGCCCCTGCCCAGCCATGACCGTGCGCCCACTTTTGCAGGCCTTCCTGCCCTTCGCCCTCCTCGCTCCGCGCCACGCGGCCTGCCTGGGCCTGGCCCTTCTGGCCACGGGCTTGGGCGCCCCCCACGCGCAGGCCGCGCCGGCCGTGCAGCGGCTCGAAGTCGGCGAGCAAAAAACCTGGAGCCTGGCTCGCCCCATTCAGCGCGCGGCCACGGCCAACGACGAGGTCGTCGGCATCAACGTGGTGCCGCCTTCGGGTGTCATCCTCACGGCCAAGAAACCGGGCTCGGCCATGGTCTCGATCTGGGACAACAGCGGGCGCAGCACACCGGCTTCGCAGTTCCAGGTGGTGGTGACGCCGGCCGGCATCGCCAGCAGCGGCTCGGGCGTGCAGGTCAGCGGCAGCGGCACCAAGCTCAAGCTCTCGGGCGAGTTGCGCTCGCTGGAGCAGCAGTCGGCGCTCGAATCGGCCACGCGCGAAGCGGGTGACAAGCCTTCTGCCAACGTGATCGACACCACCACCTCGGGCTTTGATGTGCAGGTGCAGATCGACGTGAAGATCGTCGAGGTCAGCCGCAGCAAGTTGATGGCGTCGGGGTTCTATTGGCGCAGCGGCTATGGCGGCCGCGCCTCGGGCCTGTCTGGCCCCAACAACCTGTCGGGCTTCGAGCAAACCCAGAACGCAGGGTCAGACCCGATCCGAACCATCTCCAGCACCAGCGGCTTCCTGCCGCGCACCGACGCCTTCAACATCTTCACCTGGAGCAGCAACGCCCTGGCGGTGTTCAGCGCCCTCGAAAGCAACGGCTTCGCCTACACCGTGGCCGAGCCCAGCCTGACGGCACTCAGCGGCCAGACCGCCACCTTCCTGGCTGGCGGCGAGCTGCCCATCCCGATGCGCACCGGCTCGGGAGCCGATAGCTCGGTCTCCGTCAAGTTCAAGGAGTTCGGCATCCGCCTGGGTCTGGCACCCACGGTGCTTGACCAGCAGCGCATCGCCCTGAAGGTGGCGCCCGAAGTCAGCGAAATCGACCCCGCCCTGTCGGTGCAAATCGGCGGCTTCAACATCCCTGGCCTGCGCGTGCGCCGCACCGAAACCACCGTGGCCCTGGGCGATGGCGAGACCTTCGTCATCAGCGGCCTGGTCAGCCGCGACAGCGTTGGCACCATCGACAAGTTCCCCTTCCTGGGCGACATCCCCGTGCTCGGCGCCTTCTTCAAGTCCAATCGCATCGAGCGCAACGACAAGGAACTGCTGATGATCGTCACGCCGCGCCTGGTGCGCCCGTTCGCGGCCAAGGCCAAGCTGCCCGACATGCCTGGCGAAGAACTCAAACGCTACGACCCGGGCTTCCTGCACATGCTGCTGATGGAGCGCGGCCGCTTCGACGGCAGCGAATCCGGCTTCTCGCAGTGAAGGGGGCACTCGCATGAGCCAACACTTCCTCCTGATCACGCACAACAAGGACGTGGCCCACTGGGTGCAGACCACCCTGCAGGACGAGGCCGAGATCGTCATGGCCGACTCGGATAACCTCGAGCGCGTGGTGCAACTGATCGACGCCGTGCACGCCCGCGTGGTGCTGTGCGAGCTGCAGGGCAGCCGCCTGTCGCAAGACGCCAGCTTCATGGAAGGCCTGACCGCGGCCAAGCCTTTGCTGCCCGTCATCGCGCTGGCCGAAACCGCCGACCGCCAGTCGGTGCTGACCGCGCTGCGCTCGGGAGCGCGCGACTTCATCTCGCCCGACATGCGCCCCGGTGAGGTCATCAGCCTGGTGCGCCGCGCCGCCCAGCGCGAGGTGAGCGACCCGCAACGAGGCAACGGTGGCAGCGAAGGCGCGATGACCGCCGTGGCCAGCGCTCGCCCGGGTGGTGACACCACGATGTTCGCCCTGCACCTGGCGCTGGCCCTGCAAGAGCAGGCCCCCAAGGACGAGATCCTGCTGCTCGACCTGGGCGTGCCCGCGGGCGACAGCCTGCAGTACCTGGGCATCGAGCCGACCTACACCTTCGTCGACGCCATCCGCAGCCTGCGGCGTCTGGACGAAACCCTGATCAACACGGCGTTTCCCAAGCACGAGACCGGCCTGCGCATCCTGGCCATGCCGGAGGACGCGCTGGAGATGAGCCGCATCACCTCGGCCGACCTGTACGTGCTGCTGAGCGCGCTCAAGCGCCACTTCAGGCAGATCGTGGTCAACCTGGGCGGCGTGCCAGCTTCCGAGTTCTTGTACGTGCTGCTGGGCCGCACCGACCGCACCCTGCTGCTGGTCGAGCAAAGCGTGCCCAGCTGCAAGCAAAACCGCAACCTGCTGCAAAAGCTGCGCGACGCCAAGGTCGACAAGATGGGCTCGGGCCAGATCAGCCTGGTGGTCGATCGCTACCTGCCCAGCGTGCCGCCCGATGCCGAGACCATCGCCAAGGGCTTTGGCATCCCGCTGCTGAGCACGCTGCCCTCCTCGGGCATGGCGCGCCTGACGATGATGAACTCGGGCGAGAGCCTGTTCACCTCGGCCCCGCGCGATCCGTACACCGTGGCCATCCGCAAGATCGCGATCGGCCTGGGCGACGACCCGCGTGCACCGCTCAAGCCCATCGATGTGGGCTCTGGCTGGCTCAACCAGTTGACCAGCCGTTTCAAGACCACCTGAGCCGAGCGCCATGGACTACCGATCGCTCGCCACCGACTACAGCCTGAAAAGCAGCGACAGCTACCAGGACGTCAAGCTGCGCCTGCACCACTACCTGATCGACCGCATCGACACCGAGCGCGTCTCGATCGGCGAGATGGGCAAGGCAGAGCTGTCGGAGTTCGTGCTCTCGAAGGTTCAGCAGTACGTGGCCGAACACCGCCTGCCGGTGAGCCGCCACGAGATGGAGAACCTCAGCCGCGAGATGGTCGACGAGCTGACCGGCTATGGCCCGCTCGAAGAGCTCATCCGCGACGACCGCATCAACGACATCCTGGTCAACGGCACGCGCCACATCTACGTCGAGCGCAACGGCATCCTCAGCAAGACCGACATGCGCTTCATCGATGACGAGCACGTGCTGCGCGTCATCCGCCGCATCCTGGCGCCACTGGGTCGCCGCATCGACGAGTCCAGCCCGATGGTGGACGCGCGCCTGCCCGACGGCAGCCGGGTCAACGCCATCATCCCGCCGCTGGCACTGGACGGCCCCTGCCTGTCGATCCGCAAATTCCGCAAGGACCCGCTGCAGGCCACCGACCTGCTGGCATCTGGCACCTTCAACGAAGAGATGCTGGTGTTCCTGGAAGGGGCCGTCCAGCGTCGCTGCAACATCCTGATCAGCGGCGGCACGGGCGCCGGCAAGACCACGTTGCTCAACGTGCTCAGCCGCAGCATCTCGCCGTATGAGCGCCTGGTCACCATCGAAGACGCAGCCGAATTGCAGCTGGGCCACGAGCACGTGGTGCGCCTGGAGACCCGCCCGCCCAACGTCGATGGCCGGGGCGAGGTCACCGCGCGCGACCTGATGCGCAACGCCCTGCGGATGCGCCCCGACCGCGTGCTGCTGGGCGAAGTGCGCAGCCACGAAGTGCTCGACATGCTGCAGGCCATGAACACCGGCCACGACGGCTGCATGAGCACGGTGCACGCCAACAGCCCGCGCGACGCGCTGCTGCGCCTCGAAATGCTGGCGGGCTTTGCGGGCTTCCAGGGCCAGGACGTCACCCTCAAGCACATGATCGCCACGGCGCTGGACCTGGTCATCCAGGTGGGCCGCCTGGCCGATGGCCGCCGCCGCGTGCTGGCCATCAGCGAGGTGCTGGGCGTGCAGGACGAGCGCATCGTCACCAACGAGCTCTTCGTCTACCAGCCCGATCGCAAGGCCTTCGAGTCCACCGGCCTGAGCCCGGCCAGCCCCAAGCTGCGTCTGCCGGACGACGAGCAGGCCACCAAGTTCCACCGCTCGTGGTGACGGTGACGGACTGAAGCCATGCTGAGCGCCATCTTCTTCCTGATCGCCCTGCTGATGATGCTGGGCGCCGTGCTCTCGATGATCCGGGCGCAGCGGCAGGAGCAGATCGCCAAGGTGCACCAGCGCCTGGCGGCGGTGGCCTTCCTGCCCCACGACATGGGCAAGCCCGACGCCCAACTCGGCACCATGACGGCCGCACTCGACCTGTGGCTCAAGCGCGTGGGGCTGAACCTGTCGCCCAACATGGCGCTGGTCATGCTGGCCGGTGTGGTTCTGATGGGCGTGCTGCTGTGGCAGAACCTGGGCGCCCTGTTCGGCGTCGGCTGGTGGGTGCTGGCCACCGTGGTGATCGTGCTGGTGCCGCAGGTACGCTACCGCCAGAAGGTCAACCGCCTGGTCGAGCAGATCCCGCTGTTCATCGACCAGGTGGTGCGTGGCCTGGTGACGGGCCGCAACATCGAAGGCGCCATCAAGATGGCCAACGAAGACCTGCGCGAGCCCCTGCGCAGCGTGGTGATGCGCGCGCAGCAGAACGTCGAGCTCGGCGTGGACCTGGGTGACGCCTTCCGCGAAGCGGCGCAGTTCTACGACATCAAGGAGCTGCACCTGCTGGCCCTGACCATCCACAGCTCACGCGTGTACGGTGGCAGCCCACGTGAAATGCTCGAGAGCATCGTCAGCATGATCCGCCAGCGCCAGCAGGCCCAGGAAGAGCTCAAGGCCTTGACAGGCGAGACGCGCGTGACGGCCTGGGTGCTGGGCATGACGCCCGGCGTGCTGGTGGCCTACATGCTCTGGCAGAACCCCAAGTACATGATGACCATGTGGGACAGCAGCACCGGGCAGGTCGTGCTCGTGGTGGCGGCGGGCCTGCAGGCCCTGGGCGCGCTCGTGATGTGGCGCATGATCAAGAGCCTGTGAGGACGATGCCATGACGATCTGGTGGTTGCTCGCAGCGATGCTCCTGGCCCTGGCCTGGGTGCTGGTGAGCCTCACGCGCGACGAAGGCACGGTGCCCGAGGCCGAAAAGCGCTTCAACGAAGTGCTCGAAGCCGACGACGAAAGCGCCTGGCTCCAACAGCGCCGTGTGAGCGGCATGGCCCGCCTGACGCGGCGCTTTCGCCGCATGCTCGAGCGCCTGCCCGGCTCGGACATGCAGGAGATCGAACGGCTGATACGCCAGGCTGCGCTGATGGACGACGCGCTTCGATCGCGCGTCTACACCTCGTTGTGGGTCGCGCCGCTGGTGCTGGCCGTGCTGAGCGCGTTGATCGGCTCGGCCAAGGGCTGGCCCATGTTCCACTCTGCCTTCGCCGGCCTGACCGTGGGCTACATCGCCCCACGCGCCATCCTGCGCAACCTGGCCGAGAGGCGCCGGCTGGCCATCCGCGAAGAGATGCCGGTGGCGCTTAACCTGATGCGCCTGCTCTTTGATGCGGGGCTCTCTCTGGAGCACACGCTCAAGGCCATCAGCGAACAGGGCCGGCAGGTCACGCCCAACCTGGCCGACGAATTCGCCTGGGTGCTGCAGCGCATCCAGCACGGGCAGGAGCGCGGCGACGCGCTGGAAGAACTCGCCCGCCGCCTCGACGTCGACGAGCTGACGGAAACCGTGGCCATGCTCAAGCAGGCCGCGCGCTATGGCGGCAACCTGCGCGAATCGCTGATGCGCTACGTCAAGATGATGGAAGAGCGTCGCATGACCAGCCTGCGCGACAAGGTGGGCAAGATGTCGGCCAAGCTCAGCATCGTGATGATGCTGTTCATGTTCCCGGCCTTGCTGCTGTTCCTGGCCGGCCCGGGCTTCCTGGCGCTGATCAATGCCCTCAAGAGGATGTCATGAGCGCCCGCCTCTTCGACACGCCCTGCCCCGGCCAGGCCCTTGGCCGCCTTGGCGCCCTGATTTGCCTGGTGGCGCTGATCGGTGGCCTCAGCGGCTGCAACCTGCCCCCGCGCGCGCCTGGCGGCACCGCGGCCGACGGGTCCTGCAGCAGCGACCTCAACCCAACCGACAACACCCGCCTGGCGGGCATTGAGCAGCTGTTGCGCGAGGGCAAGCCCTACGCGGCGCTGGCCCAGCTCGATGCCCTCGCGGCACAAGGCATGCGCCCGCCGCAAGTCGACCTTGCTCGCGCCGACGCCCTGCGCCGCATCGACCGCCCGGATCAGGCCGAGGCCCTGTACCGCAGCCTGCTTGGCGGCTGCCTGCAAGGGCGCGCCTGGCATGGCCTGGGCCTCTTGCAAGCGCAACGGGGCCAACAAGCCGACAGCATCGCCTCGCTGGAGCGCGCCCGCAACCTGCAGCCCACCGATGCCCGCGTGCGCAACGACCTCGGCTACGCCCTGCTGCTGGCCCAGCGCTTTGACGACGCCCGCTTCGAGTTCCTCACGGTGCTGGAGTTGGCCCCGGGTGACGCCCGAGCCGCACGCAACCTGGTGCTGTTGACCCTCCGCGAGGGGCGCGCCGACAAAGCCCGCGAACTCGCGACATCACTGGGGCTGGATGCGGCCACGGTGGCTCGACTGGCACAAGCCAGCGCCGACATGCCCGCAACCGTCCAGCCTTTTTCCGCCCCCGTGGGCGCCCCTGCCTCCACCGCTGCCCAACCATGAACCTGCCAACCGCCTCCCGCCGCCGTGCCTCACGCGCCTGGACCCACCTGCCAGGGGCGCTGGCTGCAGCTTTGCTGACAACGCTGCTCGCATGCCCCAGCGCACGCGCCACACAGGCCGAGGCACCGCCAGCGCCCGCCACCAACGCCGCTGCCGAGCCCTTCAGCACCGAGGAATGGCAGCTGGAGCAAAAACGCCAGTTGCCGGAAACCGGTCGGGCCACCCGCCAATGGTTGCAAAGCCAAAGCAGCCGGGAACAGGCCTCTGCGACCCGCCCGACCCTGTCCGGCCCGGCCTTGCGCCGTGTTCACGACCGCTACCTGCGCACCTTCGAAGTCGACATTCCCCAGCAATTGAGGGAAAGCCTGCCGGCCAACAAATGAGTACCCTGAACAACCGTCGTTAAACAGGCACCTGCCATCACCGCGCCTCCCATGCCGACCCACCGCCACGCCACGCACCCACGCGCCCGCCACACCGCGCGTCGCCCGGTCGCTCGCGCTCGGCTTGAGCGTGGCATGGTCACCTTGCTGGGCGTGTTCACGCTGCTGCTGGCGCTGATGCTCACCGGCCTGACCCTGGAGACGGCGCGCCTGTGGCTGACCAAGCGCGAGTTGCAGTCCACCGCCGACATGGCCGCCATGGCGGCGGCGCGCCACACCGGTTGTGGCAGCACCCGGACCTCGGCCCTGCAGGCCGCCCAATCGGTGGTGGTGGCCAATGGCTTGACGTCGGGCTACAGCCTGGACTTGCAGCGAGGCATCCACGGCCGCGACGCCACCACGCGGGTCAACACCTTTCAAGCCAACGAGTCCGAGAGCAGCAACGCCGCACAGGTCACCCTCACGCGCACGGTCGAGCCCAGCGTGCTGGCCAGCGGTTTGTTGTCATCGAACTCGACGGTGATGAAGGTGACGGCCACGGCCAAGGGGGGGCCGCCACAGGCCACCTACTCCATTGCCAGCTTCGCCAGCATCACGCAACGCCAGGCTGACTTCACGACCGCGCTGTTCCGCGCCTTGCTGGGCAACAGCAGCCTGAACCTGGGTGTGGCTGCGCTGACCGATCTGGCTGGCACATCGGTCAACCTGCTGGCGCTGCAAGCCGCTGCGGGCGCCGCCACCATCGAAGAGCTGCTGGAGCGGCAGGTGCCCATCGACGAGCTCCTGCGCTGGCTGGCCACCGCTTCTCCGTCGGCCGCAGCGGCCACGCAGCTCAACCAACTGGGGTCGATCTCGGTCAACTCCGGCTTGAAGGTGCGCCTGCGTGACGTGCTCAACATCCAGGTGCCGGCCTCGGCCGCATCGGCCACCGTGGACATCAACGTGCTCGACCTGCTGCAGACCAGCCTGCTGGTGGGCAAAGGCAAGGGCACCATCAACCTGGGCTTGAACATCCTGGGCGTGGGCAACATCTCGCTGAACCTGCTCAACCCGCCGAAGATCGCCGTGGGGCCCGCAGGCAAATCGCTGGCTGGCGCGTGGTGCACCGAAGCCAAGTCGGCGCAGTTCTCGCTGAAGGTCGGGCTCAACCTCAACCTCGTGGTCGCTGCGCTGGACATGGCCCTCTACGTGGACACGCTGCAAACGGCAGGCCGCTTGTCCAGCCTGGCGATCGCACCCGGCAACACCACGGGCAACTTCAGCATCGCCAGCGACGTGATCGTGCTGCGCCTGAACGACGCCAAGACCACCGATGGCAGCAAGCGCGCCACCGTGTCCGTGCTGGGCATCCCGGTGGTGGGCATCGACCTGAAGCTGCCCCTGCTGAGCGCCAGCAACGCCAGCGCGCCCTTCACCATCCAGAGCACCGCTCAACTCCCCCGCGCCGTGGCCACACAAGGCGTGGGCAGCGGCACCCTCGGCGGACTGCTGGGTGACGACACCACCATCAAGTTCGTGGTGCTGGGCTTCCTGCCTTTTGACCTGAGCTGGCTTCAGGGCGTGATCATGGCGCCGCTGAAATTGATCGCCGACCTGGTGGTCGAGCCGCTGCTGCAGGTCTTCGGCTTCGACATCGGCCTGGTGCGCGTGCGCCTGATCGACGTCGAGAGCGCCAAGCCGCTGCTCATCATCTGAGCGACGCAGCGCGCGCCACGCCACACCGGCATGGCGCCAGTGGCTGCCCCCTCACCCCTCCCCGTACACCACCTGCGGCTTGGCGTCCGGCATCAGCTCCCGCATGCGCACCATGGCCTCGTCGCTGGGGAACACGCGTGAGGCCTCGCCCAGCTCCACCTCGCCACGCGCCGACAGCCCCTCGGTGTGGCGCTCGATCACCACGCGCACGGGCAGGCCCTGCACGGTGTCGGGCAGGTCGGGTTGAGGCGCCGCCACGCGCCGCCCCGGGAACTCGCGCAACCACTCGGCCACCGGCAATTGCTGCCCTGGCGCATGCAGGCGCACGAATCGGGCGAAACGGCAGCGCGCCTGCGCCAGGCTGAAGACCTGCTGCACGTTCAGCCGCAGGCCGCCCGAGAAGCGGTCGTTCTGCACCTTGCCCTGGATGATGACGAGCTCGTCGTCTTTCAGCACGTCCTTGTTGGCGTCGAGCGTGTCCTGGTTGGCCACGGCCTCGATGGCGTCGCTCTTGTCGTCGAGCTTGAACAGGCCCACGCGGCCGCGCGCACCGTTGATCACGCGCAGCTCGCTGACGATGCCGGCGATGAACTGCGGGTCGCGGCTGTCGCGCAGGTCGGCGATGCGCTGCTTGCAGAAACGGCGGATCTCGCTCTCGGCTTCGTCGAACAGGTGCCCGGTCAGGAAAAAGCCAATCGCGGTTTTTTCCAGGCCAAGCTGCTCCTTGAGCGACCACGGGTCGGTGGGCACCAGGTCGGGCTCGTTGGTGGACGCGGCGTGGCTGTCGCCGAAGTCGAACAGGCCGCCCTGGTCGGCGTTGGCCGCCAGCGTGTCGGCGTATTCGAACGCGAGCGAGACGCTGGCCAGCAGGGCCGCGCGGTTCTCCACCATGGTGTCGAAGGCACCGGCCTTGATCAGGGCCTCGACCACGCGCTTGTTGACCAGCTTGCGGTCCACGCGCGTGCAGAAATCAAAGAAGCTCTTGAAGGGGCCGTTGGCCCGGCGCTCGGCCACGATGGCCTCGATGGCGCCCTGCCCCGTGCCCTTGACCGCGCCCAGCGCGTAGCAGATGGACTTGTCGCCCGTCGGGATGAAGCGCCACTCGCCTTCGTTGACGTTGGGCGGCGAGAAGGTGATGCCAAAGTTCTGCGTGGCATCGTCGTGGAAGATCTTGAGCTTGTCCGTGTCGTCGCTGGCGATCGTCATGTTGCCTGCGAAGAATTCGGACGTGTAGTGGTGCTTGAGCCAGGCCGTGTGATAGGCCAGCAAGGCGTAGGCGGCGGCGTGCGACTTGTTGAAGCCGTAGCCCGCGAACTTCTCCATCAGGTCGAAGATCTCGTTGGCCAGCTCGGGCTTGATGTCGTTCTTGGCGGCACCTTCGGCGAACAGGCCGCGGTGGTGCTGCATCTCCTCGACCTTCTTCTTGCCCATGGCGCGGCGCAGCAGGTCGGCGCCACCGAGCGAGTAGCCGCCCACGATCTGGGCCACCTGCATCACCTGCTCCTGGTAGACCATGATGCCGTAGGTCTCCTCCAGCACCTGGCTCATCAGGGGGTGCGGGTACTCGACCGGCTCCTTGCCGTGCTTGCGAGCGCAGAAAGACGGGATCAGGTCCATCGGGCCCGGACGGTACAGCGCCACCAGCGCGATGATGTCCTCGAAGACGCTGGGCTTGGCGTCTCGCAGCATGCCCTGCATGCCGCGTGATTCAAGCTGGAACACGGCCACGGTCTTGCCTTCTGACAGCAAGCGATAAGTGGGTGCGTCGTCCAGCGGGATCTTGGCGAAGTCGAAGTCCTTCTGGTCCGGGTGGCGGGCCATGATGAACTCCTTGGCCGTCTCCAGGATGGTCAGCGTGGCCAGGCCCAGGAAGTCGAACTTCACCAGGCCGATGGCTTCGACGTCGTCCTTGTCGTACTGGCTCACGGCCGAGTCGCTGCCGGGCTGCTGGTACAGCGGGCAAAAGTCGGTGATCTTGCCCGGCGCAATCAGCACGCCCCCGGCATGCATGCCGATGTTGCGCACCAGGCCTTCGACGTTCTCGGCCAGTTCGAGCAGCGCGGCCACTTCTTCTTCGGCCTTCTCGCGCTCGTTGATCTCGGGAGCCTCGTGACGAGCGTAGATCACCTTCGCCTTCTCGGGGTCGAAGTCGGGGGGGAGCTTGGCCAGCGTCACCGTCTTGCCCGGCGGCGCCGGGATCAGCTTGGCGATGCTGTCCACATGCCCGTAGCCCATGCCCAGCACGCGGCCCACGTCGCGCAGCGCGGCCTTGGCGGCCATGGTGCCGAAGGTGGCGATCTGCGAGACGGCTGCGCGGCCGTAGCGGTCTTTCACGTAGTCGATGACGCGGTCGCGGTTGCCCTGGCAGAAGTCGATGTCGAAGTCGGGCATCGACACCCGCTCCGGGTTCAGGAAGCGCTCGAACAGCAGGTTGTACTTGAGCGGGTCGAGGTCGGTGATCTTGAGCGCGTAGGCCACCAGCGAGCCGGCGCCCGAGCCCCGGCCCGGGCCCACCGGGCAGCCGTTGTTCTTGGCCCAGTTGATGAAGTCCTGCACGATCAGGAAGTAGCCCGGAAAGCCCATCTTCAGGATCGTGTTGATCTCGAACTCCAGGCGCTCGACGTAGCGTGGGCGCTCGGCGTTGCGCTCGGCCTCGTCCGGGAAAAGGTGCAAGAGCCGCTCTTCCAGGCCCTGGTGCGACAGCTCGCGGAAGAACGCGTCCATGGGCTGCGGCTTGCCGTCCGGCATGATCGGCGTCGGGAAGTCGGGCAGTTGAGGCTTGCCCAGCACCAGCGTCAGCGAGCAGCGCCGCGCGATCGCCACCGTGTTGGCGATCGCCGAGGGGATGTCGGCGAACAGCGCGGCCATCTCGGCCGTGGTCTTGAAATGCTGCTCTTTGGTGAAGCGCTTGATGCGCTTGGGGTTGCCCAGGGCCTCGCCCTCGGCGATGCACACGCGCGCCTCGTGCGCCTCAAAGTCCGAGGGCGCGAGGAACTGGATGGGGTGGGTGGCCACCACCGGCAGCTTGAGCTTGGCGGCCAGGGGCACGGCGGCACGGATGTGCGGCTCGTTGGTGGGGTGCCCCCCGCGCTGCAGTTCGATGTAGAAGCGCCCGGGAAAGGCCTCGGCCAGCTTCTTCGCCCAGGCCTCGGCCTTGGCCACGTCACCCATCAAGATGGCCTGGCCCACCGGCCCCAGCTCGGCGCCGGACAGGCAGATCAGGCCCTCGTTGCGCTCGGTCAGCGAAGCCCAGCTCACCCAGGCGTGCGTGCGCTGGCCCGGCGCCGTCCAGGCCTCTCCCAGCAGCTCGCACAGGCGCAGGTAACCGGCTCGGTTCTGGATCAGCAGCAGCACGCGCTGGGGTGCGCGGCCCGCCTCCTCGGGCTCCAGCCAGATGTCGGCACCGATGATGGGCTGCACGCCCTTCTTGCGCGCAGCGGAATACAGCTTGACCGCGCCGAACAGGTTGGACAGGTCGGTCACCGCCACGGCGGGCTGGTTGTCCTTGGCGGCCAGCTTGACCAGGTCGTCGATGCGGACGGTGCCGTCGACGACGGAGAACTCGGTGTGGGCGCGCAGGTGTACAAAAGGCATGGGCCGATTGTAGGGAGCCTGTTGGCCCTCATCGGGACGATCCTGCCGGGGTGGCCTCTCAGGCCTCGCCCGCCTCTCTCAAGCGCCGGAACTCACCGGGCGGCATGCCCACCCAGCGCCGGAAGGTGCGGCTGAAATTGGACGTGTCCTGGTAGCCCAGCCGGTCGGCGATGGCTTCGACGCTCATGTCCGAATGCAGCAGCCACCAGCAGGCCAGGTCCTCGCGCACGCGGTCGAGCAGCTGCTGGTAGGTCAGGCCCTCGTCGCCCAGCTTGCGGATGAGGGTGCGGCTGGAGACGTGCTCGCGCTCGGCCAACTCGCTCAGGGTCGGGTAGCCGCCCTCGCACGCCAGCAAGAGCCTCAAGATGCGGTCGCCCACGGGCCCCAGGCGGTCACGCGGGTCGTTCTGCTGTGACCACAGGCGCTCGCACTCTCGCAGAGCCATGCGGTGCGTCTGCGGGTCCGGGGCCAGGCCCGGGTGGCCGAGCAAGGACACAGGCAACACCATGGCCGAGCGCTCCATGCCGAACCGCACCGAAGGCCACCAGCGCCGGTAGGCATCGGCCCAAGGTGGCTCCGGGAAAGCGAACTCCACGCGCGCCACGCGGGTCATGTCCAGGCCCGTGAGGGTGTCGAGCAGGCGCAGGCCGGCCCCCATCAAGTGGCCCATGATGTACTCGCGCACGTCAGGTGCCTGCAGGTGCTCTCGCATCCACAGGGTCACCTCCTCGCCTTGTGTGGCCACCTCCAGCGAGATCAGGCTTTGTCGCAAGCCGGCGTGCCGCTGGATCAAGGCCAGCGCCTGCCCCACGTTGTCGCACGACATGGCCGCCACGCCCACCGGCCCGTGCGCCGACAGCTGCGTGCCCCAACCCACGGTGATGCCCAGCCAGGGCTCTTGCGTGAGCGCCACCGCGCGCCGGATCAGGCGGGTCACCTCGTCGAAGCTCAGGTAGCGGTTGCCCTCGTGCAGCGCGGCCCAGTTCAGCCGCGTGCCGGCCAGGATCTGCGCCTCGTCAAAGCCACGGCGGCGCATCTCGGCGCAGATCAGCCGGGCGTAGATGGGGTGCAGCGCGGGCGCCAGCCAATCGGCCGCCTGCGTGGGAGCGGTTCGGGGGTTCACAGGGAATGTCACCAAATGACGATAAGTTGCCAGCGCAGACGGTACCCCATTTCGCCCTGCCCTCGCAAGATCGCATCACCCCATTTCACCGATTCACACAGCGACACACCGAGGAGACAACAACATGAGCGCCGTGCTGCCCGACCCATTGGCCACGTCCTACCGGGACCCGAAGAAACCGCTGTGGCTGCTGCCAGCCCTGATCCCTGCCATCGTCGCCACGGGCCCCGTCGCGCACCTGATGGGCCAGGACCACGCCGCCTGGTACATCCTGCCCTTCCTGGTGCTGTTCGTGCTGGTGCCCATCCTCGACTGGCTGATCGGCGACGACACCAGCAACCCGCCTGAAGCCGCCGTGCCCGACCTGGAGCGCCGCAGCTTCTACCGCTGGATGATCTACCTGGCCATCCCCGTGGGCTGGGCCACCACGCTGTTCAACGTGTGGTTCCTGAGCACGCACGCGGTGCCCTGGTATGGCGTGGTCACCACGGTCATCATCAACGGCTTCATGCTGGGCCTGGTGATGAACATGAGCCACGAGCTCGGACACAAGAAGGAATGGCTGCCGCGCAAGGCCGCGCTGTTCAACCTCTCGCTGGGCGCCTACGTGCACTTCTGCATCGAGCACAACCGCGGCCACCACCGCCATGTGGCGACGCCGGAAGACCCGGCTTCGTCCAAGATGGGCGAGACGATCTACCGCTTCATGTTCCGCGAGATGCCCGGCGCCTACTTCCGCGGCTGGGACCTGGAAGTCGAACGACTGGAACGCCAGGGCAAGTCGGCCTGGAGCCTGGACAACGAGATCGTGCAGGGCTGGATCGGCACCGCCATCATCTGGGGCGGCATGACCTTCTGGCTGGGCACGCAGGCCCTGGTGCTGCTGATGGTGCTGGCCTTCCTGGGCGCCTTCATGCTGACCTCGGCCAACTACATCGAGCACTACGGCCTGGTGCGCCAGAAGAAGGCCGATGGCCGCTACGAGCACTGCCAGCCGCACCACTCGTGGAACAGCAACCACGTGCTGTCCAACATCCTGACCTTCCAGCTGCAGCGCCACTCCGACCACCACGCCAACCCCACCCGCAGCTACCAGTCGCTGCGCAGCTTCCACGACATCCCGACCTTCCTGCCGCTGGGCTACACGGGCATGTTCCTGGTGGCCTACGTGCCCTCCCTTTGGTTTGCCGTGATGGACAAGCGGGTGGTCAAGGCCACGGGTGGCGATGCCTCGCGCATCAACTTCCTGCCGGCGCAGCGCAAGCGGCTGGTCAAGGCCTTCGGGATGAAGGACGAGGCTGGGGCTTCGGCCTGAAAAAGGGTGGGCTTCAGGCCCCCCTGCTCCTGCTAGAGTGCGTGCCAACACACAAACTCAGGGGCATTCATGGGACGGCCTTTCATCGTCCTGGGCGACCGCACCGACCACGGCGGCGTGGTGGTGGGCGCCTCAGGCACATCTGAAACCCACGGCAAGCGCATCGCTCGCGTGGGTGACCAGGTCACCTGCCCGAAGAAGGGTCACGGCGGCACCACGGTGATCGTCACAGGTGACCCGACGATGATCATCGACGGCCAGCCGGCTGCGCGGCACGGCGACAAGTGCGCATGCGGAGCGACGCTCATCGCCAGCCAGTCCGTGTCCACCACATCGGACGGCGGAGCATCCAACCCTGCTGCAGCCAGCGCCGAGCAAGCGACGAAAGCAGCAGCAGCCGGGTTCGCTGCGGCCCCAAAGCCTGATGTCCGCATCACCTACGATGAAATGACCAAGCTTGAGGTCACTGGCGACATGGCCATGCTCGTTGGTCTGCCTTGGTTTGCGAAGACGCTGTCCGGTCAGACACACTCGGGACGGCTGGATCAGAGCGGCAAGCTGCCACGCATCTTGACGGACGCGGAGGAGGACTACGAGGTCTTCTGGGGTGATGCGGCGATTGTTGAGCTGGGGCGTGTCAAAGCATGACCACCGCACTCACGCAAACGGCCAAGGTCAAGACCAACCCAAAAACGGGATCGATCTGCCACATCAACGTACCAGCTGTCAGGTTTGAGGACCTGTGGCAA
Organism: Comamonadaceae bacterium 2PF; assembly: GCA_005502875.1. GTDB lineage: Bacteria > Pseudomonadota > Gammaproteobacteria > Burkholderiales > Burkholderiaceae_C > Aquabacterium. The sequence continues at coordinate 16,095 of SCMV01000004.1, read as the reverse complement.
AACTACCCAGGTAGCGATCCCTGCGACGCCAAGGACAAGGAAGGCAAGAAGTTGTTCGCCAATCAATGCGCCATCAGGGTCAGCCACGCCCTGAAGAAGTCGGGCGTGACTTTCAAGTCATACCCCGCTAAGCGCAAGTGCTGGGTGCATCTGGACGCTGATCACATTTTGTCGGCAGCAGAGTTGGCCGACTGGCTGGAGTTGCAGCCCTTCGTCGGTTGCAAGAAGTCGGAGCAAGTCACTGGCACTGATTGGCATGACAAGGTGGCAGGCCGCACTGGCATCATTTGCTTTGAGGACTACTACACGCCATCGGGAGGCTCTGGCGGCGATCACATCGACCTGTGGAATGGCAGCAAGATGACGGCGACAGGGTCAGGACTTCGGGCGCGATTTGGCATCGTCATCCCGTTCGGCGTCTGGTCTGATTTGCGCAAGGCAAAGAAGATTCGATTCTTCCCCATCGTCTGATGAAGCGAGTTCTCTTCACCGTACTGGGCGTTCTGGCTGGCTCCGCGCTGGCTTGGGCTTGTCTGTTGTCCTGGGCGGCCCTGAATCTGTCGCCGACAGACAGCTTGTTTGACAGAGATCCTCAAACCTTGGATCTGTTCCTGGCTGGCTGGCTGGTTTTGGCGATGCTGGGGTCGGTCATCGGTCTGCGGGCTTCGAGAAGCACGCTCCGCTGACTTTGCTGCGCCTGGCCTCAAGCCAACACGGCGCTACACGATGCGGGCCAACAGCGGGCGACTTTTGCTCACGCCGCAGGCGGGCTCACCCCCGGCCCCACAGGTGGAAACCGCCTGAAGGCCTCGGTGGATTCCATCTGCGCGGCCAAGGTGGCCAGCGCCGGGTGCTGGTCAGCCAAAGCCAAGCCAGGCTCGACCTCGCCCACAAACTGCCAGGCGATGGCGGCGGTGATGCCGGCCTGCCTGGTGGGTTGGCCCTGAGAGGGCGCCAACGCCTCGGGCTGCCTAGCCACCGCTTGCTCCAGGCCCGCGAGCGCGGCCACGAGCTGACCCCGAACACGCTCGAGCCAGGGGCCGTGCTGCTTGTCGGCGGGGCGCAGCTTGCGCTCGTAGATGGACTGCACGCCCTTGTCGCACGCGGCCGTGGCCAGGCTCAAGACGCAGAAGTCTTGCTGCAGCGCTTGGGCATCGGTGGGCCACAGGTGCCGGCCCTGGCTGTGGGCCGCCTCGATGAACTGCAGGATGAGCGACGAGTCCATCAGCACCTCGCCATCCGGGCAGACCAGGGTGGGTGCCTTGACGACGGGGTTGATGCGCTGGAACTGCGGGAAGGTGCTGACGACGGAGACGGCCTCGTGCTCGAACGGCACGCCCAGGCAGTGCAGGGAGATGGCCACGCGGCGGACGTAGGGGGAGTCGAGCATGCCGATGAGGCGGAAGGTGGGCATGGGGGGCTCCTGGGTTGGGTGGGTGGTGGGCAGTATGACCATGACAGGGATGTGCGCCACGTCACCACCGAATGCCTGATCTGGCGATGGGCCGCTTCAGGCTGGGCAGAGTCATTCGCTGATGGCCAGCTGTATGTCAGCTGCAGCCGTTACCAGTCATTCGACGCAGGCAACCAGCTACGACCGCTTAAGCCTCAAGACCGGAAGCCCTCCGGCGGGTCCATGCGGCTTTGCTGAGAATGACCGGTCTAGGCTCGGACGAACCAGAACTCCCGACCCCGAGCGGTCAATCGGCGGCGCGGATAGACGCGACTGATACTGGCGCGATTCACTCTTGATTCGGTCCCAAGCGATAAGCTGCTTGGATCGCGAGCCTCACTGACTTAGAGTGCAGCGACGCCTTCCCTGAGAGCAAGCAAGGCCATCTCTGATTGACTCTCCACGCGCAGCTTTCGCTTGATGTGGCGCAGATGACAACCGGCGGTCCACTCGCTGACTCCCATCTGGGTCGCCAGCTGACAGATAGATAGCCCGCGGATCAATCCCAGAAAGTAGTCGAACTCGCGTTCGGAGAGCCGGTCCAGAACTGAAGCTTCTGTGTTGGCTGCAGTGAATAGAAGATTTGCAAGATGCGGGTCGAGAACAATTTGGCCGGCCTCCACCTTGCGTACTGCGTCGACCAATTCTTGCGGGGCGGCTCTCTTGGACAAATAGCCTGCGGCACCGGCTCGCAGAACTCGCCTCGGATGGCTCAAGTCCTCACAGGCTGAGAGCACCAACACCTTGGCCTTCTTGTCTTGCCTGCGCAGTCTGCGCAATGTTTCGACTCCTCCAATACCAGGCAAGGAGATGTCCAGGACGATGATGTCCGCCCGCCATGCAGCATATTGCTCGCATGCGGCCTCGCCCTGACCGGCTTCTCCGACCACTTGCATGCACGCTGTGTTTTCGAGTAGCAACTTGAAACCGGCACGCACCACATCCCGAGGGTCCACCAGGGCAATACGGATGGTTTTCGGCGTCATATCTAGGTGGAAAGAGCCGTCATGCAAATCGACGTCGATAGCTGCCGGGGGAGGCTCCAGTCCAACGTTTGAACGCGTGCTGGAAAGCACTCTGCTGCGTAAAACCAAGCAAAACCGTCACATCGAGCAAGCTCATCGCGGGGTCGCTCAAGTGCAGTTGAGCCTGCCGCATGCGCACTCTGTCCAAAACCTGCCTATAGGTAACTCCGAGCAGTTCAAGACGGTTCTGCAGTGTTCGCGGGGATATTTTCATCGCCTTGGCCATGTCGACCAACGAGATGTCTCCGCTCTCCAAGTTGTCGGCAATGACCACCTCCAGCTGGGCGACAAACTCATTAGACCTGCTCGCGGTCTGCCGCAAGTCGAGGTCAGCTCGCTTCTTAAGTGACTGGTGCACATGACTGTCTCGCTGTGCAATCTGAAGTTTGAGATATCGCACAGGGAAGCTCAGGGAATTGATGTCTTGTTCAAAATCGACTCTGCCGCCAAATATATTTTCGAAGCAGGAGGCTACCTTTTGATCACTGGGTTTAGGGAAGCTGAACTTTGCATCGCAAACTAGCTCGGGTGTCTCGGTCAGCCAGCGCGCATAGTGTGCCCATAGTGACATCGACAACATGATGAACTCAACCGGTGGGTTGGGCATCGTCGGGATCCAGGCTGCATTTGCATTTCGCCCATCCACATTGAACTTCACCTCATTCACGTCATCGACCAATCTCTCATATTGCTGCAAGGTGAACGCGGCCGATGCCAGCGTGTCGCAGGACATTAGAAGATAGCCCAGTATTCCCAGGTGGCGAGGCTTGATGGTTGCAGCCAATTTCAACGGAAATGCGGGGTCATTCAGGCAGCGACAGGCTGTCTGCAGTATTGCCTTCCACTGCTCTACGGACACGCGTGCGGACTCATGCCTGATAATTTTACTCATGAGTTCTGGGTCAAACAGCGAGACAGGGTCTCGGCCATGCTGCTCCAGGTACTCGATTACTGCAATCACATATTTGATACTGGCCGATGCTGGCATGCCTTCGCGCATTTGGATTTCGGTGTTAATTGCGACAAGGTTCCGTTAGTTAATAGCAGCATCTCACGCCACTACACCTCCACCAACCGAGGGCGACATCTATTTGTCAATTGGCCGGCATGCCCTTATTGCATTTATCGGACACTAGGTGAGCGCATACTGAACCCAGGCAACTGCTGAGACTACCCATGCAAAGGCAATTGCGAATGGGGTTTTCCCGGCTGTGCCGATGGTCGCAGGCAACCTCAGCGAATCCACGGACAGTGGGATGGCGGTGCGTAGCCGCATAGCGGCTGCCGCCATTCGTGGGTGCCCCATGTCAAAGTGCATTCGGAATTGAATCGAGCCAGCATTTGCGCTGGTGTGCGACGCTTCAGCACTCAACGTACGAACAGAACATGGTCAAGGCTGAAGCTTTCCTTTCGGCTTCTTGCGCTCTACATCATCAGAGCAGCGCAGAATCGCTCTTTTCAGGGGCAGTCATTGGGCACTTTGCCACTGAAGATGTCATCCACATAAGTTTTTGCTGAGGGTGCGCCCAGCACCAAGCCGAGGATGTGTTCGCCTAAGATGCCCGACAGCTTGACTTTCACCCCTTGTGAGCAATACTTCGTGCGCAAGGCCTGCACATCTTCCCAGGGCATCACTTGGTCTGTTGTTCCGTTATAGAGATAAGTGGGGGCGCCTGGTTTGGCCTGACCGAGCCGGTTTTCTTCTATCACCGCTTTGACCTCCGGCAAATCGAGAATATTCGGAACAGTGACATAGCTCTGCAAGTCTTTGTAAGCGTACTTGAAGAAATTGGGTTTGGTGTAATTGGACATCTCCCCCACTTCCTCCAGCATGGCCTTTCCATTGGCGTTGGTCAATGCCTCTACGTTTATTTCTGGATAGGCGCGGGCATAAGCTGCCACCACACCAAAGTACAGACCCGCAAAAAGCTTCTTGTTTACTTTCCTCGCCACGTTCCTCACATCGACAGCAATTCCGCCCGCAGCCACCCCGCGGATGTTGAGCTCAGGGGCATATTGCTCATAGAGTTCATTGGCCCATGTGGCCGCGATAGCACCACCCGAATATCCGGTGATGGCCACTGGCGTGGACGTACCACTCAGACCGAGTTCGGGAAAAGATTCCGCCGCTCGAATGGCGTCGAGGACACCTTGACCAGAGTTTCGACCAACCGCCCACAGAGACTTGAGCCCTTCATAGTCAGAGACTAAAACAACGTAGCCTTTGCTTAGGTACGACTGGAAGCTGCCCTGTTCACCGGCGACACCACCTTTCACGTAGGCATATGAGGGGGCGGACTCGATGGTCAGCGAGTCATAGGCCGGGTTGTAAGCCACGACCTTCTTGCCTTTTGCAGGTGCATTGGCAGGAAGAAAGACCGTCGCGACCGACGCTACGGCCTGCCCCTTGTGGTCGGTCGAGCGCAGCATCAATTGCCAGGCCTTCGCCGCAATCTGCTTTGTGGAGGAAGCCATCGGGACGATTGGGCGATACCTCAGGACCGTACCTGGTGAAGCCTGGCGCAGCACCGCATCGCTAGGAGGCTGATAGAACGGGTCAACCGTCGGAGACGGCGTCGTGCTTGCCGTGGCGGTCGGGTAGAGTTCGGGGGCACTAGAGGCAAACGACTGCTGGCATGCCAAAGAAACGCAGAAAGCAGTGCTCGTGACTGCCGCCAGATGGATGGTCCGAAGTAGGGTGCTCATGTTATCTCCGCTATGTGTGCTTGATTGGGGCTTTATTGTTTTTTGAGGAGTCAGGGGCCCATTGAAGCTGCACGCAGGTTCATTGCTTGAAGACGCAACTGCAGGGTTAATCCGCACTGCAAGGGCGAACTAATTTCTCTGGGTTTCCTGGGGGAAACCATGGGTCAGACTACGTCGACAGCTAAAAGCAATCAGAACAATCAAGCGTTGGAGTTCATGGTCGACGAACGTCACTTGTCCCATGTGCGCGCCTGCTAGGACGTGTAGCTCCCTCGGCCGGCGCTGTACACGCCCACGACGGATCGGGCGGCCAAGGTGTGCCGGTCTTGACGCGCTCACCGGATGCCGGAAAAGCGCCCGCGCTGGGGCTTTTGGAAGTGCTTCGACCGGCTTCGGCAAGGCGGGCGCGGCTGTAACCACAAGCGGGTGTATCGCGTGTACTGCGCGATGCGGCTGAACCTCAAGCGCAAGGTTCGGCGCCGCGTGCTGACGTGCGAGCGCCAGCCGCTGCTGGCCAGCTCGGAGCTCAACCGCGTCTGGGCGCTGGACTTCATGCGCGACACGCTCTACGACGGCCGGTCTTTCCGGACGCTGAACGTGATCGACGGGGGCAACCGGGAGGCGCTGCGCATCGAATGCGGCACGTCGATCCCGTCGTCGCGCGTGGTTCGCGTGCTGGGGCAACAGGTGGAGATGTTCGGTCGGCCTGAGGCGATCCGCCTGGATAACGGCCCCGAACTGACCGCAGAGGCCTTCGTCGACTGGGCCGAGAGGAGCGGTGTGAAGCTGCTGTTCATCCAGCCCGGCAAGCCCAACCAGAACGCGCTCATCGAGCGCTTCAACAGCAGCTTCCGCCAGGAGCTGAACCGGCCACCTACTTCACCGTGAGCGCAGGCAGCACACCAAGGGCAGTCCTATGCAGCAGTACGAAAAGCTCAGGATCTACTGTCTGCGGAAACACCGATTTCAGCCCCTTTGAATCAAGGATTTCCAAGGACCGATATCGGGGCGCAATCCAGCCACGCTCCCCCCATTGACGCAGGTACTTGCTAACGACCTGTCGACTGGACCCTGTGACTTGGCAAAGCGTTTCTTGCGTAAAAGGAAAGACCAACTTAGCTTGGCCATCATGCCCGACCACTTGTTGCGCCAGGTTCAATAGGGCCAAGACCAGGCGCTCGTGCTGCCCCATGACCAGTGCCATTCGGTACAGCGATTGGCTGACACGAACATTGCGGGCAAGCTTCAACAACATGAGCTTGCTGAATCCGGGTACGGACTCCACCGCTTCCAGCATTGAAGCGGCAGACAAGACCCATCCCTCACATGGCATGGACGTCACAGCAGCGACTTCAGAGACACGTTGCTCAAGGATTTCAAGCTCGCCGAAGCACGCTCCCGGCAAAGAGAACGCCGGGATTACCTGACGCCCTTCAGCGGTGATGACCTCATACCTCACCATGCCTACATCCAAGAGCCAGATACCGGGCACAGGATGACCCGGCCGATAGAGCACTTCCTCAGCCCCAGCCTTCCAGGGCTGCGCCACGGCCATCACCGCAGCTTGCTCGGCCGCGCCAAGGGGCTGGAGAAATTTGGCGGTTAAAGATGTCATGGGGGGAAAACCTCGGGCAACTCAAGCGGCGCCAGATTATTGAGGATTCCAGCAGACATGCTCATGGGTTTTCACTACCACTCACCTGTGGGGCCGCTGGGCCCCTGCTGGGGAATTCCCGTCCGGTGATTGCCTACGCGTGGGCAGTTGTCAAACCCAGTCACAGGGATTATTAGCACCAGAGACAACCACAAGCCGAGACGCAAATCATGAAATTCACACACGCCTGCTCGAGGCCCCGCAGCCCCTATATGGCTCGCACTCTGTTGGCCACAGCGCTGATGCTAGCCACATCCGCCCAAGCAACTTGCCCTACGGTCGTTGACGAGACGAAGTTCACCACGGCCGCCGACCTGCGTCAGATGATGAGCACCATCGTCGGTTTCGGTGAGTTGCGTAGCGCTGGCAGCGAGGGCGGTGAAAAGACCATTGACTGGCTGGCCAGCGAGTTGCGCAAGATTCCGGGTATGACAGTGCGAACTGAAGCGTTCGAACTGCCTCGATGGCAACCGACCACACTGAATCCCAAGGGGCCTGGCCGCACCCTCGAGCTCGCAGGCGGCGTGGACGTCACATCGGCAGGCCGGGTGCAAAAGGTTGCCATCGGTGGTGCCATCCCCTTTTCATTGCCCACCGGCACCGCTGGTCAATCGGGTGAACTCGTGTACTTGGCGGAGGGCACGGCCATCACGCCGGAGAACTCGCGCGGCAAAATCATTGTGCGTGAGGTTCCAAAGGCGTCCTTGCCTTTCATTGGGCTGGCGCTCCTGGCCTATCACATCACGCCGGACCTCTATGCCAACCTGTTCAGCCCCTTCGAACGTCCGTTCCTTGGCACGGATGGGCCACTGGCCGAAGAGCTGATTGTTGCTGGACAAGCCGGTGCCGCAGGCTATATCTCCGTTTTCAACGTGCCACGCGCACAAATCCGAGGCTACTACGACCCACATTGGGGCACGCACCTGAAGCTTCCCGCAGTTTATGTGGGCGTGGACGAGGGCGAGGCTCTCAAGAAGCTGGCGGCCGCCGGTGCCACCGCCAACGTCTCCGTGCTGGCAGAACGTGACGTTGCGACAACCCGGAACTTGTTCGCAACCCTTCCGGGCGGTAGCGCAGAGCGGGTGGTGTTGAACACCAACTCCGATGGCATTGGCTGGGTGCAAGAAAACGGAACAGTGGGCTTGCTGACGCTGGCCAAATACTTCGCCAGCCTGCCTCAGCAGTGCCGTCCCCGCACCATCGAATTCACCTTCGGCTCGGGGCACACGCACATGTCTCACGAGGGCAACCACGCCATCGCCAAGAAGCTCGACAGCGAATATGACGGCGGCAGCGTGGCCTTCGCCATGGTCCTGGAGCATCTGGGTACCAAGGAACTGCTGCCTTACTCGCGCTGGCCTCTTCCGGGCAAAACACTCAAGTTCAGCGGTCAAGCGGAGCCAGCCATCTGGGCAACAGCCACGCCGCCACTTGCTACTGCCACCGTTGAAGCTGTCAAGCGTCGCCAAGTTGGTCGCACAACCGTGGCACGAGGCATAGACATACCGAACTTCTCCCACGTCCCGGCCGTCTGCGGATTCGGCGGCATTGGTGGCTACTTCAACTCCTTCATGGTGCCTGTCGTCTCCACCATCTCCGGCCCCTGGTCGCTGTGGGCCCCCTCGTACGGCGAGTCCGCAGTGGACTTTGAGCGCATGCGCAAGCAACTGCTCGTTGCTGGCGACGTCATTCTCGCCTCGGGCAAATACTCCAGGACAGCAATTGCCGGCAACTATCTGAAATACCGTGAGCAACGTGCGGCCGGTGCAGCCGGGTGTACGTCACTCCTACAGTTGGCTCCTGACGAAGCTCCTTGATGGCCCGCTTTGAGCTGCCAAGCGGAAACGAGAACATCAACTGAGGCATCGACATGAAACAACAGACGAATCGCGCCCGCTGGGTCAAGAGGTTTTCCGCAAGCCTGGCAGCTGCTGGCGCCATGCTGGGGATGATGGGTAAGGCAGCCGCCGCGGACGCGGCTTCCACCTCGCTGGGCACCCGCTTGGGAACATTTGTCGGTTTCATGGTGGATGGTGATGCCACCACGTTTTGGCGCAGTGTCGCAGGTGCAGGGCTGGCCGACTCCGTCGTGCTCGACCGAGGGGTTCTGAAGACGCTCACGTCTGTCGACCTCTACATGGCGAATGCCAGCGCATCTGACGCTCGAATCGACCAAGGCGTGGTGGAGGTTTCGTGGGACAAGGTCGCCTGGACCCCCATTGGCCGTTTCTCCCAGTCCAATGAAGTGCATTTGACGGCGGCACCGGGCACGCAGGCACGCTATGTTCGCGTTCGCCCTACCGTCGCGCAGACAAAGAGCTTCCTGATTCGGGAACTGGCCGTGGACCGTCAACTGGTCAATGCCAGTACCCCATCCATGCTTCTATCCGGCGTGGGCTCCGCTAGTGACGGCGACGTGAAGTCGTTCTGGCGCAGTTCTCGTGCGCCAATGCTGAATGAAGCTGTGGTGCTGGACCAAGGACGACCTGCGCGTCTTGGGCGTATCGACCTGCGGATGGGGGAGCCCAAAAACCCTGACCATCGGATTGAGCAAGGCATCTTGGAGGTCTCGAATGACAACACGTCTTGGACCACCGTAGGCTCGTTTGCTGAGACGAGTGATGTGCAACTGAGCGCGCCGGCGGGGACTGTCGCTCGATATGTCCGAGTCAGGCCCACCATCCCGCAGACCAAGCCACTGGCCGTGCGAGAGTTCTCCGCCATCACACAACCGTCCCAGCCTTCGTCAGGGCCAGGTGGCAGCGACTACCGCCATGGGGATATGCAGGTCAGCGTTGGCGGCAAAGGCGCCAATGAGTATTACGTCTTTGAGCCCATCGCCCCAAAGCCATCTTCGGCGCCCTTGGCGGTAATCATCCATGGCTTTGGCGACTTCTCCGGCTATGGCATGCATGAGGAGCTAATCCGCCACACCGTGCTCAAGGGGAACGTGGTGATCTATCCGCGCTGGCAGACCAGTGTGATATCGCCTTGCCTGGGGCCGTTTTACATCCAGCCATGCCTGAACTCCGCCACTCAGGGCATCAAGGGCGGCATCGACTACCTGCAGGCAGACGCCAGCCGCGTACAACCAGAACTGGATAAAGCGAGCTATTTCGGCTTCTCCTTTGGCGGAATCATCACCGCCAACTTGCTGAACCGCCATGTCGCACTCGGGTTGCCACAGCCTCGAGTCATGTTCCTCGATGAGCCGCACGACGGTGGGTTCCTCGGGGCCAGCGAGCCAGCGCTGGACAAATCGTTGGGAGGCATTCCTTCAACCACGTTGGTTGAGTGCCATGTCGGCGCCAACGGTGTGAACGATGAAAAGCCCGGATTCGAGAACAGTACCTGCAACGCACTGTTTCCCCGGTTGGCCCACATACCCAGCCAGAACAAGGCCCTGGTGCTGAGCTACACCGATGCGTACGGAAACCCGGACCTGTCGTCCGGACACGGAGTCTCATCCGGCGACAGCGGTGTCAGCTCAGGCCAAAACATCGTGTCTCGATTGGACGCCTATGACTGGAACTTTGTCTGGAAGGTATGGGACGCGCTGCGTGATACCGCATTCGAAGGCGCCAACAGCGCCTACGCGATTGGAGACACGCCCGAACACCGTTCCATGGGCACGTGGAGTGACGGCACCCCCATCAAGCCACTGAAGATTCAGAAAGAAGCACCCATCAGACCCTGACCACCAGCCGAGATGACGGCAACCCACGTTTAGGAGACAACATGTTCACGCTGAATCGACCGCTTGCAGCATTGAGCCTCACACTCGCCTTGGCATACGCATCCTCAGCCCGAGCTGTCACGATTGAAGAAGTCAAGAGCGATGGGCCGTTCACGGTATCCACGCAGACGCTGCCTCCTGCAGGCTTTGGCGCAGCGACGGTTTATTCGCCCGACAAGCCTGGCAAATACGCCCTGATTGCGATCACTCCAGGCTTTACGGCAAAACAAAAGCTCATGACTGGTTTAGGCCGTCGCCTTGCGACTCATGGCTTCGTGGTCGTCATCATTGATACAAAGACCGTGCTGGATTTCCCATCCAGCAGGGCAACGCAGCTCCTGGCTGCACTGAAAGCGACGGCTGCTGTTACCACAGGCCCAGCAGCTGGCAAGATTGATGTCACTCGGCAAGCCGTGGCCGGCCACTCCATGGGTGGCGGAGGTGCCCTAGAGGCCGCGGCCGCAGCGCCCGGCCTGAAAGCTGTCTTTGCTATCACGCCTTGGAACCTTTGGTCTACGCCGTACCGCAAGCTGACCGTTCCTGCTGCCATCATCGGCGGGGCGGCAGACCCCGTCGCGCCGGTCAAGACTTTCGCCCAACCGTTCTACAACGCCATACCCACCACGACGCAGAAGATGTTGGCGGTCATCGCGGGGGCTGACCACAACTTCCCCGAGTCGCACGACCTGACCCTGCCTCCCAACGAGCCGACCAGCTATACCCAGATTTCCTGGTTCAAGCGCTTCGTGAACCAGGATGGCAGCTACAGCCAATTCCTTCGTGAACGGGAAGCCGTTTGGTCTTCATTCACGACAAGTGGCCAGTTCTGAGGCTTGCGAACAGTACAACTGAAGCAGTGAAGTGCTGCCTCATCTCATGAAAATGAAAACAGCTCTTGTCGCGATTGCCATGGCCTGTACGCTCACGGCAATCGCCTTTACTTGGCAGTCAGGTCCGGCGCCGACCACGGTTGCAGGCGCCTCATTGCCTCAGCGGTCGGGGCAGGGGGATGCTTGGCCGGCAGTTGCCATGCTGCCGAGCCAAGCTGCACCATTATCGGCAGCCAATGACGCTCCATCGCCCCTCGACGAATTGCCATTGCCAGCTTTCCAGGTCTCTCGAGGCCACCTTGTTCTCAACGCAGAAACTCGGTCGAACATGGAACGCATGGCAGCCTTGTATTCGAGTGAGGAAGCACTCTCTCGACTCAATGCCGCAACGCTAGAGATGCCACCTCAAGCCCAGCGGGAAGTGCGCGAACTCTATCAACAGTTCGCTCAGTACAATCAGGCACTCACCGCCGCATTTCCGTCAAGCTCACATGAAGAAGTGACGCTTGAAGAGGCTCGCCGACAGCTGCAGACCCTAAGGGACCTTCGCGCGCAATACTTTGGCACGGCCAAGGCCCAGACCATGTTTGGACTGGAAGAGTCGATGCAGCAACAGCTGCTTGAAGATGCGGCAAATGCCGTAGCTACCCCGAACATTTCGCAGTCCAAAGCCATCGAGCATGCTCAAGAAAAGCTGGCTCGCGAGATGCTCGGTGGGGTGGGGGGCAGCTCTCAGGGGCCATGAGCACGATTGCGACAGCTGAATCGCTCAGGCTAGCTGAGGCGTTCCTGAAGAAACTCGATGAAGCGCTGCGTCTTTGCCGGTAAGAGCCGCGTCTCTGTGAGAGCGTAGACCGGCGTGGCGCGGCCCTGCCAGGCTTCAAGAATGGGCTTGAGTCGCCTTGCCGCGACGTCGTCCGCGACTATCTGCTCGGGCAGCAATACGATGCCCAAGTCCAGGGTCGCCAGGCGCCTGAACATGCCGACGCTATTGACCTGAAAACGCCCCCCAACGTTGACTTCGATGACTTCGCTTGGCCGCTGCAGCACCCATTTCCCCGATTTGGAAAAGCCTAGGCATTCATGCTGTTCGAGCTCCGAAGGATGCATCGGTTCGCCCGAGCGAGCGAGGTAGCCAGGTGACGCGTACGCCCGCACTGACAACCGCGCCAACAACCGAGCCACGAGGTTCGAGTCGCTCAGTTCCCCCATGCGGATTGCCACATCAAACGGCTCGGATACAAGGTCCACCCGCCGCGGCGTGAGGTCGAAGTCAAAGGTGATGCCCGGGTAGCGCCCGGCGAACTCGGAAATCAGGGGCGCCAGGTAGATGGTGGCGAAATCGACAGGCAAGGACGCCCGCAGCACCCCGCTGGGCTGCGCCTGCATCTCCCCGAGTTGCTCGTGGGCCAGTCGAGCCTCGTCAACGATTCGCCGGCAACGTTCGAAATAGAGCTGACCTGCCTCGGTGAGTTCCACCTTGCGTGTCGTGCGATGCAACAGCCGAAGGCCGATGGCTTTCTCCAACGCGCTGATTCGCCGGGAAAGGGTCGAGTTGGGTACGCCTGACGCTTCGGCCGCGCGAGTGAAGCTGCGGGCTTGAGCGACCTCCACGAACAACGCCATGTCGTTGAGCAACTCCATCTAACTATGCCATTTTTGGATTAATGAATGCCAGTTTACCGTCTTTATCTATTCGTTGCATTAATTAAAGATACGTCCATTGCATCAACCAACTGGAGAAACAACATGCCCAAGGGAACTGCAGTCATCACCGGCGATGCCACCTGCGGCGGCCATGCACGCCTCTGAACCGCCCAATCCTCAACGTCTTCAAGGAATCGAACATGTCCCAACTGCTTACGCCGGTCCGCATCGGCCGCTACGTCGCACCCAACCGCCTGGTGATGGCGCCGATGACCCGCTCTCGAGCTGATGGTGATGGCGTCCCCAGCGACATGACCGTCACGTACTACGCGCAGCGTGCCACGGCCGGTCTCATCATCACGGAAGGCGTCTTCCCGTCGGCGATGGGCAAGGGCTACGTCTACACGCCCGGAATCGAGACTGAAGCGCAAGTTGCGGCCTGGAAGAAGGTGACCGAGGCGGTGCACGCCCGCGGCGGCCGCATCTTCATGCAGGTCATGCACTGTGGCCGCGTCTCGCACCCGTCGCTGCTGAACGGCGAAACGCCGGTCGCGCCTTCTGCCATCAAGCCGGCCGGCCAGGCGTGGACGCCGGTGGGGCAAGTCGACTTCGAGGCGCCCCGCGAGCTGACCGTTGCCGAGGTCGTCGCTGTGGTGGAGGACTACCGCATGGCCACCCGCCGTGCCATCGAGGCCGGCTTTGACGGGGTCGAACTGCATGCCGCATCGGGCTACCTGCCGGAACAGTTCCTGTCCTCGGGCAGCAACCAGCGGCAGGATCTTTACGGCGGCTCCGTGGAGAACCGCGCCCGCTTCGTCTTGGACGTGCTGGACGCGATGGCTTCGGAGGCTGGCGCTGACCGCGTGGGCATCAAGATTTCGCCGGAGATGAACTACAACAGCATCACCGATGCCAACCCGCAGGAGACCTACACCTACCTGGTGGACCAGCTCAAGGGCTGGGACTTGGCCTACCTGCACGTGGCCCTGTTCGGTGAGCCGAAGACGGACTACCACGCCCTGCTGCGTCCTCGCTTCGAAGGCGCCTACCTCATGGGCAGCGGCCTGACGCAAGACAGCGCGGAGGCAGCTGTGACCGAAGGCAGGACCGACGCCACCGTTTTCGGCAGCGCGTTCCTGGCCAACCCGGACCTGCCTGAGCGTTTCCGTCTGGGCTCGGCGCTCAACACGCCGGACCGCAACACCTTCTTCGCACCGCCGACTGCGCAGGGCTACATCGACTACCCCTCGCTTCCGGTGGCCGAAACCGCTTAAATCTCAAGAGAGGCTGACCGCCATGATGACCACCGTCCGCATGCAGCGCGCCAACCGGGGAGCCCACTTCCGAGCCTACCGGCTGCATGGCGCGAACCCGACGCAGCTCGATCCCTTCATGGGCATCGACCACGCGTGGATGAGCGAGCCGACGTTCCCGCCGCATCCGCACGCGGGCTTCTCCGCAGTGACCTACTTGTTCCTGGATTCGGAGACCGGCATTGCGAACCGCGATTCCAACGGGAACCGCACGCTGATCCAGCCTGGTGGCCTGCACTGGACCGCGGCCGGGCGGGGTGTCGTGCATGAGGAGAACCCCGCAGTGCTGGGCAGCACCACGCACCTGCTGCAAATCTTCGTCAACCTGCCTCGTGAACGTCAGAACGACACGCCGTTCGCGTTGACTCTGGCACCGCAGGACGTGCCTGTCGTAACGCAGCCCGGGGTGAAGGTCCGCGTGCCCCTGGGCAGCTTCGAAGGTGTGCACTCGCCTCTGAAGCCACCGACCGAGGTGACGCTACTGGACATCTCCCTGGAGGCCGGTGCCGAGCTGGACCTCACGGTGCCAGCCGGAAAGCGCGCCTTCCTGATGCCGATCTACGGCAGCGCAGCGCTCGATGGCGAGGGCTTCGGACTTGACGACTTGGGCGCGCCCATTCTGCCCCCGGCGGATGAAGCGGCGACGCACAAGCTGATTGGCGGCGCGGACGGAGCCAAGGTGGCCGTCTTCATTGGTGAGCCTCTGCGCCAACCCGTCCTTTCGAATGGGCCCATGGCTTTCGCGAGCCAGGAGCACCTGATCGCGGCAGCCGCCGCATACCAACGTGGCGAGATGGGACGGCTGTAAAGCCGCCCGCCACAAATCCCCGGGGCGTGTGCCCTATCACGACCCACCTAGGAGCTACATCATGAAGATTGAACGTTTCACCGCCGAGAACTCTGCCCTGCTGCTGATCGACCACCAAGTCGGCACCATGCAGCTCATCAAGAACATCGACAAGGACCTGGCTGCCAAGCAGTCCATCGCACTGGCCAAGATGGCGAAGATTCTCAACCTGCCGGTCGTTATCACGTCCAGCCAGGAGGATCGCGCTCAAGGCCCGATCCTGTCGGAAATCGCTCAAATCCTGCCTGAAGCCCACGCCTCTCGCATCAAGCGCCCTGGTGTAGTCAACGCCTGGGCCTATCCCGAGTTCCGCGATGCAGTGCTAGCCACCGGCCGCAAGAACCTCATCATGGCTGGCGTGACCACCGACGTCTGCCTGATCTTCCCGGCCATCGACGCCGCCGTTGAAGGCTTCAACGTTCAGGCCGTGATGGACGCGTCCGGCTCGCCGAGCGACCTGTCCGAGGAGTTCTCGCGCCAGCGCATGCATGACGCCGGTGTGGTGCTGACCGCCACCAACACCCTGATGGCGGAAATCGCTCAGGACTGGTCCACGCCCGCCGGCCAACAGCTCATCACGCTGCTGTTCACCGACGTCTTCCCCGCCCTGGGCGCGGGCATCCAGTAAGCCGTCTCGCGGCACCCATCGCCCAGGCTCTCTACGCTTGGGCGTGATTCATTTCCCATCCCTCAACCGTTGGCAGCTCACCCCGTTGAGGCCTCCGCCAAACCTGAGCTCATCCAGGAACACCCCGAACATCGTCATCGTCGGCGGCCCCCTTGCCGGCCTTACGCGGGCACTTGGAACAGCAGCTTTCTGGCGTCCAGTTTGATGAAGCGGAAGACTGCAATCGCTGCAAAGCAGCCCTCGCTCACCCCCCACC
>SCMV01000049.1 GCA_005502875.1 Comamonadaceae bacterium 2PF | reverse complement strand
GGTGTCGGTCATGGTCGATTCAGGTGGCTGCCGGGACTATGACGCACAAGCCCGCGAGGCTGTAGCGTGATGTCCCTGATGTCCAGGGGGATGGGAAGCTGGGTTGGCATGCTGACTGTCGAGCAAGGCCCGCCAGGCAGCCTGCGAGCGCGGCAGCACCAAGAGGCGCGTGAGCCACCACACCAGCAGCGCCGCACCAAAGGAGTGAGCCAGGGCCGCAGCCAAGGGCCAGCCCAGCACCACGTTGCTCAGGCCCGTGATGACCTGGGCCAGCAGCAACAGCGCAAGCACCCGGGCCTCGCGGCGCCAAACAGGCTGGGGGCGGCCGGCCTCATCGACGCTGGGACACCAGTTGGACAGGCGCCAGGCGAACACCACCAACGCCAGGGCCACCACACCCGCCAGCAGTCGGTGCGCCATGTGGATGGCGGTCAGGCTGGCCATGGTGATCACGCCGCCTTGTCCATCGCCACCCAACGGGCGCCACAGGTGAAAGGCCCCCTCGAAGTCCATCGACGGCCACCACTGCCCCTGGCAGGTCGGGAACTCGGCGCAGGCCAGCACCGCGTAGTTCGTGCTGACCCAGGCGCCCGAGGCGACCTGCAGCGTCAGCAGGGCCAGCACCGCGAAGCCCGCCCGGCGCAGGCCGGATCCCGCCCAAAGGGCACGGCGGTCATCGCTGCCATCGGCCCCACCCAGTGGTGCGGGATCAAGCACACGCGCCTGGGTGGTCAGCAGGGCCACGCCGAGCAAGGCGCCCAGCAGGTGGCCGGTGACGATCAGCGGTTGCAGCTTCATGGTGACGGTGAACGCCCCGAAAGCGCCCTGCACGCAGACCCACACGAATGTCCAGGTGGCCCACCAGGGCGACAGCGCACCCGGCACGTCACGCTGACGCCAGGCCAGCACCATCAGCCCTGTGATCAAGGCGCCAACGGCCGTGGCCAGGTAGCGGTGGATCATCTCGATCCAGGCCTTGGTGGGCGAAACCGGTCCTGTGGGCGCCGATGCGTGTGCGACGTGGATGTCATCGCGAGCATGGAAGGGGCTCATCTCGCCATAACAGCCCGGCCAGTCCGGACAGCCCAGTCCCGAGTCGGTCAGGCGCGTGAACGCACCAAACGCCACCAGGTCCAGCGTCAAAAAGAGCGTGGCCACCGTCAGCACGCGCTGCCAGGCTGGCCAACCATGCACCCCCTGTCGGCGAGCGCGCCAGACCACCACGGCCGCCGGCAGCAAGGCCAGACCCGCGCCGAGCAGCAGCAGCTCGATCAGCGGGGCCAGGTCGACGAGTTGTTGCCCCAACGAGGCGGAAGCCTGCATGCCCATCTCCTCGTTCACTGACGACCGGCCTCGTCCCAGGCCTCGCTGGCTTTGAGCAGGCGGGTGAGGTCACGCTTGGCCTTGGTGAAATCGACATTGGCCGGAAAGCGCATCATCCAGTCGCCACGCGGGTCCACCAGGTAGAGGTGATCGGCGAGCTGACGACCGCTTTGCGGCTCAAGCCAGCGAGCCAAGTCGGCCTCAGGGACCCGCAGCACGCTCGCCTGCTGCAGGGCAGGCATCAAGGCCTCGCGCACCGCAGCGCCGTCGCTCACCAGCCAGACGCGGTCGATGCGATCCTTGTCGCGACCGAGGGACTCGCGCAATTGCCGCTGCAGGTAAAGCGTCTTTTCGCAAGTGGTTTCGCAGGCGCCACCGGCCACCGACACCAGCAGCCACTGGCCCTTGAGGGAAGCCGGCAACACCGTGGCCCCCTGCAAGTTGCGCAATGGCAAGGCGTCAGGCTCAGGCATCGCACGCGCTGGCTGGATCAGGTCCCCGTGGTTGGTGCGCCCCTCAGGCCTGACCACGTAGTACATGAAGTAGGAAGCCACCACCGGCGCGGCGCACACCGCCCAGACCAGCAGCATCTTGATGCGCCCCACGCGCGTGCGCTGGGTCAGGGCCTGGTCTGCGGCCGGCAGGCTGTGCACGCTCAACTGGATCATCGGATCGGTCGCCATCGGGTTCGGGTGCGCTGGAGCAGGGGTTCGTGTCATGGGAGGGCGGGCAGCATCAGGCAGCGACCGACCGCCGGGCACGCCGCGACCGAATCACCGAAAACCAAAGTGTGAGGCCGACCGCGAGCGCGGACAAGGCGAACCACTGCGCTGCGTAGGCATGGTGCTTGTCGACGCCCAGGTCGGGTTGGGGCCAGTCGCGCTGCAGGTCGGGTGGCGCGACACCAGCCGGGGAATCAGACGTCATGGCCTCAGGATGCCCTTGCAGCACCGCGCCGGGTAGCGGGGATTGTCCCAGCCACGCACGCCAGAAGGCCTCATCGGCGTTCTGGCGGAGCAGGCGGCCCGCCTCTCGCGGCGGTGGACCCTCCTCACCCAAGGCGTAGGTCTGCGACACCTGGGCCAGCACGACACCGCGCAGCGTCACCTCACCTTCGGCTTCGGGCCAGTCAGGCAGGCGTTGGCGGTCCTGGGCATCGCGCGGCCACCAGCCACGCTGCACCAGCACGATGCCACCAGGACAGGCCGAGTCGGACAAGCGCAAAGGGGTCACGACGAAGAAGCCAGGCTGCCCCCCCATGGGCCGGTTGTCCAGGAAGACCGTGTGCTGGCTCAGCCAGCGACCTCGCAGGTGAACAGGCTGCTGCGCGGGCAAGGCGGGGTCAGCTTCGGTGCTGGCTTTGCCTTGCGGCGAGTTCGGCCCCGCCCCAGGTGAGACCGCTTTCAAGCCTGACCGACAGGGCCAATCGCGCCCGCTCCAGGGCGCTGCACTCGCCCGCTGTCGCTGCAGATCGGCCAACGCGGTTTTCTCGGCAGCGCGGTCGAGCTGCCAGGCTCCCAGGCGGGCTGTCAGCATCGCAACAGTCACGCCCGCAGCCGCCGCCAACCAGCGCTTGTGCATGGGGTTCATCCTGTGGTCTCCGCAAAGCTCGGACGGCCATCATCCAACGCATGAAAATCGTCTTTTTGCTGGCCCTGGTGGCCATTGTGGTGGCCCTGGCCTTCGCCGGCCGCGCCCTGTTGCAGGATGGCCGCGACGGCCAACCCAAGAGCAACCGGATGGTGCACGCGCTGGCGCTGCGCGTGGGGCTGTCCATCGCGCTGTTTGCGTTCATCCTGATCGCCTACAAGATGGGCTGGATTCACCCGACAGGCGTGCCGCTGGGGGGCTGAATGGCAAAGGCGCTCCTGCGAGCGCCTTGCTGAATCGGTGACGCCCATTGCCGGCCAGCGCCGGTCAACGGGCACGAGGCGTGCGGCTCACAACCAGTACACGACCACGTACAGGCCCAGCCACACCACGTCCACGAAGTGCCAGTACCAGGCGGCACCCTCGAAACCGAAGTGGCGCTCGGGCGTGAAGTGGCCCTTTTGCAGGCGCAGCGTGATGAACAGCAGCATCAGCATGCCCACCAACACGTGCATGCCATGGAAACCCGTGAGCATGAAGAAGGTCGAGCCATAGATGCCAGAGCTCAGCTTCAGATTCAGGTGGGCATAAGCCTCGTAGTACTCGTAGCCCTGGCAGATCAGGAAGGCCACGCCCAGCAAAACCGTCATCCACATGAAGGCGATGCACTTGCCACGGTGGTTTTCGCGCAGCGCGTGGTGGGCCACGGTCAGCGTCACGCCCGAGGTCAGCAGCAAGGCCGTGTTGATCGTCGGCAGGGGCCAGGGACCCATGGTGCGGAAAGGCTCGACCGTGCCGGCAGGCGAGCCCGTGGCACCGGCCATCTCAGAGGGCCAGATGGCCTTGAAATCGGGCCACAACAAGGCGTTCTCGATGTTGCCCAACGCCGGCAGGACGTGCAAACGGGCCCAGTACAGGGCCCCGAAGAAGGCCCCGAAAAACATCACCTCCGAGAAGATGAACCAGGCCATGCTCCAGCGGAAGGACACGTCGATGCGGTCGCTGTAGAGCCCGCTCTCCGACTCATGGATGGCCTGCGAGAACCACTGTTTGAGCACCACCAGCCACCAGACCAGCCCGAAAGCCAGCGCATACGGGGCCCAGCTGGAGCCATTGACCCACTGCCCTGCTCCCAAGATGACGAAAAACAGGCCGATGGCGGCCATGACCGGGTGCCTCGACGGCCCCGGCACGTAGTAGTAGGGCGCCTGCCCCTTGTTCACCGCTGTCGACATCACGATCTCCTCAGACCTTGAACGCCCTTGAGCGCATCACTCAAACACATGAAACCTTCAGGTCGCCGCGCCACTGGCCACGACCCACTTCACCAAAACGACCAAGCCCAGCACGAACAGCACGGCAGCCAGCAGCCCCGCCACGATCACGTGCACCGGGTTGACCTTGGCGATGTCTTCCTCGTACCCCGAGGCCTTGCGCACCCCGAAAAAAGACCACCCCACTGCCTTGACGGTCTGCCAGAACGATCCCTTGCGCTGCACCGCCTGTTTCAGGTCCTCGCTCACACCGCCCCTTTCGGCGCCGCCGGCACCTTGCCGCCCACCTCGAAGAAGGTGTAGGACAAGGTGATGGTGGAGACGTCTTTCGGCAACTTGGGGTCGATGACGAACACCACAGGCCAACGCTTGCTCTCACCCGGCTTGAGCGTGTGCTCTGTGAAACAGAAGCACTCCATCTTGTTGAAGTGAGAGGTGGCCTGCTTGGGGGCGTAGCTGGGGATGGCTTGTGCGGCCATCGTTCGACCTTGTTCGTTGGTGAACTCGTAGACCACGGTGGCGATCTCGCCCGGGTGCACCTTCACAGACCGCACCTCGGGCTTGAAGCCCCAAGGGCCACGCGCGTTCGCATCGAACTCGACCGTGATGGTGCGGCTGCGATCGACCTGTGTGTTGACCTTGCCTTGTCCCGCACGAGACACCTGCTGCTCGGACAGCGAGAGCACGTTGATGCCCAAGGCCTCGCAGATGTGCTTGTACATCGGCACCATCGCGTAGCCAAAACCGAACATCACCCCGGTGATGACGACCAGCTTGCCCACCATCTGCAGGTTGGCCCGGCGCAAGCGCGCCACCCAGGCCGACGCGGCGGGATGCGGCGCTTGACTCATGCCTTGCCCAGCAGGGTGATCTTGACCACGAAGCCGACGAAAAACGCAGCGGCAATCGAGGCCAGGATCAGGGCCAGGCGCACGTTGCGTGCGCGCTGGGCCGGCTTGTCGGTGGTGTCAGCGAACTGGGTCATGGCTCAACTTCCTCAGCCGATCACCTTGGTGGCGGTGGCGTCCAGCTTCGGGGGGTTCTCGAAGGTGTGGAAGGGGGCCGGCGACGGCACTTCCCATTCCAGGCCTTCGGCACCTTCCCAGGGCTTGGCCGGCGCCGGCTCACCCTTGCCACGCATGGCGGGGATCAACACACCGAAGATGAAGTAGACCTGCGCGAAGCCGAAGGCGAAGGCGCCGACCGAGGCCAGGGCGTTGTAGTCGGCGAACTGCATGGGGTAATCGGCGTAGCGTCGCGGCATGCCGGCCAGGCCCAGGAAGTGCATCGGGAAGAAGGTGACGTTGAAAGCGATCAGCGACCACCAGAAGTGCAGCTTGCCCTTCCACTCTGGCACCATCACGCCCGTCCACTTCGGGGCCCAATAGTAGAAACCGGCGAACAGCGCGAACAGCGAGCCGGCCACCAGCACGTAGTGGAAGTGCGCCACCACGTAGTAGGTGTCCTGGATTTGCGTGTCGATGGGGGCCACAGAGCAGATCAGCCCGGTGAAGCCACCCATGGTGAACACGAAGATGAAGCCCACCGCCCACAGCATCGGGCTTTCAAACGTCATCGAGCCGCGCCACATGGTCGCGATCCAGTTGAAGACCTTCACGCCCGTGGGCACCGAGATCAGCATGGTCGCGTACATGAAGAACAGCTGGCCGGTCACCGGCATGCCGGTGGCGAACATGTGGTGGGCCCACACGATGAAGCTGAGGATGGCGATCGAGGCCGTGGCGTACACCATCGAGGCGTAGCCGAAGAGCTTTTTGCGGGCAAAGGCCGGCACGATCTGGCTGATGATGCCGAAGGCCGGCAAGATCATGATGTAGACCTCGGGGTGACCGAAGAACCAGAAGATGTGCTGGTACATGACCGGGTCACCGCCGCCAGCCGGGTTGAAGAAGCTGGTGCCGAAGTGGCGATCGGTCAGCGTCATGGTGATGGCGCCGGCCAGCACGGGCATCACCGCGATCAGCAGGTAGGCCGTGATCAGCCAGGTCCAGGCGAACATGGGCATCTTCATGAGCGTCATGCCCGGTGCGCGCATGTTCAGGATGGTCACGATGATGTTGATCGAGCCCATGATCGAGGAGGCGCCGAGGATGTGCATCGCGAAGATGCCGGCGTCCATCGAGGGGCCCATCTGCAGCGTCAGCGGCGCGTAGAGCGTCCAGCCGGCTGCGGGCGCGCCACCGGGCATGAAGAACGAGCTCACCAGCATGATGGCCGCCGGGATCATCAGCCAGAAGCTGAAGTTGTTCATGCGCGCAAACGCCATGTCGGAGGCGCCGATTTGCAGCGGCAGCATCCAGTTCGCGAAGCCCACGAAGGCCGGCATGATCGCGCCGAACACCATGATGATGCCGTGCATGGTCGTGAGCTGGTTGAACAGCTCGGGGTTGACCAACTGCAGTCCCGGCTGGAACAGCTCGGCACGGATGCCCAGCGCCAGCACACCGCCGATCATCAGCATGGTCAGCGAGAACAGCATGTACAGCGTGCCGATGTCCTTGTGGTTGGTGGCGTACACCCAGCGACGCCAGCCGTGCGGGTGGTCGTGGTGGTCGTCGTGGCCGTGGCCACCGTGGTCAAGCACTGCGCTCATGGAGCGTCCTTTCGAAGATCAGATCGGGCTGTCGGTTCTCGGGGTGACGGATCGCGTCACGTCACTTGCGTGCGGCCAGCACTTCGGCGGGCTGCACGATCTGGCCAGTCTTGTTCGACCAATGGTTCTTGGTGAAGGTGATGACCGCAGCGATTTCGGTGTCGGACAGCTGTTTCCAGGCCGGCATGATGTTGTTCTGGCCATTGAGCAGCACGTTGATCTGCTTGCCACGATCGCTGTCCAACACCAGGGGTGAAGCATCCAGGGCCTTGATGGCGCCACCACCCTTGCCGCTGGCTTGGTGACAGGCTGCGCAATTGGCGTTGTAGACCTTCTCGCCTCGGGCCACCAGGGCCTCGAGCGTCCAGACCTTGGTGGGGTCGTCGGCCTTGGCAGCGATTTCCTTGCGCTTGTCCTCGACCCACTTGGCGTAGGCCTCGGCCGTCACCACCTTGACGTGGATCGGCATGTAGGCGTGCTCCTTGCCGCACAGCTCGACGCACTGACCGTAGTAGTCGCCCACCTTCTCGGCGCGGAACCAGGTGTCACGCACGAAGCCGGGGATGGCGTCCTGCTTGATGCCGAAGGCCGGCACCATGAAGGAATGGATCACGTCGTTGGCCGTGGTGATGATGCGCACCTTCTTGTCCACCGGCACCACCATGGCGTTGTCCACCTTCAGCAGGTAGTTGTCGCCTGCGGGCGTGCCGGCATCCGACAGGGCCCGCTGGTTGGCGTCGAGCGTCGAGATGAACTGGATGCCCTCGCCTTCGCCGGTGATGTACTCGTAGCCCCACTTCCATTGCATGCCCACCGCCTTGATGGTGATGTCGGCGTTGGTGGTGTCCTTCTGGGCCACGACCACCTTGGTGGCCGGCAAGGCCATGCCGATGACGATCAGGAAGGGCACGATGGTCCAGATGATTTCGACGGTGGTGGACTCGTGGAAATCGGCGGGCTTGTGGCCCTTGGACTTGCGGTGCTTGTAGATGGAATAGAACATCACCCCGAACACACCAATGAAGATGGCCAGGCAGATGTAGAGCATCAGGTAATGCAGGTCCTGCTGGGCCGCAGCGATCTTGGTGACCGGTGGGTGCAGGTCGATCTGGCCCACAGCGGGGCCACCTGGCAGGTCGTTGACGGCCCAGGCAGACGCCGCCAGGCACAGCGAGGCCATGGCGACGGTGGGGCGGCGCCATGCATTCATTCGGATCCCAGGAACTTGGCTCATCTCGTTGCTCTTCACGTCATGGGTGGAACGCGGTGTCTGGCTTGGCACGCGCTGTGCGCATCAGGCCGGGCGATGCGGTGGGGGAATCAGTCGTCGAGTTGCCTCAGGGCCCAGCGGAGTTCGTCCGCGAGTTGGCGACGTTCTTGAGGCTGGATGTGCTCGCCGACCGTGACCGACCGGCCCTGCCCCGACAAGCGAATCAGGGAGCGATCGTGTTGTTCTGGTTCGATGCGCACCCAGCGAGGCAGGAAATCGGTGGTCCTCACCTGCCCGCCGTGGCGGCAGGTCACGCGCACAAGGCCGCCGTGCATGGCGATGTGCTCGCCATCGGACGACATGCGAGCGAGCAAGGCGGCACCCACGGCCATCAACAGGCAGCCGCCGGCCAGGCTCGGCCCCCAGGCTCGCAAGGAACCACCCGACAGGGTCAGCACCAAGCCGCAAAACACCAAGAGGCCAAGGCTGCACAAAACAAAGCGGGACACCGACACCGGCATCACGCGGGGAAGACGCCACTCCGCCTGCCAGGCTTCGTTGACAGAAGCCTGTCGCGAGGGCCGGGACACCGGGAGGGTGCGCCACACCCCGAATCGCATCGGGGCGGTGGGCAGCATGCGGACGGGTGACGCTGTGGCGGTCATCTCGCCAAGTCTCCGGCTGGCTGAATTCACACCTGGAGGATCACTCCAGCATGGACACGGGAGAAGGGGGGTGCCCTCCGTCCGATGAAATTCATTCTAGCCAGCCACTTGCGCTGCCTCAACAAGGAATCACGCCCGCCATGCTATGAATAACCCGCAGTTTGTGCGCGAATGTCACGGCACCGCTGCGATGCAGCCACAAAGCATCAGGGATGGCCCGGCTTGCGCACCATCCGCCGCATGTCGTCGAGCGAAACCCGGGTCTCCGGGGCCACCTTGGCCCGAGGCTCAGGTTTGACGGCATGGCCATAGACCAATTCCACCGTCAGCGCCACGCGACCGTCCGGCTGGACCAGGCGCTCACCCATGTGCTGGATCAGGCGCTGTTTCCAGCCAGGTGTGCGCAGCCCAGGCATGCGGCCACGAGAAACGTTGCCCCCCCACGTCCGCAACTCTTCAAGCATGGCCTCGGGACTGGCCCAGGTCAGGGTCAGGCGCTCCATGTCCATGACGGGGTCGCTGAAGCCAGCCTGCAAAAGCTCGTCACCCAGGTCATGCATGTCGATGAAATCGATGGTGGGCATGGGCCAGCCGAGTTCGCGGTACAAGCCTCGCAATTCACGCGCCGTGTCGGGCCCCAGACCTGAACACATCAGGAAGCCACCAACCGCCAGGTGCCGGCACCATGTGGACATCAGCGCCCTGAGGTCCGGCGCACCATGCAAGGCCATGTTGGCCCAGAGCATTTGCACGCCCTCCTTGGGCCACGGCGCCTGGCGCACAGGTTCGGTGAGCACAACCGGCTGAGCAGACAGCAGGCGGCCCAACCACCCGGCCTGCGCCCGGGCACTCAGGCGGCTGCGCTCGGCCAACGCCGACGTGGGCTCCACCACCCAACGGCGGGCCTGGGGGTAACGCTGGGCGACATGGCTTTGCCCACCGCCCAACCAGGCCGACCAATCGACCCAGTCACTCGGCTCGATCCGAATCGGCTCCAGCTTGGCCGCCAGGCGACGCGCGACTTCATCGTGCAGCCACGGCCGCTGGCGCAGGGCCGCCAGGCGCTCATGCTGGCGACGCAGGGCAACCGGGTCGGGCGAACAAGGAGGCGGCAGGCCGTCGGCAACAGCCGAGGAGGGAGAAAGGGGCGAAGAGGGAGGCAAGGGTGCGTCGGTCATGGGGCATGGCCACCGGCGGGCGTCCACTTGAACGCCCACGCAAGGGCGATTCCCTCCTGGAGGGGCCGCTCAGTATATTGATTCCATGCCTGCCAAACGCCTGACCGGGCTTTCGCTTCGGTCGCTGACACCATGGGGTCCCATCGGCCTGCCCAGATGGGCGGGCTTGTGTGCCATGTGCGGGCGCTGGCAAACACAACCTGTCTGCCAGGCCTGCCAGCGAAGCTGGCGCATCGAGTTGCCGCGCTGTCATCGCTGCGCCCTGCCCTGGCCCGACGCCTCCCGCGCCAACGCCTGCGCGGCGTGCGAGGCCCGTCAGCCGGAGTTCGACCGCGCCATCACCGCGCTCGACTACCTGCCGCCCTGGTCGGGCCTGATTTCCCGCTTCAAGTTCCAGCGGGCCTCCGGTTTGCAAGGCCCCTTCGTCGGGCTGATGGCCGACGCCATCCGCCAGCGCCCACACCGGGTTGACCTGATCCTGCCCGTGCCACTGTCCGCCGCCCGCCTCGCCGAGCGGGGCTACAACCAGGCGTGGCTGCTGGCAAAGGGGCTCGGTCAGGCCCTGCATCGCCCGGCCACCGACCGCGCCCTGGTTCGCAACCGCAGCACACCCAGGCTCATGGCGCTGGACAGCGAGGAGCGACTCCGAGCGATCCATGGCGCTTTTCAGGTGAGCCCGAACTGGGTTGGGCGACTGCGCGGCCGCCACATCGCCCTGGTCGATGACGTGCTCACCACCGGCGCGACCCTGGACGAAATCAGCCGACTGCTGAGGCAACACCAAGTGGCGGGGATCTCCGCCTGGGTGCTGGCACGCACACCACCCCCCGACGCCGAGGCCTCTCCCCCATCAGGACCTGGCGACCAAGGCTGGCGTTGACGGCGCATCCACCAGCACCCCCTTTTCCAGCTCGACTTGCCGGCTGGCTCTCGCCGCAGCCTTGGGATCGTGCGTGACCATCACGATGGTCTTGCCCTGGTCCCGGTGCAATTCATCCAGCAGGACCAGGATTTCCTCGCCCGTCTGGCGATCCAGGTCACCAGTGGGCTCGTCGGCCACGATCAGGGTGGGGTCGGTGACCAGCGCGCGAGCAATCGCCACGCGCTGCTGTTGACCGCCTGAGAGCTCATTCGGGTGGTGGTCCATGCGGTCCGTGAGCCGCACCATGTCCAGCGCTGCCTCGACATGCTCGCGCCGCTGCCTGCGAGACAGTCCGGTCAACAACAAAGGCAACTCGACGTTCTCGAAGGCCGTCAACACGGGCATCAGGTTGTAGAACTGGAAGATGAAACCGACGTGCGCCGCCCGCCAGTCGGCCAGGGCGCTTTCGCCCAGGGTGGAGATGTCCACCCCACCCACCTCGATCGTGCCGGAGCTGGGCTGATCGATGCCTGCGATGAGGTTCAGCAGGGTGCTTTTGCCGGAGCCGCTGGGGCCCATCAAGGCAACGAACTCGGCAGGCTGAACCGTGAGGTTGATGTCGTTGAGCACAGGGATGAGCTGTCCACCACGCTGGTAGACCTTGCTGAGGTGCTGGATGCGGATGATGGGCGTGCTCATCGAGAGGCGGGCGGATGTCAAGCAATCGAGAGGGCAACTGTACAGGGCGGCGCAACCATCCATTGTCGGCGCTCAAACGCTTCGGTTCTAGGGGTTGAGGTCTGCCCTGTGGCCCGACAAGAATGGGGCCCACAAAAGGTGCCGCGACGAAGGCTCGTCCATCGCGGCCGAACGCAGGCAGGGCTGGCACGCCAGCCCCGAGGAAACCTATGCAAGCGCTTGAAGCACCCGACGAGCCCGATCGGTCCACCGCCCCGGACTGGAGCGGACTCAACCTCCACGGCGAATCACCCGCTTTTTGTTCAGCCCTGGCTTTGCTGCACCGCTGCGCACGGGTGGACGCCACCGTGCTGGTCTGCGGCGAAACCGGAACCGGCAAAGAGCTGGCTGCGCGCGCCATCCACTACCTCAGTCCGAGGCGGCACGGCCCCTTCGTGCCAATCAATTGCGGCGCCCTGCCGGACAGCATCCTCGAAGCCGAGCTTTTTGGGCACACCAGGGGTGCATTCACCGACGCAAAATCCGACAGCCTGGGCGTGATCGGTCAGGCTCATGGCGGCACGCTTTTCCTGGATGAAATCGACTCGCTGAGCCCACGGGCGCAGGCCGCGATCCTGCGCTTCGCTCAGGATCGCAGCTATCGTCCGCTGGGGTCTCCGCAGATCAGGCATGCCGACGTTCGCATCGTGGCGGCCACCAACGCGGACCTGACAAAACTGGCCGAGCAGGGGCTGTTCCGACAAGACCTGCTCTACCGATTGAACGTCCTGAGCGTGCCATTGCCGCCCTTGCGCGAGAGGCAGGGCGACGTGTTGCTCCTGGCAAGGGCCTTCGTGCAGCGCCTGGTTCGGCAATATGGCAGCCCGCCAAGGGAGTTGTCGGACAGCAGCACAGCGTGGTTGCTGCAACCACGGCCTTGGCCAGGCAACGTCCGCGAACTGGAACACCTCATCCACCGCGCCTTCCTGCTGTGCAACGCAGCACAGGTTGAGTTGCAAGGCAACACCCGCCTTGCGACGCCCACCTCGCCACCTGACTTGCCCTCGCCTGAAGAGCCATGGGTCGCCTCGGATGTCTGTGCAGATGGCACCCCTGACGCGCCCACCATGGCCGCCTTTGCGCAAGCCAAGGCCCAAGCCATCGAAACGTTCGAGCGACGCTACCTGATGGCGGTGCTGAGCCAAGCTGGCGGCAACCTCAGCCTGGCAGCCAGGCTGGCTGGCAAGGAGCGCAGCCGTTTTTGCCAGCTGGTGCGCAAGCATGGGCTGCAGCGGGGTGATGGCATTGGCAAAGGCATCGAACACCCGGGGTGAGCACACTGGGCCGCAGGTCAACCCTGTGGCGCCAGCGCCCCACCCCGAGCTCGATCGCCACACCCCCAGCACCGACAAGCATGGCGCCAGCGCCACAGCTCCCTCCCCTGCGAGCACTTGCCCCCTGGGAACAAGCGACACATCCACCTGGCCTGCCCCTTGCAACGATGTGAGAAACATCACGGATTTCAGTCGCCAATCAGGGGGAGTCGGATGGACGCGCAGTCGCCTTCGCGGGAGGTCGTCGCAGTGGCCGAGGTCATCCGGCGCCACCTGTTGCAACACCCGCAGGCGTCTGACACCGCAGAGGGCATCCAGCGATGGTGGGTCCTGCCCGTGTTGGGCGAGGTGTCGTTGCAGGTGGTGGAGCAGGCGCTGACAACGCTCGAAGCCGAGGGCTTCCTCCACAGGCTGCAGCAAGCCTGGGCACCGACCGCCTACCTGGCTGCCCGTCCTTCGGACCCAGGCCCACGTCCGACCGATCACTGACACACACCACATGGCCAATCACCTTGCCATCGCCGCCGTCGCCAAAACCATCCTGAAGATGGTGGAGGACCACTGCCCTCGCGAGGAGTTCGCCGCCACGCCCACTTTCACGTTGTACGGCGGGCACGACTTCAGCAGCCCGCAGGTCACGGAAGGCTTTTCGCTGCTGGTGTGGCGCATTCAGCCCAGTGCGGCGCTGCGACGCTCGCAGCCCCAGCGAGAGGCCGACGGCCGAAAGCGCCTGCCCAGCCTGGCCGTGGACTTGTCGATCCTGGTGACCGCGTGGGCAGCTGAACCCGAGCGGCAATTGCGCCTGACGGGCTGGCTGATGCGCTTCCTCGAAGACAACGCCATGGTGCCGGCCGCCCTGCTCAACCAGGCACTGACCCAGCGCAGCGTGCCCGCCTTCAAGCCCGATGAAGCCGTCGAGTTGTTGCTCGAGCCGTTGAGCCTGCCCGACCACCTCGGCCTGTGGGACAAGTTCCGCAACCGCTGGATGACCTCGGTGAACTACAGCGTGCGCATGCTGCAGTTGGAGTCCAACCGGTTCGTGGAAGAGGGCCCGCCGGTGGTCAGCCGCGAATTCGGCGTGGGTCAGATCGCACCCGGTGGTCAGCCATGAGCCTCACGCTGAGCCCAGGCGCCGACCGCATCGTTCGCCCCGCCTTGCTGGGCGTGCTTTTCCATGACGCCGTGGACGGCAAACCCGTGCATGGCGAAGACTTGGTGGTCGAGGCCATCGATGCACGGCGCCCCGACCAGCCCCTTCGCTTGAGCCCGAGTCGCAGCGGCGTCTACGGCTTGCACACTTTGCAGGGTGTTCACACGCTGCTCGGGGCATCCACAAGCCCGTCCGATCTGGTCGACTCGCCACCGCCCACCGGCAGGCTGAGCGTGCGGGTGCGGGATCGCTCGGGCCGCTATGTCGAGGCCCTGCTGAAGCCTTCCTGGCCTTCACCGGACATCCTGCGGGTGCCGCTTCACAGCGCCATCACCCGCCCCGTGCCCTTGGCGCTGGCCAGCCTGAAGGTGGACCTGCGCAGGCGCAGCGACAGCACCTTGCCAGCCTGCTGGGCCTGGCTGACCTTGCGCCTGGGCAGCAACGTGCTCGCCGAGGGCCCCGCCGATGCACAAGGCCGCGCGCACCTGGTTTTCCCCCTGCCCAAGCCCCGGGAGGGCCTGCCGCACGGATCACCCGCCACAGCACAGTCCCTGCTCGACTGGTCCGTGACGCTGCAAGCGCGCTGGCACCCCGACCGTCGGCCGGACACGCTGGTCGACTGGGTCGAGCTGCCGGCCCAACCCGACATCCCTTTGCTGCAGGCCGTGGCCCCCGATGCCCCGCTGGCTCCCTTGTCCCTCCAGGCGGGTGTGCCGCTGGAGGCCCATCGTCCCCCGTCTTCTTTCGTGTTCGTCGCGGACTGACTCCGCAGGAGATCCCCATGCCCGAGTACCTCGCCCCAGGCGTCTTCGTCGAAGAAACCTCGTTCCGCGCCAAGACCATCGAGGGGGTGTCGACCACCACCACGGGTTTCATCGGCGCGGCCGCGTACGGCCCTGTTGCCCTGGAGCCCGACCTCGTCACCAGCCTGTCTGCCTACGAGCGCCTCTACGATCCGTTCAGGGCGGGCTCGCCGCTGGTCTTCGACGGCAATGCGGAAGCACCGAACCACCTGTGGCACGGTGTGCGGGCCTTCTTCACCGAAGGGGGCCGGCGCCTGTACATCTCTCGCGTGTTCAAGCCCCTGGTGGGCGACTACACCCCCATCGGCGACGAAGACGACCTCACGCCCCCCGCACTGGCCGACGCTTACGACGACGGCCATGCCCGCGTCGATGTGGCGTCCACAGGTGGCGTGCGGGTGCGTGCTCGCCACCCCGGTGCCACCGCCAACCTGCGCGTTCGCTTCGCGCTCAAGGGCAGCGCCAACGTGCTGACCAGCACGATCGACCCCATCAGCGGTGACCCGGTCAACACCTTGCGCTCGGTCAAGGACCTGGACCTGGTCTGGGTGCGCGACCGCACCAGTTCGCCCGCAGGCCGCGAAACGGGCACCTTCTGCATCGTCCACTGGGACGAGCCGCGCGCCACCTGGGTGTTCGAGCCGATGCAGGTCACCTCGCCGGTCGAAGACAGCGACTGGTTCGACGTCAGCACCCTGACCGTCGACCAGACGCCCGACGCCGGTGACTCCGTGCGGGTGGTCACGCTGAGCGTGTCGCTGTTGACCCGCGACGGCACCCGCGAGCTGGCCACCTGGAGCGGCCTGCCCCTGGACCCGGCCCACCGCGAAGGCGTGGCGCTGGACTCGGTGTTCGCCAAGTTCGCCAACACCCCCTCGTCGGCGGAGGACGCCCGCGCCCTGCCTCTGGTGATCGCACGCGACCCACTGGCCGTGGTCAGCGCCTTCGACGTGCTGCGTGACCTCTTCGGCGATGACCCGACCGAGCTGCTGGTGCCCACCACCGAAGACACGCGCCGCCAGATCACCCCGGCCGACAAACTCACGCTGGGCGTGTGGGTGGACTTCCAGCTCACCGGCGGCAACGACGGCCAGCGCCCTGGCGCAGCTGAATACGAGGGCAAGGCCGATCAGAACGAGGGGCACTCGCTGGGCCTCAAGCAGTTCGAGGACATCGAGGACATCTCGATGGTCGCCGCACCCGGCAGCACCTGGGACTACGCCAACTTCCGAGAGGAAGCCAACGGCGTCATCGCACAACTGATCGCCCACGCCGAGCGCATGCGCTACCGAGTGGCCTTGCTCGACAGCGGCGACAAGCTGCCCGTGGCCGAGGTGCGTGGCATGCGCGCCAAGCTCGACAGCAAGCACGCGGCGCTTTACTACCCGTGGGTGACGGTGCTCGACCCCATCACCCGCCGCGAGATCCACCTGCCCCCTTCTGGCTTCGTGGCTGGCATCTGCGCGCGCAACGACATCGAGCGTGGCGTTCACAAAGCACCCGCCAACGAGGTGGTGAAACTGGCGCAAAGCTTCGAGACGCTGCTCAACAAGGGGCAGCAGGAGGTGCTCAATCCCGAGGGCATCAACTGCTTCCGCTACTTCGAAGGACGCGGCATGCGCCTGTGGGGCGCCCGCACCATCAGCTCCGACCCGGAATGGAAGTACCTCAACGTGCGGCGCTACTTCGCCTACCTCGAGCGCTCCATCGACAAGGGCACGCAGTGGGCCGTTTTCGAGCCCAACGGCGAGCAGCTGTGGGCCAACGTGCGCCGAACCATCGAAGACTTCCTGCTCAACGAGTGGCAGTCGGGCGCCCTGCTGGGCGACAAGCCGGACAAGGCCTTTTTCGTTCGCTGTGACCGCAGCACCATGAGCCAGAACGACCTGGACAACGGGCGCCTGGTCTGCCTGGTGGGTGTGGCGCCGCTCAAGCCTGCCGAGTTCGTGATCTTCCGCATCGGTCAGTGGACCGGTGATCGCCGAGCCTGATCCAGCCCGTGACCTCACACCCGAATCCCTGAAGGAGAAACAACATGGCAGTGCTGCGCGACCGCCCCTACGTCCAGTTCAACTTCCTGGTCGACCTGGGAACAGGCAACACCGACGGCCCTGAAGCCGGCTTCCAGGAAGTCAGTGGCATCGGCATGGAAGTGACCGTGTCCGAGTACCGCAACGGCAACGAGAAAGAAAACAGCGTGCGCAAGATCACGGGCCTGAACAAGGCCTCGGACGTGACCTTGAA
Organism: Comamonadaceae bacterium 2PF; assembly: GCA_005502875.1. GTDB lineage: Bacteria > Pseudomonadota > Gammaproteobacteria > Burkholderiales > Burkholderiaceae_C > Aquabacterium. The sequence goes on along the minus strand of SCMV01000049.1, from coordinate 12,006 downwards.
ACGCGGTGTGATCGGCTCGTTGAACCTCTACCAGTGGCTCGACCAGATCCGCAACGGCGACCAGAAAGCCTTGCGCACGGTCACCATCCAGCTGCAAAGCGAGGACCACACCACGGTCGTTCAAACCTGGAAACTCATCCGAGCCCGGGTCATCAAGCACACCTCTGGCCCCTTCAACGCCAAGGGCACCGACGTGGCCATGGAAGAGCTGGTGCTGGCCTACGAGCGGCTGGAGATGGAGTGATCGGCCCGCGCGCCTGAGTCCGCAAAACCATGAGCAGCACCTTGTCACGCCCCCTGCCCGGCCTGCGCTTCGACGTGCCCGCCCCAGCGCTGGACGAAGCCCTGCCGCGCATGGACATCGCCTGCTTCGTCGGCTTCGCCCAACGGGGGCCGGTGGGCGTGCCGGTGGCGGTCGAAAGCGCGCTCGAGTTCGAATCCGTGTTCGGCGCAGAGCTCGTGCTGGTGCCAGCCGTCCGCGAGTCCGAAGAAGACACCCGCGCACTGATGCCAGGCAGCGTGGCGCAGTTCTTCCTGCAAGGGGGGCGCCGCGCCTGGGTGATGAGGGTGGCCGGTGACGATGCCGTCACCACGCGCTTCCCGGTCCAGCGCATGTTGCAGGTTCGCAGGGCACCGGGCTCTGGCGACTGGGTGGCAAAGACCGCTTGGCTGCGAGCTGGCAGCCCGGGCGCCTGGGCCGATGGCCTGAGCCTGCAAGCCTGGGTCACTTCGCAGGCGCTGTCCTTGTCCCCGCTGAGCCTGAACGGCGAACAGTTGGCGCTGCGCGCAGAAGGCCCGCACGCACTGGGACTTTTGCCAGGGGAAGCGATCCGCGTGCAGTTGGATGTCGATGACTGGGTCCAAGGACGTGTGACAGAGACTGGCGTGGTGCACATGAGCGCGGGTCGATTGCAGCGAGACATCACGCTGGACCGGCTTTGCACTGTCAAAGCCGTCATCGGTGAACCCAGCCTGATGCGCATGGTCTGGATGGAGCGCGGCGCACGCGGTCGCGATGAGATCGAACGCCCCGTCGCCGCCGAAGGACAGTGGTCGGCGAGCCGACTGCGGTGGCGATGCCGCCTGCCGGCGCGCGTGGCGTTGGGCGTCGGCGAGGTGGTTCAACTGAACTTTCGCAAAGGGGCTCAACCCGCGTGGGCCGCACTGGACGAGGTGCACCTCACCGGTGTGCCCGACGAGCAGGGCCTGGTCACGGCCGAGCTGTCTGCGCGGCCCTGGCGGGTGCCCACCCGGCTCGGTCGACCCACACTGCTGCGCTGGGTCAACAGCGGGCAACCCCGAACCGGGCACTGGTTGCAGGCCAACCTGACCTCGTCCGGGCAGCCTGGCGCCATGGGCGGCAGCGCCACGTCTTCGAGCGGCGCGCTGGCGTTGAACCTCGCACCTGGCGTCGCCCCCTCCAGCGAGCACCCCGAGCTCGACGACGACGCCACCTGGCAGGCCCGCCAAAGGGCCTTGCCAGGCCTGGTCGACGATCGGCTGTATCACCTGCACCAAGCCATGCAAGCTCGGTCAGCGCAGGACGCGGCGAGCCGTGGATCGCGCCGCTTTCCCTTGAGTGCCGACGACGGCGCCACCGACGCCCTGTGGCTGCCCCTGGGCGACCTGTCGAACTGGAATGCGCCTGATGAAGGGGACGGCCTCGGCGCACGCGGCATCGGCCTGCCCACGCTGATGCGCGAGGGCCTGGCCGACCACAGCTGGCGGCTTTTTGCAGACCTGCAACTGGCCAGCCTGCCCACCGAAGCCCTGGCCGAACAGGCCGGCAACCTGCTGGCCCTGCACACGCGCGCCCAGCCCCTGCGCGGTCTGCACGCGGCGTTCGGCTACGGTCAGACCGGCTTGGGCGAAGAAGCCACGCTGCTGCTGGCCCCTGACGCCGTCCACCCAGGTTGGCAGCGTGTCACGGGACAAGGTGCCGCGCGCAGCACGCACCGCACCCAGAACGCACCGCTCGAGGCCGATCGCTCCCGGTTCCTGTCGTGCAGCCTTCGCCCCCTGGCTGCGCCAGCCTTCCTGCCCGACGCCGCACCCGACGCGCGCGGCAACTACCGCATCCGCTGGAGCGAGCCCGAAGCGGGCTTGTGCTATGAGTTGCAGGAATCCGCGACGGCCGACTTCGCCATCGCCGTGACGCTGCAACAAGGCCCGCTGACGCTGTTCAACGCCATCGGCAAACCCCGGGGCACCTGGCACCACCGCGTGCGGGCCCGAGACGGGCAACGGGTCAGCCCCTGGTCGCATCGCCTGCAGGTGCGCATCGGTCACAGCGATTTCGAGCTGCGACCGTTCCAAGACACCGACCTGCTGGCCGTGCACCGACTCATGCTGCGCATCGCCGCCGCACGGGGCGACCTGCTGGCCGTGCAGGCCCTGCCGCAACAAGCGCAATGGACCGACGCCCAGCTGCACGCCGACCGCCTGCGCAAACCTGACCACACCGCCGAGGTGCCCGGCCTGCTGCCTGATGAGGTGCGTGCGCTCTCGCATGGATGCCTGCAGCACCCTTGGCTGCAACTGCGATCAGGTGAGCGGGTGATCAGCGCCCCGCCGGATGGCGCCACCGCCGGCCAGTTGGCCGCATCGGCATGGCAACGCGGCGCCTGGCTGGCGGTGGCCAACCGCCCGCTGAAAGACGTGCTGGGCGTGTCGCTGCCCGCCAGCACCGCCGAGCGCCAGGCGCTGCTCGAAGCCCAGGTCAATCCGGTGGTGTCTGCCGCGCATGGCGTGGTGCTGGCCGGCGAGGACACCCTCTACCAAATCGACGCCGACTGGCGGCCCGTGCACGTGCGCCGCCTGATGGCCCTGTTGCGCCGTGCCGCCCTGCGACGTGGCAACCAGTACGTGTTCGAGCCCAACGGGCCGACCCTGCACCGCACCATCGAGCGCGCGTTCGAGTCGCTGCTGGGTGAGCTGATGCAGCGTGGCGCCTTCGCAGGCCGCAATGCGCGCGAGGCCTACCAGGTCGTGGTAGTGGACGACGGGCTCAACAGCCCGGCCAGCATCGACATGGGCCGGCTGTTCATCGAGCTGAAGGTCGCACCCGCTCAGGCATTGCGCTTTTTGACCGTGCGCCTGGTGCGCGCTGGCGACCGCGTGCGTGCGCAGGAGAACCAGGCATGAGCGCCCTGCCCTTCACCGCCTTCAACTTCGCGGTCGAGATCGTGCGCAGCGATGGCTCGGCGCCCTTGGTCTCGGCGGCTTTTTCAGAATGCGATGGGCTGGAGCTCGGCATGGAGGTGAAAACCATCCGCGAAGGCGGCGCCAACGACCGACAGGTGCGCCTGGCTGGCCCCGCCACCGTCGGCCAGCTCACGCTCAAGCGCGGCATGACCGACGAGTCCCTCGACCTGTGGCTGTGGATGAACGACAGCCTGGCCGACCCCAGCCTGCGCGCCGACGCCGAGGTCGTGCTGCTGGCGCCCGATGGCCGCGAGCGCGTGCGCTTCGTTCTTTCGCGTTGTCTGCCGGTGAAGGTCAAGGCCCCGCCGCTCAACGCCAAGGACGGCGCCATCGCCATCGAAGAGCTGCAGATCGCTTACGAACGCATCAGCGTCAAGCGCGCTGGATTGGGGATCTGACATGGCCGAACAAACCATCGCCCGGGCCCAGCTCATCGAGCTGGACGAGACCCTCAAAAAGGAAGCCGACAACCCCAAGAAGGTGACGGTTCAGTTCAACCCGGACTCGCTCAAGCTGGCCTTTGCCAACCAGGTGCAGAACAACAACCCGAGCAGCAGCGCTTCGGGTGGTTCAGGCGGCGGATCGGGCAGCGGCTCAGGCGACCAGGGCAGCGGCACCTCCGGTCGCCAGTTCGTGGGCGCGGGCACCACCAAGCTCACGGTGCAGCTCTGGTTCGACGCCAACGCCACGGCCGACGGCCAGCGCGTGGACGACGTGCGGCGCCTGACGCAAGACGTCATCTACTTCATCACCCCCAAGAAGTCGCAGCAGGACGCCACGCGCTTCGTGCCGCCGGGCGTGCGCTTTTCATGGGGCTCTTTCCTTTTCGATGGACTGATCGACAGCATCGAGGAGTCCATCGAGTTCTTCTCGCCTGAAGGCAAGCCGCTGCGCGCCAGCGTGTCGCTGGGCCTGTCACAGCAAACGATCCTGGTGGCCGATTTCGGCGACAGCGCCCGCGCCCCCGGCACTCCCCGTCCGCCTGGCAGCAACCCGCTGACGGCGGCCTCGGTGGGCGCCAGCTTGCAGGCCCTGGCCGCCAGTGCCGGCCGCTCGTGGCAGGACATCGCCGCGGCCAACGGCATCGACAACCCGCGTCAGCTGGCCACCGGTCAGCTGATCGACCTGCGCGCCAAGCTGCCGCGCAGCCCCTTCTGAGGAGAACGCCATGCCCGTCGTGATCGGCGAAGTCGAAGTGGTGGCCCCTGACACCCGGGGCAGCGGCAGCGATGCAGCCCCCGCGCCCGACACCCAAGGTGCCAACGCGGTCGACGAGATCGCGCTGCAACGCGCCCTGCAGGCCCTGCAAGAGCAGGCCTTGCGCAACTGGAGCCATTGACCGTGGACGCAGACCGATCGGCCATCGTTTCGGCACGCCCCGCCATCGAGGTGGACGGGCAAGCCCGCGCTCGCCTGGACGCTGGCCTGATCCGCCTGGCCGTGCGCGATGGCGTCGATGGGCTCACGAGCTGCGAAGCCGAGTTCGGCAACTGGGGCGTGGGCGAGCAGGAGCAACTGGGCTACCTCTGGTTCGGCCGCGACGTGCTGGAGTTCGGCAAGACCCTGCGCATCAAGCTCGGTGACCAGGTGCTGTTCGACGGTCGCATCATGGCCATCGAGGCCGCCTTCCCGCCCACCTCGGCGCCGACCCTGGTGGTGCGCGCCGACGACCGCCTGCAAGACCTGCGCATGACGCGTCGCACCCGGCACTTCGAAGGCATCAGCGATGCCGACCTCGTGCGCCAGCTCGCCAACGACCACGGCCTGCAAGCCGACGTGAACCTCAACGGCCCCACCTGGCCCCTGCTGGTTCAGGCCAACGAAAGCGACCTGGCCTTCCTGCGCCGGCGCATGCTGGCGGCCGACGCCGACCTCTCGCTGCGCGACGGCAAGTTGCGCGCGCGCAGCCGCTCGCAACGCACCGAGCCCGACCTGACGCTGACCCGCGGCAACCAGCTTCGCGACATCCGGCTCACGGCCGACCTGGCGCACCAGCGCACCGCCATCACCTGCTCCGCCTGGGACGTGTCGGGCAAGCAGGCGGCGGCAGAAACCGCCGAAGCCGCCTGCCTGGGCAACGAGGCCCGCGACGGCGACAGCGGCCCGCAGGTGCTGCAGCAAGCCTTGGGTGCACGCCAGGACACCGTGGCCCACCGCCTGCCCGGCGACAGCGCCGGCGCCCGCAGCGAAGCCGAGTCGCACTTCAGGCTGATCGCCCGCCGCTTCGTGATGGGCACGGGCGAGGCCGACGCCAACCCGCGCCTGTGCCCCGGCGCCCGCGTGGACCTGCAGGGCCTGGGCCCGCTCTTTTCCGGCGCCTACGGCGTCAACGACGTGATCCACCGCTTCGACCTGCAACGCGGACTGCGCACCGAGTTCACGGTCGAGCGCGCCTGGATCGGGAGACCCTGATGCTCGCGCCCCTTGCCCACAACGCCCTCGACACCCTGCTGCACGCCCGCCAGGCCAGCGGCTGGGGCGGGCTCTTTCACGGCGTGCACGTGGCCCTGGTCACCGACCTGCGCGACCCCGACAACCAGGGGCGCGTCAAGGTCAAGCTGCCCTGGCTGCCCGACAGCGCTGGCGCGGCCTGCGAGCTGTGGGCCCGCCTGGCCACGATGATGGGTGGCAACAACCGGGGCAGCTGGTTCATCCCAGACGTGGACGACGAGGTGCTGGTGGCCTTCGAAGGCGGCGACCTGCGGCACCCCTTCGTCATCGGCGGGCTGTGGAACGGGCAGGACGCACCGCCCACCACGATGGATGGCTCGGGCCAGAACAACAAGAAGGTCTTGCGTTCACGCAATGGCGTTCAGGTCACGCTCGACGACAGCAACGGGCAGGAGCAGATGATCCTGGAGACCCCGGGTGGCCAGAAGGTCACGCTCAAAGACGGGCCTGGCGCGGTGCTGATCGAGGACAGCAACGGCAATTCCGTCAAGCTCGAAAACGCCGGCATCACCATCAACGCATCGGCCAAGGTCACGGTGCAGGCCACGCAGGTGGCGGTCTCGGCCAGCCTGGTGCAGGTGGACGCGGGCATGAGCAAGTTCTCCGGTGTGGTCAAGGCCGACACCGTGATCTGCAACAGCATCATCAGCGCCTCGTACACGCCGGGCGCGGGCAACATCTGGTGAAGGAGCGCGCCATGAGCCACCCTCTGCAATGGACCGCCCCCCAGCCCTACTGGCGCACCGGCGCGGTGGGCGCTGCGCGCCCGGGCCTGGTCCAGCAGCCGCAGATCCTGCGCTTTGCCACCGATGATTTCATCGAGCAGTTGCTGAGCACGCTGGCGCACAACCCGACCTCGCTGCCCGCCTTGACAGCCCAGTACGAAACCTGGCGTGCACCGCACGTGGGTTTGCAGCCCAACCCGCAAGCCTGGCTGGAGCGCCCCGCGAGCCGGCTGCTGCCGGTGCGCCGCAAGCTGCTGGCGCGTGCCCAGGTCCAGAGCGGCTTGCCCGCCTTGCCCGCGCCGCCCACCACCACGCACCCGATCAAGCTTTATCAACCCGCGCACCAGCGCCACTACCTGGTCGCCGCTTCACTGGTCTGTCAGACAGCCGGCCTGCCAGACCGCACGGTGGACGTGGCCCGCCAGAAGGTGTCTTTCGTGCTGCGGCGCATCTTGCCCACCGGGCCGATCACACCGAGCGCGGCCCTGCCCGTGCCCACCAACCTGCAGGGCTGGACGGAGTACGCCTGGGTGTCGGATGAGCAGCAAGGACACTGGCAGGAGGTGCCCGCCGGCCTCGGCAAACCGCTGCCCACCGAAGAAAGGCTGTCCACCTTCCCCGCCCGCTTCACGGACCTGCAGGAGCAGGCACGCCGGCTGTTCGTGGGCAGCGTGCCGGTGGGGCGGCGCGAGGTGTACCAGTCGGCACGCATGAGGCAGGGTGCTGTGGCAGCCGGAGCCGCTTCGGGCGCTCAGGCTGCAGCCATCGCCAACGAACAGGCCGTGCAAGCCCGCCGCGTGCAGTTGCAGTCGGAGGTCCTTTCGGCCTGGCTGGCCCAGCTCAACCAGGCGCGAGACCTGCAGATGCTGCCCGCGTTGAGCATCTACAAGCGCACGGCGTTCAACGGTGACACCGGGGCGTTCGCGGGCAACCGCAATGCCGAAGGCGACGTCGAGCCGCTGTCCCTGCGCCGCCTGCGCAGCCAACTCCAGCTCAACACCTGGTACATCCTGCTGGACCTGCGCACCTGGCTGTCGGACCACATGCCCGGCTACCTGGCTTGGCTCGACGGCCTGGCCAGCTACACGCGTGGCGCGTTGCCACCGCAGCCCGACTGGGTCACGTGGCACACGCTGCTGCAGACCGTGCAGACGCCGACCAACCTCATCGAAGGCGCCCACCTGCCCCTGATCGAAGCCGACACGGGCAACAACCAATTCACCGTCAGCCAGGTGGCCATCGACCTGCCCGACGCGCTGCGCCGCATCGGCCGCAGCCGCAGTGGCCGCACCCATGCGCAATGGCTGGAGGGCGCGCTCTCGGGTGACCCGGCCTTCGCCACCGTGCCCTTTTCGCTGCGCCCGTCGGACGAGCCCGGTGCCCCCAACGAGCTCACCCGCTGGCCCGATTTCCTCTTCCTGCTGGTCGACCCCTGGCACGCCGTGCCTCCCCCGCTGTCATCGGCCCAAGCCCCGGCCAACGACCCTGCCGACTACCCTGTCGAACTCGCCCAGAAACGCATCGCCGACCTGGCCAAGTTCGTGCCCGCCACCGCGCTCGACCTCACATCGCCCGTGCCCCAACCGGGCCTGGCGAGCTTTCAGCCCAGCGACATGCGCGAGGCCTGGTACGTGATGCGCATGGTGCACGAGCGCCCCGACTGCGCGCCCTTCGAAGGCACGCTGGTGAGCGCGCCCACCGAGCCCTTCCAGCTCGCCAGCTTCTTCGACCCCGACGCACCCGCGCGTCCCATCCGCATCGGCCTACCGGTGGACATCAGCCCCGCCGGCCTGCGCAAGTTCGACCGCAACACCGTCTTCATGATGTCCGACATGCTTTGCGGCCACATCGACCGCTTCAAGGGCATCACCTTCGGCGACCTCGTGCTCAGCGTGCTGCCCTGGCCCTTCCACAAGGACTTCGACGTCAAGGGCAAGGGCCCCTGCAAGGACAACGGCGACGCCCTGGGCGTGATGTGCTCGCTGTCCATCCCGATCATCACGATCTGCGCGCTGATCCTGCTGACCATCATCGTCAGCCTGCTGGACTTCATCTTCCGCTGGCTGCCGCTGTTCATCGTGTGCTTCCCCGTGCCGGGCTTCAAGGGAAAGAAGGCCCCGTGATGGACAACCGACGCATCTTCGGCCAGGGCATGGCCTTTCCGCCCCGCGTGGGCCCCGACGGCCGCATGGCCTGGTCCGTGGGCGAGGCCAATGTGCACGAGTCGATCCGCATCATCCTGAGCACCGAGCCGGGTGAACGCCTGCGCCTGCCCGCCTTCGGCGCCGGCCTGCGCCGCTTCCTCTTCGAGCCCAACACCCTGGCCACGCACACGCTCATCAAGCAGGCCATCGGCGAAGCCCTCAAGCGCTGGGAGCCGCGCATCCAGCTCGAGTCGGTCGAGGTCGCGGCCGACAGCCAGGACACCGAAAGCGCCATCGCCACCCTCACCTACCGCCTGGTGGCCACGCAGGTGCAAGAGCGCCTGTCGGTGGCCGTGAGCGTGCAGGGCTGACGCGCCCCGAGCCGAACCGAACGACGCCACATCACACCGATCAACGAGACGACCATGCCCCTGCAAGTCCCCAGCATCGACGACCGCCGCCACGCCGACCTGGTGCGCGACACGCTGGCCCGCGTGCCGGTGCACACGCCGGAGTGGACCCAGCTCTCCGAGTCCGACCCGGGCGTGACCCTGGTCGAGCTCTTCGCCTTCCTGACCGAGAGCCTGCTCTACCGTGCCAACCGCGTGCCCGAGGTCAGCCGCGCGCGCTTTTTGCGCCTGCTGGGCGTGCCCCTGGCTGCGGTGCAGCCGGCGCAAGGCCTGGTCGTGTTCAGCGGCGCCCGGCTCGACGCCGCCGTGCCCATGCTGCCCGCCCGCACCGAGGTGCGCGCCGGGGCCGTGCCCTTTCGCACGCGCGGTGCCATCGACGTGCTGCCGGTCGAAAGCCGCGCTTTCATCAAACGCAAGGTCGCTGTTGGGGAGCAGGATCAGGCCTATTACGAACTGCTGTACCGGGCGGTGGACCCGGACGCACCCGTGCCACAAATCGACACCTACGAAACCCGCGAGGTCGATGGCAGCCGCTCGGTGGCCTTGAGTGAAGACACGGTGGATGGCGCCCTGTGGGTGGCGCTGCTGACCCCTGCTGGCCGTTCGGTGCAGGAGGCCGCGCAGGCCTTGGCGGGCAAAAGCCTGAGCCTGGGACTGGTGCCCGATGTGGACGCGCAGCCCCGCACCATGGGCAGCGCCGGCCAGGGATCGGTCGAAGGCGCCGTCGATGAGCTGGTGCGCTACGCCTTGCCACAACGCATCAGCGTGCCGGCTGGCGAGCCCCCCCAGGCGCGCTACACCACGCTGCTGCCCACCCGCGCCGACAACGTGCTGCAAGGCCCGGGCATCGTCGAGCTGCCCTTGCCCGCGTCGGCCGATGCCATCTTCACGTGGACGGAGCTCGACCCGCTGGAAGCCGGTGTCGGTGACTTCCCGCCTGCGCTCGATGACTCGGCCCTCGCGGCTCGCATCGTCACTTGGGTGCGCGTGGCACCGCCTCGCTCGGCCGGCCTTCGCGTGAAGTGGGTGGGCGTCAACGCCGCCATGGTCGACCAACGCGTGTCGGTCTCCAACGAGGTGCTGGGCCAGGGCGACGGCACACCCGACCAGCTGCTGCGCTTCAGCCGGACGGGCCTGGTGCCCGACGGTGTGGTGCTGCGCGTGATCGATGCCAGCAGCGCGGCCAGCACGGGCACGCCAGGCGATGGCGGCGGTGCCGTCCAGCCCCAGGCCACGCCCTGGGTGCAAGTCGATGACCTGATGGCCGCCGGCCCCGAGCTGCAGCTCTCACCCGCCTCGGCTTCGGCCAGCACCCGTCCCACCGACGTCTACCTGTTGGACGCCGAGGCGGGCACCGTGCGGTTTGGCGATGGCCTGCGCGGCCGGCGTCCGCCCATCGGCTCGCGCATCCTGGCGCAGTACGACGTGTGCGATGGCCGCGCTGGCAACGTCGCGGCTGGCGCCATCACGGCCGGGCCGGCCCTGCCACCCGGCGTGCGCGTGCGCAACCCGCTGGCATCCTGGGGTGGCGCCGACGCCGAAGACGCGCTCACCGGGGAAAAGCGCATCGCCTCCTTCATCCGGCACCGCGACCGCCTGGTCACCGCCGAAGACTTTCACGACATCGCCTTGCGCACCCCGGGCGTGGACGTGGCCCGCGTGGAGGTGCTGGCCGCCTGGCACCCCGACCTGGGCGACAGCCAGCCCGGCGACGCGCCCGGCGTGGTCACGCTGATGCTGGTGCCACGACACGACCCACGTCAGCCCGATGCGCCCCAGCCCGATGGCGCCTTCATCGACGCCGTGTGCCGCCACCTCGACCCGCGCAGGCTGGTCACCACCGAGCTGGTGCTGCGCGGGCCCGACTACGTCGGCCTGTGGCTGTCGGTGGGCATCACCGTGGCGGGTGGCCACACCGTGCCCGATGTGCGCGATGCCGTCAAAGCCCGGCTGCGCGCCGTGCTCGCCCCCACCCGCATCGATGGCGCCACCGACCTGCCCGGCCGCGAAGACGGCTGGCCGCTGAACACCGCCGTCAACGTCAAGGACCTGTGGGCCGAGGCCGCGCGCGTGCCCGGCGTGCTGCGCATCAACGGCGTGCTGCTGGCCGATGCCCGAGGCACCGCCATCCCCGACGAGCAGGCCCTGTACGGCCTGCAACTGCCCCGCCTGCTGGGGCTGAGCGTTGAGGCGGGAGATCCGGTCGCCATCGACACCTTGCGCGGCTTGGGCTCGGGCGATGGCACTGGCTTCGACGGCACGGGCGATGGCGTGCGCAAGGTGGTGCCGGTGCCCACCGTGCCGCGCGAATGCTGAAACGAAGAGGCACGACATGATCGACGCCAACGGCGCCCGCTTCGACCTGCTGCTCGGCCGCGCCGACTGGGGCCGCTGCCGCCTGGACGCTGACGGGCACCCCACGCTCGCCTCGCTGTGGGAGAACCCCGCCATCGACGAAGCCGCCCCGCTGAGCGTCGACCCGCGCGACGGGCAGCTCATCCTGGCGCGCCGGGTCGGTCGCTTCCCCGCCACACCGGGCGACTTGCCACCCGATGAAAGCCAGCGCCTGGGCGCCGCCGCCGATGCGCAAGGCAACGTCTACGCCATCGTCGAGCAGGGCCTGGCCATCGAGGTCAGGTCCGCTGGCTCAGGCACCTTGGGCCGATTCTGGCCTCCTGCCACGCCCGATGCGAGCACGGCATCCGATGCGTTGGGCGCATCGCCATCGTTCGGTGATTTCGCGCCCAGCGAGCCCGCCGAGCCTCCACAGCCCCACGTGCTCAGGGGCCTGGCCGTCACCCACGACCAGCACCTGGTCGCCGCCTTTGAATCGACCCCAGGCACACCTGGCCAGGGCGCGGGCCTGCTGGTGTTCGACCTGCTCGCAGGCGGCCCACCGATGGCGCTGGCCTGGCCTCAAGGCTGGCCGCTGCAGGCCACCGACATGGCGCCCCGCTGCTGCGGAGGCCTGGCCATCCTCGATGCCTCGCGTCGGCGTGTGTGGCTGCTTGAGCGGCGCCTGCGCATGAGCGCCAGCTTCCCCGTTTCAGCAGAGGCGCCATCCGACTTCAC
>SCMV01000048.1 GCA_005502875.1 Comamonadaceae bacterium 2PF | reverse complement strand
GGGCGGGGGAAGTCGATGGGATTTCTGTCATCCATTTTGATCCACAATGCCCGATCAAGATGGTGCGGGCATGCCTGCGCCGTCGGCCTGTCCTGCACTGGCCGGGACGAGGTTGGTCGGGTGGCTGGTGGAGCGCCCGCTGCATGTCTCGCTCACCCGCTGGGTCCGGTCGTGCCTCCCGGGTTTTTCATGTTCAACAACCGCAATTACAACCGCACGTTCTTCAACGCACCACAGTCGGTCACATCCTTCGTGGCGGCGTTCCTGGAGCCGTTCATCACGGTGCTGACGCTGGCTGGCGCCATGGCCTGGGCAGGCGAGCCCATGGGACGCGCCGGCATGGCCCTGTGCCTGCTGGTTTTCGCGTTGACCTTTCCGGGGCGCAACCGCTTCGTTGTCTCCAAGCTGGAGGCGCTGATCGACATCCTGGGCTCCTGGGTGTCGATGCTGGCCATCCTGTGGTTGTGTGGCTATGCCACCAACAGCCTGATGTTCTTTGACTTCAACGCCATGATGGCGTGGGCGGCGGTGACCCCCGTCGTTCAGTGGTTCGCGGTCCTGGCTGGCAAGCTGGTGTTGCGCCATCGCCGCTCCCAGCCCGGCGCTCGCCGACGCGCCATCGTGGTGGGGGCCGGGCCCCTGGGCGGCAAAGTGGCGCGAGCCATCCAGAGCGGTTTTGACCAGAGCACCGAGTTCATCGGCTACTTCGACGACCGCATCGACAGCCGCGTCCTGCCTGAAGCGCGCAGCATGCGCCTGGGGGGCTTGCGCGACGTCGCCAATTACGTCTACGCCCATGGTGTGCACGAGGTCTACATCACCTTGCCGCTGGGCTCGCAGCCTCGCCTCGTGGAACTGATGGAGGCGCTGCAGGGAACCACGGCATCGCTTTACTTTGTGCCCGATGTGTTCGGCATCAGCATCATCCAGGGGCGCCTGCAGGACATGAACGGCGTGCCGGTTGTGGGCATTTGCGAGACGCCTTTCACGGGCACGAACGACCTCGTCAAGCGCGTCTCGGACGTCATCCTGGCCAGCATCATCCTGGTGCTGATCTCGCCCCTGTTGGCCGGCGTCGCGATCGGCGTGAAGCTCTCGTCGCCCGGACCGGTGATCTTCAAGCAGCGTCGCAACGGGCTCGATGGCGAAGAAATCATCGTCTACAAGTTTCGCTCCATGCGCACTCAGGACAACGGTGCTGTCGTGCGTCAGGCCACGAAGGGTGATTCTCGCATCACCCCTTTTGGTGCTTTCATCCGCAAAACCTCGCTCGATGAGCTGCCACAGTTCATCAACGTGCTGCAAGGGCGCATGAGCATCGTGGGGCCGCGCCCCCACGCGGTGGCCCACAACGAGGAATACCGTCGCCTGATCAAGGCGTACATGGTGCGCCACAAGGTGCGCCCGGGCATCACGGGCTGGGCCCAGGTGCACGGCTTCCGAGGAGAGACGGAAACCATTGACAAGATGCAGGCGCGGGTCGAGTACGACCTGGAGTACCTGCGCAACTGGTCGTTGGGCCTGGACATGCAGATCATCATCCGGACGATCCGGCTGATGCTGTTCGACCGCAACGCTTACTGAACAAGCCCATCGAAAGAGGTGATCGTGAAGGTGTCAGCTCCCATCCCCGCCCGCCGTTTCCCCGCCCTGTTGACCGCCGCCTCGGCCGCGCTCTTGATGGGCTGGTGCGGTTCGTGCTTTGCTCAAGCAGATGAAGCTTTGCCGCTCTTCCTGACGACGTCCTTGACCCTGATGCACGACTCGAACCTGGCACGCACCCCCGAGCGGCAAAGCGACACCGTTCGTGCTGCGGCATTGGCGGCGGGCCTGAACAAGGCTTACGGGCGTCAGACCTACCTGCTGTACGGCCGCCTCACGAAGAACCAGTACAACCGTTTCGCGGAGTTGCTCGACAACGACAGCAAGAACCTGAACGGCAAGGTCACCTCGGAGTTCATGAGCAATTGGCTGGTCACGCTGGGTGGTCAGTACGACGAAAACCTCAACTCCCTGCAGGACAACGCCATCGTAGGCAACACCGTTCAGAGCCAGGTCATCCGCAACATCCGCCGCTACCGCGACACCAACCTGAGCGTTCAGTACGGCAAGGCCGGCCTGTGGTCCGTGGTGGGCACGCTCGACAAGAACGACCTGAGCTATTCCGCTCAGCGTGAGCAGAACGCCGATCAGACTTCGCAGAGCTTGCGGGTCTACTACAGCCCCAGTGACCTGCTGCGTTTTGGCGTTGGCCCGCGTTTCGTCAAAACCGATTACCCCAATCGAACCACCAGCAAGACGGTTGAAGACAGCAACCTGGACTTCACGACCGATTGGCGTGTCAGCGGGCTGAGTTCGCTCAATGCTTTGCTGTCCTTGCGAGACACCAAGTACACCGATGTGAGCGGGCAATCGACCAGCAAGGGCTCGACCACGGGCTCGCTTGGCTGGGTGTTCACCCCCCGTGGCTCGGTGAGCTATTCGGCCAACCTGAGCCGTCGCACCAGCTCGGACCGTGCGAATGGTGGCGCAGGCGGCCTGGCATCGATCACGACCGACTACATCACCAACTCGTTGGCGCTCGGTGCCAACTGGCAGGCGACGGCCAAGATCAAGGTGGGTGCCAACTACACCCGCAACATGTACGACAGCTCTCGCACCGTGAACTACAGCCCGGCTCAACTGGCCTTTCTCAACAGGGAAGACAGCACCGACAGCCACCAGGACACCTACTCCCTGGACGTGCAGTACCAGCTGATGCGCTCGGTTGAGTTGGGTTGCAACCTCGCCAAGTACAACCAGACGCGCGGCATCGGCCGCAACGAGTACGACGGTCACTCGACCAGCTGCTCGGCCAGCCTCACCCTGGATTGACACCTCTCAGCGACTGACATGCCTTGCATCCTTCTTACCGGAGCCTCCGGGTACATCGCGTCCCACATGTGGGTGGTGGCCCGCCAGGCTGGCTACCAGGTTGTGGGTGTCGACAGCCACGTCAACAGCTCGCCCCGGGTGCTGGATCGCCTGCGCTCCCTGATCGGTGAAGAGCCCGTTTTCGTTCAGGGCGATGTGCGCGATGCCGCCGTGATGGACCGCTGCTTCGACATCGGGCGCGAGCGCTTTGGGGGCATCGACGCGGTGGTCCATTTCGCGGCGCTCAAGGCCGTGGGCGAGTCGGTCGAGCGTCCGCTCGATTACTTCGAGAACAACCTGGGTGGCTTGCTCTCGGTGTGCCAGGCCATGAAGCGCCATGGCGTCAACCAGCTGGTGTTCAGCTCGTCGGCAACGGTCTATGGTCAGCCCGATCGCCTGCCCATCACGGAAGACTCGGCCTTGCGCTCGACCAACCCGTACGGGCAGACCAAGCTGGTGGGCGAAGAGCTGCTGCGTGGCCTGGAGGCGTGCGACCCCAGCTGGCGCATCGCTTACCTGCGCTATTTCAACCCGGTGGGCGCTCACGAGAGCGGCCTGATCGGCGAAGACCCGCGTGGCATCCCCAACAACCTGATGCCTTATGTGGCGCAGGTCGCAGTCGGCAAGCGCCCGCACCTCAATGTGTTCGGCAACGACTACGACACACCGGATGGCACGGGGGTGCGCGACTACATCCATGTCATGGACCTGGCCGAAGGTCACGTCTCCGCGCTCAAGTACCTGGCCGACAAGGGGCAATCGCTCACGGTCAACCTTGGCACGGGCCGGGGCTACAGCGTGCTGGAACTCGCGCGCGCCTATGGCGAAGCCGCTGACCGCGAGGTGCCCGTGGTGTTCGCACCGCGTCGCCCGGGCGACGTCGCGGCCTGTTACGCCGACCCCGCACTGGCCGAGCGCCTGATGGGCTGGAAGGCCAGCCGGGGCTTGAAAGAAATGTGCGTGGACTCCTGGAGATGGCAGTCCACCAATCCACAAGGTTTCGAAGGTTGAGGATCATGACCCAGTCCGCTTTGTCCGTCTTGCCGGTGATCATGGCCGGTGGCTCCGGCACCCGCCTGTGGCCGCTCTCGCGTGCCCTGTACCCCAAGCAGTTCCTCATCTTGTCGGGCAACCAGAGCCTGTTCCAGCAAGCCCACCTGCGCCTTCAGGCCTTGGCAGGCGAGGGGGTCGAGGTGGGCAAGCCCTGCATCGTCGGCAACGAAGAGCACCGTTTCCTGGTGCTTGACCAGCTGCGCGAGGTCAAGGGTGAGCCGGCCTCACTGCTGCTGGAGCCTGCGGGCCGCAACACCGCTCCGGCGGTGACCTTGGCGGCGTTGCAGGCCACGGCAGACGGCGCCGACCCGATCCTGGTGGTGACCCCTGCCGACCAGACGGTGGTGGATTCGGCGGCTTACACGGCGGCGCTGCGCAAGGCGGTCTCGGCCGCCGCCCTGGGCGACATCGTCATCCTGGGCATCACGCCGGACAAGCCCGAAACGGGCTTTGGCTACATCCGCACCTCGGGTGCCGATGCCCAAGGTGTCCGCGACGTGGCGGCCTTTGTTGAAAAGCCCAACCTGGAAAAGGCCCAGGCCTACCTGGCCGATGGCGGCTACTTCTGGAACAGCGGTATGTTCGTGATGCGCGCTTCGCGCTGGCTGGCCGCGCTGAGCCATTTCCGCCCGGACATCGCCGAAGCCACGAAGGCGTCGTTTGCCGTTCGCACCACGGACGCTCAGTTCGTGCGCCCTGGCAAGGAAGAGTTCAAGGCGGTGCCCTCCGAGTCGGTGGACTACGCCGTGATGGAGCAATGCCCGGCCAAGCCGGATGCCGGCTTCAAGGTGCGCATGGTGCCGCTGGATGCGGGCTGGTCTGACCTGGGCGCCTGGGACGCGGTCTGGCAGGTCAGCGAGCACGACGCCGCTGGCAATGCTTGCCAAGGCGACGCCCTGATCGAAGACAGCCGCAACACCCTGGTGCACGCCAACAGCCGCCTGGTGGCGGCGGTGGGGCTGGACAACGTGGTGGTGGTCGAGACGCCGGACGCCGTGTTGGTGGCCGATCGCAGCCGCAGCCAGGACGTCAAGAAGATCGTGGCGAGCCTGGAGAAGGCCTCCCGCACCGAGGGCAGCCTGCACCGCCGCGTGCACCGCCCCTGGGGTTGGTACGACTCGATCGACATGGGCCCGCGCTTCCAGGTCAAGCGCATCATGGTCAAGCCCAAGGCCTCGTTGAGCCTGCAGATGCACCACCACCGCGCCGAGCACTGGATCGTGGTCAGTGGCACGGCCGAGGTCACCAATGGCGACCAGGTGCTGATGCTCAGCGAGAACCAGTCGACCTACATCCCGCTGGGCACGGTGCACCGCCTGGTGAACCCGGGCGCGATCCCGCTGGAGATCATCGAGGTGCAGTCGGGCAGCTACCTGGGTGAGGACGACATCGTGCGCTTCCAGGACAACTATGGGCGCTCGGCTTGATGCTGTCGTGCTGACTTTCGGGGCTGCGCACCCGTAGGCAACAAAAAGGCCACCCTTGGGTGGCCTTTTTGTTTGGGGGGCCATGTGAGCCCCAATGCTTCGCCTTTGGCAATCGATCAATCGAGCGTCAGCAACAGATCCAGCGGGTGATCCGCGATCACATCCGCACCCCAGCTGCCCACTTCGCCGTTGTGCCCGATGTAGCCCCAGTTGGCCGCTGCGCTGGGCATGCCGGCGGCTTGCGCAGCCTGGATGTCGCGCAGGTCATCGCCCACGTACAGCACAGAAGAAGCGTCCACACCCAACTCCTGTGCAGCGGTGAGCAGTGGCAAGGGGTGCGGCTTCGGGTGGGCGGTGGTGTCGCCGCTGATGTTGGTGCCAGACCGCTCAAGCAGTCCCAATGCGCGCAGCACCGGCACGGTGAAACGGTGCGGCTTGTTGGTCACCACGCCCCACTTGAGGCCACGGGCCTCGATTTCATCGAGCATGGCCGCAACGCCTTCGAAGAGCACCGTGGTCTCGGCCAGGCACTGGTCGTAGTGGGCCAGGAAGGCCGTGCGCAGGGTGTCGAACTCCGGGTGGCCGGGGTGGATGTCCAGGCCCACGCCGATCAGGCCGCGCGCACCCGCCGAGGCGTAGGGGCGCAGCATGTCCAGCGGCAGGGGTGCGAGCCCTCGGTCTGCCCGCAGGCGGTTGAGCGCGCCGCCCAGGTCACCTGCGGTGTCGGCCAGGGTGCCGTCGAGGTCGAAGAGCACGGCGGTGGCCGGGTGTGGCCAGGCGATGGAGCCGGTCAGCGCCATGTTCAACCTTGCAGGGGCTTGCGGCAAGCCACCATGTAGTTGACGCTGGTGTCGCCCGAGAGCCAGTAGCGGCGGGTGATGGGGTTGTATTCCAGGCCCTTGAACTGCACCAGCTCCAGGCCGGCCTCGCGGATCCAGCGGGCCAGCTCGGCCGGTCGGATGAAGCGCGAGAACTCGTGCGTGCCTTGGGGCAGCAGCTTGAGCAGGTACTCGGCGCCGACGATGGCGAAGAGGAAGGACTTGGGGTTGCGGTTGAGCGTCGAGAAAAACACCCAGCCGCCCGGGCGGGCCATGCTGGCGCAGGCGCGGATGATGGACGACGGGTCGGGCACGTGCTCGAGCATCTCCATGCAGGTGACGACGTCGAAGGCGGCGGGTTGCTCGACGGCCAGGTCTTCGGCGGCGATGCTGCGGTAGTCGAGGTTGGCCACGCCGCCCTCCATGGCGTGCAACTGGGCCACCTTCAGGGGCTTGTCGGCCAGGTCAACGCCCAGCACGTTGGCGCCACGGCGGGCCATGGACTCGGCCAGGATGCCGCCGCCACAACCCACATCGACCACGTTCTTGCCCGAGATGGCGGCGAACTGGTCGATCCAGTCCAGGCGCAGGGGGTTGATCTGGTGCAGGGGGCGGAATTCGCTTTCCGGGTCCCACCACTTGTGGGCCAGGTCGGAAAACTTCGCGAGTTCTTGGGGGTCGGCGTTGATCATGGGCGACATGCTACCCAATGCCGGGCGGTTTGCGAGCGCGGTGGCTCAAGTCATGCCTGATTCAGCGGCTGGGCGTTTGATCCGCGGGTGGTCAGGCCAGGTCGTTGCCACCGGACTTGCGCAGCCAGCGGTAGAGGGTGTTGCGACTGATGCCCAGGCGTCGCGCCGCCTCCGACATGTTGCCCTGTGTGGCCTCGATGACCTGGCGGATGGCCTGGCTGGACAGGCGGCGAAGGTTGGTTTCGCCAACGTGTGTGTCCGCATGAGATGGGGGATGCGATGCCGCCCCGGTGAAAGGCTGTGGCGGCCTGGTGTCATCGGCAGCGCGCAGTTCTTCGGCCATGTCTTCGGGCAGGTGTGACCAGTCGAGGTCCTTCGAGGCGGCGGGCAGCAAGGCGCAGGCGGTTCGCAGCAAGGCGTGGAGCTGTCGCAGGTTGCCGGGCCAGGCGTGCTGGCGCAGGGCGGCGAGCAGGCCTGGGTGCACGCTCTCGATGGCCGGGCGACCCATGTCGCAGGCGATGCGACCGAGCAACTCGGGCAGCAGCGCGTCGAAGTCCTGCCGCTCGCGCAATGGGGGCAGGGTGACGCTCAGGCCGTTGAGTCGGTAGTAAAGGTCCGCGCGGAAGGTGCCGCAGGCGATGGCGTCCTTGAGCCGTTGATGCGTTGCGCTCACGAGCAGGAAGTCGACCGGCATGGCCTGACCTGCGCCAACAGGCACGACTGCCTTGTCCTGCAGCACGCGAAGCAGGCGGGCTTGCAGTGGCAGCGGCATGTCCCCGATTTCGTCGAGGAAGAGGGTGCCGCCATGCGCCTCGCGGATGCGGCCGGGCGAGCCCTCGCGGCGTGCGCCGGTGAAGGCGCCTCCGACGTAGCCGAAGAGTTCGGCCTCGATCAATTGCTCTGGCAGGGCAGCGCAATTGACCGCCACGAAGGGTTTGCCTGCCCGGGGGCCTTCTTTGTGCAGGCGGCGTGCGAGCACCTCTTTGCCGGTGCCGGATTCGCCCTGGATCAGCAGCGCGATGCCTTGGGCCTGCACGCGCCGAGCGCGCGAGAAGGCGTCGGCCACGCGTGGGTCGATGGCCGGTGGCTGACCGGGCTCCTGGGCGCCGTGGGGCAGTGCGCCTTGCTCGGCTTGGTGCTGGGCTGTTGTCGCCTGCGCACGGATCGGTCGGGACGCGTCGGAGCCGCCGTGTGTGGTGGTGGGTGTCGGTGCGCGGGCCTGGATCACCACGCGCTCGGTGCCGTCCAGCCTCGCATGCAGGGGCTGGCCGCCGCGTGAGCCCTGGAGCACGCGCACCCGCCCCGGCGGCCACAGACCCAGCCCGGTGCCGGTGAGCTGCTCCAGGGTGCAGGCGCCGATGCGGTCTGCCGCCAACCCCAGCCATTGCTGGGCCAGGGGGTTGGCTCCCACCACCCATCCGTCTTCGGACAGCGCCAGCAGGCCTTCGCCGACGCCGCCCAGGCCTTCGGCCAGTGGGTGCAGGCGCAGGACGCGGTCGCCAGCGTGGCGGGCATGGAAGAGCCGGTCTTCGATCATGCGGGCGGCCGAGCGCACCAGCGCGAAGGTGTGCGGGTGGTGGCCACGGTGATCGCCCGAGATGTCGAGCACGCCGCGCAGCTGGCCGCGCGGGCCGAACACCGGCGCGGCCGAACAGGTCAAAAAGCCGTTGCGCTCGAGGTAGTGCTCGGCGCCGTGGATGACGACCGCGCGGCTTTCGGCCAGGCAGGTGCCGATGGCGTTGGTGCCGCGGTCGCTCTCGTGCCACAGGGCACCGGGGCGCAGGGAAACGCGCTCGGCGCGGCCCAGGAAGTCGGCGTCGCCCAGGCTGTGCAGGAGCAGGCCGCGCGCGTTGGCCAGCACGACCAGGCTGCCGGAGTCGCGCATCTGGTCGAAGACAAAGTCCATGACCGGTCGGGCCTGCGCCAGGAAGTCGTGCTCGGCGGCGACGGCGCGACGCAATTCGCCATCGCTGCAAAGTGGCGGCTCGCCCAGGCCGCCCAGTGGGCTGATGCCGGCGTGCTGGCTGCGCTGCCAGGAGCGTTGCAGGGTGTCGTCGACCAGGCCCAGGGGCAGGTCACCGGTTTCGAGCAGGCAGCGGCGTGCCCGCTGCAACTGGGGCGAGGTGACGGGCAGGTGGTTGGGGCGCATGGCGAACGCAGTATCCACCCGGCGCAGCGGTGACACACCCGGGCTCTCCCTGTGCCGTTTCGGTACAGCGTGCATCGTTGACGCAGCGCAGGTGTTCGGGGGTGACAACGGGTTCTCCCGGGGCGTGGGCGTGGCTTCCATGGGGGCGAAAGCCGGGGGATCGGTGCGAACCCGGGATGGCACGCGCCCTGCGCTGAACAGACCTGCGGCGGGGCCACAAGCCCCCGGGCAGGTCAGATCTCCCGCCTGCCCACCCGCACCTTTGCCTTGCACCTGAACAGCACATCGCTCACCCACCAGGAGACCCGCATGCTCTACGCCGCCCCCGGAACCCCCGGCTCCCCCATCACCTTCAAGCCGCGCTACGACAACTTCATCAACGGCCAGTGGGTCGCGCCCGTCAAGGGGCAGTACTTCGACAACGTCACGCCGGTGACGGGCCGGGTGTTCTGCCAGGTGGCGCGCTCCAGCGAGGAGGACATCAACCTGGCGCTGGATGCGGCCCACGCGGCCTCGCCCGGCTGGGCCAAGACGCCGGTGGCGCAGCGCGCGGCCTTGCTCAACAAGATCGCCGACCGGCTGGAAGCCAACCTGGAGATGCTGGCCGTGGCCGAGACCTGGGACAACGGCAAGCCGGTACGCGAAACGCTGGCCGCCGACATCCCGCTGGCCATCGATCACTTCCGCTATTTCGCGGCGTGCGTGCGCTCGCAGGAAGGCTCGCTGGCCGAGATCGACGACCACACCGTGGCCTATCACTTCCACGAGCCGCTGGGCGTGGTCGGGCAGATCATCCCCTGGAACTTCCCGATCTTGATGGCGGCCTGGAAGCTGGCGCCCGCGCTGGCCGCCGGCAACTGCGTGGTGCTCAAGCCCGCCGAGCAGACACCGGTGGGCATCCTGGTGCTGGCCGAGCTGATCGCGGACCTGTTGCCGCCGGGCGTGCTCAACATCGTCAACGGCTTCGGGCTGGAGGCGGGCAAGCCGCTGGCGTCGAGCAAGCGCATCGCCAAGATCGCGTTCACGGGTGAGACCAGCACCGGCCGGCTGATCATGCAGTACGCCAGCCAGAACCTGATCCCCGTCACGCTGGAGCTGGGCGGCAAGAGTCCCAACATCTTCTTCGACGACGTGATGGCGCAGGACGACGAGTTCTTCGACAAGGCGCTGGAGGGCTTCACCTTGTTTGCGCTGAACCAGGGCGAGGTCTGCACCTGCCCGAGCCGCGCGCTGGTGCAGGAGTCGATCGCCGACCAGTTCATGGAGCGCGTGGTCAAGCGCGTGCAAGCCATCAAGCAGGGCAACCCGCTGGACACCGAGACCATGATCGGCGCGCAGGCCTCGATGGAGCAGGTTGAAAAGATCCTGTCGTACATGGAGATCGGCAAGCAGGAGGGCGCGCAGTGCCTGGTGGGTGGTGGCCGCGCGCAGATCGCTGGCGACATCGGCGACGGCTATTACGTGCAGCCGACCATCTTCCGCGGCCACAACAAGATGCGCATCTTCCAGGAAGAGATCTTCGGCCCCGTGGTGTCGATGACCACCTTCAAGGACGAGGCCGAGGCCCTGCACCTGGCCAATGACACGCTGTTCGGCCTCGGCGCGGGTGTGTGGAGCCGCGATGGCTCGCGCGCTTACCGCATGGGCCGGGGCATCCAGGCCGGCCGCGTGTGGACCAACTGTTATCACCTGTACCCGGCGCACGCGGCCTTCGGGGGCTACAAGCAGTCGGGCATCGGGCGCGAGACGCACAAGATGATGCTCGACCACTACCAGCAGACCAAGAACCTGCTGGTGAGCTACAACGCACAAGCCCTGGGCTTTTTCTGATGTCAGCGCAGCGCGTGACAGCCACGCCTGCGGCGCTGGCCCTCATTGAAAGACTCAAAGCCGAGCATGGCGAGCTGATGTTCCACCAGTCCGGTGGCTGCTGCGACGGCAGCTCGCCCATGTGTTTTCAGCGCGGCGAGCTGATGGTCGGGCCGTCGGACGTTCGGCTTGGCGAGATCGGCGGCTGCCCGTTCTACATGGGCGCGGCGCAGTTCGAGCACTGGCAGCACACCCAGTTGATCATTGACGTGGTGGTCGGGCGGGGCGGCATGTTCTCGCTCGAGGGGGCGACAGGGCAGCGCTTCCTGACGCGCTCGCGCCTGTTCACCGAGGAAGAACAGTCTCGTCTGAAACCGGTGTTCGTGCTGCAGGTCTGAGCGCCTGCGCCATGAGGTCAACGAATCGAAGGAACCCATTCCCAGCGCGTGGCGCGGCCCACAAGGCTGTGCCACAGTTCAGGGCTCAAGGCACTCACCCGTTCCCGGAGCACTGAACATGTCCCTGCTGGTTTATGGCATCCCCAACTGCAACACCGTCAAGAAGGCGCGCACCTGGCTCGACGAGCAGGGCGCGTCTTTTGTCTTTCACGATTACAAGAAGCAAGGCGTGCCCGCCGATCGCCTGGACGACTGGATCAAACAGGTCGGCTGGGAGGTGCTGGTCAACCGCCAGGGCACGACCTGGCGTCAGCTCGACGAGGCCACCAAGGCCGGCGTGGTGGATGCGACCAGCGCCAAGGCCTTGATGCTGAAACAGGCCAGCGTCATCAAGCGCCCTGTGATCGAGCAAGCTGGCCGGGTGCTGGCTGTGGGCTTCGACGAAAAAAAGGCCGCGGCGGTGGCGGCGGCCTTGTGATGGCGAGCTGATCGCCTGACGATGCGAAGCGCTTGAGGCGCGGCCGGCTTTCGGCCGCGCCCGCGATGGCTCACACGCCTGCGAGCTTCAACCGGGTGGCGTGCGTCAGGTAGAACTGCGCCGGGCTCGGGGCGCCCTTGCCGATCAGGCCGAAGATGTGGTTCATCTCGTCGATGTGGTTCCAGGGGTAGTCGGCGCGGATGACCTTGCCCAGGCGCGCGGCGCACGAGATGATCGCGCCGTCAGAGGGCTCGGAGAGCTCCTGCATGGCCAGGTCGGAGATGTCCCAGGCGTTGGTTTTGACGCCGATGCCGCTGGCCGAGTAGTAGCGGATGCCGTTGACCACGGGCGCGCCTTCGCCGCAGTAGGTGGCGGGCAGGCCGGCCGGGAAACGGATGGCGAAGTCGTCGAGCTCTTCCTTGAGCGTCAGCGCCGAGGCGTCTTGCGGCAGCTTGGACTGGCCCGAGATCCAGGCCACGAAGGTGCCCGCGAACTCGATCCACGAGCCGTACTGGCGGATGCCGTTGGCGATGTTGCTCTCGGCGTCTTGCTGCGCGGTGACGATGGTGGGGCTGGCCATGGTGGTCACGCTGGCCACCAGGTTGGGCGCGACGCCGGCCACGTAGCGGGCGGTGGGGCCGCCCTGGCTGTGGCCGATCAGGTTGAACTTCTTGATGCCGTCCTTGGCGGCCCATTGCTTCATCTGCTGCAGCAGCTGCTCGCCGCGCACCGAGCTGGAGTTGACCTCGGAGACGGCGGCCACGTAGACCTTGGCGCCGTTGCGGCGCAGCAGCTCGGGCACCTCGTAGAAGTAGTCGACGCCGAGGATCTCCTTGAAGCCCATGAAGCCGTGCACCAGCACGATGGGGTGGCGGGTGGCGGCTTCGTTGGAGGCGGTGGCAGCTTGGGCGCTGGTGTTGACGAAGGTGTTGACGGCGACGGCGCTGGTGAGCGTGGCCGCAGCCAGGAGCAGTGAGCGGATGAGGCGCATGGGAGGTCTCTCGAGTTGGAATGTTATGTAACATAACAATCTGACTCGAGCGCTTCAATCCGGGTGCAACCCTGGGGGGCGCAAACCGCGGATCAATCTCCGTCAAACGCCCGACGTGGGGGGCTTGAGCGTCAATTCGACCCAACCCAGCGGCCGTCCGTTGACCGCGACGTCGATGCCCTGTGTGCCGGGGTGCAGTGCCCGCGTGCTCACCGGTTTGAACGACACCGACTGTGTCCAGCTGAGCTGCTCGCCTGGGGCCAGCGTCAGCCTCCGCCCCTTGAACACCTTGGGGCGCAGTTGCCCATCGGCTTTTCGGTAGTGCGCGCGAACGTCCACCTCCAGGGTCTGCGGTGCCTTGCCACCAGCGGTGAGCGTGACCGTCAATGGCAGCGCTTCGCCGATGCACACCGTGCGACGGGGCACCGACAGCGTCACCTCGCCCGCGAACGCCCCGCCGACCCCCCAGCAGTCGAGCATGCTGGCGTGGCCTTGCTTGATGAGGTGCCGGCTGGCGTGGCGCAGCAGGCGGTTGCGCGTGCTGTGCGCGTCATCGCGGTGCTGATTCACCCATTCCACGAGCAGCTGTGGGTGGTCTTTGCCGATGTCGTTGAGGTGGTTGGCCACGCTGCGGCGCACGTACTCGGCCGGGTCGTCCTGCAGGCGACGCAGCAAGGGCAGGGTGGGGCTGGGGTCGCGCACCAGGCCCTGTAGGCGCAGGCCCCAGGGCAGGCGGGGACGGCTGCCTTCGCTGACCAGGCGGCGAACGTGGGCGCTGGGCTCGTCCAGCCAGCCCTGCAAGATGGGGAAGACGCGCTCGGGGTGCGCCTGGATGAAGGGGCGGATGGCGAACTCGGCCGTGAAACGCTGCGTGATGGCATGCAAGGCCTGCAGCGCCCGCTCGGGCTGGTCCAGGCCACGCTGGGCGATGACCTCACCATACGCCCACAGCGCCCAGCCGGCCACGCCGGTGTCGTCGGTCTGCAGGGCGCCGAGCTCCTTGTCCGGGGCGTGATCGAAGCGCGGCGCCGGCACGCGCTTGAGGCTGGCTTCGAGCAGGCCGGCGCAGGTGTCGAAGTCATCGGGCAGGTGGGCCATGAGCGCCTGGGCCAGGTGCTGGGCCCGGGCCTTGAATTCGAGCGATTGCAGGCCGGTGAGGGCTTGCGACTCGAAGCCGGCCGGGTCGAAGCGCCGGTGCACCCGGCGCAGGTGGTGGGACACGGCCTGCACCGTGGCCGGGCCGATCAGGTTCTTGAAGGCCTCGGCCATCGGTGCTCCGCTTTGCTTGGTTTGCGTTGAGGGGGGGCTTCAGGCCGCCAGCAACTGGCGCAGCACGAAGGGCAGGATGCCGCCGTGCTGGTGGTAGCTGACCTCGATCGGCGTGTCGATGCGCAGCAGCACCGTCACCTTCTGCGCGCTGCCGTCGGCGCGCTGGATCGTGAGCGTGGCATCGGCTTGAGGCTTGATCTCGTCGCCCAGGTCGATGCCGATGACCTCGTTGCCCGTCAGGCCGAGCGACTGCCAGCTGTCGTCGCCCTTGAACTGCAGCGGCAGCACGCCCATGCCCACCAGGTTGGAGCGGTGGATGCGCTCGAAGCTGCGCGCCACCACCGCCTTGATGCCCAGCAGTTGCGTGCCCTTGGCCGCCCAGTCACGGCTGGAGCCGGTGCCGTATTCCTCACCGGCGAAGATCACGGTGGGCGTGCCCGCAGCGATGTACTGCATGGCCGCGTCGTAGATGAAGGCTTTTTGCCCACCTGGCTGCATCAGCGTCAGGCCGCCCTCTTCGCGGCTGCCGTCGGGCAGGGTGGGCAGCATCAGGTTCTTGATGCGCACGTTGGCGAAGGTGCCGCGCATCATCACCTCGTGGTTGCCGCGGCGCGAGCCGTAGCTGTTGAAGTCACCCTTCTTGACGCCATGCTCAAGCAGGTACTGGCCGGCGGGCGAGGCCTCCTTGATGGAGCCGGCCGGCGAGATGTGGTCGGTGGTGATGGAGTCGCCGAACAAGGCCATGATGCGCGCGCCCTGCACGCTCGAGGAGGCCGCCTTGGGCGTCACCTCGAAGCCATCGAAGAACGGCGGTTTGGCGATGTAGGTGCTCTTCGGCCAGTTGTAGACCTGGCCCTTGACGCCCTGGGTCTTCTCCCAGAGCTTGCCCGGCTGGGCCTTGACCTTCTCGTAGTTGGCCTTGAAGGCCTTGCCGTCCATCGCGAACTTCATCAGCTGGTGGACTTCGTCGCTGCTCGGCCAGATGTCACCCAGGTACACCGGCTTGCCCTTCTTGCCCAGACCCACCGGCTGCGTCATCAGGTCGACCGTGACGTTGCCGGCGATGGCGTAGGCCACCACCAGCGGCGGCGAGGCCAGGAAGTTGGCTTTCAGGTTGGGGTGGATGCGCGCCTCGAAGTTGCGGTTGCCCGAGAGCACGGCCGCGCAGACCAGGTCGTTGTCGGTGATGACCTGGTTGAGCTCGGGGGCGAGGTCGCCGGCGTTGCCGATGCAGGTGGTGCAGCCGTAGGCCGCCACGTTGAAGCCGAGCTTTTCGAGGTAGGGCAGCAGGCCCGCTTTTTCGAGGTACTCGGTGACGATGCGCGAGCCGGGCGCCAGCGAGGTCTTGATGTGCGGCTGCACCTTGAGCCCCGCTTCCACCGCCTTCTTGGCCAGCAGGCCGGCGGCCAGCAGCACGCCGGGGTTGGAGGTGTTGGTGCAGGAGGTGATGGCCGCGATGAGCACGTCGCCGTTGCGGATGTCGATGGCCTTGCCGTCGATCTTGATCGGGTGGGCCTGGGCGAGTTTGTGGGCCGGCTGGTTGAAGCCGTTTTCGGCCACGGGCTTGCTGAACAGCTCGGCGAAGGTGCGGCTCAGGTGCGTGATCTCGATGCGGTCCTGCGGGCGCTTGGGTCCGGCCAGCGATGGCACGACGCTGCCCAGGTCCAGGCTGATGACGCTGGTGTAATCGATGTCGCCGCGCTTTGGCACGCCGTAGAGCTGCTGCGCCTTGAAGTAAGCCTCGAACGCCTCGATCTCGGACTTCTTGCGGCCGGTGCCCTTGAAGTAGTCGATGGTGCGATCGTCGACCGGGAAGAAGCCCATGGTGGCGCCGTACTCGGGCGCCATGTTGGCGATGGTTGCGCGGTCGGGCAGCGCCAGCGTGGCCGTGCCTTCGCCAAAGAACTCGACGAACTTGCCCACCACCTTGGCCTGGCGCAGGATCTCGGTGATGGTCAGCACCAGGTCGGTGGCGGTCACGCCTTCGCGCAGGCGGCCAGTGAGCTCGAAGCCCACCACGTCCGGCGTCAGGAAGTAGACCGGCTGGCCCAGCATGCCGGCCTCGGCCTCGATGCCGCCCACGCCCCAGCCGACCACACCGATGCCATTGATCATGGTGGTGTGGCTGTCGGTGCCGACCAGGGTGTCGGGGTAGGCCACGCCGTCAGCGCGCTGGTGCACGCCGCGCGCCAGGTACTCCAGGTTGACCTGGTGCACGATGCCG
The DNA here is from genome assembly GCA_005502875.1 of Comamonadaceae bacterium 2PF. Taxonomy (GTDB): domain Bacteria; phylum Pseudomonadota; class Gammaproteobacteria; order Burkholderiales; family Burkholderiaceae_C; genus Aquabacterium. Next base: position 14,274 of record SCMV01000048.1, on the reverse strand, counting down.
AAGCCCGGGGGCACGACGCCGAAGGTGTCGAAGGCCTGCATGCCCCACTTCATGAACTCGTAGCGCTCGGCGTTGCGCTGGAACTCGAGCTTCATGTTGAGGTCCAGCGACTTGCTGGTGCCGTAGTGGTCGATCATCACCGAGTGGTCAACGACCAGGTCCACCGGCACCAGGGGTTCGATGCGTTTGGGTTGTTTGCCCAGGCCCTCGGCCACGTTGCGCATGGCGGCCAGGTCGGCCAGCAGCGGCACGCCGGTGAAGTCCTGCAGCACCACGCGAGCGACCACGAAGGGGATTTCCTCGGTGCGAGGCGCTTGTGGTTGCCAGCCCGCCAGCTCGGCCACGTGCGCGGGCGTGACCTTCTGGCCGTCGCAGTTGCGCAGCACCGACTCCAGCACGATGCGCAGCGACACGGGCAGGCGGCTCACGCCAGGGTGGCGTCGGGCCAGCTCGGGCAGCGAGTGGCATTTCAGCGACTTGCCAGAGGCCGTCTTGAAGGTCTTGAGGGTGTCGGCGAAAGGGTGCGCGGCATCGGACGCAGTGCGGGCCATGGAGACTCCTTTGCTGTGGGGGTGGAGGACCCGTCCATTCTGGCAGCGGACCATGGCCCTGCGTGTGTCAGGCTCTTGGGTTTAAGCTCTGCGCTTTGAGGCCCTCCAGGCCTGATGACCGATTTCCCTGGTTGTACCCATGCGTCGCTCCTTGGCCCCGTTCCTCGCACCTGCCGTTGATCCACGTCGCAGCCAGCGCGGTGGGGCCGACTGGTTCCTGCTGGGCATGTTGGCGGCGGTGGTGCTGGCGTCCCTGGCGCCGCAATGGGGACGCAGCGAAGGCCCGCTGCACATGGGGCGTGTCACCGACGTGGGCGTGTTCCTGCTGTTCTTCCTGCACGGCATGGGGCTGTCGACCGACAACCTCAAGGCCGGCGCCAGCCGATGGAAGCTGCACGTGCTGGTGCAGGCCTGCACCTACGTTGTCTTCCCTCTGTGGTGGGCGCTGGGTGCGCTCACGCTGGGGCCTTGGGTTTCGCAGGATCTGCTCATGGGCTTCTTCTACCTGGCGGTGCTGCCCTCGACGGTGTCGTCCTCGGTGGCGATGACGGCCCTGGCTCGCGGGCACGTGGCGGCGGCGGTGCTCAACGCCACCTTGTCGACTTTGCTGGGCGTGTTCCTCACGCCGCTGCTGGTGAGCCTGGTCATGGGCCACGACGGCGGTGGCATGGACGTGGGGGCGACCATGCTCAAGGTCGCGCAGATGTTGCTGCTGCCCTTTGTGGTGGGGCACCTGCTGCGCCCATGGTTGGCGCAATGGTTCGCGCGCGTCAAACCCATCACCAATGTGTTCGACAAGGCCGTGATCGTGCTGCTGGTGTGGTCGGCGTTCAGCGACTCGGTGGCCGATGGCCTGTGGACGCGCCACGGGCCGCTGCTGCTGGCCGAGGCCGTGGTGGGCTCGGCCCTGTTCCTGTTCCCGATGCTGTGGTTCACCCGCCGCGTGGCGCGTGCGCTGGGCTTTTCCGTCGAGGACGAGATCGTGGCGGTTTTTTGTGGCTCCAAGAAAACGCTGGCATCGGGCATGCCCATGGCCAAGCTGCTGTTTGGTGGCAGCGCGGCCATGGGGGTGCTGGTGCTGCCGATCATGCTCTACCACCAGCTGCAGCTGTTCGTGTGCGCGGTGATGGCGCGGCGGTATGCCGCCCGCGAGGGCGCTGCCGAGCCCAAGCGCGTGGCCTGACTGGACGCGCAGACCATGTCCACCACCAACCCGGACGACGAGATCGACTACCTGCCTCCACCCGACACGGGCCTGGACCTGGTCCACGTGGACGACGACATCGTGGTCGTGGTCAAACCCGCCGGCTTGCTGTCGGTGCCAGGCCGGGGCGCCGATCGGGCGGACTGCATGGCCTCGCGCGTGCAGGTGCGCTTCGCCGATGCCCTGATCGTTCACCGGCTGGACATGGCCACGTCGGGCTTGCTCGTGTTCGGTCGCGGCCCCGAGGCGCAGCGACTGCTCAGCATCGCCTTTGCCGGGCGCGACGTGCACAAGCGTTACGAGGCGGTGGTGCATGGCTTGATGCAGGCCGAGCAAGGTGAGATCGATCTGCCGCTGATCACCGATTGGCCGCGTCGGCCCAGGCAGATGGTGTGCTTCGAGCGCGGCAAACCCTCGCTCACGCGCTTTCGTGTCATCGATCGCGATGCGGGGCATCGCACCACCCGCGTCAGCCTGGAGCCGGTGACCGGCCGATCGCACCAGTTGCGCGTGCACCTGATGGCGCTGGGGCACCCCATCGTGGGCGATCCGCTGTACGGCCCCGAGGCGACCGGCGTTTCAGGGGGCGAACGCCTGATGCTGCATGCGGCGGAGCTGGGGCTGCTTCACCCCCGAACCGGCACGGCGCACCAATGGGTGAGCCCTGTGCCCTTCTGAGCGGGTTCTGCGAGCGCGGGGTCAGGCCAACGGTGGGCCCAGCCAGCGCCTGAGGGTCTTGAACATCTGCTCGATGTCCAGCGGCTTGGGCACGTGGTCGTTCATGCCCGCAGACAGCGCCTGCTCGCGGTCGGTGGCCAGCGCACTGGCGGTCATCGCGATGATGGGCAGGGAGCGCCATCGGGGATCCTGGCGGATGTGCTGGGTGGCGCTGTAGCCGTCCATGCGGGGCATCTGGCAGTCCATCAGCACGCCATCGGGGCGCTGCCCTCGCGCTTCCAGGTTGGCGAGGGTGTCGAGCGCGTCCTGGCCGTCGCGGGCCAGCGAAACCCTCACCCCTGCGCGCTCCAGCAGCTCCTTGGCCAGCTCCTGGTTCAAGGGCTGGTCTTCCACGAGCAAGACGTGCCTGCCGGCCAGGCCCGATGTGTCTGGCGGCATCGGCATGGCGATGTTCTCGGTGGTGCGTTGCTGCAGGGGGCGGGTGGTCGTGCGGGTCGCGCCCAGCGCCTCGGTCAGGCTGTTGAACAGCGTCGAGGGGGTGACCGGTTTGGTCAGCACCCCGGCCAGGTTGACGTCGCTTGCCGCCTCGAGCGCAGCCTGTCGATCGAAGGCGGTCACCAGCAGGATGCAGGGGTGTTCCTCGCGGGGACGAGCCTGGATGCGGCGTGCCAGCGCGAGGCCGTCCATGCCGGGCATCTTCCAGTCCACCAACAGCCAGTCATGGGGGACTTCGCTCGCGTCCAGGCGGGCAAGGGCTTCCTCGCCGCTGGCGGCCACGTCGGCTTGCAGGCCCATGGCGGTGACCATGTTGGCCAGGACCTCGCGGGCATCGGGGTGGTCGTCGACGATCAGCGCCCTTCGGCCTTCCCAGCTCTCGCGGGTGGGGGCCATCGGGCGGGGGCGCTCGCTGGCGCGCATGTGGGCGGTGAAGTGGAAGGTCGAGCCTTCGCCGATCTGGCTCTCCACCCAGATGCGCCCGCCCATGCGTTCGATGAGCTGGTGGGTGATGGCCAGGCCCAGGCCGGTGCCGCCGTGGCGACGGGTGGTGGAGGCGTCGCCTTGCGTGAAGGGCTGGAACAGCTTGTCCATCTGCTCGCGCGAAAGGCCGATGCCGCTGTCTTTCACCCAGCCGTGCAGGCGCAGGTTGTCGCCCTCCAGGGGCTCCGCCGACAGCCCCAGGGTCACGCTGCCGCTGTCGGTGAACTTGACGGCGTTGGAGCCCAGGTTGAGCAGCACCTGACGCAGCCGGGTCGGGTCGCCGATGAGCCGGCTGGGCAGGTCAGGGGGCGCGGTGAACAGCAGTTCGACCCCCTTGCCCTCGGCTGCCAGGCCCAGCACGTCTGCCACTTCGTTGAGCACGTCCTGAACTCCGAACTCGATGCTCTCGAGCTCAAGGTGGCCGGCCTCGATCTTGGAGAGGTCCAGCACGTCGTTGAGGATCTGCAGCAGGCTGGTTGCGGCGTGGTGGGCCTTGTTCACGTAATGGCGAACGCGCTCGGGCGGGTTCTCTGCCAGGGCCAGGTGGGTCATGCCGATGACGGCGTTCATGGGCGTGCGGATCTCGTGGCTCATGTTGGCCAGGAACGCCGATTTGGCACTCGCAGCAGCCTGGGCGTCTTCGGTGGCGGCGTTGAGCGCCGCTTGTGTTGCCTTGCGCTGGGTGATGTCTTCGACGATGACGAAAAAGAGGTCGGGGTCCTCGTCTGACAAGCTCATCATGGTGACGTCGGCATCGAAGCGGGCGCCGTCCAGGCGGCGATGTGCCCATTCAAAGCGCACGGCGGCCTGGCTGTCTCGGCATGTCTGCATGTGCCCCTGGGCAAGCTGAGCGAGGGCTTCTTGCTCGCCCTCTTCGGAGCCGCTGAGCGGTGGCTCCCAGGGCTTGAGTCCCGTCAGGTCTTGTGTGGTTTGGGCGTGAAACAGGTTCAAGGTCGCCGGGTTGCAGCGCTCGACGCCCCGGCGAGCATGCAGGAAGAAATAGGCCAAGGGGGCGTTGCGGTAGGCCAGCTCGAACCTCAGCTCCGCCCGGCGCCGCGCGCTCACGTCCAGCCAATAGCCGTCGTAGGTGGCGCCACCGTCAGGCGTGTGCTCGACGGCGCTGTTGACGCTCAGCCAGAGCGGCTGGCCGTCCAGCTTGATCTGCATTTCCTGGGGTTCCGTGGGCGGCCGCCCATCGGTTTGACCACAAGCCAGCCAGGCTTTCTCGGGTGCTTGTTCCCAATCGTCGGCCAGCGTGCCGAAAAGCCGCCGTGCGCCCGTGCCGATGTGGATGAATTGTCCCTGTCCATTGGCTTCCACGCGGTAGCGGAACAGACCCAGGGGCAGCGCCCGGGTCATGGCCAGGGTTTCATTGCGGGCGCGCTCCAGCGCTGCATGGCGTTCGGCTCGGCGCCAATACAGCCACAGCGATCCCCAGCCCAACATGGCGGCGATGATCGCGTTGGCAGCGCCGAATAGCAGGATGCGCTGTTCGCCCTGCAAGGGTGACATGACCCACAGGCGGTAGGGGTGGTCGGGCAGGTTGACGCTTTGTGCGAGGTAGGGCTGGCCATCGATGAGCCACACAGGCAGCTGCTGCCCGCCGACAGCGATCTGCCCGTTCTGCCAGTCCAGCCGACCGGGCATGCCGCGGTAGACACCATCGACGTCCACGCCGCGCACGCCGGGGTCGGCTGCGTCCGGCATCAGGTGGATCAGGTCGTCCCCTCGGTTGCCGGCCACGATCACGCCGTTGCGATCGACCACGGCCAGCAGGCGGCCACCGCTGTCGTTCATCATGCGCTGCATGGAGGGCTGATCGGTCTTGAGGATCAGCACGCCCAGGGGCCGGCCATCGCGGCTGATGCGCGCTGAAAAATTGAAACCCGGCTTGTGGCTGACGCTGCCCATCACAAACTGAAAGCCCGCGCCCAGCTCCATGGCCTGGATGAAGTACTCGCGGGTGCGAAAGCTCGCGCCCAGGGTGGACACCGGGTCGGCGTGGGCGCTGTCGGCCACGGAGATGCCTTGGGTGTCCTGCAGGTAGGCCTGCCGGATCTGGAAGTCCTGCACCAGCTTCAAAAGGTGCTCGCTCATGTTTCGCACAGCAGGCGAGGCCTTGAGCTTGGCCTGCAGCGCCGCGCGCCGCTCAGGGGCAGGGGTCTCTGTGGAGGGAACAGGTTGGGTGAGCAAGAAGTCAGCCAGAGATGGCTGCTGGGCCAGGGCCTGACCCAGCGCCGCCAGCGCTCGGAAATGGGTGCCGACGCTGTCTGAAAACGCCTGCAGACGCTGGCTGCCTTGTTTCAGGACATCCTGGCGGTTGTCCTGCACCCGAGCCCAGGTCAGGGCGGTGGCCAGGGCCAGGCACATCAGCAACCAGACCCCTGCGGCTCGCAACAGTCGGGCCTTGAGGCGGTCGAGTGGGCGCGGGGTGTCGCTGCTTTGGTCTGCCATCCCGTTTTCCATCTGGTTTGTGGAGCGGGCCCCGGGGCTTGGTCGAGGGGCCTGGGGCAGGTCTTGCGCCTGCCGTGTTGGCTCGATTGTGATCTGATTGTGCAATGCCGCATTGGGGGCTTGCCCCCGATCGCGCTGAGCGGGCTGTGGGCAGCCGCAGGTGCCCTGCCGGGGGAAAGGTGGCAAAATCCCGTTTTTCCTTCGAGCCAGACGTGCGAGAGAGAGCCCATGAGCGCAGTTGTCATCAGCGGAACCGGTCTGTTCCAGCCGCCGCACACCATCACCAACGCCGAACTGGTCGAGGCCTTCAACGCCTACGTTGACCGCTTCAACACCGAGAACGCTGCCGCCATCGAGGCGGGCACCGTCCAGCCCCTGGTGCACTCCAGCGCGGAGTTCATTGAAAAGGCCTCGGGCATCAAGCAGCGCTATGTGATGGAGAAGTCCGGCATCCTGGACCCGTCCCGCATGCACCCGCGCTTTCAAGAGCGCAGCGACGAACAGCTCTCCATGCTCGCCGAGATCGGCGTCGAGGCCGCGAAGAAGGCCCTGGCCGCAGCTGGCAAGACCGGCGCCGACGTGGACGGCGTGATCTGCGCCTGCTCCAACCTGCAGCGCGCCTACCCGGCTATCGCCATCGAGATCCAGGCTGCCATCGGCGCGGGCGGCTACGCCTTCGACATGAACGTGGCCTGCTCGGCCGCCACCTTCGGCCTGGAGCAGGCGGTCAACGCCGTGCGTTCGGGCTCGGCCAAGTGCGTGCTGGTCATCAACCCCGAGATCACCTCCGGCCACCAGGAGTGGAAGGACCGCGACTGTCACTTCATCTTCGGTGACGTGGCCACGGCCACCGTGGTCGAGCGCGCCGACACCGCCACCTCGGCCGACCAGTGGGACGTGCTGGGCTCGCAACTGGCCACGCAGTTCTCCAACAACATCCGCAACAACTTCGGCTACCTCAACCGCAGCGAAGACAGCGACCCCAACGCCCGCGACAAGACCTTCCGCCAGGAAGGCCGCAAGGTGTTCAAGGAGGTGGTGCCCATCGCCGCCGCCCACATCGAGTCGCAGTTGAGCGCGCTGAGCATCCAGCCCACCGACGTGCGGCGCTTCTGGCTGCACCAGGCCAACCTGTCGATGAACCAGCTCATCGTCAAGAAGCTCATCGGTGCGGAAGTCACGCCCGAGATCGCGCCATTGATCCTCGATGAGTACGCCAACACCTCGTCGGCCGGCTCCATCATCGCCTTTCATGCCCACCGCGCTGACCTCAAGTCGGGCGACCTGGGCGTGATCTGCTCTTTCGGCGCGGGCTACTCGGTCGGCTCGGTGGTGGTGCGCAAGCGCTGACGCTGTCACCCGATGCCGATGCGGGACAATGACCGCATCCCGACACGGCCCAGCGGGTGAACCGCCGGGCCGTTTTGTTTGAATCGATGTCCAGGCCACCCGGGCCCGCGAGCGCCATGAGCGACTTCACCTTCTACTGGCACGACTACGAGACCTTCGGCCGCGTGCCGCGCCGCGACCGCCCTTCGCAGTTCGCTGGCGTGCGCACCGATGCCGACCTCAACGAGGTGGGCGAGCCGCTGATGCTGTTCTGTCAGCCAGCGCCAGACTACCTGCCCGACCCGGAGTCCTGCCTGCTCACCGGCATCCTGCCGCAGCAGTGCCTGGCCCAAGGCGTGCCCGAGCACACCTTTGCCGACGCCATCGAACGCGAGCTGGCCGCCCCCAACACCGTCGGCGTGGGCTACAACACCATCCGCTTCGACGACGAGGTCACGCGCCACCTGTTCTGGCGCAACCTGATCGATCCCTACGGGCGCGAATGGCAGAACGGCTGCGGCCGCTGGGACCTGCTCGACGTGGTGCGCTGCACCTGGGCTCTGCGCCCCGATGGCATCACCTGGCCCAAGCACGAGGATGGTCGCCCCTCGTTCAAGCTCGAACACCTGACCGCGGCCAACGGCCTGGCCCACGAGGCCGCGCACGATGCGCTGTCCGACGTGCGTGCCACCGTGGCCCTGGCCCGCCTCATCAAACAGCACCAGCCCAAGCTGTGGGACTTCTGCCTGAAGCTGCGCAAGAAGGACGCGGTGCTCGCCGAAGCGGGCCTGGACAAGCCCCGCGCTGGCTGGAAGCCCTTTGTGCACATCTCCGGCATGTACGGGCACGAGCGCGGCTGCATGGCTGTCGTGTGGCCGCTGGCCCAGCACCCCAGCAACAAGAACGAAATCCTGGTGTGGGACCTGGCCCACGACCCGGCCGAGCTGTTCGACTTGAGCGTGGCCGACATCCGCCTGCGCATGTTCACCAAGTCGGCCGACCTGCCCGAAGGCGTCACGCGCTTGCCGCTCAAGAGCATCCACATCAACAAGTCGCCCGTGGTGCTCGGCAACCTCAAGATCCTCACGCCCGAGTTGCGCGCCAAGTGGGGCATCGATGTCGAGCAGGCCCTGCAACGCGCCGAGCTGGCCGCCGCCCAGGGCAGCCGCATGGATGGCATCTGGGCAGAGGTGTTCTCGCGGCCCGAGCGCACGGCCGGTGCGGCCCCGGTGGACGTGGACGAAGACCTGTACGGCGGCTTCGTGGGCAACGACGACCGCCGCCTGCTGCAGCGCCTGCGCGGCCTCTCGCCCGAGGCCCTGGCCGACAAGCACCCGGCCTTTGCCGACGAGCGCCTGGAAGAGATCCTCTTTCGCTACCGTGCGCGCAACTTCCCCGACACGCTCAACGACGAAGAGCAGGCCCGCTGGCACGAGCTGCGTGCCGCGCGCCTGCACGAGGGGCAGGGTGGTGGCTTCACCTTGTCGGCGTTCTTCGAGCGCATCGACCAGTTGATGGAAGAGCGCGGCGAGGACGACGAACGGGCGCAGGACATCCTGAGCGCGCTGTACGACCATGCCGAGCAGATCGCGCCCTGACGGGGATCCCGGGGCGGACGCGGGCCGTGCCGTCACGGCGCGCACCGCCGCAGCGGCCGTGCCCATCAACCCGTCGCTCAAAGCCCTGAGCTACCTCGGCGGCTACCCGCCCGCGCTCTTGCAGCAGGTGCAAGGGCTGATCGACGCCGGCAAGCTCGGCGAGGTGCTGCGCCAACGCTACCCCGATGTGCACGACGTGCGCACCGACAAAGCGCTGTACGACCACGTCATGGAGCGCAAGGCCCGCTACCTGCGCGGTGCCGACCCGATCAGCAAGGTCGCCTACGACAGCAAGCTCCAGGTGATCCAGCACGCGCTGGGCACGCACACCCGCGTCTCGCGTGTGCAGGGCGGCCAGCTCAAGGCCAAGCGCGAAATCCGCGTGGCCAGCCTGTTCCGCGAGGCGCCGCCCGAGTTCCTGGAAATGATCGTCGTGCACGAGCTGGCGCACATCAAGGAGCGCGAGCACGACAAGGCTTTTTACAGCCTGTGCACGCACATGGCGCCGCACTACCACCAGTGGGAGTTCGACTGTCGCCTGTGGCTGACGGCGCGCAGCCTGGGCCTGTGGGCGCAGGCCTCAGCGCCCGAATAAGCGCTCCAGGAAGCCCTTGAGCCTGTCCTCGGTGCTCGGTGTTTCGCCCGGCTGTGGCGGGGTGGGGATCAGGCTCGGGTCGATGGGCTCGTCGTCCACCCCCAGCTCCTCGATGAAGCCACCCGACGCCCACTCGCTGTAGCGCCAGCCTGATTCGGTGCGCACCACGCCTTCGGGCACCGGCATCTCGAGCACCGGCTCTTTGGCCAGCGCCGTGCCCATGTACTGGATCCAAGCCGGCAGGGCCAGCGACGAGCCCGAAGCATGGCTGCCCAGGCTTCGCGGCGTGTCGTGGCCCAGCCAGACCACGGCCACCCGGCGCGGCTGAAAGCCCGCGAACCAGGCGTCGAACACGTCGTTGGTGGTGCCGGTTTTGCCGTACAGGTCAGGACGGCGCAACTGGGCCTGCGCTTTCGCGGCCGTGCCCGAGCGGGTGACCTCGTTGAGCAGCGTGCCGGTCAGGAAGGCGTTGCGGGCCGGGATCACGCGGTCGCTTTCATCCAGCACCTTTGGTGTGGCCTCGAACACCACCTTGCCCGCGCCGTCGGTGATCTGGCTGATCACGACCGGGCTGACCTTCAGGCCGCCGTTGGCGATGACCGCGTAGGCGCTGGCCAGCTGCAGCGGCGTGGTCGAGCCAGCCCCCAACGCCAAGGTCAGGTTGTCGGGTTGCTTGTCGACATCAAAGCCGTATCGGCCCGTCCAGGTGCGTGCGGCTTGCGGGCCCATCAGTTGCACCAGGCGGATGCTCACCATGTTCTTGGACTTGGCCAGTGCCGCGTGCAGGGGCATGGGGCCTTCGAACTGACCGTCCGCGTTCGAGGGTGCCCAGTTGCCCACCGTCAGCTGGGCGTCGTTGACCAGGGTTTCGGGCATCACGCCGTTCTCAAGCGCGGCCGCGTACAGGAAGGGCTTGTAGCTCGAGCCCGGCTGGCGCCAGCCTTGTGTGACGTGGTTGAACTGGTTGCGCTGAAAATCGAAGCCGCCAACCAGCGCGCGCACCGAGCCATCACGGGGGTCCAGCGCCACCAGCGCCCCTTCGGCCTCTGGCCACTGCGTGATGACCCAGTTGCTGCCTTGCTGCAGCGCGCGCACCACCGAGCCTCGGCGCAGCCTGAGCTTGTCGCTGGCCTTGGCGCTCAGGCCGGGCTGCACCTGGCGCAGCCCTTTGCCGCTGACCGGGATGACCTCGCCACCAGACAACACCAGCGTGACTTGCTTGGGCGAGACCTGCGTGACCACGGCCACCTGCAGCATCTCGTCGTCGTTGTGGTCGCTCAGCACCTGAGACACGGCCGGGTCGGTGTCGGCCAGGTCTCGATCCAGGTCTTCGTGACCTTCGGGACCGCGCCAGGCCAGGGTCAGTTCGCGGTCGATCAAGGTCTTGCGCAGCGCCTTCCAGGCGGCCTGTTGCTCGGCGGCGCGCAGCGTCGTCACCACCTTCATGCCGCTGGTGTAGGCCTGCTCGCCGTATTGCGCGTAAACCTGGGCGCGGGCCATTTCGGCCACGTACTCGGCGTGCACCTCTGCTTCGCCAGGGTTGCGGGTCGAGGGCTTCTCTGCTTTGGCTGCTTCGTATTGCTCAGCGGTGAGCACGCCCTCGCTGCGCATGCGCGACAAGGCCACGAGCTGGCGCGCTCGGGCCCGCGAGGGGTTCTTGATCGGGTTCACGTACGACGGGTTCTGCGGCAGGCCAGCCAGCATGGCGCACTCGGCCGGGGTCAATGCACTCAGTGGCTTGCCGTAGTAGGTCTGCGCAGCCTCGGCGAAACCGTAGGAGCGCGCGCCCAGGTAGATCTGGTTCATGTAGAGCGTCAGGATCTGGTCCTTGCTCAACTCGTGCTCGATCTTCAGCGACAGCAGGGCTTCCTTGAGCTTGCGCGTCAGGGTCTTCTCTCGGGTCAGGAAGAAGGTGCGCGCCACCTGTTGCGTGATGGTGGACGCGCCTTGCGTGCGCCCGCCGGTGAGGTTCGCGACCACCGCCCGCGCCACGCCGATCGGGTCGATGCCGTGGTGGTCGTAGAAGCGGCTGTCCTCGACGGCCAGCAGGCTGTCGCGCATCAGCTTGGGGATCTTCTCGAAGGGCACGAACTGGCGACGCTCGCTGCCGAAGCCGCCGATCTCGACCCCGTCAGCGGTGTAGACGCGCAGCGGCTGCTTGGGCTGGTAGTTGGCCAGGCCGCTGGTGTCGGGCAATTGCGGGTAGAGCACCGCCGCCGTCAGCAGCAGGGCCATCACGGCGATGGCACCTGCGGCCAGGGCCAGCAATGCCGCGGTCAGGATGAAGCCACCCTGGGGGCGGCGTGTCGGCAGGGCGCTTCTCAGCGAAGGCCGCAGGGGCATCGAGGCCGACGGGAGAGCCAGATCAGGCATGCACAGCGGGCAGGTGGGTCGAGCCCGGCCTGCGAGAGCCATAAAACGGCGATTATCTCGCTGCTGCGACGGTCAATCTCGCCGTTTCATGGCCGCACGCAGCTCATCCCTGCGAGCCTTCCAGGTCGCGCGCTGTTCGTTGTCTTCGTCCAGCCTGTCCAGCAGGGATTCGATGTGGTGCAAGGCGCGCTCCTGGTCGCCACGGTCGTTGGCACGATCGATCAGCCAGACCAGCTCCTGCTCGTTGACGACGTTTTGCTTGAGCAGCTTGCTGTCGGTCACCGTGCCCACCAGTGCGCCCACCGAGGTGGCGATGGTGAAGGCCAGTGCAGCGATGCCCCCGACGATGTAGAAGCCGCGCCGCCGACGCGTGTCCGCCGTGAAGGCAGCGGCCAAGGCGAAGAACACCACCAACGCGGCCAGGGCCGTCATGCTCAAGGTGAAGCCGTCCCAAACCAGGGACAGCTCCATGCCCTGCCAATTTGTGGTGGCCAGGATGCCACCCAGGAAGGCGCCCAGCAGCAGCATCCAGATCGCTTGCCGACCTTTGGCGTGGGCCGGAAAGATGTCAAAAATCTGCATGGCGAACCCGAAAAGGGAGGCCAAGCCGGTGATCAGGGTGAATGCGTCCATCATGGGCGGCAGTGTAGGGGGCTCCTGCCAACGGGGCGCCCCCATGTCAGCCATTCACCCGTCTGGCCGGGCCGTGGGGCATGCAGATCAGGCCGCGCGCGGGGTTTCGCTCATTTCGTTGACCCACTCGTTCAGGCCGCGCCAGGCATAGAGGTTGTAGGCCACGACCTCCTCCAGCGGTTGGGCATAGCCGCTGCGCGCCCACACGGTGCCAACCTGCACCGCCATGCCCAACAGGCCTCGCCCCATCATTTCCAGGTCAAAACCGGGCCTCATGCGCGGGTACAGCTGCTGCGCTGTTGCCTGGATGAGCGGGATGTACTGGGCCAGCGCTTCCTGTGTGCCCTGTGCGTTGGGCAGGGCTGCGCCATTGAAGCCGTCCAGCAGCAGCACATGAGCGCGTCGCGCGTCCTCGCGCAGGAAACCGTACATGGCGCCGAGGCCGGCCTTGGCCTGATCCAGCAGCTTGAGCGGCGCGGCGGACATCGCCGAGGCGACGTGCGCCACCAGCAGGTCTTTTTGCCAGCTGTAGACGGCCTCGTAGGCGTCCTTGGTGTTGCGGAACGATTCGTAGAAATAGCGATCGGTCAGGCGTGCCTGGGAGCAGATGTCGCGCATGGTGGTGTGGGCCACCCCGCGCGTGGCGAAGCAGTCCAGCGCGGCCTCGAGCAGCTTGGTGTGGCGTTGTTCGCGGCGCGCTTGAGCGGTTTCGCCTCGGTAGGTGCGGGCGGGTGGGGCGACTTCGGCCTGGTTTCTCATCTTGTGTCGGTGCCGGCTGCTTGGGAGCGTTCGGGCAAACTGGAATCTCTTGTTTCCCGAATATCGCGCAACGATCATCGGATCGGAATAGGGTGTTGTGTGGGTTTGTTGCGGCTGCTTGCGCCGCCGGCGTGCGCAGGGGGTGAGAAGAGGACACGCGTGCCTGCGGGAGGTCAGGGGCCTTCGTGCTAGGCTGATGTTTTGATCGTCCTGACCGAGCCAGAGCCCATGCCTGCTGCCATCGATTTCTATTTCGAGTTTTCATCGCCGTACGGCTACTTCGCCGCCGAGCGCATCGAGGCACTGGCCCAGCGCCATGGCCGCACGGTGGACTGGCACCCGCTGCTGCTGGGCGTCATCTTCAAGAGCACAGGCGTGTTGCCCCTGACGCAGGTGCCGCTCAAGCGCGATTACGTCAAGCGCGACTGGGAGCGCATCTCGCGCCTGACGGGCATCCCGTTCAAGATGCCTTCGGTGTTCCCGATCGCGTCGCACCATGCTTCGCGCGCGGTGCTGTTCGTGGCGCGCAGCAACGAGCAGGCCGCCAAGGACCTGACCCTGGCGCTCTACCGCGCCTGTTATGTCGAAGGGCAGAACATCGGTGAGGCCGATGTGGTGTGCGCCGTGGCCAAGGGCATCGGGCTGGACGCCGAAGCGATCGCCGAGGGCATGGCCGACCCGGCCGTGAAGGACCAGCTCAAGCACGAAGTCGGTGCGGCCGAAGCGCGTGGCGTCTTCGGCAGCCCCTTCGTCATCGTCGATGGCGAGCCCTTCTGGGGCTTCGATCGCTTCGACATGCTGGAAGCCTGGCTGGAGCGCGGTGGTTTTTGAGTGGCCGAGCGCTGACCCCGAGGCGCGTGTCGCAAGCCGTCAGGGCGAGTGAGGGCCGTTGATGGACTCGGTGTTCAAGCCCGACTGGGATTGCCAGGCCTGTGGTGCCTGCTGCGCCACCTTCCGCGTGTCGTTCTATTGGGCCGAGGCCGATGACGCGCCTGGCGGCACCGTGCCCGTGGGCCTCACTCAGCCTGTGAGCCCCACCTTGCGCTGCATGGCGGGCACGGCGATGAAGCCTGTTCGATGCGTGGCGCTCGAAGGTGAGCTGGGCCGGCACGTGGCCTGCCG
>SCMV01000047.1 GCA_005502875.1 Comamonadaceae bacterium 2PF | reverse complement strand
CTTCGGTGGTGCCCACTTCGACCTCGCAGACGCACTGGCCAGCTTGTTCGATGCGGACGACGAAGCGTTGGGTGCCGTCTGCCTGACACGTCAGGCGAATCGGGTCCTGTTTTTCGGTGTAACGCCGGAACCGAACGCCCAGGCTGCTTGGCTGCTGCGATGCCTGGCCCAGGTCGACCAGGGCGACTTCGGTGAGCTGAAGGGCCGCCTCCAGCAGGAGGATGCCCGGCACGTGGTCGAGCGGGTGATCGAAGTAGTAGGGGTGGCCCTCGTCAACGGTGGCTGTGGCAAGCCAGGTGCCGTGCTGGCGATCGATCTGTTTGAGCAACACGTTGCGTGGGTCGCGCCGGTTGACCGACAGCGGCGCCTTGGGATGGTCGCCGTGGGCGGCCGGCGGCATGTGTTGGAGCCGCTCCACGATGCGGGTGCGCAGTCGCAGGGCATGCAAGAGGGTGTCGGTCAGGGCCTGAGGCCACGGGGAGGTGGCTTGACTCGACATGGCCGCTGGGTGCGCAGGGGGCACGGGTTGCGCCTGGGGCATCGATGCGGCGGTGTCGGGCTCGGTGGGGATCTCAGGCTCGCTGAAGCGCACGCGCAAGGGCAGCTGTGCGGCGGGCTCGCTGGCGGGCGGGCGGACCTGGATGCGATCGATGAACAGCCAGGCCACGGGTGTGCCCCGCTTTCTCCACTCGATCCAGGCGTGGTCCTGCCCCGAGTTCAGAGCCGCCAGGAGGGTCTCCATCCCGCAGGCCTCGCCCATGAAGCCTGCGCGTCGCTGGGCGGCGCCCAGGTCCGATTGTTTCTCCGGGCACAACTCTACGAAGTCGGTGTGCCCGGTGTCGGCTGCGCAACCCAGCAGTGCGCGAGCCCTGCGTGCGTCCCGCACATCGCCACAGGCTTGCACGACCGCGTGCAGCCGCGCGATGGCCTGCGGATTCGGGGTGGGGGCCGCCGGGGCATGCTGCAGGGCCAGCACGCCATAACCCTCGCCCCAAGTCCAGGGTTGTGACGCTGCGCGTTGGGCTTCGACGGGGCAATTGATGTAGTGGCCGGCTCCGAGGAGCAGGTGTTCGCAGCGCTCGTTCAGCCAGTCGCGGGCGGCCAGCAGTGAGTGCCAGAAGCTGTCCGACGGGCCTGACAAGGTCTGGTGGAAGGCCCGCAGGTCCAGGACCTGGGCGGGGTAGCCCGAGAGCATCGTGGGCAACATCGTGGCCACGTCGTCGACCACGAGGTCAGGTGTGGCCGGCCGGCCATCTTCGAAGTGGGCTGCGCAGTCGCGGTAGCCCTTGTGGAAGCGTTCACCCCCCACGTTGGCGCACACGACCATGGCGGTGTCAGCAGCGCCACGCCATCCGGGCAGGCGGTCAACCAGCCGGCGAGTGCGGTGCGTGACCAGCAGCTTGAAGGCGTCCACATGGGAGAGCGGGCGCGGGCCCATGCGCCAGCCCGACACATCGAGCGTGCACTCGCCTTGCAGGAAGTGCCCCTTCAGGCCCTTGACATCGGCCGCGTGGGCCCTCGACGCCGGGAAGCGACTCGGCGTGGGCTCAGGCGCTTGCGTGAGCGCCGGTTGCCAGTCCACGGCGTGCTGGCCGATGCCCAGGCTCGCATCCTGTCCGACGACGTCCAGGTTCAGCAGCCTGACCGGGTTGGGACGGCTGGGCGTGCCGGTTGCCTGCATGGCGATGACGGTGCGGCCCAAGGGTGGTGGCGCCTCCTCGATGACGGCATGGGCGTTGGCCCCACCGAACCCGAAGCTGGAGATGGCGACCCTCAGTGGCGAGCCTTGCGCCAGCAAGGGCGTGGCTTGGCGGGGCAGTTCGAAGCAGCTGTTGGCGAGGGCGTCGTGGGCGCGCACATCGATGTGCGGAGGCACCACGCGGTGCTGCAGCATCAGCAAAGCCTTGGCGAGCGAGGCCGAGCCCGCTGCAGCGAGCGTGTGCCCCACCAAGGGTTTGATCGAGCCCAGGGGGATCTTTCGCCCGGGGCTCAGGTGAGGCTGGAAGAAGTCGGTGAGCGAGGCGATCTCCGTGTGATCGCCAACGGGTGTGCCCGTGCCATGTGCCTCCACGTACTGGATGCTGGCGGGGTCAACGTCGCGGTAAGCGCGTTGGTAGGCGCAGACCTGAGCCTGGTGCCCGGGCGCGAAGACAGAGCCTTCTGCGCCGTCAGAGGAAATGCCCAGGCTGCGCACCACGCCCAGTGGCCGGCGTCCTGCGTGCAAGGCTTCGCCCAGTGGCTCAACCATGAACGCGGCGACGCCTTCGCCAGGCACGATGCCGTTCGCGTCTTGTGCGAACGCCTTCAGGCGAGCGTCGGCCGACAAGGCCTTCAGTTGCGAAAAGCCAAGGAAGAGTTGAGGCGGCAGGAACACGTTGACGCCGGCCACGATGGCGCGGCGAGCCTGCCCGGTGTGGATCAGCGCTTGCGCCGTGGCCAGCGCATAAGGGAACGAGCTGCAGGCCGTGTCGACGCTCAGCCTCGGGCCGTCGATCGCCAGGGACTCGGCGATGTCCGCCAACTGATCGGCCGGGTCCAGCCAGTCTGGGGTGAAGCTGCGGTGCATCGCCAGGAGGCTGTCGGCGCGGCAGTGGCTGTCGTCCGACCACGATGTGCCCATGACCAGTGCCGTGCCTTGCCGGGGTGCGGGCGATGCCCCCTGCAACGCCGCGCCCTGCCAAAGCGATTCGCAGACCCGTACGGTGATGTCGCGTTGCTGACGCCAGGCGAAATCACCGTGCCCCGAGTTGGGCAGGTCGAGGCAGAAAGCCCGGTCCAGGTAGCTGCGGTTGCGGGTGCCTGGGCTGGCGCTCACGAAGCGGTCGGCCGCGATGCCCCAGCGCGAGGGCAGTGAGGTCAGCGGCGCGGGCAGGGCCTGCAGGATGGAGGCCCAGAGTTGCTCCAGCAGGCCGTGACCGGCGAATTGACCGGACATCGCGGAGATGCAAAGCAGGTCCAGATCGATCGACATGGTGTTCTCCTGGGTTCAGGTGGCCGAGGCGTTGGCCTGCATCACTTCGAGCATGCGGGGGCAGCTGATGAGGAGCCAGTCGGGCACCGTCGGGCGAGAGAGTTCGGCGTGGAAGCGGCGCGTGCCGTCTGCGTTGCCGATGCCTGACATGCCCAGTTGCGCCATGCGCTGCTGCACGGCGCGGTTGGCCAGGCCCGTCTCGTGCCACACCGACCACAGGAGCGAGACCACCCGGCTGTCGGGGCATGCGCTGGCCAGCTCGGCGGCCATGGCGTTGAGCACCTCGTTGCCGGCGCAGTAGTCCGTCTGCCCTGCATTGCCGGTGTGAGAGACAAGCGAGCTGAAGAACACGATGTACTTGGGGGTGTGCCGCATCAGTGCCGAGCGCAGGTGCAGGGCGCTGTGGGCCTTGGTTCGGAACACGCGCAGGAAGCTGTCGACGGGTTTGGCGCCCAGCCCGCGGTCTTCGACCACGCCAGCGGCGTGAATCACCATGTCGATGCGCCCCAGCTGACTCGATGCATGCTCGATGACCGCCTCGACGGCATCGGGCTGAGTCAGGTCGGCCGACAGGTAGTGGAACTGGCCGCCAGCTTCGCGCACGCGCTGCGCTGTGCGGGCCAGGGATCGCTGACGCTCGCCTGCGTCGGGCTGCGATCGGGTGCCTGGGGCCTGCTGTGCGCGACCGTCGTCACGGGCTTGGACGCCTGGGGCGGCTTCGTCCCACGGGGTGCGACCGATCGCGACGATGCGCGAGCGGTACCTGCGCGCCAGGTCAATGCCGACCTCGGCGGCGATCCCGACGCCTCCGCCAAACAGCAGCACCACGCTGTGTTCATCGAGGTCGAGCTCGGCGTTCGCTGGGGGTTCGATCTCGGGGTGTGGGTCGGCGATGCGTTCTGTGGCCTTGCCCCCATGAAGCCGGAGGTCGTGTTTGCCAGGGTGCGCGCAAGCAAGGGCGAGCGCGGCATTCAGATCGGAGGCGTCGTCCAGGCTCACGGAGCTCACGGTGATGCCGGCGTTGCGCCACTCGTGGCTGAGGGCGCGCGCCACCCCTTTTGCACCCGCATCGGCAAGCGGGTGGCCAGCCAGCAGCACGCTGAGCCGGGTGATGGTGAGGCCCGATGCCTTGCCCAGTGCCTTGGCCAGCGTGAACAGGGCGAGGGCCGGAGCGTCCAGTGCATCCGTGCCCAGGCGGACGCCGTCGCTGTCCTGGGGTTGTGTCACGAAGGCCGCAGTGCAAGGCCCCAGCCCCGCCAGCAGGGGCTCGATGGCCTGGGTGAGGCCGTCCACGTCGCTCAACGCGATCGCTTCTGCACCGGGCAGTTGCCAGCCGTGCTCGCCGACCACGAGGTGCTGCACCAGGGTGCCGGCTTCGCGCAGGGATGCGGCCAGGCGGCTCGTTGCGGGCGTGTCTGCGCCGACCAGCCAGAGGCGCTCGATGTTGACGCTGCCCGGAACCTGACGGGGCACGTCGATGTGCCGGTAGCGCTGAAGGCGGTCGCCGGGCTTGGGTGCGGCTTCTTTCTTTTTGGGGGCATCTGCCAAGGGAAGGTGGGCCAGCAGTTCGAGCCCCTCCTTGACCGAAGACACCGAGATCAGCGCTTCTCCTGCGAGCTTGAACGGGGCCTGCCACAGGGCGGTTTGCCCCCAAAGTCGAGCGCGCTCGAAGCTGTTGAGCGACAGCGCCTGGAACGGTGTCGACTCGTCCAGCGCCACCCCTGCCTGCCTGGCGTTGGGGCCGAGGTTGGACAGCAGTTGTGCCTTGAGGTCCTGCAGCAGCGGCGGCCATTCGCGAGACTGAACCTGGGTGGGCTCCGGCGTCGCATGCGTCGGGGCGCTGGCGCTGGCCTTCGCGTGGGCGGACACTGGGCCGAGCAGCCGCACGATGTCCTGGATGCTGCGCGCCTCGAACAGGGCGCTGGCATGTTGGCGGGCCTGTGGCCAGGCTTGCCCCAGGGCTTCGAACAGGTCGGTTCGGGCCAGCGAATCGATGCCCAGGTCTTCCAGGGCCGCGCATTCATCGATGTCCGTGCTGGCAAAACCGGTTGCCTCGGCGACGCGGCTTTTGAGCCACTCGCAGATGTCGGACGTGGCTTGTGTGGGGGGGGCGGGCGGTGTGGCGCTCAGCGCCTGGATGACATCCGCGATGCAGCGGGCGCCGAGCACCTGTTCGGCCGCGGCTTCGGACACCGCCAGGCGCTGGTTGAGCCGGGTGTAGATGTCCATGAAGGCCAGCGAGTCCACGCCCAGGTCGTCGAAGCGCGCTTGAGGATCGATGCTGGATGCGGCGAAGCCGGTCAGTTGTGACACCTCCTGCCGGAGCCAGGCGAGCAGGTCGATGTCTGCGCTCACCTCCGCCGCTTGGCTGTGTGCGATCGGGTGTGGCGGCCCCACTGGGGCGGCCTGGGGCGAGTTCGTCGCTGGTGTGCCTGTGCTCGTTCCCGACAGCAGGCTCTCATGGACCTGCAAGTGGGCGTGCGCGAGCCGGGTGCTGTCACTGAGCATCTGCTGGAGCACCGAGTCGGCCACAGGCTGCCGCGCGGTGGTGTCCAGCACGCGATCCATGAGCGCGAAGTAGCGCTCCACGATCCGGGTGTTTTCTTGCAGGAAGGCTTCGATCAACGGGGTGTCTCGTTTCATGGCCAGACCTCTGGTCAGGTTGTCTTGCTGCGGGAGGTGGGGGTGCGTGGCGTGTTGTGTGGCGAGTGGGGTGGCGCGGAGGTCCGGCCCCGACAGCGCTGCGTGGATGGCGAGCGCTGCCTGGATGCGCGCCAGCCTTTGCCAGACAGGGATGTCGCCTTTGGGTGAGCAGGTGATGACGCGGTGCGGTGCGCCTGCCAGGTTCTGCGTGATGAGCTTGCTGAGCACCTGACCGGGACCCACCTCGATGAACAGGCGCACGCCGGCGGCGTACAAGGCCTGACAGGTTTCGACCCACCTGACCTGGCTGGTGACCTGACGGTGCAGGCTGTTGGCGATGAAGTCGGCGGCGCCCTGCTCGTCGATCGGGTAGGGGCTGGCGGTGAGGTTGGCGATCACCCGGGCCCTGGACGTGGCGTGGAACGCCTGCCGACGAGCGCACCCCTGCAGGTGCTCGTGCCAGGCCGTCAGCGCCGGTTGCATCCGAGACGTGTGAAAGGCCGCAGAGGCGCCCTGGATGAGCGCACACCGCCAGCCCTTTTGCTGGCAGGCCTGCGCAAAGTCCTTGAGCACCTGGCTGGGGCCGCCCACCACGGTTTGTGCGGGGGCGTTGAGGTTGGCGATCTCCAGTTCGGGCCAGGCTTTGAGGCAGTCCGCAACGGCATCGCCGTCCGCGCCCACGGCGGCGAGTGCGCCTGGCAGTTGGGTGGCCGCTTGCGCCATGGCCTGACCGCGCTCGTGCGTCAGCCGTGCCAGCGTGGCATCGTCGTAGGCGCCCGCGTGCCACAGGGCGACCAGCTCACCATAGCTGTGGCCCACGGCCCATTCAGCCTGCACACCCATGCGCGTGAGGGTGCGCGCCAGGGCCGAACACGCATAGCCCAGCCCGGTCTGAGCGGCGTGGGTGCCCGTCATGGCGTGTTCCGGGAGATCGGGGGCGTCAAAGAACCAGGTTTTCAGCGAGCGACCGTGAACCTGGCGGGCGACCTCATCGAGCTCAAGCAGGCTCGCTGAAAACTCGGGCACGGGCAACCACTCGGCCAGCATCCCGACGTGCTGAGAGCCTTGCCCTGGGAACATGAGCGCCACACCTGGTGGGCCGAGGGGCGCATCGGTGTGAAAGATGTCATCGTGGGCGTCGATCCGCCCGTGCGTGAGCAGCTGCTGGCGGGCCTGCGC
This sequence comes from Comamonadaceae bacterium 2PF, assembly GCA_005502875.1. Lineage (GTDB taxonomy): Bacteria > Pseudomonadota > Gammaproteobacteria > Burkholderiales > Burkholderiaceae_C > Aquabacterium. Next base: position 24,604 of record SCMV01000047.1, on the reverse strand, counting down.
GCGCAATGTGCTCAAGGCTTCGGCGTCTGCACCGACCACGGCCAGCCGATGCCGAGCTTCAGGAGGCGGCAGGCGTGCTGGGTGGGCCTCACTCGGCAGCGGGCTGGCCAATTGATCGATCAGACCCTGAAGGCTGGTGGCGGCATCCAGGTGCCAGCGGAAGGTGCGGCGTGGCGGCGTCATGCAACCTCCGCAGCCAGGGCGTTGGATGGCAGGTCTTGCGGGCTCACGCCTGCGTGGCCAGGCATCAAGCCCAGGTTCCTCTCGACGAAATGCATCAGGTCTTGCGGGCGCTTGCCCATGAAGGCGATGTAGCCGTCGGGCCTGACCAGGACGATGCCGCCCGCCGGGATCGCCAGCCGGTCGTGCAGTTGCCAGGTGGGGTCAGGGATGGACGCCACAGGGCCGTTCAGCGGCGCAAGTGCGTCGAGGACCAGCCAGGTGTTCAAGGCGGGGTAGGTGCTTCGGAGGTCTTGCGCCAGCTGGGCTTGCTGCGCCGTCTGTTCGCCCTGATCGTCGGCCCCTGTGAACAGCAGCACCATGAACTCGCTGCGCACCAACTCCAGCAGTCGCCGGGGGCGCTCGCCCTGTGGAGTCCAAAGCGGCACATCCGGCAGCAGCTCACCTGCTCTGGGGGGCGGGAACGCCGACTTCTGGCGGGGACGCCTGGTGCTGGGGCGCCGGTCTCGTCGGCTCAGCATGTGCCGGACGCTGTCTGCCTTGCGGATGTGATAGCGGTGCCCTGAAATCATCCATGGCAAGCGGGCCTGCACCGATGGGACGGAGCTGATCAGCGGCAGCAACGTGTCACGCAGGCCGACCAGCCACCGCGAACGCAGGGTCAACAGCCGGGTGAGCGTGTGAGCCGTTTTCTCGGCCTCGAGCGCGATCGGGTGTCGCTCGCTGTCATAGGTGTCGAGCACCCGCTCTGGCAGGCTGCCCGCGTGAACGTGGGCGATCTTCCACGCCAGGTTGTAGGCCTCGGAGATGCCCAGGTTCATCCACTGTCCGCCGATCGGGCTGCCAATGTGGGTGGCGTCACCGACCAGGAACACGCGGCCGACACGCTGGGTGTTCGTGCGCCGATGCTGGAACGCCGCCATGGTCTCCGACGATGGGTTGGACAGCTTCATCAGCTGACCTCGGCCGTCGCACAACTGCTGAAAGCTCTCCACGGTCAGGGGCATGCGCTGGCCTTCGGGGGGCAGCTCGCGAGGGATCTCGACGAACAGCCGGTAGCGGCCCTGATCGTCCAGCGGGGCCACGGCGACGTAGCCTTCGCGCTCGCCCAGGAAAAACACCCCTTCGTCGTGCCAGCCGTTCCAGCGGATGTCCATGTCGGCCAGCATGAAGTGCCGCATGTAGTGCTCGCCATCGAAGCTCAGGCCAAGTTGTTTGCGGACCGTGCTGCGTGCGCCATCGGCCCCGATCAGCCATGACACCTTGATCGACTCCCGCTCTCCCGATGGCTTCTTCAGCGTCGCCATGACGTGCGTGCCCTCGTCGCGCATGTCCAGCAGTTCCGTCTGCCACTCGATGCGCCCACCCAGCTCGCTCAAGCGGCTCATCAGCAAGCGCTCGGTCTGTGGCTGGGGCAGGCTCAGCAGCAGCGGGTGCGCGGCATCGAGCAGCGTGAAGTCGTAGCGCAAGATGGTTTTGCCGCGTGACTGCACACGGAAATACTTGATCGCATGACCTGCATCGACCGCTTCCTGCGCGATGCCGAGGTCGGAGAAGATGTCCAGCGTGCGCGAGTGCAGGGCCAAAGCCTTGGTCTCGGTCGATGGTCCGGCGTTGCGTTCGATGATCCGGTAGGGGATGCCGAAGCGTTGCAATTGCAGCGCCAGCGTCATGCCGATCGGGCCGGCTCCGGCGATGAGCACAACGCCGTTGTGTTGGGGTGAGCGATGCGGTTGCATGGGTCAGTACCAGTTGCGATAGAAGGGGCGATCGGCGGCGGCCAGCAGCTCGGTGTCGCCGTCGCTGTCGCCGTAGGCATAGATGAACCACTGGTCGAGTCGACCAACGGTCTGGGTGAGTCGGCGCACTTTCTCGGCGTTCACGCAGTTGTCACCGTCCACATCGCCTGTGAGGTGGCCAGCCTGGGTGCGCAAGCGGGTGCCGCACACGTGATCGAAGCCGACCGACTTGCCCCACTCCACCAGGTAGTTCTCGGGCGCGTTGCTCACCAGCACCGTGAGGTGCCCTTGCGCTTGATGCCAGGCCAGGCGTCGCAGGGCTTGGGGCCGGATCCAGCTGCGCAGTGGGCCCCGGATGAAGCGGTGCGCATGGCGTGACTCAACGTCGCTCGACATGCCGGACAGGAACAAGCCGATGAACCCCGCTCGCGCATCCATGAGGTTGCGCCGTCCCAGCAACACACCCAGGATTTCGGGCAAAAGGAAGCACAGCACCTTGGTCCAGAACACCGGCGGCGTGGCGATGAACCGCAGGTAGCGCCAGAAGGTGTGCCGATCGGAGAGCGTGCCGTCGAAATCGAACACGGCCAGCGACGGGCGGTCGTTCGTGGCAGATGAGGGCATTGGCTTGCTCATGCTGCGGTGGCCAGGGCTTCGGTGACCACCACGATGTTGCGTGGCAGCTTGTGCGCCGACAGGCGTTCTCCGAGGTGCTTGAGGAGCGCTTCCTGGTCGATGGCGTCGCACACCACGCTCAGCGAAAGGCTGGTCTGGCCCAGTGCGTCGCGCTCCGCGTGGGCCCTGGCTGCGCGCACATGGGGCCACTCGCGCGCGACTTGCTCGACCTCTGCGAGGTCGACCATCTGGCTGCGTACTTTGGTGATGCGCAAACGCATGCCGATGAAGTACACGTGACCCGCCTCGTCTCGCACGACCAGGTCACCAGACTTGAGCCACCCGTCGCAGAAGAACTGCCTGCTTGCGTCGGCGTTGTTCAGGTAGCCCGAGCAGACGGTTGGGCCTCCGATCCAGAGCTCTCCCAGCGTGCCATCGGGCACGTCCTGTCCTTCGCCATCGACCACGCGCAGTTGCGCGCCGGGAATGGCCCGTCCCAAGGTGTCTGGTTTGCAGGGGCCGACGTAGCTCTGCACGATCACAGGCAGGCATTCGGTCATGCCATAGCCTTGGAGCACCTGGTGCGCGGGCAAGCGTTGCGACAGCTCTTGTGCCGCGTCGGGTGCCAGGCGGCTGCCACCCGAGTACAGCATCAAGTCGGGGTGCAGGGGCGGTGTCGCATCTCCCCGGGCAGCCCTTTCCGAGAGCTGGTGATTGAGCATGCGAACCAGCTCAGGCACGAGGCAGGCAAAGGCGACCTGGTGTTGTGCAAGCACCTCGGCGATGTCCCGCCTGGACAAGGTCGAGGTGATCAGCATCGTCGAGCCGATGCTCAGCGGCATCACCATCAGCACCACCAGGCCGTAGACCGCGTACAGCGGCAGGCCGACCAGGTGAACCGTTCCCACGCCCATCGGACGCATCGACTTCAGCAGGCCTGCTGCAGACAGGCTCAGGGCGCCATAGCGGTGCGCCACGCCCAGCGGCTCGCCCAGGCCCTTGTACGTGAACTGGATGGTCACCACGTCGTCGGCTTGCGGCAAGCGCAATGGCCGAGCCTCAGGGGTTTGCGAGGGCAAGGGAACGTGCCGGATGCCGGACGGCAGCGGCACACAAGGGCCTTCGTCCACCGTGACGAGGGCCGTGAGTTCGCCCAACGCGGACCAGGTGCCTTGATGGCGAACCGCCAGTGCCGTCGTGGTGACCACCATCGAGGGCGTGCTGGCCAGGGCCAGTTCCCGGAATTCGGCTGCGGTGAGCTTGTCGTTGATCAGCACGGGCACCAGGCCTGCGCCGACGATGGCCAGGTAGTTGGCGACCAGCTCGATCCCCGACGGCATGCACAGAAGGACGCGCGTGCCGCAGGACTGGCTCAGGGCATGCAGGGTGCCGCAGCGCTGGGTTGCCATCTCGTGCAACTCGGCGTAGGTGCACGAGCGACCTTCGTCCAACGCGTCGATGGCGGTGGCGTGCGGGTGGCTTTTCGCGAAGCCGATGAACCGGTGAATGAATCCGTCTGTCTGGTGTTGAGCTGGCATGTTGGGCTCCTGTTGCGTGGGGATTTCGGGCAAAAGTGGTCCCCGCCACCGTGCATGACGGTGGAGTCTTCGGGGGGAAGGGAAGAGGAAGGGATCAGCCGCTGAGGGCCATTCGGGGCGTGGTCCCTGGTGTGAGCCAGCCCTTCTGTCGGTACCAGTTGACGGTGTCGGTGAGCGTGTCCAAGGGCGGGCGGAAGGTGCCTTGCAACGCCGTGAAGGTCTTTTCCTGGTTGAACTGGGTGCGCCCGGCTTCCCGCTCCAGCAGCCTGACGGCGGCGCGACTGACCAGGGCGGGCGCCCCTGTCAGGCGCGACTGGGTCTCGTTGACCCAGGCGATGACCTTGAGCAGGCCGATGGGGATGGCGCGGGTGGGCGCTGGCACCCCCGTGGCTTGCGCCAGCAAGGGAAAGAGCTGGTCCATGGTCATGTTCTGGCCCGCTGCCAGGTAGCGATGACCGCTTTGGCCCTTGCGCATGGCGCTGACCTGGATCTGGGCAACGTCGCGCGCGTCCACGACCGAGAACGTGCCCGGAATGCGCCCGGGCAGCTTGCGCGCAGCGAAGTCCAGCACCAACTGGCCTGCGCTGGTCGGGCCCATGTCCCCGGGGCCGAACATCCAGCCTGGGAGCACCATCACGACGCGGGTGTCCGGGTGTTGCTGACAGAACCGCATCACGGCCTGATCAGACAGGATCTTGCTGCGGTAGTAGTCATCGGCGTGAGCCAGGTCGCGAGCCATGGTTTCGTCGATGGGCTGGCCAGGTGGGCCGTCCAGCACCGCGATCGACGAGGTGTGCACGATCTCGCGGACACCGTTTTTGCGTGCGGCGTCGAGCAAGGCGACGGTGCCCTCGACGTTGGTGGCTTGCAGCTTCTGCGCGTGTTGACCGCCCTTGTAGCAGTCCCGGAAATGTGCCGCGGTGTGGAACAGGGCATCGCAGCCCTTGAGGGCATCAGCAAAGCCCCCGACATCTGTCATGTCTCCTTCGACGATGTCCACCGGCAGTTCTGCGAACTGTTGCCTGGCCTTGTCTTGGGACCGAGCCAGGCCTTTGACGCGCACGCCTTGTCGCAGCAGCTCGCGCACCAAGTTGTTGCCAAGCAGTCCCGTTGAGCCTGTCACGAATGCCGATTTCATCAGGGTCCTCCCTCTTTTTTGATACCGATTGATCTTTGAAGATCGTTCGGTATCCGAATGTAGGGGGCAGGCTCGGGTGGATACAAGTGACTCTGTGTGTCTTGTGTGTCCTGATGTCAGCGCATCCCACACCCTAGGGGGAACCCTGTGGTGCAAGGGGTGGGCGCAACGGCTGCCTGCCGAACGGCGAGGGCAGAAACTGTTGCGCGGCTTGGCACGCCCAGCACTTGTCGACCTTGATCGGTATTGCGCAATGCAAAAAACAGAGGATGTTAGAGTTTCATCACAAAAGGTGACTTGTCGTTAAGTGAAAAGACTGACCAGGTTTGAAAGCAAAGAACGCACGCGCTCGCTTTTGCTTGAAGCGGCGCGCGCCTGCGTCGCCGAAAAAGGCTATGACGGCACCAGCGTCGCAGATATCGCCGATCGCGCCGGGTTTACCAAAGGAGCGTTCTTTTCGAACTTCGAGACCAAAGAGGATGCTTTCCTGGAGGTGCTGCGCATCGAGAAGACGCGTGATGCCGCGATGTTGCGAGAGATACTGAAAACCCCGGATCTCGCCGCGTTGTCGCAGATACTGAACGCCTACATCGATGGTTTGGGTGCAAATCGGGATTGCGCGATCCTGGACGTGGAAATGCAGTTGCATGCCGCCCGCACGCCGCATTTTCTGGAGCGCTATGAAACCCTTTCCGCAGAAATGCGGGGCACCCTGGGGCAGTTTGTGAGCACCTTGTTCGCGCACGCTGGAAAACAATCGCCCATGCCCGATGAGGATTTGGCTGAACTGTTTTTGTCTCTTTTTCAGGGGCTCATGGTGCGAAGGGCTGCGCAGCCGGGCGAGCAGATCCGCCGGGTGCTGGACGCGTTGGTGGCAAACGCGCCACAGCGGCCCTGAAGGGCGGAGCTCACAGCAGCCTGAACGCCGCCGCGGCCACACAGGTCGGCAACAAGGCGGCGGTGGCCAGTCCCAACGCCGACACCGCTTCGCCATCGAAATGGCGCTTGAGGATGGCGATGCCGGCCGGGTTCGGCGCGTTGGCGATGATGGTCAGGCCACCGCCTGTCACCGCCCCGGCGACCAGGGCAAGCTTGAACTCATCCGACAGGCCCGGCACCAGCGAGCCCAGGTAGGTCAAAGCCGCGTTGTCGGTGAAGGCCGTCAGCGCGGTGGCGCCATAGAACACCGCGTCGCTGCTCATGCCGACCAGCACGGGCTCGAGCCACCAGCGCTGTTGTCCGCCCAGCACCACCAGCCCTGCCAGGAAGAAAGCCACCAGCAGGCCTTCGCGCAAGATGAGGCGCCCCTGGTGCTGCGGGTAGGCCGTGGCGACCCCCATGAACAGCAGGAACAGGCCCAGGAACATGGCCGGGTGGTGGGCAAAAGCGACCACGCCTGCGAGCAGCAGCAAGTGGACGGCGGTCAGCGCCAGGGGCACGGGGGCCTCGCTCAACGAGCGTGCAGGGGCGCGCAAATCGATCAGCTCCTTGCGGAACAGCAGCGTCACGCCCACGGCGTTGACCGCCACCGCGATGGCCGCCTTCCAGCCGAAGTTCTGCAGCATGAAGGGCAGGTCCCATCCCCAGGCCCCGGCCACCATCAGCACAGGCGGCGCGGCATATGGCGTGAGCGTGCCCCCGATGGAAATGTTGACGAACAGCACGCCCAGCGTGGCGTACTTCAAGCGCTGAGACACGGGCTGTGAAAGCACGCGCTCACCCAGGATCAGCGCGGCCAGCGTCATCGCCGCCGGCTCGGTGATGAACGAGCCCAGCAGTGGCACCAGCAGCATCACCGTCAGGTAAAAGCCCACCTCGCCAGGCAGGGGCAGCAGTTTTGCCACCAACCCGATCAGGCCCTTGGCGGCCTGCAGCACCGGGCGCGTCGCCGCGATCACCATGATGGCGAAGACGAACAAGGGCTCGGTGAAGTTGCGCGAATCAACGTATTCGACTGCCACCTGCTTGCCGCCCAGGGCGAACATCAGGCCAACCAGCACGATGGCCCAGAAGCCGAACACCACCTCGACCTCGGCCAGCAGGTGCCACGCGCCTGCGTGACGCGGTCGGCTGTGGGCCAGGCGCTCAAACAGGCCGGAGGCAAAGGTGTGGGCGATGGCCAGCGCGAACAGCGCCGCGCCGATGATCTCGATCTGGGTGGGGGCTTGCAAAGGCGGTCCTCTCTTGGGCTCTTGGGTGGTTCGATGTGTGGGTGGGGTGGGGGCACCGGTTCTCTGCCGGTTGACCGCTCGATGGGCCGATCAGGCTGCCTGCAGCTGCGCCCTCATCACCCCCGAGATCAGCTCCTCCATCGTGTAGAAGCCGGGGCTGCGTTGGTGCAGCTCGCGCAGCGCGAAGGCCGCGCCCGTGCCGAAGGCCTCGCGGCGGATGGAGTCGTGCGTCAGGCGCACCGTCTGGTGCGGGAAGCCGAACACCACCTCGTGGTGCCCGACGATGCCGCCCAATCGCAGCGAGGTGATGCGGGCTTCGTCGAGGTCGAGCGTGCTGGCCATGCGCCGTGCCGTGCCGGAGACCTCGGGCTTGTCTCGGAAGTGCTGTTCGATGATCTCGATGTCGGCCTGCGGTGCGATGGTGCGCAGCAAGCGCGCCGCCACGATCAGGAAGTTGATGCCCACGGTGATGTTGGGTGAGCACATGATGCGGCAGGCATCGGCCAGCGAGCGGATCGAAGCCAGTTGCTCAGGGCGGTAACTGGAGACGGCGCTCACCAGCATCAGGCGATGCCGGCGCACAGCGCCAAGGTAGAGCTGCGCCGACTCTGCCGACGAAAAATCGACCAGCGCGTCGACGGGGTGTTGTGCGATCAATGCATCCAGCGGCTCGCCGCCCGTGGCGATGATGGGCACCTCGGTGCCTGGCAGCACGGTGTGGCTGTCCTGGGGCAACCGACGGCGCGCCACCCAGCGCAGGTCGATCAGCTCGTCGGCCAGCAGGGCCTGGGCCACGGCCTGTCCGGCGCGCCCATGGCCGAGCAGGCCCACGCGGATGCGGGTGGGGAGGCGGCAGGCGGCAGGGTGAACTTTGGTCAGCATCTCCACAGGATAGGCTTCGGAGACGATCAGGTAAAGTCGAATATCCCGCTTCAAAACATCGGCTGAGGTTGCGAATGGCAAGCCTGAACTTCAAGCACCTGCGCTACTTCCTGCAGGTGGCCGACACCGGCAGCATCGCGCGCGCCAGCGAGCAGCTGCACATCAGCCCGCAGACCATCAGCGAGCAGCTGCAGCAGCTCGAAGACCAGCTCGGGGGCGGGCTGTTCAACCGCCACGGCAGGCGCCTGGCGCTCACCGACAAGGGGCGCATGGTGCAGGGCTACGCCCGCGACATCTTCGCGCTGGGCACCGAGTTGCAGGCCAGCGCGCGCAACAAGGCGCAGGCGCAGCAGCGCATCGAGTTCCGCGTGGGCGTGGCCGATGCCGTGCCCAAATCGGTGGCGTTCAAGCTGTTGGCGCCGGTGCTGCGCATGGGCGAGCACGTGCACCTGGTCTGCCGCGAGTGGCGCCTGGACCGCCTGCTCGCGCAGCTTGCGCTGCACGAGCTCGACCTCGTCATCGCCGATGCGCCCCTGCCGCGCTCGGCCGGGGTGCGCGCCCAAAGCCACCCGGTGGGCGATGAGCCGGTGAGCTTCTACGCCGCACCCGCTTTGCTGGCTGGCTTGGCCAAGCCCTTCCCGGACTGCCTGGACGGTGCCCCCATGCTGATGCCCGGCGAAGACGCTGTGATGGGCCACCAGTTGCGTGCCTGGTTTGACACCCAGGGAGTGCACCCGCGTGTGGTGGCGGAGCTCGATGACGCGGCGCTGACCCACGAGTTCGGCCGGCACGGTGAGGGCTGCTTCGTGGCCCCGACCGCCATGGCGGAGGAGCTCGCCAGCCGCCTGGGCGTGCGTTGCTTGGGCCAGGCCGATGGCGTGCGCGAGCAGTACCACGCCATCGCCGTGGCGCGACGCGTGCAACACCCCTGCGTGGCGGTGCTGACCCGGGCGGCCCGGTCAGCAGGCGTGCCGGGCGGTGCGGCCCAGGCGAGCCGCCCGGGTGCCGCGAAGCGGGGTCGCCCCCGGGGGCAGCCGGCACCTTGAGGCGACGCGATGTGCCCCCGGGATCTCCCCGCCATGCATGTGGAGGGGCTGGCGGGCGCTCACCGGGTTAACGCGATTCATCCAATGGCGCATGCGCAGGCACGATGGCGCGCAACCCAGAACCATGGAGCCGAGCTCATGCGTCAGACCTTCTTCCGCACCGCCATGCTGGCCACCTTCGCCATGGGCCTGCCCGCCCTGGCCCAGGCCGCCGTCGAATACTACAAATGGACCCCGGTGACCCTGCCGGTGGCGTCGGGCGCGTCCTGCGGCAACGGCACGCCTGCGCGCGTGTTCGTCAACCGCACCCCGATGACCACCAAGACGCTGGTGTACTTCGAAGGCGGCGGCGCCTGCTGGAACCAGAACGGCTGCCTGGGCAAGGGCAAGCTCACCGAGGTGGCCTCCAACCCCAACGGCGTGCCGGAGAACTACCTCAGCCAGGTCAATGCCGCGGTGTTTGGCATGGCCACGCCGTTGATCACGCGCACCGCGCTGCTCGGCAAGGTCTACACCCAGAGCTGGAACATCGTCTACGTGCCTTACTGCACGGGTGACGTGCACACTGGCGCTGCCGTGCAGACTTACAGCGACGCCGACCCGGCCAAGCCGACTGTCTACCACCACCGCGGCTACAAGAATGCCAAGGCCTTGGGCGCCTGGATGGCGGCCAACATGCCTCAGCCCGAGCACCTGCTGGTGTCGGGCTCGTCGGCGGGCGGCGTGGGCGCGACGGCCAACTACGGCGTGCTGCGGCTGGCGCTCAAGCCCAAAAAGTCGGCCCTGGGCGCTGATTCGGGGCCGCTGTTCCCCGCGCCTCAAAACGGCACCTCGGCCCAGTACCCCTCGCTGCCCTTGCAAAACAAGGTGCGCAGCCTGTGGGGCGTGGACCGCCCGGATGGCGTGGCCTCTGAACTGATCACGATGTACCCCGAGGCCGGTGACGTCTCCGACCTGTCGACCCTCAACACCGGCCTGCCCAAGGTCTTCCCCAAGGACCGCTTCGGCTACATGGCGTTCCAGGAAGACGGCATCTTCTCGGCCTTCTCGTACACCAGCTTCTACCCTGAGATCGCGGCGCTGAGTGGCAAGGCCAAGGACCAGGCCATCAATGTGCTGTGGCGCAAGGACATGGCCAACTGGCGGGCCCAGCTCGACAAGAACCCGGCAACGTCCGGCTACTACTTCCCGACCTGGCGCCCCTTCCTGAAGGCCCACACGCTGGCGCTGCTGGACTTCACCGGCACTGGCATCGAAGAGGCCAACATCAAGAGCGTGGCGACCTTCTACGAGAACCTGATCGACGAGTCCAAGCCCGTCCTGCGCGTGCAGGAGCAGGATCAGGTGGGTGACCACAAGCGCGTGCTGTCGGTCAATCCACTGCAGTGGCTGGTGGCGCTGCTGGAAGGCCTTTTCCTTTGATCTCCGATGGGCCCGGGGGCGCGATGACAGCGTGACCCAGGCAAAAGCAAACAAGCCCCGCGATGGCATGCGCCGCGCGGGGCTTGTTCGTTGGGTTGGCCGGGGTGCTGTCGATGGCAGCTCAGGCCTGTCGAGCGGTTCAGGCGGTCTTGCGCTTCGTGGTTTGCGTCTGGTCCAGCGCCTCGAGCTGCATGCGCGCGTACGCGATGCAGGCCTTGAACAGGCTCAGCAGGTTGCGCAACACGTCTTCGAGCGGGGTCTTGCAGCGGTCGGCCACCCATTGCGTGGCGATGCGGGTGTTGGCGCCCACCAGGCCATTGGCCAGCGTCAGCGCGTCCAGGCCCAGCTCGGGCAGGCGCGGGAACATCTGCTGCATGAAGCCGGCGATCAGGTGGGCGAAGTCTTTTGAGGCCTGCTCGGCCAGCATGTTCATGCCTTCGCCGGCGTTGACCGCGTCGATCAGGGCCACGCGCGCGCGGTGCGGGTCGTCGCGGATGTATTCGAGGAAGGTGCGCAGGGCGGCTTCGGCGAGCCTTTCCGGCTCGGGTTGGCAGGCCGCCAGCGAGAGGATGGTGGCCTGCATCAGGTTGCGGTTGACGTCGGAGTAGACGGCGCGGAAGAGGTCTTCCATGCTGTCGAAGGACTCGTAGAAGTAGCGAGAGGTGAGCTGAGCCTGGCGGCAGACGTCGCGCACCGTGGCCTGGTGGTAGCCGCGTTCGCCGAAAACGGCCAGGCCCGCTTCGATCAGGCGGGTGCGCCGCTGGCGCTGGCGCTCGTCCGAATCAACCCCGCCATAGCGGCGGCCCGTGGCCCCCGGGGTGGAGGGGGTTTCGGGGTTAACCCTTTGTCTGGAAACGGGCATTGTCAAATACCATTCTGAAATTGACGATTGTCAAAATGCGTCGATGCGAACTGTGTTCCGAGCCGGTCAGCACCGGCGTCAGGCAGCATGGGCCGGGTCGGCGCAGCAGCTCGGATTTTCTCATTGATGCGCTCATGCGCGACAAAAAAGGCATCCGAGGCGACATTTTCGCTGGGAAGTGGCCTTCATGGTGCCCCAGTCCAGGGGGGCGCGCCAAGGCGGGAAAGCGCCTGAAGGCGCCAGCCGAGGACGATGAGGCGTCAGCCACCCCCGATCCGACAACCAGGTGGTCCCGATGGGGCCGATTTTTGGGCCATCCGAGGGCACGATGAAAGACTTCAAGAACAAGGTCGCCGCGATCACCGGCGCCGCTTCCGGCATGGGCCGCACCCTGGCCCTCGAATTGGCCCGCCGCGGCTGCCACCTGGCTTTGAGCGACGTGAACGAAAAGGGCCTGGCCGAGACCGCCGCCCTGGCCGGCAAGCTGGGCGTCAAGGTCACCACGACCAAGGTGAACGTGGCCAGCCGCGACGAGGTGTACGCCTGGGCCGATCAGGTCGTGCGCGACCACGGTAAGGTCAACCTGATCTTCAACAACGCCGGCGTGGCGCTGGGTGCCTTCCTCGAAACCGTCAAGGCTTCGGATTTCGAGTGGATCATGGGCATCAACTTCTGGGGCGTGGTCTGGGGCTCGCAGGCCTTCCTGCCGCACCTCAAGAAGGCCGGTGAGGGCCACATCATCAACACCTCGAGCCTGTTCGGCCTGCTGTCGGTGCCCACCAACGGCACCTACAACGCCAGCAAGTTCGCGGTGCGCGGCTACACCGAGGCGCTGCGCCAGGAGCTGGACATGGCCGCTTGCGGCGTGAGCGCCACCTGCGTGCACCCGGGCGGCATCCGCACGAACATCGCGCGCACGGCCAAGATGGACGAGAGCATCGACCGCGCCACCGGTGGCAAGACGGAGCAGGCGCGCGCCAACTTCGACAAGCTGCTCAACACCACCACCGCCGAGAGCGCCGCGCTGCAGATCCTGCGCGCCGTGGAAGGCAACAAGCGCCGCGTGCTGGTCGGCCTGGACGCCAAGTTCCTCGACAAGCTGGTGCGTGTGCTGGGCTCGTGGTATCAACCGCTGACCACGCTGTTCGCCAAACGTGATCTGAAGGGTTGAGCTGGCAAACTGCTGCCGAGCGCTCGCTCCCGCAACGCAAGGACCGCCCCATGTCTGCTGTCATGAACAACGCCTCCACATCTTCGCCTTCGACCGCGCCCATCCAGCGCACTTACGAGCTGGTGCCCGGCCTGCAGGAAAGCATCGTCTCGTCGCTGATGCGCGCCAGCTTGCGCTTCCTGTTCAAGCCGGTGATCAAGCCGCCGATGCCGGTGGGCCTGCAGCGCGCCGTGCTGCACACCTTGTCGGTTTCGATGCCGCCGGGCGGTGGCGTCAAGGTCGAGCACGTGAAGGTGGGCAACATGACGGCCGAGCGCATCACGCCCAAGGCCACGCCTCAGCCCAAGCACGCCATGCTGTACCTGCACGGCGGCGCCTTCTGTGCGGGCAGCCCGCGCAGCCACCGCAGCATCACCACGCGCCTGAGCCGCCTGGCCAATTGCGAGGTGCTGGCCATCCACTACCGCCGCGTGCCGGAGCACCCCTTCCCCGCCCAGATCGAGGACTCGGTCGAGGGCTTCAAGGACCTGCTCAAGCGCGGCTACAAGCCCGAGAACATCGCCGTGGGCGGCGACTCGGCCGGTGGCACCTTGACCTTGCTGGTCTTCAAGGCGCTGGAGCTCGAAGGCCTGCCCACGCCCAAGTGCCTGGTGATGATGTCGCCCGCGTTCGATGCCAAGCTCAACAGCGACAGCGTCAAGAAGTACAAGAAGCTCGACCCGATGATCAACATCGAGTGGGGCATGCAGGGCTTCGCCTGGTACCGCCCGCGCCACGACCACACGCTGGCGTTCCCCAAGCGTCAGGACCTGAGCACCCTGCCGCCCACGCTGGTGCAGGTCGGTGAGATTGAGGTGCTGCACGACGATTCGGTGTGGCTGCTGCACGCTGCCAAGCGCTTTGATCGGCACGTGGAGCTGGAGGTTTACAAGGACCGCTGGCACGTGTTCCAGATCCATGCGGGCTTGATGCCGAGCGCGACGCGCGCTTTGGAGCGGCAGGCTGCGTTCATGAAGCAGCATTGGGGTGCTTGATTTTTGTGCGGCGGTTTGTGCGTGGCCCGGTGGGTGAGGGGCGTGTGATCCGGCCCTGCGCGGGGCACCACTGAGGTTCGCTGAGGTGACCCCTTGAACACCGACCAGGCTGTTGCCGAGCCATGACACCGCACATGTCGTGCCGGCTCACACGCCCCTCACCCACCGAACCCGAACCACCGCGCACGGCGTGGTTGGCGGAAGAAAAAGGGCGACGCAAAGCGTCGCCCTTTTTCTTCCTTCTCCGCCTGCCACGTTGTGTCGCGGGATGGGGGCCAGGGGGGCCTGCGCAGGGCCCATTCGCGGTGTCATGGCTCGGCAACTGCTTGGCTCGTGTTCAAGGGGTGAAGGTGGCGCCGCTCGGTGGTGCCCCGCGAGCGAGGTCCCGGAGCAGGCCCCCCTGGCCCCCAGCCCGTTGCTCAACCGTGGCACACCACCCCACCTGCCAACCACCGAACCGCGCCAACAAAAAAGCCACCCCGCAGGGTGGCTCCATGGCAGGGCTCTCGCCCGCCCGTAACACCAAGGTGACGGTCAAGCCGCCCTCTTGCGCGCCTGAGCCGCCAGCCGCGCCAGCTCCTCGTCACGCAAATCCTTGCGCAAGATCTTGCCCACGTTGCTCATCGGCAGTTCCTCTCGGAACTCGATGTGGCGGGGCCGCTTGTAGCCCGTGAGCTGCTCCTTGCAGTACTCGGCGATGTCGGCCTCGGACAAGCTGTAGTCCTTGCGCACCACGAACAGCTTGACCGCCTCGCCCGACTTCTCGTCGGGCACGCCGATGGCGCAGCACTCGGTCACGCCCGGGTGCAGGCTCACCACCTGCTCGATCTCGTTGGGGTACACGTTGAAGCCCGAGACCAGGATCATGTCCTTCTTGCGGTCGACGATCTTGAACAGGCCGTCAGCCGACATCACGCCCACGTCGCCGGTGCGGAAGAAGCCATCGGCCGTCATGACCTTGGCGGTTTCCTCGGGGCGCTGCCAGTAGCCGGCCATCACCTGCGGGCCACGCACCGCGATCTCGCCGGGCTCGCCCTGGGCCACGGGCTGGCCGTTGTCGTCGAGCAGGGCGATTTCGGTGGAGGGCAGCGGGTAGCCGATGGCGCCGTTGTAGCTGCGATTGTCCAGGCGGTTGACCGTCACCACAGGTGAGGTCTCGGACAGGCCGTAACCCTCGACGATGGGCACGCCGGTGATGCGCTGCCAGGCCTCGGCCGTGGCCTGCTGCACCGCCATGCCGCCGCCGTTGCACACCTTCAGGCGAGAGAAGTCGAGCTGCTCGAAGTCGGGCTCTTCCACCAGGGCGTTGTAGAGCGTGTTGACCGCCGGGAACTGCGTGATCTGGAACTTCTTGAGCGTCTCGATCAGCTTGCCGATGTTGCGGGCGTTGTCGATCATGACGTTGAGCGTGCCCATGCGCGCGCTCAGGAAGAAGCACACCGTCAGCGCGAACACGTGATACAGCGGCAGCGCCACCACGTTGACCAACTGGCCTTCGACCTTGGAGAGCTCGGGCTTGAACCAGGCCTCGCATTGCAGGATGTTGGCCACCAGGTTGCGGTGCGTGAGCGTGGCGCCCTTCGACACCCCGGTGGTGCCGCCGGTGTACTGCAGGAAGGCGACGTCGTTGCCCCCCAGCGCCGGGCGCTGGAAGGGCAGGGACTTGCCTTGCTTGAGCGCGGCCTTGAAGGGCGTGACGCGGCAGCGGCCGTTGTCGGGCAGCTTGAAGTCGATGACGTGCTTGTCGACGTTGCGCGACTTGTACGTGACCCAGGGGCCCTTGATGGCGCCGAACACGTCGCCCAGCGAGGCCAGCAGGATGTGCTTGACCGGCGTGCGCTCGATGACTTCCTGCACCGTGGGGCCGAAGTACTCCAGCACGATGATGACCTCGGCGCCCGAGTCGACCAGCTGGTGCTCGAGCTCGCGAGGGGTGTACATCGGGTTGACGTTGACGACCACGTGCCCGGCGCGCAGCACGCCGGCGATGGCCACGGCGTAGTGCGGCACGTTGGGCATCATCACCGCGACGCGGCTGCCCTTGGGCAGCTTCTGCGCCTGCAGCCAGGCGGCCAGCTGCAGAGACTGGCGGTCCACGTCGGCGAACGTCCAGCGCGAACCCAGGTAGGCCATCGAGTCGGCCCGGGCGTGGGTGCGGAAGGCCTCTTCCAGCAACTCGACCAGCGAGGGGTAGGCGTCGGGGTTGACCTCGGCCGGGACGCCTTGACCGTACTGCTGCAACCAGGGTTTGACGTTCGTCATGACACGCTTCCGAAAGAAAAGACGAGAATCTATCTGAAAACAGATCGTGTCATTTTGCTTTCGACGGGGGAATCCGGCCATCCCCGGGGTGTGTGCGTTCTTGGACGACGGGTTGTCGCTCAGGCTTCCCTGTTTGCGGTCGTTGCGGTCGCGGTGCCTGCTCAGGCGTCCGGCGTCGGCAAGTCGACCGGGTCGATCAGCTGGCCCTGCCACAGCACCCGCACCGCGTCGCCCTCGCGCAGCGAATGCTCTCGGTGCGTGATGATGAAGCGCCCGCAGCCCAGCGCGTTGATGGCGTCCTGCACGCGCTTTTCGGTGGCGAAGTCGAGGTGACTGGTGTACTCGTCGAGCAGCAGGAAGCGCGGCCGTTTATAGAGCGCGCGCGCCAGCAGGATGCGCTGCTTTTGCCCACCCGAGAGCGTCGCGCCCATGCTGCCCACCAGCGTCTGGTAGCCCATGGGCATGCGCGCGATGTCTTCGTGCACGCAGGCCAGGGCGGCGGCGGCTTCGACCCTCTCTGCCGTGGCCTCGGCGTCGTTCATGGCGATGTTGTCGTGGATGCTGCACGAGAACAGCTGGTCGTCCTGGAAAACGGTGCCCAGCACCGAGCGGAAGGCCTCGGCGCCCAGCGAGGCCATGGGCACGCCGTTGAGCAGCACCTCGCCCGACTCGGGCGTGACTTGGCCGCACAGGATCTTCATCAGCGTGGACTTGCCGCAGCCTGATGGGCCGAGCACGGCCAGCGCCTGACCGGTGTGCAGGGTCAGGCTGACGTGGTCGAGCACGGGCGCTTCGTCGCGCGCGTAGCGGAAGACGACGTCGCGCAGGCTCAGGGTCATGGGCGCGGGCTCGGCGCTGGCTGGGTCGTCGGGGCTTGCTTGACCCTGCTGGTTCGCGGTCAACGACGACGCTTGCAGCCCCGCTCGGTGCCCCGCCTGCGCAGGCGAGGCCGGCTCGGTCGGCGTGAGCACGATGTCGGCCAGCCGGTCGCCCTGCAGGCGCAGCAGGCGCAGGCTGATGACGCGCTCGATCAGGTCGTTGGCGCGCTGCAGGAACTGCCCCTTGTAGGCCATGAAGGCCACCAGCATGCCGATGGAGAACTGCTCGGCGATGATCATCTGCGCGGCCAGGTAGAGCACCAGCGCCTGCTCGATGGCGCCGATCACGCCGTTGACGCCCTGGTGCAGCAGGTTGATGCGCTCTTGCTTGACGCGGGCGTTGACCATGCTGGCTTGCTGGTTCATCCAGCCGGCCACGCGCCAGCCGGGTCGCGAGAAGAACTTGATGGCGTTCATGCCGCGCAGCGTCTCCATCAGGAAGGTCTGCGCCTGCGCCTCGCGCACGATGAGCTCTTCAGAGGCCCGTCGGTAGGGGCCGAACACGGCCAGTCTCACCAGCAGGTACAGCGTGGCCACGCCCAGCACGATCGCCGCCAGCTTCGGGCTGTAGGCGAACATCAGCCCCAGCGTCACCAGGCTGACCGCGCCGTCGAGCACGGCTTCGACCAGCTCGCGCGTGAGCGTGTCCTGGATGGTGTCGACCGAGGCGAAGCGCGACATGACGTCGCCCGTGTGGCGCTTGTCGAAGTAGGACAGCGGCAGGCGGATGAGGTGGCGAAAGACCTGCGTGCTGCTGTTGAGCTTCCAGCTCAGGCTGGTGCCCAGCACGACCCAGCTGCGCATCAAGCGCGTCAGCAGCGACATCAGCGCCAGCAGGCCCAGCGAGGTCGCCAGCACCGCCAGCAGCGGGGTGTCGCGGCTGACGATGACGTCGTCGATGACCCACTGGCTGAGCATCGGCATGAGGATGGCGAAGACCTCCAGCACCAGCGAGAGCACGGCCATCTGCGAGAAGGCGCGCCACAGGCCGGGCTGGCCCTTGAAGAGCGATCGAAGTTGCCAGTCGCTGCGCTCTCTGCGCGGGCGAAAGCCGGGCGCGGGCGCCAGCTCCAGCGCCACGCCGGTGAAGTGCGGGCTGGCCTCCTTGAGCGTCAGCTTGCGCTCGCCCACGGCCGGGTCGTGGAGGGTGATGCCGCGGGCGTCGGCCTGCACCAGCACCACGAAGTGGTTGAGGTCCCAGTGCAGCAGGCAGGGCGTGCGCAGCTCGGGCAGCTCTTGCAGCTCCAGGCGCACCGCGCGGTTGGACAGGCCCATCTGCTCGCCGATGTCCATGAGCTGGGCCAGCGTCGCGCCGCGCGACGACAGCTCGAAGCGCTGGCGCAGGCTGGGCAGGTCGGTGTCGAGCCCGTGTGCGCCGGCGACCATGGCCAGGCAGGCCAGCCCGCATTCGGCGGCTTCGGACTGCAGGACCAGGGGCACGCGCTGGCGCGGCCACAGCTTGAAGGGGCTGAAGGTGTTCGGGGAGTCGTGTGAGGTGGCGGCCATGGCGGACAGGGGTCAAAGGCGGCCGCTGAAGGCGAACAGCGGGTCGAGCATCCAGCGCAGCAGCGAGCGGCGGTCGAGCTCGATGTCGGCGCTCAGCGTGTGCCCCGGGCGCAGGGCGATGTCGGTGTCGTAAGCGCGCACGGTGGCGCGATCCAGCGTCACGCGCACCAGGAAGACGGCGCGGCGATCGCCACGTTCGGTCGCGCCAGGTGGTGGGGGCACGTCGGCCTGTGAGACCGAGCGCACCACGCCCCGGTGCTGCCCGAAGCGCTGGTAAGGGAAGGCGTCGTAGGCGATGCGCACGACCTGGCCGGCCCGGATGAAGCCCATGGCGGTGCTGGGCACGTGCAGCACGGCTTCGAGCGGGGAGTTGTCGGGCACGATGCTCAGCAGGGTGCTGCCCGCGGGCACCGTCTGGCCGAAGCCCGCTTGCAGCCCGGTGATGGTGCCGCTGACGGGGGCTTTCAGCCACGTCGACTGCTGGCTGCGCTGCTGCACCGACTCGCGCTGCAGCGACAGGCGGTCGCGCTCCAGGCTGGCCTGGTTGACGCGGTGCTCGGCCTGCAGGCGCGATTGCTCCTCGCGGGCCTGGGCCAGATCGCTGCGGGCCGAGCCCAGCTGACGCTGCAGGACTTGCAGTCGCGCGGTGTGGTCCAGCAGGGCCTGGCGTTGCTGCTCGTATTGCAGTTGCGAGACGATGCGCTCTTCCAGCAGCGGCGCCATCTGGTCGAGCACCTTGCGCACCGAGGCGATCTGCTCTTGCTGCAGCGCGATGTCGGTCTGCAGCGACTGGGCATCTTGCTGGTGGCGCAGGACGCGTTGTCGCAAGGCATCAAGCTGCGCTTGCAGGGCCTGTGCCTGCCCTTGGGCCTGGTCGGTGATGCGGTCTCGCTGGCCTTGCAGGCTCGACTCGATTTGCCCCGAGGCGCTGCCGCCGTCGGTGAAGCGCTCCTGACGCATCTCGGCAAGCACCTCGCCGGCCTTCACGTGCTGGCCCTCGTGCACGCGCAAACGATCGAGCACGGCCGTGTCACCCGTGACGACCTGGGCCACGCCATTGCGCGGCTGCAGGCTGCCTTGCACCCGCTCCTTTTTGGTGTGCTGTCCGAAGGCCAGCACCAGCACCACCGTCAGGCACAACACCCCTGCGAGCAGCGTGAGTGCGCCGCCGCCCACGGGCTGGATGTGCAGGGGGGCGCCATCCGAGGCGTGGCTGCGGGCATGCAGCACCTCGGGCCGAAAAAGGGGGGTGTCGTCGTGGGGGGCGCTCATGGTGGCGTTGGGGCAAGGGACGTGGTGGGCGCGTCGAACAAGGTGAGCCACGGGGCGATGTGCCTGGCGTCGAGCAGGCCCAGCAAGGCGAGGGCATCGCTGCCTGCCCGCAAGGTGGCCACCCGGGCGCTGGCGCTGGCCATGCGCGCGTCGTGCAGCCGTTGCTGCGCGTCGAGCAGTTCGGTGGTGCTGCGCAGGCCGGCCAACCAGGCTTTTTGCAAGGCGTCCAGCGTGGCCTGGGCGCTCACGACAACGGCCTCTTGGCGGACCTGTTGACGTTGTGCCTGTTCCTGGCGTTGGTAGGCATCGTTCAATTCGGTGCCCACGCGAGACTCGGCGTCGTCGAGCCTCGCTTGCGCGGCGCTGAGCAGCGCGGCGGCTTCTCGCTGGCGTGCGTCCTGCAGCCCCGAGCTGAACAAGGGCCAGTTCAGCACCAGCCCGACGGCATCGGTGCGGATGTCCTGGCGCTCGCTCAGGCCTTCGAAGCGCTGCGTCTGGCGTGTGCGGCTGTGGCTGGCGGTGGCGTCCAGCGTGGGTTGCCAGCGCTCGGCGTCGCGCGCGCGGACGGTTTCCAGGCTGGCTCGAACACCAGCTTGTGCTTGCAGCACTTCGGGGTGGCTGGCCAGTGCTTGCGCCACCGCATCGGGCCAGGGCGGCAAGACCACGCCTGGGCCCGGCGGCGCGCAGGGGCTGAGTCCGGCAGGCGGTCGCACGGTCAGCCTGCTCAAGCGGCTCAGCGTGAGCGTCAGCGAGCGCAGCTGGGACAAGAGCTGCTCGGACTGCGCCTGGGCTTGCTCCTGCCTGGCACGTGTCTCGAGCGAATCCAGCACCGTGGCCAGGCCGGCCTGGAGCCTTTTGTGGTGCGCCTGTGCCTGCCGCGCCAGGGCGGTCAGGTGGGCTTGTGTCAACCGGGCGTGCTCGGCGGCCTCAACGGCCATGAGGTAGTTCTGGCTGATTTCACGCGCCAGCGATTGCCTGCGCTGGCTTGCTTGCCATTGGGCCTGCTCGGCGCTGGCTTGCTCGGCGCGGGCGTCGGCGCGCTCTGCCGGCCGCCACAGCGGCAGGGTGGCCTGCAGGGTGCTGGCGGAACTGGGGGTGCGCGAAGCCAGGCCGTTGTAGCGCTGGCGCTGGTTGTCGGCGCGCAGGCTGGCGTCTAGCCTGGGCAGCCAGGCGCGGACCTGGCTTTGCTGGCTGAGCGCCTCGCTGGCTTGCGCGCGGGCCTGGGCTTCCCTCACCCCGTGGGCCTGGTCCAGTTCCTCGAGCAGGTCTGCCCAGGTGGTGGCGGCGTCTTGCTCCCGGGGGGGCTCGTCGGTGGGGACAGGCTGAGGTGCGGTGGCGGTGTGCGCGCGCTCGGCATGGCCCAGGGGCCAGCTCAGGTGCTGGCTCAAGGTCATGGCGATGGCTTCGGGGCGGCATGCCAAGCCGATGAGCGCGGCGACGCACAGCGTGAGCTGCCGGCCGGTTTTGCCGGTGTGGGGGGCGAGGGGCACGGGATGTCGGCCGAGGGGAGTCGAAACGCGGGCGCGCGGGGAGTTTTGATTCTCCTGTTTTGCCTTGCTGGGTATTTGAAATGGTCTGGTTTGATGGTTTGGTGTCGGGTATCAATCGCGACGATTTGGTCGTTGATCCCGCATGCGGACGGGGTGATAACCCGCTGGTTAACTATTTTGGGTTGGGTTTTGTTTGATCTGTCATTCCGGTTTGAATGATGGTTTGAATTGGGTGGGTTATTCCTGTTCCGGTAAATGTCCATCGATATGAAAATTCAAGTGTGGCCCCTTCAAGGGGCGCACATTTCAAAACCTGATTGGAAAAACCATGAAAATCCTGAACGCACAAGAAATCAAGCAAGTCAGCGGTGGCGCCCTGGACCCGGAACTGGGTCTGTTCAAGCCCACCGGCATCGCCCTGATCGACGCCATCCACAAGAACGAATGGAAGACCTACGGCCGCCCGCTGTACAACACGTTCGCCGTGTTGCTGGGTTTCCCCAAGGCCCCTTGATCGCTGCTCCAGCGGGGTGGCTCGCCCGCCCCTGCTGATGGCCTCGGTTGCCAACGAAAAGGCCGCCTCCTGTCACCAGGGGCGGCCTTTTTCCATGATTTTGAAAATGGATGTTTCAGTTTTCCGATGCCGCAAAATTCATTTGCGTCATCCAGCTGTCCAATCCGATCCAGGCGTAATGGGCGTGGTCCACCACGGTTTCGATCGGGTCTGAAAAACCGCGTTCGATCCACCGCATCGCGGTGTTGGTGATCATGCCCATGTTGCCCAGCACCACATATTCCAGGTCGGGCTTTGAAAAAGCGTGCGGGTAACGCTGGCGGAACCTCGATTTCAGCAATTCCGTGACGAACGCATACTGCTGATCCAGGCGCTGTTGAGCACCCAGCCCGCTGGCAGACGAGTCGAGGATGAGGATCCGCGCGCGACGCGGGTCGGAACGGATGTGCTCGAAAAACGCGGTGATGCCGCCGCGAGCCCGCAGCAGCAGGTCACCCGGCAGGACGCGGATCGCCTGCTCGACGACCAGAACGGCCTCCAGGCAAGCCTGGGTGTGCACGGCCACGTAGCAGGCGTGCGTGCTCTCGAAGTGCTCGTAGAAGTAGCGGTCGGCCAGGCGCGCCTGCGCACAGATCAGGCGCATCGTGGCCTGCCGGTAGCCCTGCTGGCCAAACACGTCGAAGGCCGCAGCCATCAGGCGCTGGCGCCTGTCCTGCGCACGCTCCTCTGCGGACGCCCCGCCATATCGGCGGGCCGGCGCAGAAGCAGCGTGCGCGGTGACCATGGGAGCAGTCGATCAGTTGAAGCTGAAGTGCTCGTTGTTCATCTGCATGATCGAGCTGGTCGAAGACATCATGGTCTTCTTGTGGCCATCGGCGCGGGGCAGCAGGCGCTCGAAGTAGAACTCGGCGGTCTGCAGCTTGGCGGTGTAGAACTCCTTGGAGTCCTTGCCGCCCTTGGCCAGCTTCTCGTTGGCGACGATGGCTTGCTTGAGCCAGAAGTGGCCCATCATCACGTAGCCCGAGTACATCAGGAAGTCGTTGCAGGCGGCCGAGACCACGTCGCGGTCCTTGTTGGCGCGCAGCATGATCTGCAGCGTCAGCCACTTCCATTGCAGGGCGCGCTTGAAGCAGGCGCGGGCCATCTTGCCCACCGGGCCGCCGTCCAGCAGGTGCGGCTTGGCCTGGGCGATCATCTCGTTGGTGAAGTTGAAGACGCACTTGCCGCGCGACTGCAGCAGGGTCTTGCGGCCCAGCAGGTCGAGCGCCTGGATGCCGGTGGTGCCTTCGTACAGGGTCGAGATGCGCGCGTCACGGGCGATCTGCTCCATGCCGTGCTCCTTGATGTAGCCGTGGCCACCGAAGACCTGCATGCCGATGTTGGCGCACTCCAGGCCCAGCTCGGTGATGAAGCCCTTGAGGATCGGGGTGTAGAAGCCCAGGCGGTCGTCGTACTCTTCGTACTTGGCCTTGTTGCCTTCGGCCACGCCGGCCACCATGTGGTCGGCCAGCTTGGCGGCGTGGTAGATCATGGCGCGGGCGCCTTCGGCCACGGCCTTCTGGGTCAGCAGCATGCGGCGCACGTCGGCGTGCCAGATCAGGGCGTCGTTGGGGTGGTCGGCGTCCTTCTTGCCCGAAACAGCGCGCATGGAGCGGCGCTCCTTGGCGTAGGGCAGGGCGCCCTGGTAGGACAGCTCGGCGTGGGCCAGGCCTTGCACGGCGGTGCCGATGCGGGCGGTGTTCATGAAGGTGAACATGGCCTCCAAGCCCTTGTTGGGCTCGGCGATCATGTAGCCGATCGCGTCGTCGAAGTTCATCACGCAGGTGGCCGAGGCGCGGATGCCCATCTTGTGCTCCAGGGCACCAGCGCGCACGGTGTTGCGCGCACCCAGGCTGCCGTCCTTGTTGACCAGGAACTTGGGCACGATGAACAGCGAGATGCCGCGGGTGCCCTTGGGGGCGTCCGGCAGGCGGGCCAGCACGATGTGGATGATGTTCTCGGCCAGGTCGTGTTCACCCGAGGAGATGAAGATCTTGGTGCCGGTGAGCTTGTAGGTGCCGTCGCCCACGGGCTCGGCCTTGGTCTTGACCTGACCCAGGTCGGTGCCGCACTGGGGCTCGGTCAGGCACATGGTGCCGGTCCACTCGCCGCTGACCAGCGGGGGCATGTAGGTGTTCTTTTGCTCGGTCGAGCCGAACTGGAAGACGGTGTTCATGCAGCCCAGCGACAGGCCGGGGTACATGGTGAACGACCAGTTGGCCGTGCCCATCATCTCGGCCTTGAGCAGGTTCAGCGACATGGGCAGCTCCTGGCCGCCGTATTCCTTGGGGTGCGACAGGCCTTGCCAGCCACCGGCCACGTACTCGGCGTAGGCTTCCTTGAAACCCTTGGGCGTGGTGACTTCGCCGTCCTGGATGGTGCAGCCTTCCAGGTCGCCGGGCAGGTTCAGGGGCGCCAGCACTTCTTCGCAGAAGGTGGCACAGCCTTCGAGGATGGCGTCGACCATGTCGGGCGTGGCCTCATCGCCGCCTGGCAGGCCCTTGTAGTGGCCTTCGTAGTCAAAGACTTCATTGAGCAGGAAGCGCACGTCGCGCAAAGGAGCCTTGTACTGCGGCATATGTCACCTCGGTGTGGTCTGGGCAGGCGGCTGTTGGCCGCTGCGGTCATGGTTGGGAATTCGAACGATCGTTCATTTCAAACGTTCGTTTGAGACAGGCGGGTTTATACCCCAAGCCACCGAGCCTGTGTCAAGGATCTCCGTGGGGGTGGCGCGGTTTTCGCCCTGTGCGGGGGGCGTGCTCCCGTGAACAAGGGGTGTGTCGCCCTTCGTTCCCGCTTCGCGAAATGGGCTTTGCTGGGCAGAAAAGGGCGCTTTCCCAGGGGG
>SCMV01000046.1 GCA_005502875.1 Comamonadaceae bacterium 2PF | reverse complement strand
CATCGGCACCAGCGGCCCTGCCGGCGGCCACCGATTTCGACCTGGACACCTCGGTCGACCTGTCTGACCCGACCTCGTCGCCCGGCAACGACCGCCTGCGCATCGCCGACGAGCCCCGACCCTGGCTGGAAGACCCGCCCGAGGACGTGCCGAGCACCGACGAGGCAGACGCCCTGGAATCGCGCTACCTCCTGCCGTCGGACACCCGCCAGGTGCGCCGCCGCGAGCGGGGCCCCGAGTTCGCCGATGCCCAGTTCCCCAGCGACCTGGACGCCGAAGACGAATGGGCGCGTTACCAGGACAGCGTGCCGGCTCCTCACACCGAGCCGCCACCGATGTCCTCGCTGCCCGCGGCGGCCCTGGCGCCACCAGAGCCGCCTCATCGGCCCGTGACCCAAGGTGAGGCCGACGTGCCCGCCGATGCCGCCAAGGCTGTCCCGCCGTTCAGCACCCCCATCGAGCAGGGCGCAGAGGCCTCGCTGCTGCGCCAGGCCGACCCAGGCTATGTGCCTGAGCAGCCGGTGCAGCCGCCCAGCCAACGCAAAGGCCGCTCAGGCACGCGAGGCCGCGACCCCGCCTCGCAGGCCCCCGAGTTCGTGCGCCGAGCCCAACGCCAGGCCTTCTGGCGCATGCCCTGGGTGCAAGCCGCCTTGGGCCTGATCGCGCTGTTGCTCGCGCTCGGCCTGACGGTTCAGCTGGGTCACCACTTCCGTGACTGGGTGGCCGCACACCACCCGTCCAGCCGTCCACTGCTCAACGCCTGGTGCGCGCAAGTCGGCTGCAAAATCCGGCCACCCATGCGCCTGGACGCCCTGCAAGTCGACAACGCCACGCTGGTGCGCACCGCCTCGGAAGGCCCCGACCGCTACCGCCTGACGGTGGCCGTCAACAACCGATCCGAGGTCGAGCTGGCCTGGCCCCACATCGACCTGACCCTCACCGACGACCGTGGCACCGTGATCGCCCGACGCGCTTTTGCGCCCGCCGACGCCCAGGTTGCCAAAGGCGAAGGCATGCCCCTGCTGTCCGTGCCCGAAGCCGTTCCGGCTGGCGAGGGCACGGCCCTGCAATGGTCGCTGCGCCTGGACAACCTGGCCCCGGCCGGCTACACCGCCGAACTCTTCTACCCTTGAGCGTCCATCGCTGAAAGCAACACCGACATGTCCGTGCTCATCTGCGGCTCCCTGGCCTTCGACACCATCACCACCTTCCCAGGCCGCTTTGCCCAGCAGATCCTGCCCGAGCAGGTGCACATCCTGAACGTGTCCTTCCTGGTGCCGTCCATGCGCAAGGAGTTCGGCGGATGCGCGGGCAACATCGCCTACAGCCTCAAGCAACTCGGCGGCGAGCCACTGATCATGGCCACGCTGGGCAAGGACGGCGCCCTGTACCGCAACCACCTCGAGCAGCAGGGCATGGACCTGAAGCACGTGATGACGGTGGAAGACGACTACACCGCCCAGGCCATCATCATCACGGACCAGGACAACAACCAGATCACCGCCTTCCACCCCGGCGCCATGGGCCAGGCCCACCGCTTGCAGATCCAGGCCGATCCCGCCGTCAAGCTGGCCATCGTGGCCCCCGACGGCCGCGACGCCATGATCCAGCACGCGGCCCAGTTGCAAGCCGCCAAGATCCCCTTCATCTTCGACCCGGGTCAAGGCCTGCCCATGTTCGACGGCGAAGACCTCAAGCGCTTTGTTTCGCAAGCCACCTGGGTGGCCGTCAACGACTACGAAGCCAAGCTGCTGGCCGACCGCACGGGCCAGAGCCTGGTCGAGATCTCGAAGGCGCCTCACCTCAAGGGCCTGATCGAGACCCTGGGCGCCGACGGCTGCAACGTCTACATCCAGGGCGAAAAGACCCACGTGCCCGGCGTCAAGGCCGCCGCCGTGGTCGACCCGACGGGTTGTGGCGACGCCTTCCGCGGTGGCTTGCTGCATGGCCTGTCGCAGGGCTGGGACCTGGTCAAGTCGGTGGCTTTGGCCAACCGCATCGGCGCCATCAAGATCGCCGTGGCCGGGCCGCAGAACTACACGCTCGACCGCGCCGCGCTCGGCGCCTGAGGACGCGTGCGCCGCCTGCTGGCTGCTGTACGGGCCCACCCCTTCGAACCCCACGTCCCTGCGTTGCCCGCGCAACGAGGGCCCCTCGCACGCGCCGCTCGCCTGGTCAGGCACGCTGGCGCAGCGCTGTCTCTGGTGGCCGTGGCCCACTCGCACGCAGGCTGGCTGGAACGCCTGGGCATCGGCTCACCTGCTGCGGGGGCCGGCAGCGGCGTCACCCTCGCCACCTGGAACATGGAATGGCTGATGGTGCCCGCCGAGCACGAGCGCCTGGCCGCGCGCTGCACCAGCCAGCAGCCACGCAGCCAGGACCGCGCCTTGCCCTGCAGCCCCGGTCGCACCCCACCGCCCTCGCGCAGCCAGGCCGATTTCGACGCCCTGGCGCGAAGTGCCCTGACCCTGCACGACACCCACCAGGTCGACGCCGTCGCCCTGCAGGAGGTCGATGGCCCCGAGGCCGCCAGGCAGGTCTTTCGCCAAGGCTGGCGGCTCGATTGCTTCACCCGCCGCGCGCACCCGCAGAAGGTGGGCTTTGCCATCCGCGAGGGCGTGCCCTTTCGCTGCAACGGTGACCTGGCCGCCCTCGACATCGACGGTGGCACGCGCGCCGGCGCCGACGTGACGCTGTGGCCGGGCACCCCGCGCGAGGTGCGACTGCTGGCCGTGCACCTCAAGAGCGGCTGCTTCACCGGCAAGCTTGACCGCCGCTTCGAGCCCTGCGCGCGCCTGCGCCAGCAGGTGCCTGTGGTCGAGGCCTGGGTCGATCAGCGCGTGCGCGAGGGCACGCCCTTCGCCCTGCTAGGCGACTTCAACCGCCACCTCGACAAAGACGCCCGCCACCCCGCCGGGCCCGACGAAGCCGCGCCGTTCAACGTGGTGCAGGCCTGGAGCGACGACGTGCCGCGCGGCGCCACCTTGTTGCGCGCCACCGAAGGCCAGCGCTACATCGGCTGCGACGCCGAAGACAAGCACAGCCAGTACATCGACGACGTTTTCATCGACCAGAAGCTGGCAGCCCAAAACGGCAACAGGCGCTTTGCGCGCCTGTCGTTCGAGGCCTCGGACCGAGGCCGGCAGTTGTCCGATCACTGCCCGGTGATCTGGGCCCTCAAACCCTGATCGCCGCTTGCGGCAACCAGCCTGCAGGCTCGGCCACCGCGAGGTCGGCCCTGCGACCCACCAGGATCAGGCCTTGCCTTGCTTGGCCACGGCTGCCGCAGCGGCGGCAGCGGCTTCGGCGTCGCCCAGGTAATAGTGCTTGATGGGCTTGAGGTCGGCGTCGAGCTCGTACACCAGCGGGATGCCGTTGGGGATGTTGAGGCTGACGATGTCGTTGTCGCCGATGTTGTCCAGGTACTTGACCAGGGCGCGGATCGAGTTGCCGTGCGCGGCGATGACGATGCGCTGACCGCTCTTGATGGCCGGGGCCAGCACTTCCGTCCAGTAGGGCACCACGCGGGCCACGGTGTCCTTGAGGCACTCGGTCAGGGGCACTTGCTCGGGGTTGAGCTTGGCGTAGCGCAGGTCCTGGCGCTGGCCGCGCGGGTCGGTGGCTTCGAGGGCCGGCGGCGGGGTGTCGTAGCTGCGGCGCCAGATCAGCACCTGCTCATCGCCATACTGCTTGGCCATGTCGCCCTTGTTCAGGCCCTGCAGGCCGCCATAGTGGCGCTCGTTGAGGCGCCAGTCCTTGACGACGGGCAGCCAGGTGCGGTCCATCTCGTCGAGGGCGTAGTTGAGCGTGTGGATGGCGCGCTTGAGCACCGAGGTGTAGGCGACGTCGAACTCGTAGCCTTCGGCCTTGAGCAGCTTGCCGGCCGACATGGCCTGCGACACGCCGGTGGGCGTGAGCTCCACGTCGGTCCAGCCGGTGAAGCGGTTTTCCAGGTTCCAGGTCGATTCGCCGTGGCGGATCAGCACGAGCTTGTACATGGTCGGGTCTCGGTGGTTTCTGATGAGGCTAGCCCGCGATTATAAAATCGCGCCCCAAGCCCTTCCTGGCCCCTGACGTTTCTTCACGCGAAAGCACCCCCGCATGACCTCCACGAGCTTCCTTGCCGACAACTGGATCTGGATCCTGGCCGCAGCCTCTTCGGGCGGCATCCTGCTTTGGCAGCAGCTCCAGCAGGCAGGCGCCGGCGGCATCGCCCCGGCCCTGGCCGTGCAGCTCATGAACAAGGAAAAGGCCGTCGTCATCGACGTGTGCAGCGCAGAGGAGTTCGCTGCAGGCCACGTGGCCGGCGCCAAGCACATCCCCCTGGCCGAACTGGGCACCGCCAAGGGCCTGCCCGGCAACAAGAAGCTGCCCGTGATCGTGGTGTGCGCCAGCGGCCAGCGCTCGGCCAAGGCCGCAGCCGAGCTCAAGAAGCTGGGCCACGAGAACGTGCAGTCGCTGGCCGGTGGCCTCAAGGCCTGGCGCGAAGCCAACCTGCCGATCGAGAAGTCCAACAAGGCCTGAGCCTGTCGCGCAGGCGCGTGCAGCAGGCTGCCCATGCGCAGCCGCCGCCGGCGAGCCCACCTTCCGTGGCAGGCGCACGCTAGTCCCCACGCGCCAGGCGGGCATCGCTCTGGCGGGACAATCGCGCTGCTGCGCTTTGCTTGCGCGGCGTCCACCACCGCACCACACCGTCCTCTCCAGCACCATGCAAGCCGTCAAGATGTACACCACCCAGGTCTGCCCCTACTGCCAGCGGGCCAAGATGCTGCTCAAGCAGCGTGGGGTCGAGGCCATCGAAGAAGTCCGCATCGACCTGGACCCATCCCAGCGCGACCACATGATGGCCATCACCGGCCGCCGCACCGTGCCGCAGATCTTCATCGGTGAGAACCACGTGGGCGGCTGCGACGACCTCATCGCGCTGGACCAGCGCGGTGGCTTGCTGCCGATGCTCGCCGGCCAGGCCTGACGCACCGATTCGGCCCGCATCGCAACGCCATGCGAACCGGGGCCTGATTCAGTCGGCCAAGCCCTGTTTGGCGCCACGCCCCTTCAGGCCATTCGGGCCCGCCACAGCCAGCACCAGCGCCAACTCGGTCTGTGCCCAGCGCAGCAACTCGGGCTCGGGCACCCCGGCGCGGGCCCTCAGCGACAGCGAATGCATGAGGGCCGCGACCAGCCCCGCCAGGGCCGTCGCTGGCACGGGCCCGATCAACTCCCCCTCGCGCACCGCCCGCTCGAAGCGAGCTGCGAGCACGGCGGCCTGCCCCGCCAGCGCCTGCTGCATCAAGGTGCGCACGGCCTCGTCCTGCCAGGCCACCATCGGCGCGGTCGACACCATGAAGCAACCCCGGCCGCCCTGGTAGAGGGCCACCGTCTGCGCCATCAGCCGATCCAGCGCCTGCGTCAGCGGCAGCCCGGGCTCGTCGAGCACGGCCACCATGCCCTCGCCGACCTGTTTGACGTAGGCCTGCAAGGCCAGGCGGTAGAGCTGCGCCTTGTCACCCAGGCCAGCGTACAAGCTGGCCTTGTTGACGCCGGCGGCCTCGCACAGGTCGTCCAGCGAGGTGTCGGCATGGCCCTTGACCCAGAAGGTCTGCAGGACCTGCTGGAGCACCGCTTGCGGATCGTAGGCACGGGGGCGTCCCCGAGGCTTGGTGGACATTTTTACTTGACAGTCAAAAATCATTGACGCGTTGATTTTTGTACTTTACAGTAAAAAACTCAACAGCCCACCGACAAAGGTCAAACGCATGGACACCCCCACCTTCGCACCCACCCTGGCCTTGTGGCTCGCCGCCTTCGTGGCCTTGCAGCACCTGGGCTTTCTGGTGCTGGAGATGTTCCTTTGGACCCAACCGGCCGGGCGCAAGACCTTCGGCCTGACCCGCGAGTTCGCCGAATCCACCCGGGTGCTGGCGGCCAACCAGGGTCTCTACAACGGCTTTTTGGCGGCCGGCCTGGCCTGGGGCTGCTGGCTGGGCGCCGCTGGCACCGACATCCGCGTGTTCTTCCTGGGCTGCGTGGTGGTCGCAGGGGTGTTCGGGGGGGCCACGGCGAGCTGGCGCATCCTGCCGATCCAGGCCCTGCCCGCCGGCATCGCGCTGACCCTGATGCTGCTTTGACCGCCCTCGTGCGGCGCGCGGCCTGAAACGCACAGGTGCATCGGCAACGATGCACAACCTGGTCAACCAAGACATCGTGCACACGGTTGCGCGCCTGGGTTCCTCGCGAGGCGTGAACGTCATCGCCGAATACGTCGAGACGCCCAGCCAGCAGGCCTTGTTGCAGGAGTTGGGCTGCGACCAGTTCCAGGGCTGGCTCTACAGCCCGGGCTTGAAGCTGCCCGAGCTGCTGCGCTACCTGGACGCGAGGGCAAACCCTGAGGCCTCACCCCCCTCAGCCCTGTGACGGGCCTGTCACGGGGCTGCGCCATAATCGCCCGCACCGGAGACAGGCCCGACAGAGCGCGCAACCTGCGACGCCCGGGCCCACCGAACCATCCTAGGAATCGACATGAGCGAACAAGCCCAGCCCAGCTTTGCCATCCAGCGCATCTACCTCAAGGACCTGTCCCTGGAGCTGCCCAACGCCCCGCAGATCCTGCTGGAGCAAGGCCAACCCCAGATCGACGTGCAACTGAACCTGCACGCCGAACCGGTGGTCGAAGGCATCTACGAAGTGGCCGTGACCGCCACCGTGACCGCCAAGGTCAACGACAAGGTGCTGTTCCTGATCGAAGCCAAGCAAGCCGGCCTGTTCGAGATCCGCAACATCCCCCAAGAGCAGCTGCAGCCGATCATCGCCATCGCCTGCCCGCAGATCGTCTACCCCTACCTGCGCGCCACCGTGGCCGACACGCTCAACCGCACCGGCTTCCCCGCCGTGCACCTGACCGAAGTCAACTTCCAGGCCATGTACGAGTCGCAGCTGCAGCAAGCCGCTGCCCAGCAGGCCAACGCCTGAGCGGATGACCCCACCGATCACGGTCCTGGGGGCCGGCGCCTGGGGCACCGCGCTGGCCATCAGCGCGGCGCGCCAAGGCGTGCCGGTGCACCTGTGGGCGCGCGACGCCGCCCAGGCGGGCGAGATGCAGCAAGCGCGCCGCAACGCGCGCTACCTGCCCGACGCCCCCTTCCCTGATGCCCTGCAGGTCTCGGCCGACTTCGCTCAGGCCGTGGCGCACGCGCATGCTCGGCAAGGCCTGATCATCATCGGCACGCCCATGGCGGCGCTGGCCGAGGTGCTGCAGCGCCTGCCGACTGATGCCGCCGCGCTGTGGCTGTGCAAGGGCTTCGAAAAAGGCACCGGTCGGCTGGGGCATGAAATCGCGCGGGCCGTGAGCCCGCAGGCGCGCACCGGGGTGCTCTCCGGTCCGAGCTTCGCGCACGAGGTGGCCATCGGCCGCCCGACCGCGCTGGTCGCCGCCAGCCCCGACGCGTCCTTGGGCGAGCTGGCCGTGCGCACCTTCCACTCCGATTCGCTGCGCGTCTACACCTCGCCCGACCCGGTCGGCGTGGAAGTGGGCGGCGCGGTCAAGAACGTGCTGGCGATCGCCACGGGCATCGCCGACGGGCTGGAGCTGGGCCTGAACGCCCGCGCAGCCCTCATCACACGCGGCCTGGCCGAGATGACCCGCCTGGGCGTGGCCCTGGGTGCGCGGCCTGACACCTTCATGGGCCTGTCGGGCCTGGGTGACCTGGTGCTGACCGCCACAGGCAGCCTCTCGCGCAACCGCAACGTGGGGCTGCAACTGGCCACGGGCAAGCCGCTGGATCAGATCCTGCACGAGCTGGGGCACGTGGCCGAGGGCGTCTACACCGCGCCCACCGTGTGGCAGCGCGCACAGGCCCTGGGCGTGAGCATGCCCATCACCGAAGCCGTGGTGGCCGTGCTGGAAGGCCGCATGGGCCCGGCCGAAGCCGTGGGCGCGCTGATGCGCCGCGAGGCCAAGGCCGAAGGCTGAACGCCAGCCCCGTGAACGCCTGACGCCCGTCACCGCGCGTGCTCGGGCTGATCAGCCCCCGCCCGCGTAGCCGTTCTGGCGCCAGGCCTCGAACACCGCCACCGCCACCGCGTTGCTCAGGTTGAGGCTGCGCTGGTCGGCCCGCATGGGCAGGCGCACGCGCTGTGGCAGCGGGAAGGTCTCGCGCAACTCGGGCGGCAGGCCCGCCGTTTCGCAGCCGAACACCAGCCAGTCACCCGCCTGCCAGGCCACCTCGCCGAAGGGCCTGCTGCCCCGCGTGGTGAAAGCAAACATGCGCGACACATCAGGCAGCATCGCATCCAGGAAGGCCTGCCAGCTGGCGTGGCGCCTGACCGGCGCGTGCTCGTGGTAATCGAGCCCGGCCCGGCGCAACAGCTTGTCGTCCATCGAAAAACCCAGCGGCTCGATGAGGTGCAGCTCACACCCGGTGTTGGCCGCCAGCCGGATGACGTTGCCGGTGTTGGGCGGGATTTCGGGGTGGACCAGGACGATGCGGAACATGGGGCGCGATGATAGCCGTGCCTGGTGCCGGTCACCGCGCCATCAACCGGCCGTCTGCTTGAAGGCCATGATGACCTGGTTGCGCAGCGTGCGCAGCAGCGACAGGGTGCGCTCGTCCAGCACCAGGCTGCCCGCCTCGGCCTGGTCGACGTAGATCATGCCCAGCACCACGTCAGGCTGGTTGGGCCGCTTCATCCACAGCGGCAGCACCAGGAAGGTCGGCGCTTGCACGTGGGTCCGGAACCAGCCGGGCAGCAGGCGCACCACGGCGGCCACGCTGGCGTCGGCGATCAGCGTGTCGACGTTGCGGTGGCACACGGCAGCAAACAGGTCAGGCTGCTGGCCAGGCTGCACGTTCAGGCCGATCTGAAATGCCGCCTTGAGCACGTCGGCGCCTTCGCCCAGGCCCAGGCGGCCCACCAAGGTGTTGGTCTTGGCGTCGCGCAGGCAGAAGATGACGCGGCGGGCGCCCAGGCCGCGCCAGATCGTCTCGAGCACCATGTGCAGCACCGTCTGCAGCTTGAACGACTCGACCAGGGTGTTGGTGATGTCCTGGATGCCGTGGGTGAGGATGGCCTCGCGGTCCATGGCCTGGTCAACGGGCTCCTGGCTCAGGGCGCTGAGCTCCACCTCGTCGGCCAGCTCCCCAGGGGTGGCGTTGGCGCCCTGGCCCTCGTTGGGCGCATCCACGTAGAACAGGTCGAGCAGGCGCTCGGCGGGCGACGCGGCGGGCACCGAGATGCTGAGCGCTCGCGTGAGGTCGCTCAGGCGCTGACGCGAGCGCCCGGCGGCTTCCTGGAGCACGTCCCCCTCCAGGCCCAGCGCCACCTGGTAGCGGCGCTGCAGTTTGAGCAGGACGTCGCCCAGTTGCGCTGGCTCGGTGTGCAGCATGGCGTCCGAGGCCGACTGCGCCAGGCTGGCCAGCCAGTGCACGCGACTGGGGTGGCCTGCGAGCGAATGCGTGGGCACGACCTCGCCGGGAGAGCGCATGCTGGCCAGCAGGTCGGCGGGCAGGCCCCACTCGCGGCCCACGTGGTCGGCCAGCGCCTCCAGGCCCACGCCCAGCACCTGCTGGACGATGCGGGCGCTGTCGGCGGTCGAAGCCAGGCCCGGCTCACCGCCACGCTGGCGGATCTGCTCGGCGTCGTCGGGCAGGTAAAAGGCCACCAGCAACCAGCCCAGTCGCCGGAACAGCGCCCCGACGAACACCTCCTCGGCCTCGCGCGGGTTGACCGCGAGTTCGCTGGCCAGCGTGCCCGCCATCACCGTGTGCAGGAAAGCCTGCTTGAGCTGGTGAGCGTGCCCCTGGTCCTGCATGTGGTCGAGCAGCATCAGCGACAGCGCCAGGTTGCGCACACCGCCCACGCCGATCAGGCTGACGGCGCGCGAGATGGTGCTGATGGGGTCGCTGCCCGCGCGGCGGTAGTGCGCCGTGTTGACCACTCGCAGCAGCTTTTGCGTCAGGGCCACGTCCTTGAGGACCTCGTCGCACAGGGACTGCAGGCTGTCGGTCTCCGATTCGGACAGCGCCTGCACGCGGGCAACGGACGCAGACAGGGCCGGAAAGTCGCTCTTGCTGCGCATGCGCCGCAGGAGGTAGGCCAGCGTGACGTCGGCCTCGGTGGCGGGGTGATCGTTGCCGACGGTGGTGTCGCTCATGCGCGCCCTGGTGGATGGTTTTCCGGAAATTGTCGGCTGAGACTTGCCTCAGGCGCAAGCGAGCAACTCAGTCCAGGTCAATGCCCAGTTGATCGGCCAGGAGGACGGCAGCCTGCCACTCAGGGCGGGCGCCGAGCATGCCGATGGCCAGCCGCAACATCGCCTTGCGGGTGTCGGCCCAGGCCTGCGCCTTGTCCGCATGGCTGCCCAGGTGGTACTGGTAGCCCAGGTGCTCCACGCCCACGACGAATGTTTCGACGAGCAGGCGGGAGATCTTGCCGCGCCCGATTTGCGCATAGGCCGCATCGACCTCGGCCACGATGAGCGCGATCACCGAATTGCGGTGGTGGTAGGCCGGAGACGTGGCGTTGTGCATCTCTGCGTAGATCGAGCCCAGCATCGGCCCCACCCACTCGCACCAGCCCCGCCAGGCCAACAAACCGGCCTCGACCTTGCCCATCGGGTCGGAGGCGGCCCCCACGGCTGTGCGGACCTCGTGAACCAGGCGGGCATGGACCTCCGTGAAGACCTGGTTGAGCACCTCGTCGACGTTGGCGAAGTACCGGTAGAAGGTCGGGCGAGACAGCGACGCCTCCTGGACGATGGCTTCGACGGCCAGGCCGTGGTAGCCCCGCTCGGCGAACACCTTGGCCGCAGCCGCCTTGATGCGGCCTCGCAGCTCTTCGGTCTCGACGTAGGTTTTTGGCGGGCGCCCCACCCTGCCCCGGGCTCGGGTGCCAGGGGGTTCAGGGACCGACGCGCGAGGGTTGCGGGGCATGAGCAGGAACAACGGGAGGCGATGGGAACGCCTCGGTGATGACCGTGGTGCCGACCATGATGCCCGAAAGCCATGCTGCCCCGATGCAGGCGGATGCGCCCGATGGCCCGAGCTCGGCCCACCACGGGTCATCCAACGCGTTTCGTTCTGCTTTTTCATTTCAATGCAGTAACGACAAATTCACGATCCATTCCCGATTTTCTCTGGATCAAACGCACCACAGGCTTCGTCTCAACCCTCCTTGATTGCATTTATACGTTACATATATGTAATCACAATCGAGCAACGAATCAGGAGGCGCAAGCCGCGACCGCAGGTGTGCCCTCGCCGCGACAGGCGCCGGCATGACACCGACATGACGCCCTCACGTTTGAGTCGACTTGCACTGGCCGCTTTGGGCTGCTGGCTGGCGGGCCTGGCTTGGCTGCCCTCGGCGCAGGCCTACACCTACGCGGGCAACTACACCTTCACCGCCCGATGGAACGAGTGGGGGCGCTACAAGGTGGGCGCCCAGACCATCTACCCCGCAGAGCACCTGGGAGGCCTGGAGTTCGACGTCTGCCCGTCCCTGCAAACGCGCAGCCTCTTTCCTGCGGCGGTGGTCAGCAGCGTCAAGCAGACCTGCGACAACCTGTGGAAGGCTTTGCTCAACTCACCCTACCTGCTGGGCAGCGCCGCCGAGGGCGTTCGGGCGCGCGACGTCTCCGAGGACTGGGACCTCAACATCATCGACCCCTCCGACGCGGTGAGGAACCACTACTTCGACTGGTACGCGAACTCCCTGTTCGCCAACCCGTACGTGCTGCGGATCGGCTACCCGCTCTACCTGGATCCGGTCGGCCCGCACGCCGGGGCCTACGTCGTCAACAACCCCAAGGTGCTGGCGATGGGCGATGACGTGTTCGTGATGCTCGACCCGGACGGATCCCTGAGCTACTACGTCTACGCGGGCGGTTGGCTGCTCAAGGACTCCACGGCCAAGGCCTTCACCAACGGCCCGTGGGCGGGTCAGACGCTGACCAGCAAGCTGCAGCACATGATCGGGTACGAAGAGTTGCAGCTGTACTTTCTGGAGGGCGCCAACACCCTGCATGTGTTCGATCGGGACCTCAAGTGGGTGCGCACCGACGACGTCAGGCTGGGGCACGAGTTGTCGGCCTACAGCCTGGGTGACCTGGTCGACAACAAGGTCCCGGGCTACACCTACATCGGCTGGGACGCCGGGCCCATCGTGATCGGCGTGGGGGCCCTGCGCCCGCTGGATCACTTCCAGGTGTCCACCACCGTGTCGCAGGTGGAAGTGGGGCAGAGCCTGACGCTGACCATCCAGGCCTGCGAGGGCAGCAGCGGCTGCGGCACCCCCTACACCCGAGGCGTGACCGGCACCCTGCTGCTGTCCAACGGCACGCTGCAGGCCTTCACCATCCCGGCCAACGCCAGCAGCACGCAGATCACGCTGCCGATCAACGCACGCCCCAGCAACGGCATGCTGGAAATCTCGCTGCCGATCGCCCTGCCCGTTGCGGTGGCCTCGCCCAGCACGCTCTGCCAGTTCGGCGCCGCCGCCACGCCTTCCAGCGACTGCCGCATCCCGGTCGTGCCGCCGCTCAAACACGTCGAACTCAGCGGCCCGGCCTCGGGGCTGACCTGCGCGCCCAGCACCTTCACCATCAAGGCATGTGGCAGCACCGACTGCCAGACAGCTTTCACCCAGGGCCTCAGCGGCACGCTCGTGGTCGGCGGCAGCGGCACGCAGGCTTCACCCGGCACGTCCATCGGCTTCACGATCCCGGCCGGGCAGTCGAGCGTGAACGTGGCGCTGCAGGTCACGCGCCCACCCGCTGGCGGGGTGGTGCCGCTGTCCGTCAGCGGGCTGTCGGCGAGCGCGGGCGACAGCTCGGCCCTGTACTGCGCGCTGGGCACCGGCGCCACCGCAGCTGCGTCGTGTTCGCACCAGGTCAGCCGCTCGGGCTTCGTGCTGCAAGTGCCGAACCACGTTGCAGAGGGCAGCGGGGTCAGCGCGCGCATCACCGCCGTTCGCTCGAACACCGACCAGACGGCTTGCGTGCCGGCCTTCACAGGCGCTCAGTCGGTGACGATGTCGTGCGAGCACCTCAACCCTTCCTCGGCCAATGTCCCGGTGCGGCTGGCCTCGCAGGCGCTCAACGCCAGCGGCTCGGGGTCGCAGGCCTGCGACGCCACCGGGCGCTCGATGACGCTGGCTTTTCAGTCCGACGGCAGCGCAGAAGTCGCCCTGGCCTACGCCGATGTGGGACAGCTTCGGCTCAAGGCAACGGTGCACGGTGCAGCCAACGATCCGGATGCGGGCATGTCGGGCTCCACCACCTTCGTCGTCGCACCGGCTGGCTTCGCGGTGGACAGGGCCGGCGCTGGCGCCGGGCCCATCCTGGCAGGCCAGTCGTTTTCGCTGCGCCTGATGGCCATCAACAGCCTGAACGTGCTCACGCCCGGCTTTGGCCGCATCGACTCGGCCGGCGCTCACCCCGTGCAGTTGAGCTGGAGCCTGAGCGAGCCCACCGGCACAGGCGCCAGGTCAGGCACGCTCAGCGGCACCGGCACCTCCAACGGGGCGCCCTTGACGGCCGCCTCGTTCGGGCAGTCGGGTGAGGCCACGCTCAACGACGTGCAGTGGAGCGAGGTGGGCAAAGGCCGGGTGAGCGCCACCCTGGATCTCGCGGGCGGCTTCTTGGGCAGCGGCCTGGCCCCAGGCGGCCAAAGCGCCGATCTCGGGCCTTTCGTGCCGGCCTACTTCGAGCCCTCTCTCACCGCTGGCTGCGGCAGTTTCAGCTACAGCGGCCAACCCTTGCAGGCCCTGACGGTCACCGCGCGCAACGCGCAAGGCGACGTCACCCGCAACTTCGATGGCAGCGGCGCGCTCACCCCGATCCACGCCAGTGCCGTCACCTGGCAGCTCGACGCCGGGGCCGCCGGCAGCGGCTCCTTGAGCACCAGCGGGCTGTCTGCCAGCCAGTTCACGGCAGGGGTCGGGCAAGCGGCCTCGGCGCCGAGCTACACCTTCAGCCAAAAGCTCTCCGCCCCGCTGACCGCACAGCTGGGCATCGCGCGAAGCGACGGCGCTGCATCGACGCAGAACCTCGTTGGGGCCTGGCCCGTGCGCAGCGGTCGCCTCGTCCTCAGCGACGCCTACGGCTCCGAGAGAGCGCCGCTGGACATGAGCGTGCAGGCCCAGCATTGGAGCGGCAAGAGCTGGGTGCACAACGACGCCGATGGCTGCACGCGCGTTCCGAGCGCATCGGTGGGGCTGTCCCATCACCGCAACCAGGCGGGTCAGGCCATGGCGGCCTTCGCCACCCCGCCCGTCACCCAGCTGATGCTGCTCGGCCAGCCCCAGGCCGTGGCCTTGCAGTCGGGTCGGGGCACGCTGCGCCTGGGGGCGCCACCTGCGGGCGTCACCGGGACGGTGGACGTGTCGCTCAACCTGGGGCTGACCAGCACCGATCGCGCTTGCGTGGGCACCCACCCGAACACCAGCGGCGCGGGTGCGGCCTGGCTGCGGGGGCCGCTGGGCTCTGGTGGCAGCTGCCCCAGCGCGAACGATCGCGACCCGGGCGCCAAGGCCACCTTCGGCGTCTTCGCGCCCGAGCTTCGCCGGGTCATCCACACCCAGGACCTGTTCTGAGCAGCCCCCTGGTCGAGGGGGTTCACACCGCCTCAGTGAGATTTATTTAACACGGATGAACGCATAAAGGCGCATCGAATATCGCCAACAGTAGCTACCCCAAGGACAAGCCTCATCCTTCCCCCTACGATTCACACATTGCATTTACAGCAATGTCATTCAAAGGAGTAAGCATGTTGGCTCGACTGTCTTGTGTTCGGCACATCGCCATCGCGGCGATGGGTCTGGGGATCGCGATGGGTGCGCAAGCGCAGACGCGGGTGTCCATCAACGGCCTGGTGGCCGACTCGGTGCAGGTCTTCTCGCAAGACGCGATGGATGCCTACGCCATCAAGGCGGTGACGGTGAGCGCCCGGGGCAACACCGCAGGCGGTGGCGACACCTTCCGCATGCCCATCACCGAGATCTACCTGGGCAACAGCAAGTACGTCGGCATCGGCGGCGGCATCGTCAAGGGTGGCGCGGTCGGATCGGCCCTGGACATCAGCTGCCTGAGCGAAATCACGGGTCAGCGCATCGGCCTGACGCTGGCCAACTTCCGCATCGACTACCACCGCAAGCTGGTGATGGCGGACGTGACGCCCCATGGCGGCCAGACCATCGCCAACCAGGCGGTCTACACCTACAAGGTGCGCCGCGCCATGGCCATCGAAGCGGACGCCAGCGGCAAGCTGGTGCTCGACGAGCGACTGGTCGGGCTTCGCATGACGCCCAACATGGTCGCGCAGATGACGCAGTCGCTCGAGCTCGACGAGATCTCGGTGGCCGTCATCGAATCGATCGAGTTCGGTGAACTCAAGCAGAAGATCGACATCGCTTTCCGGGCGCCCGTGTCCGCCACGCCCTACACCCCGCAATGAACCCCCGAGGAGGACACCCCATGCAACACCGCATCATCCGCAGCCTCGCAGCCCTGGCGCTGGGCGCGCTCACCGTCGGCAGCGCCATCGCCCAGACCACCCCCGGCTTCAAGTACACCCACCTGGCCCGTTTCAAGGAAGACGCCCGCTACGAGGCCTCCGGCGTCGTGATCTACCCGCGCGAGGCCTTCCCCGCCAAGATCTACGACGTGCGCCCGCACCAACTGCTGCGTCAGATGTTCCCGGGCTCGGTCACCGGTGACGGCAACAACACCGCCACCAGCAACGCCTTGTGGCGCGACCTGCTCAACTCGGGTCACGTGATGGGCTCGGCCAGCCGGCTCGTGCGCGCCAACGACATCCTCGAAGACTGGGACGTCAACTTCGTCGACCCGCGCACCCCCACCCGCAACCACTGGTTCGACTTCTACGCCGACAACGTGCCAACAGGCCAATACGTGGGCTACGCGCAGACCCTGGTCAACGGCCCGCAAAAGGGCGCGCGCGTGATGGGCAACGGCAACCTGCTGGCCATGGGCGACGACCGCGGCATGTGGCTCGACGCCGATGGCTCGCTGAGCTATTACTGGCGCGGCAGCGGCGCGCTGGACTTCGACTCGACCGCCACCGCCTTCAAGAAGGGTCCCGAGGGCTGGGCCGGCGCGTCACTGGCCAGCAAGCTCAAGCAGCTGATCGGCCATGAAGAAGGCCGCCTGTACTTCCTCGAAGGCGACGACACCCTGCACGTCTATGACCGCGACCTGAACTTCGTGCGCACCGACGAGATCCACCTCAGCGGCGAGCTGCGCGAAGTCCGCCTGGGCGAGGTCCTCGACGGCAAGGTGCCTGGCGCCACCTACCTGGGCTGGGACCTCGGCCCCGTGATCGGCTTCTTCCCGAGCCAGACGCGCTGACGTCCGCACCCGCCACGCTGGCGGGCCGCTCCAAGGCGGGCACATGGCCCGTCCCCGACAGTCCGACCGCACCCCTGACCGGGCCCTGCGTTCGGACTGTTACACATTGGGCTGTCAGGTTTGCGCTTTCGGTGCGACACATGCATCGTGCACACCCGTGCCACACCTCCTCGTCAATCAACCAAGGACCTGACCATGAACATCAAGACCATCGCCGCCATCGCCGCCTCCGTCATCGCCACCACCGCCTGGGCCGGCGAGAAGGACGCCAAGTGCGGCGCCGGCTCCTGCGGCAAGAAGGAAACCAGCGGCAAGGAACACAGCTGCGGCAAGAAGGACGAAGCCGGCAAGAAGGAATCGTCCTGCTCCAAGAAGGACGGCGGCTGCTCGAAGAAGGACGGCGGCTGCGCCAAGAAGTGATCAACCTCAGCTGCTGATCACAGAAAGGACACGCCGCCATGGTGGGACTGGGTTACCGACGCGAGATGGCCGACTGGGACATGTCGGCCATCGAGGCCGACTTCTTCGAGGTCGTCTCCGAGAACTGGATCCGGCGCGACCGCGCGCCGCTGAAGGCGCTCATCGCGTCGGGCCGCCCGGTGCACCTGCACGGCGTGTCCATGAACCTGGGCGGCCCCGCGCCCATCGAACACGACTTCCTGCTGGGCCTGCGCGAACTGGCCGATGACATCGGTGCACCGCACCTGTCCGACCACCTCGCCACCAGTGGCGACGCCCACCAGCTCTACGACCTCTTTCCCATCCCGTTCACGGTGGCCGAAGTGGCCCGCGTGTCCGACCGCATCCGCCATGTGCAGGACGTGCTCGGGCGGCGCATCGCCATCGAGAACAGCACTTGGTACACCAACCGCTG
The DNA here is from genome assembly GCA_005502875.1 of Comamonadaceae bacterium 2PF. Classification (GTDB taxonomy): domain Bacteria; phylum Pseudomonadota; class Gammaproteobacteria; order Burkholderiales; family Burkholderiaceae_C; genus Aquabacterium. The sequence continues at coordinate 15,003 of SCMV01000046.1, read as the reverse complement.
CGACATGCCCGAGGCCGACTTCCTGGCCGCCGTCGCGGAGCGCGCCGATTGCCAGGTCCTGCTCGACCTCAACAACATCACCGTCAACCACAAGAACCACGGTGGCCACAACCTGAGCGACTTCATCGCGCGGGTCGACCTCCACCGCGTGAGCTACCTGCACGTCGCCGGCCACGAGTTCGACGAGCGTTTCGGCCTGCACATCGACACCCACAGCGAGCCGGTCGAGCCCGACACCGCCGCCATGGCGCGCCGGCTGCAAGCCTCGCACGGCCTGGTGATCCTGCTCGAATGGGACAACGACGTGCCCGGCCCCGACCGCATCAACCAGGAACTGCGATGCCTGAAGCCGACTTCTACGACTACGTGAGGGGCCGCAGCGACGTGGTGCCCGAGGGCCACACCGAAGCCGGCATGCGCGCCTACCGCCACCTCGTTCACCTCGGCGCCAGCCAGATGATCGAGGCCCACCACCCCGAATTGCGATCGGCCCTGGGTGACGAGGCCTGGCAGGCCCTGATCGCCGACTTCGTGCGCCAGTCCGCCTGGACCTCGCACTTCTACGGAGACCTCCACGATGAATTCCTCTCTTACCTCGATCGCGTCCAGCGCACGTGAACGCGCCGATGGGCTGGGATTGCTGGCGCTTCGCCTGTTCGTCGCGCAAGAGTTCGTGCAGGCCGGCCTCATGAAGGTCTCGGCCGGCTGGACCGCGCCCGAGTGGTTCGCCGGCTTGAACTTCCCGCCCATGCTGGCCTGGCTGGGCCCGGACCTGAACTGGGTCGCCGCCGGCTTGGGCGAAGTCATCCTGGGTGCCGCCATCGGCCTGGGCCTGCTGAGCCGCCTGGCCGCGCTGGGCCTGATGTTCATCACCTGGGTGGCCGTGTACACGGTGCACTTCGACCTGGGCTGGGCGGGCTGGAATCAGATCGAGACCGAAGGCGGGCTGGGCTTCAAGGTGCCCTTGATGCTGGGGCTGATGTGCCTGGCCATCCTCACGCAGGGTGCGGGCCGCTTCTCGGTGGATGCCTGGCTGTGCGGGCGCCAGGTGAGGCGTCACGGCGACACCCGGGGTGCCATCCAGACACACCCTTGACCCCGACCTGAACAGCATCCGTTAACATCCTCGCCAGCCCCTGGGTGTGCATGGGGGCTGAACGGGCAAGCCTGGGCCCGCCACACGGGGGTGAGACTTGTCTGGTACATGTCCGATTCGCTCCAGGCTGACACGTCGAGAGCTGATCAAACTGGGGCGCTTGGGCCTGCTGGGTGCGGCCGCCTCCCACTTGTCGAGCTGGGCCGCAGACGACGATGGCCGCAGCGTGATCGCGGTCGTTTACCCCCAGATCGGGGAGCCCTACCGGAGCGCTTTTGCCGCCATCGTGCGCGGCATCGACGAGCGCGCGGCGGGGCGCATCGTGCGCCTGCCCCTGGCCGGTGAGTCCGCCCCCGAATCCCTCGCACAAGAGCTGCGCAGCCGCCATGTGCGCGCCATGATCGCACTGGGGCGCAGCGGCTTGAAAGCCGCCACCGCCCTCGACCTCAAGTTGCCACTCATCGCCGCAGGCGTGCTGTCCGTGCCCGAGAGCGACGGCCAGTCCGGCACCGTGGTCAGCCTGGCACCCGATCCCCAGCTGCTGTTCACGCGACTCAAGGCCTTCGTGCCCCAGGCGCGTCGCGTCATCGTCGTCTACAACCCGCGTCAGAACGACTGGCTGATGCGCCTGGCGCGCGAGGCCGCCCGACAAAGCGGGCTCGAGCTGCTCGCGTTCGAGAGCGAAGACCTCAAGGGCTCGCTCAAGCGCTACCAGGAGCTGATCGGGCAGCTCAACGTGCGCCGCGACGCGCTGTGGCTGCCCCAGGACACCAGCGCCGTCGACGACTCGGTGGTGCTGCCCTGGCTGCTGCGCACGGCCTGGGACGAAGGCCTGCCCGTGTTCTCCAGCAACGTCGCGCACGTGCGCCGAGGCGCGCTCTTCGCGCTCTACCCCGACAACATCGAACTCGGCCGACACCTGGGCAGCACCGCCATGGCGGCCCTGTCCAGCGGCTCGCCCCCCCCACGCGGTCTGCAGGCCCTGCGACAGGTGCTCACCGCCGTCAACGTGCGCACCGCTCGCCACCTGGGCCTCGACCTCGATGAATCGGCCCAACCCATCCACCTTGTTTTACCGGAGCAATGAGATGACGACTGCTCGCATCCCCTTGCTCATGAGACCCATCACCCGGTGGGCAGAGCGCCTGACCTTCCAGCAGCAGCTGTCCGCAGTGGTTGCCGTTGGCGTGCTCAGCATGACGCTGCTCTCCTCGCTGGCCAGCGCCTGGCAAGCCAGCCGCCAGGTCCGCAGCCAGCAGCTTGACCAGAGCCTGCAGGTCGCCAGCAGCCTGGCCGCACAAAGCCGACTGGCCTTGCTGTCGGGCTCACCTGACAACGTGCGCGAAGCCATGACGGCCACGCTGGCCTTCCCCGACGTGCTGCGCATCGAGGTGCGCACCGCCGACAACCAGTTGCTGGCCTCGCAAGGCAGCACCCACTTTCAGCGCACGGACGTGCCCCCGGCCCCCCTGGACGGCGACCGATCACCGCTGCTCGCGGCCGAAGACGAGCACGCCTGGTACGTGGTCGCCCCGGTCTGGTCCGAACCCCACAGCACGCCATTTGACGTCGAGCCCCCCGTGGCCGAGCGGCTGGGGCAGGTCACGGTGGTGCTCAGCAAGGCCACGCTGGCGCACACGGTCGCCAACATCTTCCTGGTCAACATCGGCACCTCGCTGTTCATTTCGGTGCTGTTCCTGGGCATGCTTCGCTGGTTGAGCCAACGCCTGAGCCGACCGTTGCAATCGCTGTCGCAAGCCATGTCTCGGGCAGAACAAGGCGAGTCACGGGTGCGCACGGAGGTGCAGGGCCCGCAAGACGTGCAGCGCATGGCCGCCGCCTTCAACCGCATGATCTCGGCCCTGCAAGAGCGGGGCGACGAGTTGCAGCGCCACCAGCTCAACCTCTCGGCCCTGGTGCGCGAGCGCACCCTCGAGCTTCAGGCCGCCAAAGAGCGCGCCGAAGTGGCCAGCCAGGCCAAGACCGACTTCCTGGCGCGCATGAGCCACGAGCTGCGCACGCCGCTCAACGCCATCCTGGGCTACGCGCAGATCCTGCAGATGGACCGCACGCTCACCGAGCGCCAGCGCCACATCGTGCAGACCGTGCACGACAGCGGTGGCCTGCTGCTGCGCCTGATCATCGACATCCTCGACCTGTCTCGCATCGAATCGGGCCACACGGCCCTGACCCCGGTGCCCGTGCGGCCGCGCCAGCTGGCCCAGCAGCTCCACAACGTGTTGGGCATCAAGGCCGAACAAAAAGGCCTGACGCTGCGCATGCGCTGCGCCGACGCGGTGCCCGAAGGCGTGCTGGTCGATGATCAACGCCTGCGCCAGGTCCTCATCAACCTGCTGGGCAACGCGCTGAAGTTCACGCAAGCCGGCGAGGTCGGCCTCGACATCGAACCGGTACCTGGAACCCTCGTGGGCGAGCAGGTCACGCTGCGTTTTTCAGTCCGCGACAGCGGCCCCGGCGTGCGCGAAGCCGACCGCGAGCGCATCTTCGAGCCCTTCGAGCAAGCCGGCGACTCGAGCAGCCGCGCACAAGGCACCGGCCTGGGCCTGGCCATCAGCCGCCAGCTGGTGCGCCTGATGGGCGGCGACATCCACCTCGACAGCCGCGAAGGCTCGGGCAGCTGCTTCTGGTTCGACCTGACCTTGCCCGTGGTCCACGCCGAGGCGATCGCCGCCGCCCAGGCCCAACACATCATCGGCTACGACGGCCCGCGCAAGCTGGTGCTGGTGGTCGATGACGTCTCCACCAACCGCCAGCTGTTGCTTGAGATGCTGCGCCCGCTGGGCTTTGACACCCTCGAAGCCGCCGACGGCCAGGAAGCCGTTCAACTGGCCCAACGCTGCCCACCCGACCTCGTGCTCATGGACCTGGCCATGCCAGTGCTGGACGGCCTGTCCGCGACCCGTTTGCTCCGCGCCACGCCTGGCACGCAGGACATCGCCGTCATCGCCCTGACGGCCAACGCCTCGAACCAGCACCGCCAGGACGCCCAGCAGTCCGGCGCCAACGCCTTCCTGGCCAAACCCTTTGACCGCCAGGAGCTGCTGGACCTGATCGGCCAGACCTTGGGCTTGAGCTGGTTGCGCGAAGCGGAGGCGGAGGCGGAGACTGAGCCTGGGGCGGGCGCACCAGCGCCAGCCTCGTCGGGCGCCAACCCAGAGTCGCCCCCTGGACCGCCCACGCCTGCCACCGGCGAATCCGCATGAACCTCCACACCCATCGTCCACGCACGCCGTCGAAGCTGCGGCCGCTCGCATCCTGTGCGCAAGCGGTCGCGCTGCTCGGCGCGCCCCTGGCCTGCCTGCTGCTGAGCGCTCACGCCGGGGCACAGGTCAGCCGTGACGAGGAGGAGCTGGCCGCGTCCTTCGGCGACCGCGTCGTCATGCAAAGCCCGGAGGTCAGCATCGCCACCGGGCGTTCGCAGTCGCTGCGCAGGGCGCCGGCCGTGGCCAGCGTCGTCACCGCCGAGGACATCTCGCGCATCGGCGCCACCGACCTCGACGAGGTGATGGAAACCGTGCCCGGTGTGCACGTCAGCCGCAACATTCAGGGCTACAACCCGCTCTACCTGATCCGCGGCATCCATGGCCAGTTCAACCCGCAAACGCTGGTCCTGCTCGATGGCATGCCGCTGACCGTGCAGCTCGTCGGCAACCGCGGCAACGGCTGGGCCGGCATGCCGCTGGAGAACATCGCCCGCGTCGAGGTGATCCGGGGCCCCGGCTCGGCGATGTACGGTGCCGACGCCTATTCGGGCGTCATCAACCTGGTCACCAAGGGCGCAGCCGACGTTCCCGGCACCGAAATCGGCGCCCGCGTGGGCAGCTTCGAGTCGCGCAGCGTCTGGGCCCTGCACGCGGGTCAATGGGGACCATGGCAGGTGGCCGCCTACGTGCAACATGCCCAGACCGAAGGCGACAAGCCGATCATCCGCTCCGACGCCCAGACCCAGATCGACCAGCTCTACGGCAGCCAGGCCAGCCTGGCGCCCGGGCCGGCCCAGTTGGGCAACCGCATGCTCGATGGCCAACTCAGCCTGAAGTGGGGCCACGCCCAGGTTCGCATCGGTCACATGGGGCGCGACCAGATCGGCCTGGGTGGTGGCGCCGCCAGCTCGCTCGACCCATCCAGCAAGGGCCGCGCCAACCGCAGCTACCTCAGCCTGGCCCTCGACGACGTGCCCCTGAGCACCGACTGGCGCCTGCAGGCCCACCTCAGCGGCATGCACCTCAACGCCCAGTACGACCCGCTGCTGCTCTACCCGGCCGGAGCCTGGGCAGGCAACTTCCCCAACGGCATGCGCGGCTCGCCCAACACCTGGGAGCGCCAGTGGCGAGGCACCGTCATGGCCCACTACAGCGGCTGGTCCGACCACCGGCTGAGCATCGGCATGGGCCACGAAGACCTGCACCTGTACCGCACGCGCGAGCACAAAAACTTCGTGCTTTCTTTGGGCGCGGCCCCCACGCCACTGGGCGACGGCTCGGTCGTCGAGGTCCCTGTCGAGGACGCCTTCATCAAGCCGCACCGCCGCAAGGTCGACCACCTCATCTTGCAGGACGAGTGGAACCTCGCCCGCGACTGGACGTTGACCACCGGCGTGCGCCATGACCGTTACTCAGACGTCGGCTCGACCACCAACCCACGCGTGGCCCTGGTCTGGGACACCAGCCTGGACGTGACCACCAAGCTGCTGCACGGCCGCGCCTTCCGCGCGCCCGCGTTCATGGAGCTCTACAGCATCAACAACCCGGTGCTGCGCGGCAACCCCGACCTCAAACCCGAAACCATCCAGACGACCGAGCTGGCGTTCTCGTGGCAGGCCCGCTCCGACACCTTGCTGCAACTGAGCCTGTTTCGCCACGGCATGCGCGACATCATCGCGCCCACGGGCAGCCCGCAGGTGTTCCAGAACACCGGCAAACAGACCGGCCGAGGCTTCGAGCTGGAAGCGCGCCACGACCTGAGCCACGCCGTGAGCCTGTCGGGCAACTACGCGCATCAGCGCTCCATCGACGAGACCAGCGGCCAGGACGCCGGCTACGCCCCCCGCCACCACGTCTACGGCCGCGCCGACTGGCGCTGGGACAGCGGCTGGCAATGGAGCAGCCAGGTCAACCACGTGGCCGGCCGCAGCCGCCCGCCCGGCGACACCCGCGAGCCGGTGCGCGACCAGACCACCATGGACCTGACGCTGCGCTCGCCGCGCTCTGCTTCGGGGTGGGAGCTCCGCACCTCGGTGCGCAACCTGTTCGACGCGAAACTGGAGGAGCCCAGCCTCTACTCACCGGGCGAAGTCATCCCGGTGCTGGTGCCGGGCGACCTGCCCATGGCGGGGCGCTCGTTCTTTGTGCAGCTGAGCCTGCAGATGTGAGTCGTCCCGCAGGCCGCTGAAAACAACAAAGCCACCTCGTGTGAAGTTCCTTGATTCCTGACCTGAAATAAAGCATTACGTGGCGCAACTTCACGCTTCCGCCGGGTGCGGAAGCGTGCCAATCAAGCATTACTTGGCAGAACTTGCAGACATGTGATCAATTCCTGGCGGAACTTACCAGAAATCGTAAGTCATTGATTTTTATGGGAAATTATTGCAACTTGCCGGAACCAGCGCTCCCTATCACACAAGTGAGCTAGCGACGCACGCAAGTTCTGCCAAGAAATGCCATACAGGCTACCAGGCAAGGGCGCACGACCGCATAGCTAGGATTTTTGGCTCACGTCTCTCACAGGAAGATCTCCACCTTTCATCGGCTATGGGCCACCGCCCCCAAGATTCTGCGAAGTCATGTCGCGGAGCACGGGCCCCAACGCTTCGATGGCGCGTACAAGCAACTTCGTACCCATCTCCGTGCCATCCCATGCTGTGCCTAGCGCGTGCTGAATTCGAGGATCGTCGCTAAGCCTAGCTCCAGCTTCATTTATGCCGATATTGGCAACCCTCATGACTGCACGCACATCCGGAGTCAAGGACTTGATGCGCCCCGACAGGAACTTAGAGATCGTAGGCTGAGCAACTCCAGATTCCCTGGATAGAGCTACTTGCGTGCGCCCAGGCTCACCGAGATAGGCCAGCAGTGCGTGTCGCGCCAGGATCGTTTCAGTCGTTTGTTCCGTTGCAATTCTAGGCATAATCGCATATGCTACAGACCATCTGCTCAAACATCAACACCACACAGCGCCGACCATGCGATACCGCCTGACTAAGTCGCAACGCAAAATCCGAGGCCAAGTACTGACACCGGCCGAGCTTGCCGATTGCCTGGCAAAGCACCTAACCGGGACGAGTGGTTCGTGGCTAGAACTTGGTGTCGGCACCGGGCGGATTGCTGAAGCCTGTATAGACGTGCGCAGCGCATCCAGCTACTTGGGCGTCGAAATCGATTCCAAGTTGGCTGCACTTGCGCCCAAACGAAATGCACTGCGTGTAGAGATGGGCGACGTGTTGTCGCCGGCGACGCTGACTCAACTGCTTGGCGATCAGCGCTTCGATCGCACGGTCGGCAACCCTCCGTTTGGCCTTCATGCACTCGGTGAGGCATGCCGTGATCGCATCATGAGCCTGTGCCCAGGCCTGGAGCTGTCGGCACCCTGGGTTCCGCTCGATCTCTACTTCGTACTCGAATCGCTGTCTCGGCTCAAGCAAGGTGGCGAAGCGGCCTTCGTAGTCGCATCGTCCATGGCCGAGGATTCGCGCCTGCGAGCCTTCCGTTTCAATCTGATCCAGACGGCGTCGGAAGTCGAGTGCTACGAGCTACCCGAACGCATGTTTGGCTGGAAGGCCCAGGTGCAGTCCTATCTGCTCATTGCACGCTTCGGCAAGACCGCATGCCGCAGTGTGACGGTTGGCAGACTCGCCGCAGGTTCACTCGAAGTCGAGTCAAGCGCGGAAGTGCTCCCGGAAGCCGCGATCGACAGGCTTGACTTCGCCTTTCATGAGTTCACCGAGATGAACCGCGCGCTTTGCGAGTCCTCGCGCACCTCGTTGCTGTCCGAACTCGGCGCAAACATTGTCAGAGGCAGCCGCACGAAGGCACAGTTCGATGAGTTGCAGATCAGCAGCTTCCACACTTCCGACTTGCCCCGGGCGCACTCGAAGGTGCGATTCGATAACGCAGCGGTCCAAGGCTTCAACTTTGCCCAGCCCGGCGACATACTGATTGCACGCGTGGGAACACGCTGCCTAGATAGGCACGCCATCGTGGCTTCGGGCCGCCGGCACTACACGGAAGCCGTCTACCGCATCCAGGTACCGCGCCCCCACCGAGAGCGGGTAGCACAATGGATGACAAGCGACGCTGGCGCCAAGTGGCGCCAGGCTGCCGCAACCGGCTCCTGCGCCAAGCATCTCACCGTGAGCACCCTCCTGAAGATGCCCATACCGGGGTGACATCTCCCCGAGTTGAACAGCTACGAACGCCAATCGATCGCGTACCAGTGTCGTCGATGCACGCCCTGCGTACGCCCGGGCTTACGCTCGGGGAAATCGTAGAGGGGTCGAATCTTCGAGTTCTCGAGGCAGTAGAGCGCCGTTCCAAGCGCCATGGGCTTCGTTCCAAAGGGAGCGACAGCCAGTCGATCCAGCCCGCTTACAGGTGCGCCAGCATGGATCTCTTCCAGCAGTCGGTACGCAGAACGAGGGTTGTTGGCGCCGCAGAACATGACATCTGTGTTGTCCGGCTCAAGCAGCCTGGCGTTTGCCAATAGCGAGTGAAGATCCCATGTCGGCTGGAATGGCGGAACACCAAATACGATGGTGACCTTCTTGTAGAAAGCCCCATCTTCATCCTCGAGAACATGCCGTACTCGGTTACCCTCGAAACCGAGAAAGCCGATCAGGTGGGCCTTCGTCTTTGCGCTCAGCATCATCGTGTATGGCGGCAACGGCTTGCGTGGCCGGAAGTTCGACGTGAGGTCGAATGCGTTACCGTTGACGGCGGCTGAGGCGTCTTCCTTTGGCGTGTAGGACGCGGGTTCCACGTACATAAACCCACACGCGGGTCTACTTTCCTTTTCGAGGGTGTGATATGCGTGAAGGATATACAAGATCTCCGGGAACTCGAGAGTAGTAGCGTCGAGCACGATCGATTCAGCTCGGAGGTCACGGGGAATATCCTCGAGATCGTGGATGCTGTAGACCTTGCTGCCAACAGTAAGCTCAAATTTCTCGGGATCGTAACGAACCTGCAGTTGGCACTTGGAAATTGCTGCACAGAGCTCGCTCGAATGCTTGCTGCGGTCGTCGAGGTCCGCGCGTCCAAAGAACGCTAGGTCGAACGGACCCAGCGCTCGCGCCTCAGTCTCCGACACCACGTCTTGTCTGGTGAACTTCATGGCGAGTCAGAAGAGTTCGTCGTTATCGGGCGCCATATCACTCGGATCGACGAGCTCCTTGAGAAGCATCTCGAACTGCGCTGGTGAATGCCGAAGGATCACCTCCACATGACCGGCCTGCAGTGTGACCTTGCGCCTCTTGCGGTAGCTGATCCGAAAGTGCGGCGCATAGATCGGATTGAGGATGAGATCCGTCGCCGCAATGTCATAGTCCGATTTGTTCTTGGTGTCTTGCTCTTCGTAGAGTACCGACCAAATCTTCGCCTGGCGAAGCAATGCTTCCGCCTCCGGCGTCAACTTCTCGCGATCCGAAGCCTTGATTGAGAAGTGATTGATCTCCGGTTCGCTCTGACTGGCGCGTCGGTTGTAGGCTTGAAACAGCTTGCCGAGTCGACCAGCGAGCTCAAGTAGATGTGCGCCATTGCTTCCCAACTGAAACACGTCGGCGAAAACATCCTCAGACACGACCTTAGCAGCGTCAGCCTGCACCTCGATATCAATAGGTTGTTGGCGCAACTCGCCCAGAATGGCAAAGTCCTGCCCGGCCAAACGCAGCGTCGCATGGCACAGCGCCTGAAAGAACCTGAGGTTTGGATCCGCCAAGGCGCAGAAGCGATCAAAGCCTGCGTAGTTGATGTTGCTACGTCGCGGCAGCCCCGCATACAGGTGGAAGAGGCAGCCCCTCAAATTGTTGTCAATCCAGCCACCGACCTTAAAAAACGGATCCGGCCCGGTATGCGCGCCACCAGTCGCATTGTTGAACTCGCTGACAAGTGCATCGACGTCCTGCGTCTTCCGATTGAGTAGCGCGCCCAGAACGATGCTCGCCTGCGCGTTTGCGGGATTGTCGTCCTTGATGAGGTCAGCCGCCTTATATCGCGCAGTAGCCCTGTGCAGCATCAACCCCTTGGTGATCATCTCGGTTAGGCGACGCCGTAAAGGGCCATCAGACATCACACCCACCGAGATCTCCGCTGCTGTCGGCGTCGGCAGGATCGTCTGAACGCACTTCAAAACTTGATCGCGGTAACTAGCCGGCGCCCGATAGGCGAGATCTCGGACATCGTGGAGCTTCTGAGGGTCGAACGCAGGACAGTCGAATGACCGTCCGGCTTGGTGGAGCCTAAGCAATAGCAGCTCTGCGGCCACCAGTTTGAACACATTGGTGTCGGAGAACTCGCCCTCGAGGTCATAGGTGTTGAGGTCGTGAATCTCGACAACGCGCTCATCACTGCTGGTCTTAAAGTCGTTAACAGCCTCTTTCTTATGCGCAATGTGAACGACTAACTGAGGTCGGCGGTGCTTTATCGCGTCACAGATGATCTCGCGATGTGAAGCCGCCAGGTTCTCGAACTCGTCGATGAACGCCTTAAAAGCCAACCCCTTGAGTCGCGGATTCGCACGCTCCAGGTCGCTGGCGAGACGAGGCAGTACCGTTGCGAACGAAACGAACTTCGGCTGCGGCGCCCGCTTGGGGTTGCGAACCCAGCTCTCCAGCTCCACCTGACGCATCTCGATGACATCCCGTAGCGAGCTCAAGTTAGGATCGGTCAGGTCCAGCAGGCTAGCCAGGCCGCGATCAATCAACGGATCACCCATCACGATCTGTCCGTCAGCGAAATTCGCCCGGCTGATTGATTCGACGGCGGAGCAAGCGTCTGCAAGAAGATTAAGGGCGACATAGTGCGAGAACGCTAGTCTGGCCTCCTGCTTGCCAAGCCACTCAGTCGAAAGAAGGCCGCAGAACTCGGTGTCTGGTCGGAAGTACAGGCCAATATTTCGCGCATCCTCGTCCGTCAGCCCCGTCCGCTCTAGGCTGAGCCAAGACTGGTGGCCAAAATAGCGAACGAACATCGTCTTGCCACAACCGCGACCGCCCATGATCCGCACGCTCCGCGGATGGCGCAACACGTTGATCCAGTTCTTGAAAGGCGGAACGATGAACTCGTTGTAGACCGACTCAGGCGCGAAGTCGTCCGCCCGGATTTTGAGGAACGGCTCGGATACGGCGATCATGTTTGGCGCTTCAGCAGGTAGTTCCACTGCGAGGACTCAGCGTACAGCAGTGGAAGCGAGTTGTTCGGCGTAGCGTGTTCGAAACCGAGCAGCAGGTTTAGCGAGTGCTGCGTCGTGGCAGGGATGCTTCGTCTGTCGCATAGCGCTTTCACGAAGCCACGGACCTCATCAAGTTGGTTGACACCATCAATCGCCCATCGCGTCGCGTCCTGCGCTGTTCCACGATAGAACTGGTGGGCCGCGCCGAAGACTTCTACTGGCAACAATGTTAGCCAAGGAAATTTTTTGGCCAGCTTGTCCAGCCCCTTCTGATGTGCGATCAGAGGGCAGTAAATGATTGCATGCGAGTCGGCATAGGTATCGAGCTTATAGGTCTCGGCGAATCCAGCGAACTGCCTACCCGTCCCCAGCATGTCATCGACAAAAACGAGGCACTTCACGGTGGCAGGCAACGCGCCGAGATTCTCCGGCTTACACGTCAAGGCCTTAGCGACGCCATCGCGTTGGAACTGCCGAATGATGACCGCACCGCTCTTGCCGGGGGTTTCATGCCCACCATCAACGGCGACAAAGCGAACCGGATGCATGGCGTCTCCCAATCGGAGAGACTCGACGAGTTCGTCAACGTCGGCAAAGGTGCCGATGCCGCGCCGACGGAGCTCACATGGCAGCACGCACTCGTTGACGTGTTGGATCGCACTCGTGACCATGGCCTGCGAGCGGTAGGACAGGTTATCGAGCACTCGCGCGGCCAGGTACTGCTCTTCGAGCGAGACGAAGTTCCTGAGCCACAGATTGAGCCGGATGTCGGTGATACCTGTGATTACGTGCCGACGCAGCAGCATTCGGAACCGACTGACCACCTGGTCGTAAAGTTCCTCGTGAGCGGGCGGGACGTGGAAAGCCAACTTGATTCCTCGGCGGAAATGCAGACCGGCCAAATATCCGCCATGGCGACTCGAAGCACCTTGCAGACAGTACCCGCTCTCAATTAAAACCTGTTTATTCGATCCTATCAGCTCTTTGGCCAAGCATGCCGTATTGGCCAATCGCGTCGCATTCGTTCGCAATGTTTTGATCGCCTGCTCTGAGGCGGCCCGCATGCGGCGTACCTTCTATTGCCAGTTCGGCTGCCACCAACACCGCCTCCAGCCCAGCACTGGGCACCAAGGCTACCGCCCCAGCAATAGGCAAATCACTAAGGTCAAAAACCCCTCACAACGACGGCTACTCCATCCAGCAACCATCTCTCTCCGTTGTAAACCTGCATCCAATTCCGCCCCTGATGGACCGAGATCAGCGACGAGATTCACGGGGCGGTAGACGCAGGCGAGAACGGTGACACAGCGAACACCATGTAGTTGAAGCCCGGCGAATCGCTTGGCTTTCCTGCCGGATGCAGCGCCATCCCGTTGGCGTTCCACTCGTAGTCGCTCCAGTCCCAATTGCTCCCCTCGTCGGTCTGCACCACAATGTAGGAGCCATAGCGTAGTCGCGCCGATGTCGCGCTTCCATCGAAATCGAGCCCGAGTTCAAAGGTATGGATTTGAGCGTTCTCGTTCCGCTTGGCAATCGCGCTGACAGTCGCCGTAGCCAAGCTTGTCAACGGCTTCAATGCGGGCTGAGCGGTGTTCAGCAGCGTCAGCCCGCTCTTGAACGCTGGCGTGTCCAAGATGGCCATCACCATGTCGTCCCCAGAGTTTCTGACGTTCACCGTCTTGCCCTTGAAAGAGATGCCATCCGGCCCGACCGTGAGGCCCATAAAGATTGGGGCGCCTGCAATGGCTGGACTTGAGTTATCGCGCGCGTCAAACCTCATGGCGAACGACAACTCTTCCGTTTCACCTGGCACCTGGTTCTTGCCGGAAAACTGGCACAGTACTGAATGCAGACCGTAGCCGGGGTACTTTGCAACGAAGAACTTGTCGAGGGTGATCTTGATGCGCTGACCGACCAACGAACGGTCAGCCTGGACCGTGGAGATGCCCGTGATCTTTTTGGCTGAGGATCCGGGCGCGATAAATCCCAGCACCATGCCCGTGCATGCGTAGGGACGGCTAAAGAACGCGGCCCCCTGTCCCCCAGCGTCTGGAACGAAGAAACGCGCTTCTTCTTTATCACCGATCAAGTGCAGGTAAGCAGCAATGTCGCCCTGGTGCCGAGAACCTAGTGACTCATTTTTGTCGAACGTGGGCATGTCTATCCTTTTGGATGTGCAGTTAGGTGCCGATGCGGCTACGCGTACGGCCACGGACTAGTTGCTCGACTTCCGTGTAAAGCTGGCTGCGAGTCTGCTGCTCCACCTCTAAAGTAATGGCGAGAGCGTACGGCACGTCCTCCAACTCAAATCCCAGCTTTGAAATTGCCTGAACACAAATGACCAGGCGACCTTGCTCATCGAGCATCTTCTTTGTTCCTTCCTGAACCGTGTGGATCAACGTCCCTCGATCTGCCGTCGTCGCGTTGGGCTGTGCACGGCGGGTCCGAGCGACACCGTCCCAGAAACTGCTGGCGTTTTTCTTGGTACCAACGAGCTGGAGGACTACTGCACGGTGATCAGCCGTCGTATGGGTCATCGGGCACGTCCACGATAAGGTAATCGTGACGGTACGCACATCTTGGTTTTTGAGCATTGATGCAGGGACGGGCACGATGTACTCATGGCGCTGCTCCGCATGGATCAGGTCCTGCGCGAGCAGCGTGATGCGATTGGAATCGCCGCTTATCACGCGCGAGGTATCGAGCTGGCCGTAACCCAGAAACTGGGTGATCGTGTTCCGACGAGGAGACCACTTCCTGGGGTCATGCGGCGGATAGGCCTCGTCAAGCGTTTCTCCAATGTCGCCCCAGGATGCTCCATGAGCGAGCAGTGTCTTCAGCATCACCGCGCGCGTCTTCTGCGTGTACCACTTCTCGTCATCGTTCTGATACACGTGATCCAGCGCATCAGCGATGAAGTGAGCAGAGCGGGTCGTAAGGGCAGCTGCGTTGCTGGTGCCGGAGGTGAGCATGCGGCGGTTTAATCGACCAGTGGGTGATGGCGTTGCGACCTGCTGTCCATAGTGAGCGCTGGCACGTGCATGTACCTCAAGTCCTCCACCGCGTACGTTAGTCATACCGACAGCGAATCGTCCGCCCTTCTCCAAGAAGTCGGGCTTCACGCTGCGATTCACACCCAAGCCCAATGCGGAGGCTAGGTTGCTCATGGCGAAGTTAGGGTAGGGATCCGGCGGCGCGGTATGGTCGGGATCCGCATGGTCGGCGTGCACAGCACCGACAGTGAGCGAGTTGATCGATTCAGCGGGACTGAGGAGGGTCCGAGTTGCCTTCGACATTTCAATCGCGGCCATCACTGCCGCTTCACGCACATCCTCGTCAGCAGCCTGATAAGCAGCGATGTTGGCGTACATGCCAACCGGGAACGGCGAAATGAAGCGCCCCGGGTTTCGCGGAGGCTCCAACACTGGAGAATGGAGCCATGAAGAAGTCCGCCAAGTTTTCACCTGAAGTCCGTGAGCGTGCCGTGCGCATGGTGCTGGAGC
>SCMV01000045.1 GCA_005502875.1 Comamonadaceae bacterium 2PF | reverse complement strand
TGACGAACGGCGGGGCAGGTCGCAGGACTGCAAGCGCTCAGCGTGACATAAAAAAGGACACCCTCAGGTGTCCCTTTCCGGTGCCCACAGAGGGCGAAACCAGCTGACGGATCAGACGCGCTTCTTGTACTCGTGGGTGCGGGTGTCGATTTCGATCTTGTCGCCGGATTCGACGAACAGGGGGACGGCGATCTCGAAGCCGGTGCCGACGATGCGGGCGGGCTTCATGACCTTGCCGGAGGTGTCGCCCTTGACTGCGGGTTCGGTCTCGATCTCGCGCACGACGGAGGTCGGCAGTTCGACAGAGATGGCGCGGCCGTCGTAGAACACCACTTCAACGGGCATCGCGTCTTGCAGGTAGCTGATGGCGTCGCCCATGTTCTCGGCTTCGACTTCGAACTGGTTGTACTCGGCGTCCATGAAGGCGTACATCGGGTCGGCGAAGTAGGAGTAGGTGCACTCCTTCTTCTCGAGGATGATCTGGTCCATCTTGTCGTCGGCCTTGAAGACCACTTCGGCGCCAGCGCCGTTGAGCAGGTTCTTCATCTTCATGCGGACGGTGGCCGCGCCACGGCCGCCGCGGCTGTATTCGGTCTTGAGGACGACCATCGGGTCCTTGCCCTGCATGATCACATTGCCAGCGCGGATTTCTTGTGCGAGTTTCATGGTGGATGCCCGATCAGGTCGGTTCTCAACAGTCGATTCGGTTGATTCGGAGCGCCACCCTCGTTCAGGCGGCAAAGCCTCGGATTTTACCCCGAGCTGGTGACAAATGGGGCCACGAAGGCCTGCAATTGCGTCACGAGGTCGGTTTGCGACCAGGCGCGCTGGCGTGCCGCCTGGCTGGCTCGGGCCCAGTCGCTGTCCGCCTGGCGCCATTCGGGCAGGGGTGGCGGGGGGGGGAATTCGCCCGTTGAGGGCCCTGACAGACCGTTGTCGCAACACCCTGGTGGCAGGCGGTTGAAATGCCGCCAGGCGGCCCGCACGCCCGCAGAAAGCGGCCCTTGCGCGTCTTTGAGCCAGTGGTCGAGGAAGGCGTCCAGCTTGTCCGCGTGCACCCCGTCGTCCTGCGGGTAGATGTGCCAGATGTGAGGTTTGCCAGCCCACAGGGCCCGCACGGCAGAATCCTCGCCCCGCACGATGTTGAGGTGGCAGGCCCACAGCAGCCTGTCGAATTCGGGCTGGGGCAGGGCCGGCAGTTCGTGGAGGATCAAGGCCTTTTGGCGCGCGCTGCTTGAGGTGGCCTGCCAGGACCTCGCCAGCTGGGTGGCGTGGCCAGGCGTCAGCAAAATGCGGGTTGAGGTCGAGTGCGACAGGGCCTCGTCGGCCAGCGCGTTCAGCCAGTCGCCCAGTGGCGCCGTCGCGTAGCAGAACACCGACACCAGGCGGCAGTTGGCCGTTGCCGGCACGCCCAGCCGCCCCAGCCAGGCCAGCCTGGCCTCATCGTCGAAAGCGCCTTGGCGTTCGGCCAGGTCTGCCTCGCGCAGCAGCCCGCCGGTGCGCTGCGTGAAGCCGGGGTAGAAAAAATGCTTGCGCAGGCCAGCGGCCGGGCCGTTGAAGACCGGCGACTGCAGGCCGTGGCTGCGCTCGACGTAGTCCTCCGCGCTCAGGTACTCGAGGTTGACCCAGGCGGGCGGGGCAGGGCGGTTCATGCGCCGCAGGAAGGCCTCGGGCGGGTCGCAGCCGAAGGCCTCGATCACGACATCGCCTGGCTCTGGCAAGAGCTCCGTGCGCTCGGCGTCGGCCCAGCGGTGCACGCTGATGCCCGGGTGACCGGTGCCGATGTCGCACCCCGACGCACCCGTGGCCCACGTCACCTGCGGCGCCATCCAGCCAAGCGCACAGGCGTCGTCCACCCACAGGCGCACCTGATGGCCACGCGCCGCCAGGTCGGCCGACAGCCGCCAGCAAACACCGATGTCACCGAAGTTGTCGATCACGCGACAGAACACATCCCAAAGCATGGGCGGGATTATCGCCAGCGGCCGAGGGGCGTTCCTTGGCAGACAATCCGGCCATGACCATGGATGCCGAGAACGCCCCGACCGATGGCCAGCCCGAGCCCCACCCAGCCCCTGTTGCGCAGGTCGGCGCGCAGCCCCCTGCCGGGCCGAGCAAAGAGGAAACCTGGGAGCGCCTGCTCACCGAGGTGGCCAGCCTGCCCTCGCTGCCTGGCGTCTACCGCTACTTCGATTCGCGTGGCGAAGTGCTTTACGTGGGCAAGGCCCGCGACCTCAAAAAGCGCGTCTCCAGCTACTTTCACAAGAACCACGGTGGCTCGCGCATCGGGCACATGGTCTCGCGCATCGTGCGCATGGAGACCACGGTCGTGCGCAGCGAGGCCGAGGCCCTGCTGCTCGAAAACAACCTCATCAAGACGCTCAAGCCGCGGTTCAACATCCTGTTTCGCGACGACAAGAGCTATCCCTACCTGAAGATCGCCTCGCATGCCTTCCCGCGCATGTCGTACTACCGGGGTGCAGTCGATCGTCGGCACCGCTACTACGGCCCTTTCCCGAACGCCTGGGCGGTCAAGGAAACCATCCAGCTTTTGCAGAAGGTCTTCCTCATCCGCACCTGCGACGACACGGTCTACAACAACCGCTCGCGCCCCTGTTTGCTCTACCAGATCAAGCGCTGCAGCGGCCCGTGCGTGGGCCTGGTGTCGGACGACGAATACCGTGCATCCGTGGGGCAGGCCGAGCGCTTTCTTCTGGGTGAAGCCGAAGGCGTGATGGCCGACCTGCAGGTGCGCATGATGGATCACGCCGACAAGCTCGAATACGAGCAGGCTGCCGAGATCCGCAACCAGATCGGCTCGCTCGCCAAGGTGCTGCACCAGCAGTCGGTCGAGACCGTCAGCGACAAGGACGTGGACGTGCTGGCCGTGAAGGTGCAGGGCGGCCGCGCCTGCGTGAACCTGGCCATGGTGCGGGGCGGGCGGCACCTGGGCGATCGCGCGCATTTCCCGGTTCACGTGCAGGACCACGCCAGCCTGGCCGAGCTCGAGTCGGGCGAGCAGCCCCTGGACGCCCAGGCCTGGCAGCAGGCCACCGAGGTGGCGGTGCTCGAGGCCTTCCTGGCCCAGCACTACCTGGGCGGTGCCTTGCCATCGCTGCTCATCCTCAGCCACCCCGTGGACCCGGAGTTGGTGGATGCGCTGAGCGAGCAGGCTGGGCGCAAAGTGGCTGTGGTGCACCAGCCGCGCGAGCAACGCCGCATCTGGCTGGAGATGGCCGTCAAGGGGGCCGAGCTGTCCCTGGCTCGTTTGCTCAGCGAAGAGGGTTCTCAGCAGGCCCGCACGCGCGCCCTGGTCGAGGCGCTCAACCTCGATCTGAACCTGGAGTTGGACCTGGATGCCCGAGAGGCGGGGTTGGACACAGGCGAAGGCCAAGCCGAATCCCTGGGCGACCCGGTTGCCCCCGTCGAAGGCGCTGACACGGGTGACGAGGTGCGTGGACAGCCCGCACCCGCTCGCACGCACGACCCGCTGGCGGGCCTGCGCATCGAGTGCTTCGACATCAGCCACACGGCTGGCGAAGCCACCCAGGCGTCCTGCGTGGTTTACGAGGGCCACAAGATGCAATCCTCACAGTACCGTCGCTACAACATCGATGGCATCACCCCGGGCGACGACTACGCAGCCATGAAGCAGGCCCTCGAGCGGCGCTACAGCGCGGTCTCCCCGAACAGCTCCAAAGCGGCCCCTTCACGCTCGGCGCGCGTGCCCGACATCGTCCTGATCGACGGCGGCAAGGGGCAGGTGTCGATGGCGCGCGAAGTCTTCGGGCAACTCGGCCTGCCGTTGTCCATCATCGTGGGCGTTGAAAAGGGTGAGGGCCGCAAGGTGGGCCTCGAAGAGCTTGTGTTTGCCGACGGGCGGCCGAAATTGCAATTGGCACCCACGTCGGCCGCCCTGATGTTGGTCGCCCAGATCCGTGACGAGGCCCACCGCTTCGCCATCACCGGCATGCGTGCCAAGCGCGCCAGCGTGCGCACGGGTGGCAGCAGCCTGGAAGACATCCCCGGCGTCGGCCCCAAGAAGCGCGCCCGCTTGCTTCAGCGCTTTGGCGGTGTGCGGGGGGTGGGTGCAGCGAGCGTTGACGAACTGGCCAGCGTCGACGGCATCTCGCAAGAGCTGGCCGAGGAGATCTACCGTGCGCTCCGTTGACGTGTCTTGCCCTCGCGCGCCCGGCGCGCCCCTGGTGCCCTCTTTCAACCGCTTGTCGGGGATGGCCCTTGCCTTGGCACTGGGCCTGGCCGCCTGCACCGCGCCCCCGCCGGACAAGCCGTCGGACCGTCCGGCACCTGCCGATCGCCCGAGCCAGGCTGACGGCGCCACAGGCGGATCGGCCCAGGCTCCCAAGGCCCCTCGGATCGTCAAGCTGCCGCCCCCGCGGGCCTCGCGGAACTGGGCCGAAGTCAGGCGCCAGGCCGCCGAGCGACTGGTGGCCGCCAACCCCGACGGCAGCTACCTGGGCAAGCCGCCCTTCATGCTGCTGGCCATCCCGGTCATGACGATCGAGCTCAACGCCGATGGCAGCGTTCGCCACATCAGCGTCATGCGTCACCCCAGCCAGGCCAAGGACACGGTGCAACTGGCGACCCAGGCCATCCAGCGCGCGGCGCCCTATGGCGACGTGTCGAAACTGCCCAAACCCTGGAAGTTCAACGAGACTTTCCTGTTCAAGGAAGACCGCAAGTTCAAGCCGATGACGCTGGATCGGGCAGGGAGCTGATCGGATCACGGCACAATGGCCGCATATGTTCCTCAATCTCCCCACCTTGCTGACCTGGGCGCGCATCGTCGCCATCCCACTGATCGTTGGCCTGTTTTACATGCCCTGGCCGCCGCACGAGGTCAACCTCGCCGCCAGCGTGCTGTTCATCGTGGTGGCCCTGACGGACTGGCTGGATGGCTGGCTGGCCCGGCGCCTGAACCAGACGTCCGCCTTTGGGGCCTTCCTGGACCCGGTCGCTGACAAGTTCCTGGTTTGTGCCTCGCTGCTCGTGCTGCTGGAATTGCACCGCGTCGAAGCCCTGGTGGCCTTGATCATCATCGGCCGGGAGATCGCGATTTCTGCCTTGCGCGAGTGGATGGCCTCGATCGGTGCGTCGCGCAGCGTGGCCGTGCACATGCTGGGCAAGCTCAAAACCGCGTCGCAGATGGCAGCCATCGTGCTGCTGTTGTTCGATGGCGAGGTGCTGCCAGGCGTGCACACACGCTTGCTGGGCACCTGGCTGATCTACATCGCCTGTGCCCTGACCATTTGGTCAATGGTGTACTACCTGCAGAAGGCGCTTCCTGCCATCCGCGACAAAGTGAAGTGATCGGCAGGAGGGCGGGGGCGCGCTGTCAAGCGAACAACTCCCCGTCCGTTCCCTCTGTCGCTGGCCGGCTCGTGGCTCCTAGAATGGCAGGCACACCAAGTGCGTTGGACGTCAGGGGACCGCAGTGAACAAGGCCGAGCTCATCGAACACATCGCCACGCAGGCGGACATCTCCAAAGCGGCGGCCGGCCGGGCGGTTGACGCATTCATCGGCGGGGTGTGTGGCACCTTGCAGCGCGGAGACTCCGTGACCCTGGCGGGCTTTGGCACCTTTGCCGTGAGCACCCGGGCAGCCCGGGAGGGGCGCAACCCCCGCACGGGCGCGGTCATCCAGATCCGCAAATCGCGCACGCCCAAGTTCCGTCCTGGCAAGGCTTTGCGCGACGCGCTGTCCTGAAGGCCGGTCTGCATGACTTATGATGGCGCCCGCTGTCGGGTGCTTAGCTCAGTTGGTAGAGCGGCGCCCTTACAAGGCGTAGGTCGGGGGTTCGAGCCCCTCAGCACCCACCACCCCGACAGCTGACATGCAAGCACGCCCCGATGGCGTGCTTTTTTGTTGCCCCGGCACAGCTGGCCAGGGCGCGCGGCTCACCAGCGGTTGCGGGCGGCGCGAGGCGACAGGCGCTCAGGGCCGTCGTCGCAGTGGCACTCGTCGCGAGAGCGGGCGTCGCGCAGGTTGGCGGCAGGTTTGCCTGCGGTGGCCTGCAGCGGCCGTGCCGCGAGCAGCGCGGGCGACGGCAGGTTGCGGCTGGTCTCGCCCACGCGGGGCTGGGGGGTGGATTTGGGCATCTCGGTCCTCGATGGGGCATTCCTTGGCGCCCCTTCACTTTGCTTAACGTGGCCCGGGGGCCTTCGGATGACAAGCGCCGGGCAAATCGACCGGGTTTTCCTGCAACGGGGCTCCCAAGGGGCGCGGAGATTCGTGGTTAGAATGGCCGCGCACCCTGCCCAAGCCCGGAGATGAGCGCCTTGCGATTCATGCAAGCTGTTGATTTCGAAAGGTTTTCGGCCGGCGTGTCACATCAAGGCGAACCTGGGTTCGCCTTTGTTCCATTGGCCTCGGCCGTCCCGCGCAGCCCTTGTGGCCGGCGCCTTGCCCGGTTCCGTCATGTTCGATTTCGTCCGCAAGAACACCCGCATCCTCCAGCTCATCCTGGTGATCCTCATCCTGCCGTCCTTCGTGGTCTTCGGCATCCAGGGCTATTCGCGCTTCGGGGACGAGGCCGACATCGTTGCCAAGGTGGGCAAGCAATCGATCACGCAGGCCGAGTGGGACAACGCCCACCGCAACTTCGTGGACCGCGTGCGCGAGCAGCAACCTGGCGTCGACCCCAAGCTGTTTGACACCCCCGAATTCCGCAAGCAGTCGCTCGAAGCCCTGGTGCGTCAATACGTGCTGGCCGCCGCCGCCTCCGACCAGCACTTGGGCGTGACCGACGCTCGCCTGCTGCGCAGCTTCACCACCGACCCGCGCTTCGCTGCCCTGTTCAACCCGGACGGCACCATCAACAAGCAATTGCTGGAAGCCCAGGGCCTGACCATGCAGCGCCTGGAGGGCATGGTGCGCCAGGAGCTGGTGCTGGGCCAGGTGCTCGGCAGCGTGCAGGCCACCGGCCAGACATCGTTGACCGCCAACCGCCACGCGGTGGACGCCCTGTTCCAGGTGCGTGAAGTGCAGTGGATGAAGCTCGACCCCAAGGCCTACGCCGCCCAGCTCAACCCGACGGATGCGCAGCTGCAGGCCTTCTACAAGGACCCCACCAACGCCGCCTGGCTGGCATCGCCCGAGCGCGCCGACGTGGAGTACCTGGTGCTCGACCTGGATGCCCTCAAACAACGCGTGGTCGTCAGCGAGGAAGAGCTGCGCCGCAGCTACCAGGAAAACCAGGCCCGCTACACGACGCCCGAAGAGCGCCGCGCCAGCCACATCCTGATCAAGACCGAATCCGGCGCCTCGGCCGACCAGAAGAAGGCCGCCCGCACCAAGGCCGAGGGCCTGTTGGCCCAACTCAAGCAGAACCCCTCGCTGTTTGCCGAGCTCGCACGCAAGAACTCCGACGACCCGGGCTCGGCCGTGGCCGGTGGTGACCTCGACTTCTTTGGCCGCGGCGCCATGGTCAAGGCCTTCGATGAAACGGCCTTCAAGCTCAAGAAGGGCGAGCTCAGCGGCATCGTCGAGACCGAGTTCGGCTACCACATCATCGTGGTGACCGATGTTCGCGGCGGTCAGGCTCAGCCTTTCGAGGCCGTGCGCGCCCAGATCGAGGACGAAGCCCGCAAGCAACTGGCCCAGCGCCAGTACGCCGAGGCCGCCGAGCGCTTCACCAATGGTGTCTACGAGCAAGCCGACAGCCTCAAGCCAGTCGCCGACGAGCTCAAGCTCAGCGTCCAGACCGCGCGCGACGTGCTGCGCGAGCCGGGCACCAAGGACCAGGGCGTGCTGGGCAACCGCCGGCTGCTCGATGCCCTGTTCGACGCCGAAAACCGCGCCAAGGCCCGCAGCACCGAGGCCATTGAAGTGGGCACGAACAAGCTGGTGTCGGCGCGTGTGGTCAAGCACCATGCTGCGGCAAACCGCGCTTTCGACGAGGTCAAGGCCGAACTGCGTGATCGCTGGGTGGCGCAGGAAGCCCGCAAGGCAGCCAAGGCCGATGCCGAGCGCAAGATGGCCGAATGGAAGCAGTCGCCTGAGAAGTCGGGCCTGCCCGCGCCGGTTGAGATGTCGCGTCGCACTGTGTTCAACCAGCCACCAATGGTGCTGGAAGCCGCGCTGCGCGTGCCGGCCAATCAGCTGCCGGGCTGGTCGGTGGTCGACATGGGTGCCGAAGGCGTGGCCCTGATCAAGGTCAACAAGGTGCTGCCGCTGTCGATTTCCGAGCAGGAGATCAAGGAAACGCAGAACCAGTTTGGCGGCTACTGGGGCCGTGCAGAGGCCGATGCCTACTACCGCGCGCTCAAGCGCCAGCACAAGGTCGAGTTCCTGCACGAAGGCAAGAAGGTCATGGAGAAGGCGCCAGAACAACAAAAAGCGGCGAGCGCTTCGTGACAGCCTTGAAAAGCAGGCTATAATTTATGTCTTCGCTGCGGTGGCTGTAGCTCAGTTGGTAGAGTCCCAGATTGTGATTCTGGTTGTCGTGGGTTCGAGTCCCATCAGCCACCCCACCCGTTAATCCAACGCCGACAAGCACTTAGCTTCGTCGGCGTTGTTGTTTGTGGATCTCAAAGAAGGCGTTTTATTCCCATCGTGGGAATATCGATTCAGGGAGAACGGATCGATGGACGGATGGAAAACGGCTGCATGGTGGAGCGGTGCTGTCACCTACGTGTGCATCGTGTGGGTGTTCCACCTTTTCAGTTTTGAGGACCTCAAAGGCCAGACCGCTGCTGCCTGGGTTCAGGCCGTCGGCTCGGTGCTTGCCATCCTGGCTGCTGTGGCTGTGGCTGCCTTTCAGCACGCATTGGACGTTGATCGAGAAGAACGGAAAGTGCGTGAGGAGCTCCGGCGGGTAGTAGGTGTTTTGCATCGGTGCGCATCCGAGCTTAAGTCGGTAGTGAACGCGGAGGGCGTTGATGAGAGAGGCGCTGTCCCAGCTCACTTGCGAGATCTCAGCAGCCTGTTCCTCAGGCTTGACTTGCTACGTCGTGCGCTCAACAGCTTTGTCCCAAGCCAAATGCCGACAGCTGAACTGCATGTCCTTCTGCATCACTTGTTGTTGAGGGTTGACGATCTGCTGACGTCTACTCAGGAGAAGGTCAGGAAGTGCGAAACCGTGCGCGTGCAAGTCGTCAATTGGAGGTCGCACTGGGACAGTCACTACCACATGGCATGTGAGTTGACGGAGCGTCTGGAATTTCAGATAACGCTTATCGACAACCCTCAAGCGTCGCCGCCTTGGTGAAAGCTCAAAGCGCCCGCCGCTTCACTTCCTTGTTTCGGTCGTACACCCGGGCGGTGGTCTCCGGGTTCTTGTGCAGGTCGGGCAGGGTGCCCGTCTCGGCTTTGTGCACTGTGGCGTAGTAGCCCCGCAAGTTATGGAAAGTGAAGCGGCCTTCGGCTGTGATCACCTTTTCCTCTATGGCAGCGTGGACGTAGCTCTGTAAAAGGGTGTTGAGGCTCCCATCCGATACATACAAATTTTGCTGAGAATTCTGCTTCGGCTCTTCACTGTGGTGTGCATTGACATCGAAAGACCGTTCGGCATTGCAAAGAGCACAGCGAATCGCATCATTGAGGTGGTTGTATGGCTTGCACGGGTCTGATTTTCCATGTGTTGAGTCGCCCGCTCACGCAATCCCAGTATCGCGGCATGCGCGATCGATCTGGGGTGGCAATTTCGGCGGCGGTGCATGGCAAGGAAGGCGAGTTGCATAAACCGCACTTGCTGCGAGTTCGCTCATCATGTTTTTTTCTATCAGCATTTTGTGTAGCGCTTCGAGTTGATCTAGTAACCTACGGTTGATGTACGCATACGCAAACTCAGCCATCTCCAGCATGTTCAAGACCATTTCGTCCTCAAAAATGAAGGAATAGTTAATGTCGGAAACCAAGCCTGTGAAGCTCTGGCCGTTAGCATGCAGGAACGTTGCAGCAATTACGGGGTCGTCGAACATGTTTACTCCTGTGTGCGCATAGTAGCCATTTCTCATGACTTCCATCGCCCACTGGTGAAGCTCGACAAATCGCTCTCCTTCCTCTTCGGAATACAAGCGTTTGTGATCAACATACGAATCAACGAACACTCGCCCGTAGGACACGAATCCGCAACTTAAAAATGCTTGAAAACGAACAATTTCTTCAGGAAATTTTTCGTTCATGGAACTTATGTCGCCGTCACTGTTGTGGACGTCCATCAACGTGCTTAGTGCGCGATTGAATGAGGCGATGCAAACCTCCAAGTCTTTCCTCACGCGAGCGGAGGTGACGATTTTCTTCGTGTATTTGTCTGGTATGCGGGCGTGCAATAGTGGAACGTCGCCAAGCATGAAGGTCAGACTGCGAGAGCCATCTTTGTTCCATGCGGTCAATGGTCGTTTTCTCATGCCATCCTCCTGCGCGAAATTTTGTTCGTTGCGATGATATGCGCCAAAAGTGCTTGCCCGCCGTGGCACACATGCGGTGAGCGCTACAGGTGGCTTTGCTGCAGACCCGGCGCTTGTATTTCCGAGCGCCCTGAAACTGGGTGCGCCCGTTTGCTAGCGGGCGGTAACCTGAAAAGTCTACGAACCCTGCTTTGTACCTGGGGTGTCTGAGGGCAGCGTAAGCTGTTGATTCGTAAGGCCTGTGCCCTGCAAATCTTGAGTCCCATCAGCCACCCCACCAGACATCGAACGCAAACGCCTGATTTCGAAAGAAGTCAGGCGTTTTTGCTTTGCCCGTCGCACTTTGTTGGCCAGCCGAGCGCGGCTTGACGCCTTGCGCCTCAATCAGGCGCGCAAACAGCCGATACCCATGGGGTTCTTCGACCGTTTGACAGGTGATGCGCATGACGCAATTGATCTCAAAAGCTGGCAACTCCATTGGCCAGCGCATGGCCATGGTGCTGGGGCTGGTGCTTGCGCTCTCGTTCGTTGGTGCAGGCATCGGCTACGTGTCCCTCAAGCGCATCGCAGCCGACACCGAGAGCATGCTGCAGCGTTCGCTGGTGGCCGAACGGGTGGCCTCCGACTGGTATCGCAACATCACCAACGGGGTCAACCGCACCAGCGCCATCGCCATCAGCACCGACACGTCGCTCGCGCAGTTCTTCGCGGGGGCTGCGGCCGAGTCCACCAAGCAGTCGACCGAATACCAGAAGCAGCTGGAGGGCTTGTTGCAGGGCGACGAGGCGCGCAAGCTGTTCGACAACCTGTCCGAGGCTCGCAAGCGGTACCTGAGCACACGCGACGCCGTCTCGGCGGCCAAGAAGGCCGGCGAGGCCGATCGGGCCAAGAGCATCTTCGATCAGGAGTTCCAGCCTGCCGCCATCGCATTCCAGGACGCCATGAAGGCGGTGATGCAGCACGAGCGCGCCCAGCTCGATGAGGCTGCCCTGCGCGTGGAGGCAGACAACCGACACGCCCGGTGGGCTTTGCTGGCTTTCGCGCTGTCGGCGCTGCTGGCGGGGGTCGGGCTGTCGATCTGGCTGGTCCGCTCGATCACGCAGCCGCTGCGTCAGGCGGTCGACGTGGCCGAGGCGATTGCACGGTTCGACTTGAGCAGCCAAATCGAGGTGCGCAGCCACGACGAGACGGGGCGCCTGCTTCACTCGCTGGCGAGCATGCAGGGCGCGTTGCAGAACCTGGTGCGCAGCGTGCGCCTGTCGACGGACAGCATCAGCGTGGCCAGCGCGGAAATCGCCACGGGCAACATGGACCTGTCGTCCCGCACCGAGCAGACCGCGTCCAGCCTGCAGGAGGCCGCCGCGTCGATGATGCAGCTCACCGGCACCGTCAGGCAGACGGCCGATTCTGCCGCCACGGCCAATCAGCTCGCCAGCTCTGCCGCCGAAGTGGCGCAGCGCGGTGGCTCGGTGGTGTCGCAGGTGGTCTCGACGATGGAAGAGATCAGCGGCAGCTCCAGGCGCATCGGCGACATCATTGGCACGATCGATGGCATCGCCTTCCAGACCAACATCCTGGCCTTGAACGCTGCGGTGGAAGCGGCCCGCGCGGGCGAGCAGGGGCGTGGCTTTGCCGTGGTGGCTGGCGAGGTGCGCTCGCTGGCGCAGCGATCGGCGGAGGCCGCGCGCGAGATCAAAACCCTGATTGGCGCCAGCGTCGAGAAGGTGGAGTCCGGGGCCCGCCTGGTCAAGGACGCCGGTGAAACGATGACCGAGATCGTCTCCAGCGTGCAGCGCGTGACGGACATCATCGGCGAGATCTCGGCCGCAGCGCAGGAGCAACGCGACGGCATCGACCAGATCAACGTGGCGGTCAGCCACCTGGACCAGATGACCCAGCAGAACGCGGCGCTGGTGGAGGAGGCCGCTTCTGCTGCCGAGAGCTTGAAGGATCAGTCCAGCAAGCTGGCCGAGGAAGTGACCGTCTTCAAGGTCTGAGGCGATCAGGTTGCCGCGCTGGCCCGGGTGCGCTCGTACATCTCGATGATGTGCCGGCCCGCGGTGGTCGGCGCATAGCGTGGCGGCCGCTCTTGGCTGCTGCAACCCGGCAGCACCTCGACCTTGGCGTGATAGTCCATGTCGAAGAAGCAGGCGATGGACAGCCGGTCTCGCCCGCTCGGGTTGAGCACCCGGTGCGGGGTGGAGCGGTAGCGGTCGTTGGTCCAGCGCGCCATCATGTCGCCCAGGTTGACCACGTAGGC
Source organism: Comamonadaceae bacterium 2PF (assembly GCA_005502875.1). Lineage (GTDB taxonomy): Bacteria > Pseudomonadota > Gammaproteobacteria > Burkholderiales > Burkholderiaceae_C > Aquabacterium. The sequence continues at coordinate 19,878 of SCMV01000045.1, read as the reverse complement.
GTCGGCGATGGGCGGGGCGTCGAACCACTGACCTTGCTCATCTTGCACTTGCAGGCCGCCGGCTTCGTCCTGTGCGAGCAGGGTGATGCTGCCCCAGTCGGTGTGAGCGCCGCAGCCGATCTGGCCGGGCAAGCTGGCGTCGGAAGGCGGCTGAGGCGGGTAGTGCAGCAGGCGCAGCACGGGCATCGGGTCGCGCATGAAGGCATCGAAGTGCCTCGATGGCAGTCCCAGGCCCTGGGCCATGCAGGACAGCAGTCGGCGGGCCAGTTCGTGCGTGGCCGCTTCATACCGCTGGATGGCAGCCTGAAAGCCAGGCACCAGGGCCTCGTCGGGCCATTGGTTGGGGCCGTGGTTCGGGGTGCCGGCCAGCACCAATGGGTCGTCAGCCGGGCGATCGACGCCGAGGTAGAAGCTCTCCTTGAGGTCGCCTGGCCGCCCAGGCTCCAGCGATTGCCAGGCCACTGGGTCCCAGCCGCGGTGGATGCCGCTGCGCTCGATGTGCCAGCTAGCCTTGACCTCGTCAGACAGGTCAAAGAAGCGGCGCGAGGCGTCGAAGGCCTGGGCCCGGACCTGCGGGTCGATGCCATGACCGATCACGTAGAAGAAGCCCTCGTGCCGGCAGGCCGAGTCCAGGCGCTCGGGCAGGCCTTCGGTGCGGCCGATGTCGATGATGGGCAGGCTGCGGGGCATGGGGTGGGTTCAGCTCAGGCGCGCAAGGGTGTCGTGCACGCGTTGGAGGAAACGTTGGCGCGCTGCGGGCGTCTGGTGGTTCATGCCGTGCAGTTGCAGCCAGCGGCTGCGGCAACGTTTGGCGAACAGCGGGCGAAGGCCCCGCATGAAAAGGCTGCGGCCTGGGTCGCCAACGACGCGCAACCACCACCAAGGTGCACCGGACGTGGTGATGCCGACGAAGCAGCGGATGTGGTCCAGGCAGCCCGTGATGGGGCGGTTCGGCCCGGCGCCCACCTGGAAGGCCACGCCGGGCAGCATGACGCGGTCCAGCCAGCCTTTGAGGATGGCGGGTGGGCCGTACATCCACGTGGGGTAGACGACGATGAGGGCTTCGGCGCTTTTCAGCGCATCGACGTGGGGCTGCAGCGCGGCGATGTTGTCGGACGTGCGCGGCAGGTAGCTGGCCTTTTCGGTCGGGCTGAGCACCGGGTCAAAGCCCTGACGGTACAGGTCGAGCAGGCTGACCTGGTGGCCCTGGCTGCGCAGGGCGGCGACGGCGGTTTCGCACAGGGCTGCGTTGTAGCTGGTGGGATCGGGGTGCGCCCAGATGACGAGGCATTGCATGGTCGTTGACTCGCAAGGCCTGTGCCGCTGCGCTGGTCAGTTGCTCAGCAGGTCCAACAGCGTTCGGGCCACCACCTTGGTGGCTTTGCGCAAGTCATCGAGCACCAGGTGCTCGTCGGCGCGCTTGGCGTTGGACTCGCGCACCGTGCGCGGGCCTGCGCCATAGATGACGGCCGGGATGCCTTGCGCGCAGTACAGGCGCACGTCGGTGTACAGCGGCGTGCCCTTGGTGGGCAGCGGTTCACCAAAGATCGCCTCGCCGTGCTTTTGCAGGGCCTCGACCAAGGGCGCATTGCCTGGCAGTGGCTGCAGCGAGTGCGCCAACAGCAGGCGCTTGATCTCGACGCGGATGCCCGGGAAGCTGGCGGCGGCGGTGTCGATCACGCGGCGGATGTCGGCCTCGACCGCCACCGGGTCTTCTTCAGGGATCATGCGGCGGTCGAGCTTGAGCACGACCTTGCCGGGCACGACGTTGGTGTTGGTGCCGCCCTCGATGCGGCCGACGTTCAGGTAGGGGTGGGTGATCCCCGGCACCTGGGACGTCACCTGCTTGTACAGCGTGTTCTGCTCGTACAGCGCGTTGAGGATGCGCACCGCGCCCTGCAGGGCATCGACACCGGTGTGTGGGATGGCCGCATGCGCCATCTCGCCGTGCACGGTGACTTCCATCTGCAGGCAGCCGTTGTGGGCGGTGACCACTTCGTGGCTGAAGCCTGCGGCGATCAGCAAGTCAGGCTTGGTGAGGCCTTGCTTGAGCAGCCAACCGGGGCCGAGTTCGCCGCCGAACTCCTCGTCGTAGGTGAAGTGCAACTCAACGCCGCCGCGTGTTTGAGCTTGACCTTGAGCCACCAGTGCGTCCAGTGCTCGAAGGGCGAAGGTGAAGGTGGCGAAGTCGCTCTTGCTGACGGCGGAGGCGCGGCCATAGAGCTTGCCGTCGACCACTTCGCCGCCGTAGGGATCGTGCGTCCAGCCTTCGCCGGGGGGCACCACGTCGCCGTGAGCATTGAGCGCCACCGTGCGACCGCCATCGCTGTAGCGGCGGCGCACGATGAGGTTGGTCAGGCTTTGCAGGCCGTAGGCGTGCACCTCGCCTGCGGGCACGGGGTGGGCTTCGGCCGCGTAGCCGAAGTCGGCCAGCAGCTGGGCGGTGCGCTCGGCGTGTGGCGCGTTGTTGCCGGGGGGGGTGTCGGTGGGCACCTGCACGAGGGCCTGCAGGAAGCGCACCTCTTCGTCGAAGTGGGCATCGACCCAGGCGTCGAGGGCGTCGTAGGGGGCGTGGGCGGTGGTCATGCGCGGCGGGTCAGCGGTCGATGGGGTGGGTGAGCCTGATGGGGGTTGGAGGAGCGCGCAAAGCGCTCAGAGCGAGGTCAGCAGGTTCATGAAGGCGGTGACGGCGCGCTGGGCGTCGTCGTTGGTGATGGTCTCCAGCGGGTTGTGGCTGATGCCGGCGTTGCCGCCACGCACGAAGAGCATGGCCTGCGGCAACACCTGGTGCAGCTTCATGGCGTCGTGGCCTGCACCGCTGAGCAGCCGCAAGGCGGGCAGGCCCATCTGCGCGACGGCCTGCTCCCAGCGGGCTTGCCAGGCGGCATCTGACGGGGCGGCGGCCACGGTGAGGTGCAGGTCGCAGCGCATGTGCACGCCTCTTCGCTCAGCGATGCCCTGGATGCGGGCCAGCACGTCGGCGGCGAGCGCATCGCGCTGGGCGTCGGTGGGGGCGCGCAAATCGAGTGTGAACTGGCAGCGACCGGGCACGACGTTGATGGAGCCTTGCGGCACGTGGAGCACGCCCACGGTGCCCACAGATGGGCCCGCGGCCGCCCCTGCGTCCTGGTTGGCGCGGGCCTCGACCGCGAGGATCACTTCGGCCACCGCGGCGGCGGCGTCCTGTCGCATGGGCATCGGTGTGGTGCCGGCGTGGCAGGCCGTGCCGACGGCTTCGCAGCTGAATCGCTTGGCGCCGTTGATCGAGGTGACGATGCCCAGCGGCGTGTCGAGGCCGTCCAGCACCGGGCCTTGTTCGATGTGCACCTCGACGAAGCCGAGGTAGCGGGACGGGTCTCGCTGGATGGCCTGGATGTCTTTCAGCTCACCGCTCAGGCCGGCGGACCGCATGGCTTGTCTGACCGTGATGCCATCGGCATCGGTGAGATCAAGCCAGTCGGGGTTGAAGTCGCCGACCAGGGCCGAGGAGCCCAGGAAGGTGGCCCGGTAGCGCTGGCCCTCTTCTTCGGCAAAGCCCACGACCTCGATGCCGTGCTTCAGGCGCCGACCTTGCGCGTGCAACGCGCGCACGCACGCCATGGGCGCGAATATGCCGAGCCGCCCGTCGTGCCGCCCCCCATTGCGCACGGTGTCGTAGTGCGAGCCGGTCAACAGCATGGGGGCGCTCGGGTCGCTGCCATGGAAGCGGCCCACCACGTTGCCCACCGCGTCGCGTGAGACTTCGTCGAAGCCGCAAGCGCGCATCCAGGCCATCAGCTGAATGGCGCAGGCCTGGTGGGCTTCGCTCAGGTAGGTGACGGTCAGGGGCGGCTGGTCGTCCATGCCGTTGTCCTGGCCTGCGCCTTCGGTGTGGGTGGCCAGGGCTTCGGCCCATTGCAGGATCAGGTCACCCTCGGCTGGCGTGAAGCCGAACTTGTCGTTGAGTCGGATCTCGGCGATGCGGTGGATGTTGCGAAGGCACTCGGCCAGCTCGAAGCTGGCGGTGTTGTTCAGGCGGCGTGCGAAGGTGCGGATGATGTCGGCGCGTGGCAGGCCACGACCATGCGGCCCACGCACGGCCAGGATGAAGGGCCAGCCGAAGCGCGCGTTGTAGTCGGCGTTGAGTTGCTGCAGCTGCGCGAACTCCTCGGGGGTGCAATGCGTGAGGCCTGCCTTGCTCTGCTCGTTGGTGGACTCGGCCGTGAGCTGGCCCGCCACAGCGGCCTTGCCGGCGAGCTCGGGGTGGGCGCGAATCAGCGCGAGCTGGGCGTCTTGCGAGGCGGTGCGCACGACCTGAGCGAGGGCGTGCTTGAGCTGGTCGAGGCTGATGAAGCCGCCAGCGGGCTGGTTGGCCCAGGCTTGCGCTGCGATCCAGGGCGAATGCTCGTAGATGCCCTCCAGCAGGGCGACGAAGCCCGCCTGGTCGGCGGCGTTGAGCTGGGCAAGGGTGAGCGCGGGCATGGCGGTGGCGTCTGGGCGGGCGGTTTCAGGCAGGGTCAGGCGGGTTCAGGCCACCTCAAGCTGTTGGGGCTGGGTGCGTAGCACGCCAGTGGCGGGCGATGTCGATGCGGCGGCACACCCACACGTGCTCATGGGCCTGGACGTGGTCGAGGAACTTCTGCAGCGCACGCATGCGGCCCGGTCGGCCCAGCAGGCGGCAGTGCATGCCGATGCTCAGCATCTTCGGGCGGTCCAGGCCGTTCGGGTCGCCTTCGGCATAGAGCACGTCGAAGGCATCGCGCAGGTAGGTGAAGAAGTCCTCGCCCTGCGAGAAGCCTTGCGGCAGGCAAAAGCGCATGTCGTTCGTGTCCATGGCGTAGGGCACGATGAGCTGCTGCACGACCTCGCCATTCGATTTGGCAACCGGCATCCAGAAGGGCAGGTCGTCGCCGTAGTGGTCGCTGTCGTACTCGAAGCCGCCGAAGTCGGCGACCAGGCGGTGGGTGTTGGGGCTGTCTCGGCCGGTGTACCAGCCCAGCGGGCGCTCGCCGGTCAGCGCCTGGATGATGCGCATGCCCTCGGCCATGTGGGCGCGCTCGGTGGCCTCGTCGATTTGCTGGTAGCTGATCCAGCGCCAGCCGTGGCAGGCGATCTCGTGGCCCAAATCTTTGAATGCTTGCGTGAGTTCGGGGTGGCGCTGCAGGGCCATGCTCACACCGAAGATGGTCAGCGGCATCTGGCGCTGCTCGAACTCGCGCAGCAAGCGCCACACGCCAGCCCGTGAGCCGTATTCGTAGATCGACTCCATGCTCATGTGCCGATCTGGGTAGGCCGGCGGGTTGAACATCTCGCTGAGGAACTGCTCGCTGCCTGCGTCGCCATGCAGCACGCAGTTCTCGCCGCCTTCTTCGTAATTGAGCACGAACTGCACGGCGATGCGCGCGCCGCCCGGCCAGCGCGCGTGCGGCGGGTTGCGGCCGTGTCCGATCAGGTCACGCGGATAAGGGCGCTGTGTGCTCGATGTGCTCGGCTGTGGCATGGTGCGGCGGGTTGTGCGGCTGTTTATGCTGAGGGTTGTCGGCGAGTGGACGCGTTGGCGTCACGCCTGTCGCCTGGCGATCAGGGCAGGGATGTGGGGCGCGCGCGGGCGCTCGGTGAGCTGGTGCTCCACCGTCATCAGGTGGTCGTCGACCAGGGCGGCGGCGGTGTCGGCGTCGCGGGCCTCGATGGCCTTGAGGATGGCGATGTGCTCGGCGTGCGAGGTCTCGGCGTCGTCGGACGACTGGTACATCAGCGTGATGAGCGAGCAGCGCGAGACCAGCTCCTGCATCAGGTTGACCAGCACCTGGTTGCCCAGCACGCGGGCCAGCTCGACGTGGAAGTCGAACAACAGCTGGGTGCGCGCCTGCACGTCGATGCGTTTGACGGCGTCGCCCTCGGCCTTGAGGTGGGCCTTGAGGGTGCGCAGTTGAGCGGGGCGGATGCTGGCCACCAGCGCGCGCATCATCTGGCCCTCGACCATGCGGCGCACCGCGAAGACTTCGCGAGCCTCGGTGATGGAAGGCGCGGCCACGAAGGCGCCACGTGCGGGCTCCAGGCGCACCAGCTTGAGCTCGGACAGGCGGTTGAAGGCCTGCCTCACGATGGTGCGTGACACGCCGAAGCGATCGGCGATTTTCTGCTCGACCAGCTTCTCGCCTGGCAGCAGGCGGTGCTCGACGATGGCTCGGGTCACCGCCAGCACGATGTGCTCTGTGCTGCTGGTGTCGTCGCCGGTGACCGGCTCGGGTGGCATGGGAATCGCATCTGCATCGGCTTTGGCCAGGGGCGGCCTGCGGCTGGCTGGGGCGAACGAGGTCGGCTCGGCCACTGGGGTGTGGCTGGCGGGTGATCTGGACGGCTTGCGTGCGGCGCTCATCGTGGTTAAAGTGTATACAGTTTTTCTTTGGCGGCACAAGCCCTGTTTGTGTCTCAACATTTCGCTGACACCATGAGCGCCACTCCTTCCTCAGGCGGTCGCCTGACCACCCATGTGCTCGACACCGTGCACGGCACCCCCGCCGTCGGCATGGCCATTGCCCTGTATGTGCGGGTGCCGTCACCCGACGGCTGCGCCGATGGGCGTTGGCAACTGCTGCGCCAGGTGGTGACCAACGACGATGGCCGCATCGACGGCCCCCTGCTGCAAGGCGCCGACCTCAAGGCCGCGCACTACCGGCTGGTGTTCCAGGTCGATGCCTACTTCCGCTCGCGCGGCACGCCCATGCCCGAGGTGCCCTTTTTGACCGAGGTGCCGCTGGACTTCGGCATTTCTGATGCGCAGGCCCACTACCACGTGCCCCTGCTCGTGAGCCCCTGGTCCTACTCCACCTACCGCGGCAGCTGAAGGGCAGGGCATGGACTTCTCTCCGATCTTGGCTTACGCCCTGGACTGGGCCAACTTGCTGCTGCGCTGGGCGCACGTCATCACGGCGATTGCCTGGGTGGGCTCCTCGTTCTACTTCGTGTGGCTGGACAACACGCTGACCAAGCCGCAAGACGCGGCCCTGCGCGACAAGGGCGTGGGTGGCGAGCTGTGGGCCGTGCACGGCGGCGGCTTCTACAACCCCCAGAAGTACCTGGGCGCGCCCCCGAAGCTGCCCGAGAACCTTCACTGGTTCTACTGGGAGAGCTACTCCACCTGGCTGACCGGTTTCGCGCTGTTCACGGTGCTGTACCTGTTCAACGCGGGCACCTTCCTGATCGACCAGAGCGTGCACAACTGGAAGCCCGTGGCCGCTGTGCATGCTGCGCTTGGCTTCCTGGCCGGCTTCTGGCTGATCTACGACCTGATCTGCCGATTCCTGGGCCGTGGCCCGAATGGCGACAAGGTCGTCGGGGCAGCCATCTTCGTCGTCGTGGTGTTCGCCTCGTGGCTGGCTTGCCAGCTGTTCGCGGGGCGCGCGGCCTTCCTGCTGGTGGGGGCCATGATGGCCACGGCCATGAGCGCCAACGTGTTCTTCTGGATCATCCCCGGGCAGCGCAAGGTGGTGGCCGCCATGCGCGCCGGCCAGCCGGTTGACCCGGTGCACGGCCAGCGCGGCAAGCAGCGCAGCGTGCACAACACCTATTTCACGCTGCCGGTGCTGTTCGCGATGCTCAGCAACCACTACGGCTGGGCCTACTCGCACGCGCACAACTGGCTGGTGCTGGTGCTGATCATGCTGGCGGGTGCCTTGATCCGGCAGTTCTTTGTGGCTCGCCACAAAACGGAAGTGGCCGGCACCCGGGCACCCTGGGCTTGGGCCGCCGCTGGTGTGGCCGTGCTGCTGGGCGTGGCCATCTGGCTGGCGCCCAAGCCTGCGCCGGTGAGTGCGGCCCCTGCTGGCGTTGCCCCTGTGGTCGAAACGGCTGCCACGCTGCGCCCTCAGGTCGAGGCCATCGTGGCCCAGCGCTGCGCGCTCTGCCACAACGCCAACCTGGCCAACAAGGGCGTGGCCTTGCACACGCCTGAGCTCATCACGCAGCACGCGCAGGCCATCTACCAGCAGGTGGTGGTGCTCAAGGCCATGCCCATGAACAACGCCACCCAGATCACCGACGCAGAACGTGAGCTGATCGGGCGCTGGTTCAAGCTCCAGGGGCAGCCCCAGCCCTGAGGGGTGCGACGCTCAGCTATCCTCGCTGCCGTGCTTGACGCGACACAAGAGGAGACGAGATGACGCCCCAAAGCCAGCGCACCGGGTTGACGGTTCGGATGACGAGCGCCAGACCTGCCGTGCGGGCCGTTTTGAAACCTGTGCTGGCATGGGTCGCGCTGCTTGCCTGGGCGGTGCTTGGCTGCGCTCCAGCCTGGGCTTTGCCGCCCCAACTGTTCAAGCCAGAATGGGTGCTGCCCACGGCGCCGGTCAGTGGTCCCAAGGCCAACCAACCGGTTCCGCGTGTGGCCCTGACCGCGGCGCCGCGTGACCTGTCTGCGCTGCGCTACGAGTGGGAGGGTCGCCAGTGGTCGCTCGAAGACTTCCACGCGCGCGGTTCGGTCAAGGCCTTGCTGGTGCTGCAAGACGGCAAGGTGGTCTACGAGCACCACCGCTGGCCCAACGGCCCGACCACGCTGCACCAGTCCTGGTCGATGATGAAGCAGGTGCTCTCGGCCCTCGTGGGCCTGGCCATCCAGCAAGGCCGCATCGCGTCGGTCGACGATCCGATGGACCGCTACGCTCCGGCGCTGGCCGCCAACGGCTTCAAAGGCGTGACCTTCAAGCAAGCCCTGATGATGAGCGCCGGCGTGCGCTACGTCGAAGAGGTCGACCGCGTGGCGCTGTTCATGCAGGTCATCGCCAACCGCTTCACGGGCGGCCTGGCGGGTCACACGCTCGACCAGAAGGTGACCGAGCCCGCGCTGAGCCGCGCCTTCGAGCCCGGCAGCAAGTACGAGTACGCCAGCATCGTGTCGCAGGCGATCGCGATGGCGCTGGAAGGCGCGCAAGGCCAGCCGCTGCACCGCATCCTCAGCCGCGACATTTGGGCTCCGCTGGGCATGCCCGACGACGCGCGCATCCTGACCGACGCCCAGGGCCGTGACTTCGCGCTGTGCTGCCTTTACGCCACCGCGCGCAGCTACGCGGTGTTCGGCCAATGGTTTTTGCAGGAGGGCGCGTGGCGTGGCCAGCAGTTGCTCAACGCGCAGTGGGTGCAGGACGCCACGCGAGCCAGCGAAGGCAAGTCATGGCGATCCACCCAAGTGCCCCGCAAGGTCAAGACGCAAGAGCTGATGGGTTTTGGCTACCACTGGTGGCCGCTGGAAGGCGGTCGGGGTGACTTCATCGCCTTGGGCATCCAGGGGCAGATGATCCATGTCTCGCCCAAGCAGGGCGTGGTGGTCGTGCGCCTGAGCAACGATTACGTCGACGGCTATCACGGCGAGGAGGGGGTGGCCATGGCGCGCGCCGTGGCCGACTTCCTCAAGCCACAGCGCTGAGCCCTCGCAAAAGCCCGCCGCTCAAAGCGGCAGGGCGGTGCGGTCGACCACGCGCCGCAGCACGAAGCTGGTGTGCACGCCCGTCACGCCCTTGATCTGGGTGATGCGGTTGAGCAGCAGGTGCTGGTAGGCGTCCATGTCGCGCACCACCACCTTGAGCTGGTAGTCGGCCGTCTGGCCGGTGATGAGCAGGCACTCCAGCACCTCGGGGATGTCGCGGATGACGGCTTCGAGCGCCTGAAACCGCTCGGGCGTGTGCTTGTCCATCGAGATGCCGATGAGCGCCATCAGCGACAGGCCCAGCTTGCGCGCGTCCAGCATGGCGCGGTAGCCAGCGATCACGCCCGACTCTTCGAGCATGCGCACGCGCCGCAGGCAAGGCGAGGGCGACAGGCCGATGCGGTCGGCCAGGTCCTGGTTGCTGATGCGCCCGTCTTCCTGCAGCACGGCGAGGATCTGCTTGTCGTGCCGGTCGAGTTCGTGTTCCATGGCGTAATTCCGGTTTGATTGGCAATATTCTGCCAAAACAAGCGCTATGTGTGCATGAATTTGGCAGTCTCTGCGGTGGGTGGCGCCATAAGATTCCTGCATCGGTTGAGAGGGGCGCCCAAGCCAAACAGGCAGCCAACCCCGTCAACCCGCCCTTTGAACCTCAGCGCAAAGACCACCATGCTCGCCAACCCGCAGACCAAGTACACCGCCTTCCCGCCCGTTGGCTTGAAGGACCGCACCTGGCCCAACCAGGTCATCAGCCGGCCACCCGTGTGGATGAGCACCGACCTGCGCGACGGCAACCAGTCGCTCTTCGAGCCCATGAACGGCGAGAAGAAGCTGCGCATGTTCCAGACGCTGTGCGCCATCGGCTTCAAGGAAATCGAGGTGGCTTTCCCCTCGGCGTCCGACACCGATTTCGGCTTCGTGCGCAAGCTCGTCGATGAAAAGTTGATCCCCGAAGACGTGACCATCGAGGTGCTGACCCAGGCGCGAGAGCACCTGATCCGCCGCACCATGGAGTCGGTGCGTGGCGCCAAAAAAGCCATCGTCCACGTCTACAACGCCACCTCCAAGCCCTTTCGCGAGGTCGTCTTCAACATGAGCCGCGAGGAGGTGCGCGAGATGGCCGTGGCCGGCGTGAAGCTGGTGCGCGAGATCGCGGCCACCATGCCCGAAACCGAGATCCAGCTCGAATACAGCCCCGAGACCTTCACCGGCACCGAGCTCGACTTCGCCCTCGAGGTGTGCGACGCCGTGACCGCCGCCTGGGGCGCGACCCCCGAGCGCAAGGCGATCTTGAACCTGCCGACCACGGTGGAGCTGACCACGCCCAACGTCTACGCCGACCAGATCGAGTGGATGCACCGCCACCTGGCCCGCCGCGACAGCGTCATCTTGAGCCTGCACCCGCACAACGACCGTGGCACCGCCGTGGCCGCCGCCGAGCTGGGCCTGATGGCCGGCGCCGACCGCGTCGAAGGCTGCCTGTTCGGCAACGGCGAGCGCACCGGCAACGTCGACATCGTGACCTTGGGCCTCAACCTCTACACCCAAGGCGTGCACCCGGGGCTGGATTTCTCTGACATCAACGCCGTGGTGCGCACGGCCGAGCATTGCACCCAACTGCCCGTTCACCCACGTCACCCTTACGCGGGCGACTTGGTCTTCACCGCCTTCTCTGGCTCCCACCAGGACGCCATCAAGAAGGGTTTCGCCGCCAGGAACTCAAAAGGTTCTGAGGCCGGCGAGCGGTGGAACGTGCCGTACTTGCCGATCGACCCGGCCGACCTGGGCCGCAGCTACGACTCCGTGATCCGGGTCAACAGCCAGTCGGGCAAGGGCGGGGTGGCTTACCTGCTCGAATCCGATTTCGGCGTGGTGATGCCGCGCCGCATGCAGATCGAGTTCTCGAGCGTGGTGCAGGCCGTGGCCGACACGCAGGGCGGTGAGCTCAGCTCGGCCGACATCTGGCGCATCTTCTCGGACACCTACGTGCAACAAGGTGGGCGCGAGCCATGCGGAGCTGTGCGCGTGTTCGAGCAGGACGGCGGCCAGGCCATCGAGCTGACGGTGGAGATCGATGGTCAGGAGCGCACCTTGCGCGGCCATGGCAACGGCCCCATCCACGCGGCGGTGCAGGCCTTTGCGTCGGCCGGCATCGCGGTGGAGGTGCACGGCTACGAAGAGCGCTCCATGGCAAGCGCCCGCGACGACGGCAGCGCGAAGGCCTGCGCCATCGTCGAGGTGGGGGTGGGTGGCCGCTCGACCTACGGTGTGGGCGTGGACGAGAACATCGTGAAGGCGTCCATCCAGGCGCTGTGCAGCGGGTTGCGCCGGGCCCGCTCAGGGGGGTGAGCGGCCCCACCTGGTGCCACCTTGTTCGCCACCTCAGCCCGCAAGCCTGCCTCGATGCCGGGGCAGGGCCGTGTCGTGGGCGTTACCCGCCAGGCCACGCCCGCGCGGGTGCCCCCTCATACCGCACGTCTGCGCACCGCACCGGGAACATCGCCCCCGGGGGCTTGTCTGCGGCCTCCAGGTAACACGGGTACATCCCGGCCTGGAAGGTCACGAACATGAACAGGCCGAACTCGCGCGGCGTCCAGCCGAAGTCGGCCGCGAAGGCGCTGTAGAGCCCGGCGACGTTGATGCGCAGGTGCGGTCGCGCGGCGGCGAAGTACGCGTCGATCTCCAGTGCCAGGCGCACGTGATACCCATCGGCCAGACCCAGCTCGCACGCAAGGGCGTGGCTCAGCGCGACGCGTTCGTCGGCGGTGGCAATGGGCCGACCAAAGCCGGCCATGCGCCCGCCGCCCTGAAGGAAGGCTTCGAGGTGATCAGCCAGGCTGACGCCGCCCTCCAGGATCTCGCGGGTCTTGAGGTAGAAATCGACGGCTCTGAACTCGATGCCCCGCCCGTAGATGGCCGCTTCCGACAAGCCTTGGGCGGCGCACAGCGACAGCGTGGGCGTGCTGCGCGTGGTGCCGGCCAGCGCTGCGACGCGGTTGTTCCACAGGCGCGAGTCCGGGTAGCTGGTCCACACCCAGACGGAGTTGAACAGGCGCAACTGCTCGGGCGGCACGTGGCGGCCGAAGATGCCGAAGGCGCACAGCGACAGCCAGTCGAGGTCCTTGATGTCGCCCTTGTGCAGGTCGTGGCCTCGGAACACCGCGCGGCTGCCAGGAAAGGCCGCGCCCACCTTGGTCTGCAAGACATCGGCGTGGGCGTCGAGCACATGGGGGCCTCTTGTCATGCGACGCGCTCCTGCGGGTGCTTCACCAAAGGGTCGTCCTGCAGGTCAACCGGGGGATAAGGAAAGCGCTTGAAGCCGTAGACCGTTTGCTGCTCCAGCGCATGAGCAGCGGTGCCCGGCAGCCTCAGCAACAGGTGCAGCATCTCGCCCTCCATGGGGGTGAAGCCCAGGTCGGCGAAGGCCGCTGCAGCCAGGCCCGTCATGGCCAGCGGCATGGATGCAGCCGCCTCAAGCGCGCCGAGCTGCGCCTGCAGCCAGCTCAGGCGAGGGCCGACGCCCATGCCCGCCAAGGCCCGCAACGCCTTGAGCACGATGCCTGCCGTGCTCACACCGTGCGGGTCAAAACCTGCGGGGTGCTCGCGCGCTGGCCAGCCCGAGTCAGACGTGGCCAGCCACGCAGGCATGTCATGGGCGATCAGGCAGGCGATCTGGGCGGCCTGGTCATCGGCGGCGGCAGCGTCCCAGTGAAGCCAGGCGTCCATGGCCAGGCGCACATCGCGCGCGCCACCGCTTTGCCCCGCGCCCACGGCCAGCGCGGCGATCAGGCTGGCTGCGGCGTGAGAGCCGCCCACGCCTCCACACATGGCGGCATGCACCATGGGGTCACGAGGCCCGGGGTTGGCCAGTGCCAGCGCCAAGGCATCGAGCAGGCGGGCCTGTGCGGGCGAGGGCGCTTGCCCCTTGAACAGCAGGTAGAGCATGTCTACCCAGCTGGCGCGACCCAGCATCTGGCCGTAGACGTCGTAGCCGTGGCAATGGGCCGTGTGCGTCGCGAAGGGGTTGTCGGCTTGCGGCTCTTCCTGCCAGATGCGGGTGTGCAGGGGCGATGAAGCGCTGCTCATGTCGTGGCGCCTGCTTCGAGGGTCTGCATGCGCAGGTCCATGGGCGGCACCTCCTCCCCATCGATGCGGATGTCGAGCAAGGTGGGGCCCTGGCGCTGCAGGATGGCGTTCATGTCCAGCGCATCGAAGTCTTCCGGGCCACGGATGACATGGCCTGCCACGCCCATGGACCGCGCCATCGCGGCGTAGTCGACCTCCGGCAGCTCGAAGGCCACGCGTTCGGCGCCGGCCAGTCGCTGGCCATGCTTGACCATGCCCAAAGCCGCATCGTTGAGGATCACGAAGATGACGGTCAGGCCTTCTTGCGCGGCAACGGTGATCTCCTGGCCGTTCATCAGGTAGCTGCCATCGCCGGTGATGCAGACCACCGGGCAATTCGGCTTGGCCTGTGCGATGCCCACGGCGGCCCCGATGGCCCAGCCCATCGGCGCAAAGTCCATCAGCACGCGCAGCCAGCCGGCGCGGTCCTGACGGCGCTCGCCACGCCAGGCGCTGCGGGCTGGCTTGCCCGCATCTGCTGCGGGCTCTGACGCGGCCGCGGCCGCAGAGCCAGCGGTGGGCACCAGGCCCAGGCGGCGGTTGTTGCGCGACTCGAGGTAGTGGATGGCCCAGGCCGTTGCGTTGCCGGCATCGGCCAGGAAGCGCGTGGTTGGCGGCAAGCGCTTGGACAGCTCCACCATCAGGCGCTGCGGCTTGATCGGGGTGGCGTTGCTTTGCACCTTCTCGGGCTCGCGAAGGGACACGATCGCCCGGGCGGTCGGCGGTTGGTTGTGCGAGGCGTTCCAGGGCATGCCCAGGGCCTCTTGCTCGATGTGCATCACGTCCAGCAGGCGCTCGAACACCGTGCGGATGCGGCCACGCACGTGGTGGCGAGCCATGGGGGAGTGGCGCAGGTGCTCGTCGGTGTCGTCGATGTGCACCAGCTTGCGGTTGAGCACGCTGTTGCTCCAGGCGGCGCTGGTCCACTCGCGCAGGCTGGTGCCGATGGCCAGCACCAGCTCGGTGTCGTCGTTGAGGGCCTCCCACGCAGAGCGGTGGCCGGCAAAGCCGAACACGCCCCGGTATAGCGCGTGGTGCGGGTTGATCAGGCCCTTGGCGTCCGGCGTGGTCACGAAGGGTGAGTTGGTCATCTCGGCGAAGTGGATGATGGCGTCGATGGCCTCACCGCAATCGCCCCCGATGATGAGCACCATCCTGCGCGTGCCCGGCAGCATGAGGAAGAGCTCGCGCACGGCCTCCTCGTCGAGCATGGACGGCGTGCGCATCAGCTTTTGCAGGTGCTGGGGCGACAGGCGCTGTTCCACCGGCGCACGCAAGATGTCCAGGGGGATGGACAGGTGGACGGGGCCACGCGGTGTCTGCGTGGCGCGCATCAAGGCCTGCACCAGCTTGGTCTCCAGCTGGTCCACGTGGGACACCAGCGTGTTGTAGCGCGTGCAGTGGCTGAACATGCCCACCGTGTTGATGCCGGTGCAAGACGATTCCTGCAGCGCGCCCTTGCCGAAGACGGGCAAGGAGGGCTGGCCGGTGATGACCAGCATGGGCACGCCGTTGTCGTGGGCGCAGGCGACACCCGTGATGAGGTTGGTGGCGCCCGGGCCCGAGGTGGCGACGCACACACCGATCTTGCTTGTCTCTCGGGCGTAGCCGTCGGCCATGAAGGCGGCGCCGGCCTCATGCCGGGCCACGACGGGCCGCAGACCACCTTGGCGCATGCTCTGGGCCATGGCGTTGTAGAGCGGCTCGATCGCGCCGCCTGGCACGCCGAAGACGTGGTCCACGCCAATCGCCTCGAGGTAGGAGACGATCAGTGAGGCGGCGCTCACGGTGAGGGATGGAGACGCGGGTGGGGCTTTTACTGCGGACTGCATGACATGGTTCCTGAATCTCATGCCCCGTGAGATTACATGTTGAAACATTTAGAGCAGGCGCGAGGATGCCTCTCGCGCGAGGGGCCGTCACCCCCCTTGTCACGGGCTCAACCGCGAATGGGGGGTGTGGCGCTTGCGGTGATCTTTCGCGCGATGCACCCATGCGTGCTCGCAGATGCGCCAACGCGACACATGGGAAACGGGCGGCCATGGAGAATGTCCGGGCACGGCTGTCAGTGGCCGAACAAGCAATTGGGGAGTTTCTTGTTCTCAGCAAGGCATCCATGGCGAGCCGTCGCGTGGCTCGGCTCTGTGTTGTTGGCATGGGCATGCGCGCTGGTGCCCGCAGGCCCGTTGCTGGCCGCTGAAGAAGAAGGCGGTCGGGCCAACTTGGCGGTGATCTACCCCGACATCGGCGAGCCCTACCGCAGTGTCTTTGGCGCCATCATCGAAGGCGTCGAGGACCGTGCGCGAGGCAAAGTCTTCGGCATCGCCCTCCCGATGGGCGGCACCGCGCCAGCCATGTCGGCCGAGTTGCGCAAGCGTGACGTGAAGGCGGTGATTGCCTTGGGGCGCAGTGGCCTGAAAGCCGCCGCCCAGCTGGACAAGCAGTTCAGCGTGGTGGCGGGCGGTGTGCTGTCTGTGCCCGAATCCGAAGCCCAGGGCATGTTGGTGCAAAGCCTGGCGCCCGAGCCCGACGTGCTGTTTGCCAAGCTCAAGGCCTTCGCGCCCTTCGTCAAGCGCGTGGTGGTGGTCCATGACCCCAGGCAGAACGATTGGTTGATCCACCTGGCGCGTGAGGCGGCCAAGGCGCAGTCGCTGGAGCTGCTGGCCTTGGAGGCCGACGACCTCAAGGGCGCCGTGCAGCGTTACCAGGAGCTGCTCGGATCGCTCCACCCCAAGCGCGATGCCTTGTGGCTGCCCCAGGACTCCACCACGGTCGAGGACTCCACCGTGCTGCCCCTGGTGCTGCGCGAGTGCTGGCGGCAGAACCTGGTGGTCTTCTCCAGCAACGCGATGCATGTGCGCCGTGGCGCGCTGTTTTCGCTGTACCCAGACAACATCGAGATCGGGCGCTTCCTGGCCGGTGCCGCGTTGGCATCGCTGCAGCCGGGAGGGCAGGCACCTCGGGGCATCCAGGCGCTCAAGCAGTTGCTCACGGCGGCCAACACACGCACGGCCGAGCACCTCGGGCTGGACCTGGGTGCTTCAAAGCAACGCATCCATCTGGTTTTCCCCGAGCAATGAGATGGGAGGCTGGTTGTTATCGTTCGCCCACGGCAGCGGTCACAGGTGTCGCTGGCGCGCTGCGACAGGGAGTCATGCGCTTTGCAAACGTCCGAAGAAGCCACACAATCGGCCCGGCGCAAAAAGACTGGAACAGTGGATGTCTCGTTTCGTTCCCGTGACCTTGGCACTGGTTGGTGCCGCGCCGCGCGTCCCATCGCTGAGCCAGTTGATGCGGGCCGTGGCCTGCATGCTGCTTGGGCAGGCCCTCTTGACGCCCGTCGCCGTGCAAGCCCAAGCCCTGGAGGGCAAACCTTCTGGCGAAGAAGACGAGCTGGCCCTCTCGTTCGGTGACAAGGCCACGGTCAGCATCGCCACGGGTGCCCAGCAGCCCTTGCGCCGCGCACCTGCCGTGGCCACGGTCATCACCGCCCAGGACATCAAGGCCATGGGCGCGACCGACCTCAATGACGTGATGGAGACCGTGCCCGGCGTGCACGTCAGCCGCAGCCCGGTGGCCTACACGCCGCTGTACCAGTTCCGCGGCATCAGCAGCGACTACAACCCACAGACATTGGTGCTCCAGAACGGCGTGCCGATGACGACCATGTTCATCGGCAACCGGGGCCTGTTCGGCTACGGTGTGCCGCTGGAGAACGTCGAGCGCATCGAGGTCATCCGTGGCCCGGGCTCGGCTTTGTATGGCGCAGATGCCTTCTCGGGCGTCATCAACATCATCACCAAGACGTCTGCCGACATCCAGGGCACCGAAGTGGGTGCGCGTGGCGGCTCCTTCAACACCCACGATGCCTGGGTGCTGCACGGCGGCAAGCTGGGGCCGATGGACGTCGCGGCTCATTTCCGGGCTGGGCGCACCGACGGGTTCAAGGAACGGATCAGCGCGGACACCCAGAGCTACATCGACAGCTCGGCGGGGTCGTCGGCCAGCCTGGCACCCGGGCCGGTCAACACGGGCAACAAGGGGCTGGATGCCGGCCTGGACCTCAGCCACCAGAACGTGCGTTGGCGGCTGGGCTACGTGCTGCGCGAGGGCGAGACGGGCGCGGGCGTGGCGCGTGCCCTGGACCCGGTGGGCCGAGGCAAGAGCGAGCGCATCAACACCGATGTGTCTTGGAGCGGCATCGAGCTGGCGCGCGATTGGGACCTGGGGCTGAGCGCCAGCTACATGCACTACACGCAGCAGATCCCTGAGCCTTTGATGCTGTTCCCTCCGGGCGCCTCGGCAGGCGCTTTCCCGAATGGCATGTTCGGTGGCCCCCACACCTGGGAGCGGCAACTGCGCTTGTCGGCCGTGAGCACCTACAGCGGCCTGGATGGCCACAGCCTGCGGTTTGGCGTGGGGCACGACGACCTGGACCTGTACAAGACGCAGGAGTTCAAGAACTTCAACTTCGTCGTGGTGCCCATTTCTGGCAAGCCGACAGCCGTTCCTGTGGTCAGGGGCGATGGCTCGGTGGTGCGGGTGCCGGTGGGCGAGTCCTTCCTCACCCCTCAGCGCCGCAAGGTCGACTACGCCTACGTGCAGGACGAGTGGCGCTTTGCCCAGGACTGGGTGCTGACAGGCGGCGTTCGCCACGATCGCTACTCAGACAACGGCGACACCACCAACCCTCGCCTGGCCATGGTGTGGGACGCATCGGTCGACCTGACGGCGAAACTGCTGTACGGCAAGGCCTTTCGCGCACCCGCCTTGACCGAGCAGTACAGCATCAACAACCCGGTGGCCCAAGGCAACCCCGACCTCAAGCCGGAAACCATCGGCACGTGGGAAGCGGCCTTTGCCTGGCAGGCACGCCCCGACACCGACGTGAACCTGAGCCTGTTTCACTACCGCATGAGGGGCATCATCCGCACGACGGACCAAGGCACCGGCGTGAGCGTGTGGAACAACGCGGGCACCCAGCATGGCAAGGGGATGGAGCTGGAGGCCGTCTGGCGGGCGACCAGCACCCTGCGCTTGCAAGGCCACTACGCCTGGCAGCGCTCGGTGGACGAAGCCACCGGCCATGACGCAGGCTTTGCCCCGCGCCACCACCTCTTCGGGCGCATGGACTGGAGCGTGGCCAATGGCTGGCAAGTGGGTGGGCAGGTCAACCGGGTGGCGGGGCGCAAGCGCGCGCTCGGCGACAGCCGCCCCGACGTGGCGGACTACACCACCGTGGACCTGACCTTGCGCAGCTCCTCGATCAGCAAAGGCTGGGAGTTCTCGGCGTCCGTTCGCAACCTGTTTGATGCGGACGCGCGCGAGCCCACCAGCGCAGGGGACAACATCCCTGGCGACCTGCCCCTGCCGGGGCGCTCGTTCTACTTGCAGGCCTCGTACAGCATGTGAGGGGGGGAGGGCCTCATGGCCCTCGCGACGCTCAGAGCCCTCAAAGCAGGCTCATGCCCCCATCCACCACGATCTCCTGGCCGACGATGTAAGACGCGTCGTCACTGGCCAGGAACAAGGCGGTGCGCGCCACCTCATCGGTCTGCCCGAAGCGCTTGCTGGGCGACTTCTGCTGCACGTCGGCCTGCACGGCCTGCGCCACCTCGTCGGGCATGCCGAACTTGTTCCACATCGGCGTGGCGATGGGGCCAGGGCTGATGGCGTTGACGCGGATGCCGCGCGGGATCAGCTCCAGGCCCAGCGTCTGCACCATGGAGCGCAGGGCGGCCTTGCAGGCGGCGTAGACGCTGAAGTTGGGCGAGCCCATCTGGTTGGAGATCGAGGTCATCACGATCACGCTGGCGCCGGCCGACAGCAACGGCAAGGCCTTTTGGATCGTGAAGAACACGCCCTTGAAGTTCACCGATGCCAGCTCGTCGAACTGCGCTTCGGACACGTGTTCAAACGGTGCCGGGCCCGCGATGGCGGCGTTGACCACCAGCACATCGATGCCGCCCCACTGGGCCTGCAGCGTGGCCATGCAGTCCTGGATCTCGCCGACCTTGCCGGCGTCGCACTTGAAGGTCAGCACCTGGCCGCCCAGTTCTGCTTGCGCCTGCTTGAGCGCCTCGGCGTTGCGGCCGGTGATGGCCACCTGCGCGCCTTGCTCAAGGAAGAGCTTCGCCGTTGCCAGCCCGATGCCGCTGTTGCCGCCTGTGATCAGGGCCTTCTTGCCATCGAGTCTGCGTTGCATGCTGGGGTCCTTCGTGCTGCTTGGGTGAGGACTCGCATGTTAGGGACGCAGCGTGGCTTCGGGGGCGCGAAGGTCCACTTGAGTCGGGGGCTTGAGGGCGTGTTGTCACTTGAACGCGGGGGCGGCCGTGGGGTGGATGGCACTGGGC
>SCMV01000044.1 GCA_005502875.1 Comamonadaceae bacterium 2PF | reverse complement strand
GCGTGGACCCCTCCCCCCCTCATATTTCGCGGCGCTGCGAACAGAGGGAACCGACCGGTCTAGGGCCTAGGCGGCACAGAGATTTGCACCCCCCCACCCGGGGCGTGATAGGAGAGGACACAGCGGGCACCGGCCATTGAAGCGTGGGCGAGCCTCGAAGCAACCCACCCCCGCCAGTGCCTCTCCAGGGTGGATCGCCGACGCCGCGCCACCGCCGATCCACCCGGGTGACATCCAAAACGGTGGGGACAGTGGGGACAACTCGAAAAAGAAACGTAAGTGATTGATTTGCATAGGTAAATCTGTCCCCGCCGGAGGTGGGGACAGGCCGCCCGAGGCTGGGGACAGTGGGGACAAATGCAGAGACCTGTTGTCCGCAACCGTGCGCACAGGTGCGCGGCGCGTGAAGGGGACAGCTTGCCCCCTGTTGTCCTGGCGCCATCCCCCCCATGACACTTGGCGCGGAAGTCATCCCGGCGCGGCCCCATGCCGCCCCGCCTGCTTTGCATCACAACCGGCAGGACACAGGGCACATCACGATCATGGCCCGGCGCGAAGCTCGGCAGGGTGGGCGCATCAGGTGCCCGGGCTGTCTGGTTGAACTCATGGGCATCAATCGGCAGTTCGATCCAAGACGCCAGCACCCGCCCAGGGCCAAGCCCGGTCCTTGTTTTCCTGGCACTCGTGCCACCCGCCAAACATGGCGCGGACATCATCCCTGCGCGGCCCACATGCCGCCCCGCTTGCTTTGCATCACAACGGGTAGGACACAGGGTGCATCACCATCATGGTGATGCTGAGGGATAAGCAGGGCAGGGGCAGCAGGGGGCAGCGTGAGCAAGCCGAACCCTGCGCCGCTCAATCAGAGGTTGCGGACCAGCACGCCAGCACAAGCCCCAGCTCAACCCCTGCGCCTGGCTTTGAATCGTGCAGGGCCGGGCGAAGCAGCACACGTGGGCGCCCACGCTTGCCAGGCATAGGGGCCTCACTCCCTACCACCTCTAGTTCACCGGCCTTGACCATGCTCCAGCAGGTGAGCCGGGCCGCTCGTTTGCCCACCTGCGCCAGCGCAGCCAGGTCGTGCCAGGTGCCCGATTTGCCGCCCGCGTGAAGATCATGTGCAGCGGCCAGCAGGGCGATACGTTCGGGGCCTGGTGGGCGCCCGCCACGCTTCCCGCTCACACGTCCCCGCCGTCATCACCCAGCACGCTGGCTTTGATGCGGTACACCCAGGATGACGCCAGGCCGGGGAGGCGTTCCTTGCGGGTGAGGCGCCCGCCTGTCTTCTCTGGCACCAAGTGCCCGCGCTTCATCAGCAGGTGCGCCACTGCGTTGTGGTCGAAGCCCTCACACAGGCGCCCCTTGAACACTTCGGCCATTACGTAGAACTCAACCTCTGAACCTTCGTCGGCGTCCTGTGCGAAGTCTGCTGCCCGGTTGTATTCGGCGCCGTCTGAGCTGCTGCGGTTGATGGGCTTGCCGTTGCTGTCCACCAGCCTGCGGAAGCCCCACCGCTCGGTGGGGTTCGGTGCCCGGTCATCCGTGGCCCGGTGCCACCAAGCGAAGTTCCCGGCCCCGCGTTCAGAAAGCAGGCGCTGCACCTGCTGAAGCATGTGCCGCTCTTCCGCGTCACCAAGCCCCCCGCGTGACTGCAACCAGGCATCGAAGCACTGGCGCACACCTCGGGCCGCTTCGCCTTCAGGCCAGCCGGTGACACCTGCCAGGGTTGCCAGCTCGCCCGCTGCGGCCACCAAGGCGAAGCGGCGCCCAACGCGTTGCACCTGCCCGCTGGCTGCCTCTGGCACCCACTCATCGGTGAATCGGTCTATCAGCTCCCGCACGCGCGGGCGCAGCTCATCCGCGTGCGCAGTGGCCCACTCCAGGAAGGCCCGCCCCGCCGTGCCGTGCTGCGCCTCGATGACCTTGCCCAGGTGGGCAGACAGTGCCGCACCGCTGGTCAGCTCGTGCAGCTCGTTGAACAGGCCCCGGCCCTGGCCTGCATCGGCTGGGATGTCTGCAAGGCGCAGCTCCTGACCCGCCTTGCTGCGCTTGCCACCCTCGGCCATGTGCTGAGCTAGGCTGATCTCACCTGCGGACAGAAACAGCAGGCGCCAGGACAGCCGGGGGCGTGCCTGCCCCGTGCGACTGCTGCGGGCCTTGCCCGTCTCGTTTGCCAGCATGTAGGCGCATTCACCCGCTGTCTTCGGGTCCACCTGGGCCAGCTCATCCAGGATCAGCAGCCCGTCGCAGTGCTGGGCCGCGATGGCCTCAAGGGCGTTGTCAGTGCTGCGCCACCGCTGCATGTAGGCCGAGCCACCCCATACCGAAGCGGCCACCTTCAGCGCAGTGGTCTTGCCGCAGCTCGATCCACCTCGCAAGTGAAAGCCCCCGCTGTCCACGCCGGATGGGCGCACCAGGACGCCAGCGAAGGCGCAGGCCACCGCGAACAGCAACCGATCATTGCCGACACACAGCCGGGCCACCGCCTGGCGCCAGCCCTCCAGCGTGCCGCGCTGCTTGAACGGGTTTTCGGTGATGCCGTCCACCTGATAGACGATGCGCTCATCATCGCCGCCGATGGTTTCCCGTGGCAGCACATAGGAGCGGCCATGCCAGCCCACGCGATCAGCACAGCGGGCCAGCTCTTCAGGCTGGCGGGTTTGCAGGTACTGCGTGAGCCGGTTGCGGGCATTGGCCCCGCTGGCGATCAGCAGGCCCATGTTCAGCAGCGCGGCGCGGTATTCAGCCCCGTCCCCGGCCAGCATGCGGGCAGGCATGGCCCATGTGCGGGGCCTGCCCATCGGGTCGATGAACTCCAGCAGGTAGCCCCAACCCATGCCGTCCTCGTCACGGGTGCGGGCCGTCACGTCCAGGCGGCTGCACACCCACTGCGGGGCCTTGCTGCGCCCGTCCTGGTCGGCTTCCAGGAACCACACGCCCTCATCGTTGACCGTGAAGCGGTCCCACGCGGGCTGCGCGGCCCCTTCCGGCGCAGTGTCGGTCTTGCCCTTGCGGGCCGGGGCCTTTGCGGCTTGCTGACGGACTTGCTGTGCCTCTTGCACTGACTGCGCAATCGCCGCTGCCACAGCATCCACGCCCATGAGCTGGTGCAGGTCGTTCCAATCCGTTTGGCCTGCTGGCAGACCCTGCGGGCACACGGCCAGGCCCTGCGCAACGCGGGCCGCTTCGCTGGCCTTTTCCCGGCCGGGGTTGCGGCCTGTGGCCTGTTCTCGTTCGTGGTCGTTGTCACCACAGACCACGATGCAGGCACCAGGGAAGGAAGCACGCACAGCCCGGCCCACCTTGGGCAGGTTGCCGCCATCAAAGGCCACGCACACCGGGTGCCCCGTGGCCTGGCGCAGGCTGGCGCCGGTGGCCCAGCCCTCACACAGCAGCAGCACCCCGGCCCCTTGCGGATCACCCAGCCAGTGCATGAGGCCGGTCTTGCGGCCACCGGCCAAAAACCGTTTGTCGTGTCCCTGCCCATCGGGCCGTGGCTTGATGCGCTGAAGGTTCCACAGCTTGCCAGCCTCATCCCGCAGAGGGATCACCATGCAGTCGCCCGGCTCAAAGCGCACGCCCACGCCCTGCACGCCCTTGCGGTCCAGGTAGGTGCAATGGCCTTGCTTGGTGGCTTGTGCCCACTCTGCGGTGGCCTTGGTGGCTGCATCGGCCTGGCGGCGTGCGGTCTCTTCGCGTTCGGCCTGGTCGCGTGCTGCACGGGCCTTGCGTTGCGCCTCCATGGCGGTATGGTCCAGCGGCTGGGCTTGTGGTGCATCGTCCCACTTGAAGCCGAAGCCCTTGGCAACGTGGAACAGGGTGCCAATCTGCACCCGGCCCCCGCTTTTGAAGCTGCGCCAGGTGTCCCTGGCATCGGTCTGGTTGTAGGTCTCGCTGCCCTGACTCCAGGTGTCGAACAGGTCGAAGCCAGCAGCCCCCAATTCAGCCTTGAGGGCCATTCCCACCCGTGCCCATTCTTCGCGGGGTAGGTCGGGCGGGATGCAGGCCAGGGCAGCCCGGATCAGTTCGGGCGTGATGGTGTGTTTCATGGATTTGTGAACAGGTCGCCTTGGGCAGCAGTGGGGCGGGCGATCAGCCAGTAACAGGCCACCCGGCGTCCGTTGCGCCAGTTGTTGCAGGGCATCAAGCGGCGTTCTCTTTTGATGACGAAACCAGTCGATGGGCGCCGCATGACGCTCAGCACTTTGGTGACGCTACCGGTGTCGCAAGCGGCCTCGATCTGCCGCAGGGTGGCGCCGGGGTTCCGCTCCAGGTATGCCGCCACGCGCTCAATCTGCGCGGCTCGGGTGTCGGGTTGAAGTTGCGAGGGCATGAGACCCCCCTTACCGCTTGCGACTCAACAGGGTGATGTGCTGCGCTGTTGCCTCGTTGACTTCTGACAGCAGTTCATCAGCGGCCAGAGAGTCGGCGAAAGCCAGTGTCAGCAGCGCAAAGGCCTTGCGTGCTGCCTCGTCCAGGCTTGCCGCAGAAGGTGGCGCACCATCTGCACAGCAGGCGCACACGTCGCTGTCAGGGTCCAACGCGATGCCCAGAGCTTCGGCCAGCAGGGCGCGGGCCTGGCACAACTGGTTGTACATCTGGTCCTGCCGATCATTGCGCCGCTGCCAGCGCGTGCGGGCCTTCACGGTGAGTTGAATGGCGAGGATTTCGGGGAAGCTAGGGGCGGTCTTGCGGCTCACTTCGCACCGCCTTCCTTGATGCGATCCTGAACCCACTGGAGCACCGCGCTTTCGGGCCATGCCGACATGCGGGCTGTGATGCGGACGCAAGCGGGGAACTTGCCTTCCTTCATCAGCTTGTAGATCGTGGATTTTTTACAGCCGGTCGCGGTCTCCACATCAGGGAGGCGCAACAGGCGATCACGCGGGGTGACTGGCTTGGCAGCATGTGCCAGGTGGACAGATTGGGCGGCGGTTTGCATGGGTTTCCTTTCCGAAGTTCGTCGAGGTCCACCAAGGACCAAATGAACGAATGCGGAAATGAAAACCCGGCAACCTTTGCCGGGCAAAGCGGCGAACGTGCCGGGCTAGAACCCCGATGAATAAGGCATCGCAGGTGACAGCCCGGCGAAAGGCGGCACTACCGCCGCTTCCCACCCAAGACCTGCACGAGACGCCCTACACCCGTAGTCTGCGGTTGCAAACTTTGGCGCCACTCAGCCTTGAGTGCCCGAATCCTGCGCTCCTGTAAACCGGTTTCCTTCACCATTTGCTTGGTGTAGTCCCGGCACCCTTTTTTGCGCAATTCATCTTCAAGTTGGCACAACCTCTCGCCGGTCCATTCTTCGACGCTGGTGCGCAATGCCGTTTGATCAGAAGCCGGCGGTGATGACTGCACTTGCTGGCCACCGTCACCGTGCAAGTGCGCAATGATCTCCGCGCAAGACCAGGCCATGTGCCGGTCACGAAGAAACCAGTCAGCCTCTTCCACCGCAAACACCCACCCATCTAGGCTGCCCACCTTGCGTGGCAGCGGCAGAAGTGTGACGGGGTTCCTTGGGCTAATGTCTGTGCCCTCATCTATGCACCTGCGAAGCTCATCAGACCAGGCGGAGACGATTGCGGCCTCTGCTGCGTCGTCGGTTTCATCGTTGCTGATTACGTACAGCACCAGGGCCAAGAACTGATCCGCAGTCAAAACGCCCATGGACGCACGCGGCAGCCACTTCCGAAGGGTATCTGCCTCTAGCAAAGCTGCCACCTGCTCAAAGCGATGGCGCGTTTCATTTGACTCGATCAATCTCAACCTCATTCATCGTTGGCGCTTGATCCTGCTCCCCAGCAGGGCGGAGGGTTGCCGCCTTTTCGGTTCGCGGACCTAGCTGGGCCGAACAGGCTTATGGCGTAGCAGGCAAGCCCACCCCAAGGGCATCGGCTTTTGCTCCGAGGTCATGCAGCTTGTCTGACAGCTCCCGCAGCACCAAGGAGGTTGAATCATCATGCTCGATCCAATCGAGGCGAGCCCCTATGCCTTCACTGAGGCGATGTTCCAACTCAGGATCAATGGCGCACAGGTGCTCAACTTCTTGCAGTACCCTCCGCGCCTCACACGCGAATGCGGCCAGCTTTGTCACCTGGGTGAGTCGATACAGCTCCATGGATTGGGCTTGCATTGCACTGCGCAAAAGCTCGAAAGCCTGCGTCATGTCGGGGGTGCTCTTGGTGTGCTCAGACATGGCCGCTCCCTTGAACCTTTGCGGCTGGCTTACGGCCTGGCTTCTTGCGCTCAGGGACAACAAGAGCCCTGAACGCTTGAAAAGCGCTGTCCTGTTGGGCTTTCCAGAAGCGATCCCAAAGCGCATTCCGCTCCCGCTCAGCCCATGCAGAGTGCCTGCGAATTTCTGCTTCAAGCTCGCGCTTCTTTTGAAGAATGGCCCGCTTAGCGTAGTCAAGCCCATCGTCGTAACTACACTGGAAACTCCACCAGTCACCATTAACCCAAAGCCTCATCGGCCCTTTGAGGCCTTCGGGGCGCGTTCGGCAAAGCCTGTACCTGAATCGACCTGAGGTCCACGTGCAGCTAGCTGAACCAATCGGCCATTTGGCCTCGGACGGTATGACGCCTTCAGCTTCAAGCTGTGTGCGGGTGCCCTCGAACTCCCAGCACCCATACGGATGAATGATGACCTTCAAGCCCAGCTCGTCCCCGTGCGCAGCAACATGCACCGCGATTCCGGTTGTGCTCACATCGGCACTTCGGTGGTTCATCGACATGGTTAGCCCTCCAGCCAATTGGTAGCTGGGCCGGAGACAACGGGCTCCAGGGGCAGGGCTCGCAACTGGTTCAACGCGGCCAGGGCCTGCACGGCTTTGCGTGCGGCGCCCGGCACATTGGCCGAAGGCTGGCGCAGGTGATACAGGGCAACGCTCAAGGCGTTTTCAGCGGCGGCGAATAGCTGTGACGCGGCCAGCTCGTTGACGGGGAGGGCAGGCGCAGCGCATGGGCTGGCCGGGTGCATTGCCGTTGGCATGGTTTCA
The DNA here is from genome assembly GCA_005502875.1 of Comamonadaceae bacterium 2PF. GTDB lineage: Bacteria > Pseudomonadota > Gammaproteobacteria > Burkholderiales > Burkholderiaceae_C > Aquabacterium. The sequence goes on along the minus strand of SCMV01000044.1, from coordinate 26,374 downwards.
GGCTCCTTATCGAGACTTGAAGCCACCCGCCATGTTTTGAAGCATGAGGGGTGGGCGGGATGTTCAAAACACGCGATAAGACGTGCGGACGCCCTTACGGGTAGCCCCATCCCACCCGCAACCATTGGCCGCCCCAACTGCTGGGGCCGCAAGTGTACGGACGTGACAAAGCCTCACTGTCGGGGAGGCGCACCGCTTATCGGAAGGTGTTTTGAAGCACCGGCCCTTTCGGGTTGATCGATTATTGCACGCAGCCCCGATGGGCAGTCAAGGCGCCCGGCCCACCTCAGACGCTGCCATCATGCGGCCCAGACTCGGCACCCTGGTGTGCAGACGCCTGCACGCTGATGGGCTTGCCCATCACACGCAGGTATCCCTTGCCTTGCAGGAACTGGCGGTAGTTGTTGACCGCGACGGCCTCAGCTTCGCGGGCCACCTGCGGACCTATGGCGATGACCTCGCCAGCCTCATTGACAACGGCCAGGCGGGCGGGCATGCCGTCCACTGTGACGCTCAGTCCCTCATGAGAAACGGCGCTGATGATGACGCCAGCAATGGCGCCAGTGGGCTGTGTGCCGATCATTCATCTACCTTTGGTGTGCGCCTGTGAGGGCGGTTGCTGTGGCCGGTGTTCGGTGGCGGCAAGTGGTTGGCCACGGGCAGGCCCTCTGCCCATGCCTCGATGTCCTTGAGCAGCCAACGCGACGAGCTGCCGGTGGGGTCGCGCGGCTTTGGCGCCTTGCCTCGGGCCACGAGCTTTTGCCACGTGGACTTTGAAAGGCCTGCAACGTGTGCAGCTTCATCCAGGGTTAGAAGCAGGGGCGTGAGGGTGGGCTTCGGTTTGTTCATGGCTACACGGTATAGCGACCAGATCGCGGCGTGGTGGGCGGGGCACCAGGGAGAGGCTTCGCGCTGAATTTCCGCCTCCTTCCGCAATGGGCCCGCGCAGGGCCGTGAGGAAGGCCAGGGCAGCACAGGCCAGGCAGGAGGCCGCAACTCAGACAGAGAAAGTGTCCCCACTCTGTACCCTGAATGTCCCCGCATTGTCCCCACTGTCATTGAAGGGGCTGCGCCCTTTATTCATCGGGGATGTGGGCGAACGGGGCCACCTGTCCCCGTGTCCCCTCGATAAATCATCGCCACGAAGCAAAAGCGGCCCCGAGGCCGCTTCCTGGTGCTTTGCCGGGGACGTTCAAGCCGTCTTGAAAGGCAGCACCTGCGCCCCTTGCTTGAGCCCGTCCAGGTAGTCCGCCCACTGTTGCATCATGCTGCGCCGCTGCTCGATGAACTCGGTGCGGTTGTAGGCCCGGCCCAGGCTGTCCCGCACGGCGTGGGCAAGCTGAGCCTCTACCACCGACTCAGGCACGCCCAGGCGTTCGGCCATCAGGGTGCGGGCCATGGCGCGGAAGCCGTGGCCGCTCATCTCATCTTTGGCGAAGCCCATGCGGCGCAGGGCAGACAACACGGCGTTGTCGCTCATGGGCCGGGCGCCACCTCGCGGGCTGGGGAACACGTACCGCCCGTGGCCGGTCAGGGCCTCCAGGTCACGCAGCACGGCCACGGCCTGGCGCGACAGGGGCACCAGGTGGGGCACGCCGTCTGCCTTCTGTTGCTTGGTGCGTTTCATGCGGGCGGCGGGCACGGTCCACACGGCGGCGTCAAGGTCGAACTCTGACCACTCGGCCTGCCGCAGCTCACCGGGCCGCAGGAAGACCAGGGGCGCTAGCTTGAGGGCTGCCCGCGTGGTGGGCAGGCCCTGATAGTCGTCAAAGGCCCGCAGCAGCTCACCCACCTTGCGTGGCTCGGTGATGGCGGCGTGGTGCTTGACGATGACCGGTTGCAAGGCGTCCCGCAGATCGGCAGCGGGGTCACGCTCACACCGCCCGGTGGCAATGCCGTAGCGGAACACCTGCCCGCACGCCTGGCGCACGCGGTGGGCCGTCTCGATGGCTCCCCGGGCCTCGACCTTGCGCAGGGCCTCCAGCAGCTTGGGCGCCGTCACTTCGGCGATGGGCATGGCGCCGAACCATGGGAAGGCGTCTTGCTCCAGGCGCAGCAGGGTCCGGGCAGCGTGGCCCTCGGTCACTGCGGCCACGTGCACGGCCTGGTGCCACTCGCGGGCCACGGCCTCAAAGGTGTTCGCGGCCAGCTCGGCCCGGGTGGCCTTTTCTGCCTTGCGCTTGGCGCCAGGGTCGATGCCTGCCGCGATGTCACGGCGGGCCTGCTCGCGGCGCTCGCGGGCGTCCTTCAGGCTGACTTCGGGGTGGGTGCCGAAGGACAGCATTTTTTCCTTGCCGTCGATGCGGTAGCGGAAGCGCCACCACTTGGCGCCGCTGGGCTGCACCTCCAGGCCCAGGCCGCCGCCGTCTGCCAGGTTGAAGGGGCGGGCCTGCGGCTTGGCGTTGCGGATGGCCGGGTCCGTGAGCTTGTTGGTGGCGTTCTTGGTGGGCATGCGGATAACACCGTTGCGGGTAACTGGTTTGCGGGTAGGTCGCTTACCCGCAAAGTTACCCGCAAAGGTGGCCGGATGTCCATAGACTTACCCGCACGGTTGCGGACAAGAAAAAAGCCCTAGAGCGTTGATTCTCTAGGGCTTTTTGGATGCTTGCGGACGTTGCCGGAAGCTTTTTTGGTGGAGCCGGGGGGAATTGAACCCCCGTCCGTCAGCCATCAACGAGCAGATCTACATGTTTAGCTGTCTGATTTGGATCTCGCCAACCTGATCGCGCAGCAGCACGCTACCAGGCCAGCCAGTCACTTGATCTCGACCTCACTTGAGTGACCCAGGTGAAGCCCAGCCCATGAAAATGACCTCTCAGTCCTTGCCTTGCGGCTCAGACCCAGCCCATGGGCCGACTGTTGAGAGGCTCACCGGTATTAAGCGGCGAGTGCGAACTTTTGATCGTTTGCAGTTGGTTTTTTTCCAGTGGATTTACGAGCGAACTGGTGCTCGACATGCCCTGTCCCGAATCCGCACCAACGTCGAAACCAGGTCGGCCCCAGGGAAATGGGTGTCCCATTGTAGGCGCTTCCTTTCGCCCGTGCCTGAGACATGGTCAGCAATTCGGGGCGGCCCCTCGGAATTCAAGCCCTGACCTCGGTTTCAGTGCTCCTGCACCAAGCTGGCGCAAAAGCCGTCCAGGCTGTCCTGCTCTTCGCCAGACAGCTCGCCCGCCGCCAGCCTGGCCATGCGCTCGATGGTGGCCAGGCGATGGGCCAGGGCGTCGAGCACCGCTTCGGCTTCGGCGATCTGGTCGATGCCGATGGCGTTGGGGCTCCAAAGCCCGCTTTCGTTCCAGCCCTGGCGCAGCTTGTGCAGCAGGTGGCGGCACAGGTCGGCGGCTCGCGTCAGGTTGGGGCCGGGGTTGTCGGGCAGCATGAGCTCGAGCCGGTTCATCGCGCCTTGCAGCGCGAAGTCGAGGTTGGCGAGTTCGTGCAACAGGTCTTCGCCCGAGCGACGCGGCCGCAAGGGGGCCACCACGCGCGCGGCGGCGGCCAGCGGGCCGCTGAGGTGTTCGTCGAATTCGCCCGGCACCACCCGCAGCGCAACGCTGGCGTGGTGCAAGGTGGCATCGGGCAGGCGCAGTGCCGAGAGGGCTTCTTCGGTGGCCGACAGCAGTTTGCCCAGCGCCGACATGCGATCGCCGGTGAGCATGTGCGGGTAGCCAGAGCCGTCCAGCCGCTCGTGGTGCTCGGCCACCGCCCGCACGATGTCGCGTGGGTAGTCGGTGAGCTGGCCGAGCAGCAATTGGCCCACGTGGGGGTGCACCACGAGCTGGCGGTAGGTGTCGACATCCAGGGTGGCGCCAGCGTCGGCTTCACCGTACTCGGGAGAGATGTACATCTCGCCGACGTCGTGCAAGAGGCCTGCGGTCATGGCCTGGCCAATGAGGCGGTCGTCGCCACCCCGGGCGTGCATGAGTGCACCGGCCACAGCCATGGCGTCGAGCGCGTGTGCGAAGGCGGTGGGGCGGGCGGTCTCGACGGCGCTGAGCAGCAGTTGCACCACGGAGTGCAGGCGCAGGCCGCTCACGCCGTGCATGAGGGCATCGACATGGGGGCGCAACAGGGGGCTGAGCATGCCCTCGGTGTCGATCAGGCGCACCAGAGCCCGTTTCAGGCTGCTCGGGGTGACGCCGTCTTCGGCCATCAGGCAGGTTTCCAGCGGTTTGCGCAGGGATCGGTCCATCAGCTTGCGCTGCAGGTCCGCCGTGACGGGCTGGTTGCGCGCCCACAGCTTCATCCCGTTGATGTCGAAGATGTCGCTGGAGGCGATGATCGACCGGGTTTCGCTGGCCTCCAGGATGGTGGCCAGGGCGTGGGGGTTGGCGACCTGGAAGTCGCTGGGTACGGCGTGCACGGCGTTGGGGCTCATGACCACTCCTCGCCCCACGGTGAGGTGCAGGGCTGACCCATTATGGGACGGCGCCCGCCGCATGGCACACGTGAAAACGCCAGCCCGGTGCCTGCCTGCACCGTCGGGCTGGCGCCTGTGACGGATCTCACGGATGGCGCCGAACCGTGAGGCGCCCCGCCGACCTCAGCTGCGGTAGTCGGCGTTGATGCTGACGTAGTCGTGCGAGAGGTCGCAAGTCCAGACGGTGGTGCTGGCCTGGCCGCGGCCCAGGTTCACGCGGATGGTGATTTCCGACTGCTTCATGATGCGCTGGCCGTCTTCCTCGCGGTAAGCGGGGTTGCGGCCGCCCTTCGTGACCACGTGCACGTCGTCGAGGTGCATCTCGATGAGGTTCTGGTCGAGGTCGTCGATGCCGGCGTAGCCCACGGCGGCCAGGATGCGGCCGAGGTTGGGGTCGGAGGCGAAGAAGGCGGTCTTGACCAGCGGCGAGTGGGCGATGGCGTAGGCGGCCAGGGCGCATTCGGCTTCGGTGCGGCCGCCCTCGATGGTCACGCTGATGAACTTGGTGGCGCCTTCGCCGTCTCGCACGATGGCTTGGGCCAGCTTTTGCGAGACCTCGATCAGCGCAGCACGCAGGGCCTGGCCGTCGGCGCTGGCCAGGTCGGTGATTTCGGCGTGCGCGGCCTTGCGGGTGGCGATCAGCACGAAGCTGTCGTTGGTGGACGTGTCGCCGTCGATGGTGATGCGGTTGAACGAGGCGTTGGCCGCGTCGGTCACCAGGCCTTGCAGCAGGGCTGGCGCCACGTTGGCGTCGGTGGCCAGGAAGCCGAGCATGGTGGCCATGTTGGGCTTGATCATGCCGGCGCCCTTGCTGATGCCGGTGATGGTGACCGTCTGCCCGCCCAGGGTGATTTGCTTGGAAAAGGCCTTGGGCAAGGTGTCCGTGGTCATGATGCCTTCGGCGGCCACGGCCCAGTTGTCGGCTTTGCCATCGGCGATGGCCGCGGGCAGGCCGGCTTCGATGCGATCGACCGGCAGCGTCTCCATGATGACGCCAGTGGAGAAGGGCAGCACCTGGCGCGGCGAGAGCTGCAGCTGGCGTGCCAGGGCGACGCAGGTGGCGCGGGCGCGCACCAGGCCGTCTTCGCCGGTGCCGGCGTTGGCGTTGCCGGTGTTGATGACCAGGGCGCGGATGTCGGTGCTGTCTTGCAGGTGCTCGCGGCAGATCTGCACGGGCGCGGCGCAATAGCGGTTCTTGGTGAACACGCCGGCGACGGCGCTGCCTTCGTCGAGCGTGATGACCGTCAGGTCGCGGCGGTTGGCCTTGCGCACCCCGGCCATGGTGATGCCCAGCTTCACGCCGGGAACGGGGTGCAGGTCAGAGGGGTTCGGGGCGGACAGGTTGACGGGCATGGTGTGAGGCGCTTGGCGTGGCGCGGGTCAGGCGCCTGGGTGACAAGCGGGGCCTTGGGCTGGCCCCGGCGAGGAGGCCCGATTGTGCAACACCCTGGCGCCGGGTTCGTCCCCCTCACATCGCCTTGAACCGGTGGGCGTACATGCGGCTGACCTCGAGCGTCTCGGCGCGGCCGCGGATGTGGATGCGCAGCTTGCCGCCATCGCGGATCACGCGGTCGATGGCGGTGACGTTGACCACGGCGCTGCGGTGCACCTGCCAGAAGCGGCTGGCGTCGAGGCGAGGCAGGAGTTCACGCAGCGGCGTGCGGATGAGCAACTCGCTGCTGCCGGCGCGGTCGGTGACCAGGCGCACGTACTTGTCGGCGGCCTCGAAGCAGAGGATTTCTTCGACTGGCACCATGACCAGGCTCTGGCCGGCGGCGACCTGGATGATGGTCAGGGGCTCGGGGCGGTGCAGCGGGGGGCTGCCCACGTCGCCATCGGTGCTCCCCGGCAAGCTGGGCAGGTCGAGGTGGCCTGGCGGCGAGGGCGTTGGCGCTTCGGCATCGGCGCCCCCTTGCTGGCGCCATGTCAGCTGGGCCTGCAGTCGCGCGACGGTGGTGCCCAGGCGGGTCGATTGCACAGGTTTGAGCACGTAGTCGACGGCGGCGTGCTCGAAGGCGGCCAAGGCATAGTGGTCGTAGGCGGTGACGAAGACGATCAGGGGCAGGGCTCGGTCTTCGGGCCAGCGCTCGAGGATGACGTCGGCCGCGTCCAGGCCCGTCACGTCGGGCATCTGGATGTCGAGGAAGAGGATGTCCGGCAGGCCATCCAGCGCGGCGTCGATGGCGGCTTGGCCATCGGGGGCGGCGGGCAGCAGTTGCAACTCGGGCCACAGGCGTTGCAGCTTGCGGGCGAGTGCCTCGGCCAGCAGGGGTTCGTCTTCGGCGATGAGGGCCAGGGCGTTCATGGCGGTGGCGATCGATTGAGCTCAGGGCAGGAAGCGAGAGGGCCCGAAGGGCGAGGGCTCTGGCGCAGGCGCGGGGGCTGGGGTGTCGGTTTGCAGTGGCATGCGCACGGTCACGCGGGTGCCCTCGCCGCCAGGGCCCGGCACCATCTCCAGGCTGATGTCCTGGCCGTAGGCCGAGCGCAGGCGCTCGCGCACGCTTTGCAGGCCGAAGCCGGGGCCGCTGCTGGCGGCGTCCTCTTCAGACAGGGTGCGGCCGGTGTTGATGACGTCAAGCAGCAGGTGCTGCTCGTGCTGGCGCGCGCGCACGGTGAGCTGGCCCTTGCCGCGGCTGGATTCGAGCCCGTGCTTGATGGCGTTCTCGACCAGGGGTTGCAGCAGCAGGGTGGGCACGTGGATGCCGGCAAACTGCGGCGGCAGGTCCACGTTGATCTGCAAGCGCGGGCCCATGCGGATCTGCATCAGCGCGAGGTAGTCCTGCAGGCGGGCGAACTCGTCGCGCAGGGGATGGCTCAGCGCGCGGCTGCCCTGCAGGGTGGCGCGCAGGAAGGTGATGAGGTGCTCCAGCATGGCCTGGGCGCGCGGCGGATCGGCATCGATCAGCGCGTGCAGGTTGGCCAGGGTGTTGAACATCATGTGCGGGTCGAGTTGGGCCCGCAGCAGTTGCAGCTGGGTCTCGACCGCCTGGCGCTGGGCGGCTTCGGTGCGCACCTCGTTGGCGGCCAGTCGCACGCGCATGTAGTCCAGCGTGAAGGTCAGCAGCGCGATGCTGCAGGTCATGACCATGGCCACCCCAAAGGGCAGGGTGTCGCCGATGTGCGCGCTGCCCGGCCAGGGCAGGCTCAGCACCGCACGGGCCAGGAACACGCCAAAGCCTGCGGCGATCGGCATGCAAACGAGCGCGCAGAGCAGGTGGGTTCGCCAGCGCACCAGGCCGTACACGCCGCTGTGCAGGTAACGGTGGCGCAGCTCGGGTTGCTGGCGCCAGACGTAGCGGGCTTCGGCCAGGAAGACGATGCCGGTCAGCGTCCAGGCCCAGTAGCCCAGGCTGATGGCGTAGGCCAGGAACACGATGAACGAATGGCCTTCGTGTGGGCCGGGGGCGGCCATTTCCAGCGCCCACATGAAGATGGCGATGGCCACGCTCCAGGCCAGGTTGAACCAGCCTGTGCGCGGGATGGACCCGAGCGTGGTCGGGTCGCTGGAAGGGGCCTGGGTGGACATCCCCCGATTGTGTCAGCCGGGCGCGGCTTCAGCGCAGCGTCGGCATGATCCAGCCTTGGAGCCAGCTCTGCAGTTCAGGGAACTCCTTGATGGCGAGCGGGCCGAAGGACACGAGGATCAGGCCCACCGTCATGACCGCGCATGGCAGGATCCAGCGCTCGTAGCGGCGGTAGAACGAGCGCTGATGCGCGGCCTCTTCGTCGGAGGCTTCGATGAGCGCGTCGCCCACGGCCTGGCGGGCCAGCAGCTGGTTGAGCGCGACCGGGGGCATGAGGTAGCCGAGCTCGAACGCCACCAGCACCATCATCCAGAAGTGAACCGGGTCGATGCCGCTCTTGTAGGCCAGCGGGGCCAGGGTGCCCGAGACCAGGAAAATGGCGCCCAGCGGCTCCATGAACATGCCCAGCACGACCAGGGCGATGGACATGAAGGCCATGGCCGTCCAGGCGCTGTCGAACACATCGGGGGCGTAGTGGATGATGCCCGAGCGCTCGATCACACCACCGGCGGCTTGCGACAGCAGGATCAGGAAGAGGTAGCCACCCAAGTGCTCGACCGTCTCCATGGTGGAGACGCGGATCGAGGACTCGATGCCTTTTTCGCGGTGCATGGCAAAAGCCAGCTGCGTCGATTGCGGGCCGAAGCCGCGCGCCTGCAGCAGCTTGTCGAAGACGACGATGAGGATCATCATCACCGGCATGATGATCGGTGCGGTGATCTCGTTGAGCGGCGAGTTCAGCACCGTCGCATAGAAGGCGCTGACCACGGCCACCACGGCCACGTAGGGCAGCAGCGTCGGGATCTGACGCAGGGTGGCCGGCAGGGCCACGCTCACCGGCGCGATCTCGATGGTGTGGCGTTCGCGGCGCAGTTGCGAGGCGATGAAGAACAGCGCCGAGGTCAGGAAGAAGACGTACAGGCCCCAGTGGAAGAGCTCGTCGCTGGTGACTTCCTTGTTGACCGCCACGATGGCGATGACCAGCAGGCTGGGGCTGAGCACCACGCCCAGCGAGCCGGACATGGCGGTGGCGCCCAGGGCGTACTGGCTGCTGCCGCCCACGGCTCGGATCTCGTGGTAGATGATGGCGCCAGCGGCCATCACGAAAGCGCCCGAGCCACCGGTGTAGGCCGTGGGAATGGCGGCGGCCAGCAGCACGAAGAAGGTCAGCGCTTCGGGCGAGAGCTTCCAGGGACGCAGCAGGTTCATGAAGACGTCGACCATGCGGCTTTGCTTGAACAGCATGCCGCACCAGATGAAGAGCGCGAGCTGCAGCGGCAGGTTCGGGAACTCCATCAGGGCGTTGGTGTAGATGGCCAGGCCCGAGGGGTGGTTGGCGCCGAAGAAGTAGTTGGCCGAGCTCAGCGTCATCAGGCCGGCCAGGGGCACGCACTTGAGGGCGTTGAGCCAGCTGCCCTCGCCCAGGTGGTGAGCGTCGTTCGGGCGGTGCGGGCGCACGGTCTGCCAGGCGCTGACCAGCATCAGCGAGCCGAAAAGCGCCATCCAGGCGAAGTGGATGTGCGGGTCTTCGACCGCCACGCCCGAGGCCACCGAGATCTCGTAGTAGCGGATGGCCGACCACATCGAGACCGACGAGGCCGCCAGCATGGTCCAGGCCTGGACCTTGAAGTCCCGGGGGAAACGGGGCGCGATCAGGCTGATGTGGTGGTAGCCCAAGGTGGTGGCCACGATGGTCACGCCCATGAGCAGCAGCAGGATCAGGGGTCGGTTCTCGGTGCCGAACTGGAACAGGCCGAAGAAGCTGGTCTCCAGGGTCCGGTAAGCGATGACGGTGGGCGTCAGGTGCGTGATGGCCTTCTGGTACAGCTCATGACGGGCCTGGCATTGCTGCAGCGACACGAGCACGGCCTGGCGGCGAGCCACCGGGTCGATGGCCGTGGCCTCGAACAGGTCGTCGAGCGCATCGCCAGCGCTGCGCTGGTCGGCGGCGATCTGGCGCGCGACTTCGGCGTCGACGTTCAGGCTGGGGTTGCAGGCCGGTTTTTCAGGGTCGGCGCGCAGCATGAAGTACTGCACCCCGTTGTCCTTGTCGCCGAACATGGACTCGCCCATGCGCAGCAGCTGGCCGTGCAGCATCTCGCCGGTGCCGATGACCAGCACGAGCAGCAGCAAGGTGATGGTGGGCAAGCCGACCAGCCATTCGCTCGGCTTGCGGCCGAACAGGCTGAACCTGGGTGGGGCGTGCAGGGTGGTTTCTGCTGACATGGTTTGTCTCCTGGTACCAGCGCAGGCCTCTGGCGGGCCTTGTCGCTTTTTGTGTGGGTTTCCAGGCGCGACTCTAGAGAGAAGGTCAAGCGTGAAACATTAGGGAAAGATGGATGGCGGGCTGGGCGGCGCGAAACGGCATCTGGCGGGAGTGAATGGCAAGGGGTCAATGAAAAGGGCTCCCCGCAGGGAGCCCTTGTTGCATCGTGAAAGCGCCAGCCGGGGCGCCGAGTGCCTGCGATCAGGCCAGTTTGCCGTGGCAGTTCTTGTACTTCTGGCCGCTGCCGCAGGGGCAGGGGTCGTTGCGGCCGACGCGGGGCACGTCGGCCTTCGCGGTGGCCGGGTCGGTCTCGGTGACCACGGAGCCGTCTTCGGTCGGGTGCGTGTAGGTGACGTTGCTCAGGCGCTCGCCCTGGTCCTCGATGGCCTGGGCGGCTTGCGCAGCCTCTTCCTGGCTCTGGATGCGCACCGTCAGCAGCTTGCGGGTGACGTCCATCTTGACCACGTCGAGCAGCTGGCCGAAGAGCTCGAAAGCCTCGCGCTTGTACTCCTGCTTGGGGTTCTTTTGGGCGTAGCCGCGCAGGTGGATGCCCTGGCGCAGGTAGTCGAGCGCGGCCAGGTGTTCGCGCCAGTGCAGGTCGATGGACTGCAGCAGCACCATGCGCTCGAACGGTGCGAACTGCTCGCGCGTGACGGCCTCGACCTTGGCCTGGTAGGACGCCGTCGCGGCTTCGAGCACGCGCTCAAGCACGTCGTCGGCTTCGACCGACTGGGCGCCTTCGACCCACTTGACCAGGTCAACCTCGAGTTGCCACTCTTCCTTGAGCAGCTTCTCGAGTGCGGCCAGGTCCCACTGCTCTTCCAGGCTGTTCTCGGGCACGAAGGTGCGCACGACGTCGCTGAGCGATCCCTTGCGGAGGTTGGCGATGGACTCGGCCACCTCGGTGGATTCGAGGATCTCGTTGCGCTGCTGGTAGATGACCTTGCGCTGGTCGTTCGAGACGTCGTCGTACTCGAGCAACTGCTTGCGCATGTCGAAGTTGTGGCCTTCGACCTTGCGCTGGGCGCTTTCGATGCTGCGGGTGACGATGCCGGCCTCGATGGCTTCGCCTTCGGGCATCTTCAGGCGGTCCATGATGGCGCGCACGCGGTCGCCCGCGAAGATGCGCATCAGCGGGTCGTCCAGCGACAGGTAGAAGCGCGAGGAGCCCGGGTCGCCCTGGCGGCCGGCGCGGCCACGCAGCTGGTTGTCGATGCGGCGCGATTCGTGGCGCTCGGTGGCGATGATGCGCAGGCCGCCCAGCTCCTTGACCTTGGCGTTGAGGGCCTGCTGCTCGGCCTTGATCGCGGCGATCTTGGCTTCCTTGGCGGCGTGGTCGAGCGACTCGTCGGCCTCGATGGCCAGGATGTCCTTCTCGACGTTGCCGCCCAGCACGATGTCGGTGCCCCGGCCGGCCATGTTGGTGGCGATGGTGACCATGCCCGGGCGGCCGGCTTGCGCGACGATGTCGGCTTCGCGGGCGTGCTGCTTGGCGTTGAGCACCTGGTGGGGCAGGCCCTCCTTGGTGAGCATCTGGGCGATCAGCTCGGAGTTCTCGATCGAGGTGGTGCCCACGAGCACGGGCTGGCCGCGACCGTGGCAGTCCTTGATGTCGTCGATGATGGCCTTGTACTTCTCGCCGGCGGTCTTGTAGACCAGGTCGAGCTGGTCCTTGCGCAGCATCACGCGGTTGGGCGGGATGACCACGGTTTCCAGGCCGTAGATCGACTGGAACTCGAAAGCTTCGGTGTCGGCCGTGCCGGTCATGCCCGAGAGCTTGCCGTACATGCGGAAGTAGTTCTGGAAGGTGATCGAGGCCAGGGTCTGGTTCTCGGCCTGGATCTGCACGCCTTCCTTGGCTTCGACGGCCTGGTGCAGGCCGTCCGACCAGCGGCGCCCCGACATCAGGCGGCCGGTGAACTCGTCGACGATGACCACTTCGCCGTTCTGGACCACGTAGTGCTGGTCCTTGTTGAACAGGTGGTGTGCACGCAGGCCTGCGTACAGGTGGTGCATCAGGGTGATGTTGGCGGCGTCGTACAGCGAGGCGCCTTCGGCCAGCAGGCCGGCATCGCCCAGCAGGCGCTCGGCGTTTTCGTGGCCGGCTTCGGTCAGGAAGACCTGGCGGGTTTTCTCGTCGGCGGTGAAGTCGCCCGGCTCGATGATGCCTTCGCCGGTTTTCGGGTCTTCTTCGCCGATCTGCTTCTTGAGGTGCGGCACCACCGCGTTGATGCGCAGGTACAGCTCGGTGTGGTCGTCGGCCTGGCCGGAGATGATCAGCGGCGTGCGGGCCTCGTCGATCAGGATCGAGTCCACCTCGTCGACGATGGCGAAGTTCAGGCCACGTTGCACGCGGTCGCGCACCTCGTAGACCATGTTGTCGCGCAGGTAGTCGAAACCGTACTCGTTGTTGGTGCCGTAGGTGATGTCGCAGGCGTAGGCGGCTTGCTTGTCTTCGCGGGGCATCTGGGGCAGGTTGATGCCCACCGTCAGGCCCAGGAAGGTGTAGAGCTTGCCCATCCACTCGGCGTCGCGACGCGCGAGGTAGTCGTTGACCGTCACCAGGTGCACGCCCTTGCCGGTCAGGGCATTGAGGTAGACGGGCAGGGTGGCGGTCAGCGTCTTGCCTTCGCCGGTGCGCATTTCGGCGATCTTGCCGTTGTGCAGGGCCATGCCGCCCAGCATCTGGACGTCGAAGTGGCGCATCTTGAAGACGCGCTTGGAGCCCTCGCGCACGACGGCAAAGGCTTCGGGCAGCAGGGCATCAAGGGATTCGCCCTTGGCGATGCGCTGCCTGAACTCGTCCGTCTTGGCGCGCAGTTGGTCGTCGCTCAGGGGCTCGAGGCTGGGTTCCAGTGCATTGATCTTGGCGACCGTGCGACGGTATTCCTTCAGCAGTCGTTCGTTACGGCTACCAAAAATCGAGGTCAGGAGCTTGGGCAACATGGAGCGGTCAGTTCTGTCAGGCTGGCTCGTCGGGTGACGGCCGGCTTCGGCGAGCGGGGTGATCGGCCACGCCGATCGAAGCGAAAAAGTGTAGCACCGGGGTGTGACCCGGCCATGGCAGGGTCACCCGGCCCGTGAATGGGGGGCTCAGCAGGCGTGGTCGCGAGGGGACAGCCAGGCCGTCACCAGCGCGCTCAGGGCCACGCACACCACCATCACGGCGCCCGAGGGCAGGTCGAACATGGCCGACAGGCACAGGCCCAGCAGGCAGCCCAGGCCACCCGTCAGCCAGCCCGCCAGCAAGGCGGCGCGGGGCGGCAGGTGGCGCACGGCCAGCGCCGGCATGATCAGGCAGCTGAAGACGAGGTAGACCCCCACCAGCTGAACCGAGGCCGTCACGGCCACGGCGAACAGCAGGTAAAAGCCGGTGCGGCCCAGGCGCTCGCCCAGGCCGAACCACAGCGCCAGCAGCACGGCGCTCAGGCCGGCCATCAGCTGCAACTGGCCGGTCGTCACCCACAGCACCTGTCCGACCAGCAGGTCTTGCAGGTGCTCGCCGCCATGCGGGTTGTTGGCCAGCAGCAAGATGCCGCTGGACGAGGCCAGCACGAAGAGCACGCCGATCAGGGCCTCCTGGATGTCGGGCCAGCGGCGCTCCATCCAGGTCATCAGCAAGGCGCCCCCGGCGGCGGCGCCCATGGCCGTGGCCTGCACCGCCCAGCCCTGCGGCTCCCAGCCCAGGGTGTGCGCCGCGATCAGCCCCAGCCCGGCGATCTGTGCGATCGCCAGGTCGATGAAGACGATGCCTTTGCGCAGCACCTGCCGCCCCAGCGGAACGTGCGTGGCGAGCACGAGCAGCGCGGCCAGCAGGGCCGGGCCGACGATGCCCCAGTCGACGGGGTGCAGGTGCAGGCCATCGGTCATCGGCGTGCTTTCAGCAACAGGTCGATGGTCTCGTCAAACAGGCTGAACAGGTCCTGCGCCCGGTCGCTGCCACCCACCGTGTAGGGCAGCACCACGACCGGCAGCTTGCTGCGATCGGCCAGCCACTGCGAGGCCCGACCGTCCTGGTAGGCCGCACGCAGGATCAGCTTCGCAGGCTGGCCCTGCAACTGCTGAAGCACGGCCGACAGGTGAGGGCTGCTGGGCTCGACCCCGGGCTTGGGCTCCAGCGCCGCCACCTGCTTGAGGCCCAGCCAGGCCTCCAGGTACGGGAAGCCCCGGTGCTGCACCACGATGGGCGTGCCCTTCAACGGCGCCGCCGCCAGCGTCCAGCGTTGCACCGCCTGCGTCCAGCGGGCCTGGAAGTCGGCCAGGCGCTGGCGGTAGACGGTGGCGTTGGCCGGGTCCAGCTCGATCAGGCGCTGACCCAGGGCCTGCGCCACCTTGCCGATGTTGCGCGGGTCGGTCTGGATGTGCGGGTTGCCCTCGGCGTGCACATCGCCGTCGGCACGGTCCAGGCGGCCTGGCACCTCGAGCTTCGTGACCTGATCGGCGGCCTCGAAGTTGCCAGGTTTGCCGGGCTGCACGGCCGCGTTGCCCGCCTGGCGCAGCAGCACGGGCAGCCAGCCCACCTCCAGCTCGGCGCCGGTGCACACCAGCAGGTCGGCGTTGCGCACGGCGGCGATCAGGCTGGGGCGCGCCTGGATGGCGTGCGGGTCCTGCAGCGCGTGGGTGGCGGCGTAGACGCTGGCCTGGTTGCCGGCGAGCTCTTTGGTCAGCGCGGCCCACTCGGGCTCGCAGGCCACGACCTTGATCGGGCCGGCGGCTTGCGCCGGGGCGGTGGCGAGCGCGCCAGCCAGCAGCGTGGCCGAGGCCAGGCTGCGCCAGGTGGTGGAGAAGGCGCCAGCGATGCGCCCGTGTGGTCTCGGTCCGACGCCGGGGCGGCGCCTGGCGTGCGCGGTGGTGTGGATCTGGATTCGGCTCATGTCACCTTCTCCATCAGAAGCTGTGCGCACCGTGGGCGCCCAGGTTGACCTGGTAGCGCAGGAAAACCTGGTGGTCCACGCCGTCGGCGCGCACGCGGTCTTCGCTGAGCTGCAGGCGCCAGCGGCTGAACTCGCTGGGCGACCAGTCGAACATCAGGCTGGTGCGGCGGGGCTTGCGGGTGCCCTCGTCCGAGCTGGCCAGCGCGGTGTTGCCGCCGAAGTTGACCGAGCCGCCATCGAGCTGGTCAAAGCGCAGGCCGGTGCGCCACTGCGGCATGAACTGCCACACGCCCTGCAGGTACCAGCCCGACTGCGCCGAGCGGTAGGCGTCGGTGGTGTTGCCCGCGCCGGTGAGGTCGGTGGTGTCGTAGGTCACGTCGCCGCGTTCCTGGCGGCGGAAGTACTCGCCTTGCAACTGCAGGTTGGTGACCTTGGCGTTGCCGTTGGGGGCCCACTTCCAGACCCCGTCAACCGCCCAGATGCGGCTGCGCCCCGTGAAGCTGTTGACCAGCGGGTCGGCGCCACCGTTGGGGTCTTCGGATTCCCACTCGCGGCCATCGGCACGGGTGCGCATCCACGACACGCCTGCACGCCAGCTCTGGCTCAGGCCGATGTCGCCGCCCGTGTGGGCCGACAGCAGCAGGGCGCCTGCACCATTGCGGTTGCGCTCGCTGCCGGGGAAGTTGTTGCCATTGCCCAGCTCCAGGCCGAGCTCGACGTAGCGCTCCAAGGGCAGCACCCAGCGCGCCTGCAGGCCCTCTTGCCTGAACTGGCCGCCCAGCAAGGCCTGGTGGGCCAGCGGCGCATCGACGAAGTCCCAGGCGTGGGCGTGCTGTTCGTTCAGGTAGCCCAGGCCAGCGAAGAAGCGGCCGGCCTTCAGGCGCAGGCCCGCAGGCAGCGCGGTGGTCTGCACATAGGCTTCTTCGACCTCGGTCTCGTTCTCGGGCGTGACGGCCAGCGTCAAGGAGCCGTAGAACAGGTGATCGACGTTGGCCGCCAGCGTGATCTCGGACTCGCTGAGCGTCAGGCCTCGCGTGCCCGGGCCCACTTCACCGCCCGTGGGCAGGAAGCCGGGGATGGCCCAGGTTTCAGGGTCCTTCGACAGGCCGTTGTAGCCACCGCTGAGCACGGCCGACACGGAGGGGTTGAAGCCGGAAGCCCCCTGGCGGGCCATGGGGCGGGCCGGGTCCAGCGGGGCTTGTCGCTCAGGGGCAGCGGAAGCCGTGGCGGCAGGGGGCGTGGCGCTGGCTGTTGCCTGCGCCGCAGCGGCTTCAGGTTGCTGCTGTCGCTGGGCGGCCTGCAGGCGGGCTTCCAGGGCCTGGATGCGGGCGTCGTACTGGCGGCGCATCTCGTCGAGCTGTTGGCGAAGCTCCTGGAGCGAGTCCGCCGAGGCAGGCGATGTGTTCGGCGCTTGCGCCCAGGCCTGGGCGCCGCCCAGGCAGGTGCTCAGGACTGCGGCCAGCGCAAGGGCTCGCGGGGCATGGGGGGTGGGCAGGGACGAAGCGATGCGCGCGCGCAGGGCGCCGCGTTGAGGGGTGCGGGACATGGAGATGCTTTCCTGGGCAGGTGACGGGGGTGACGGCCCGATGTGGTCGAAGCTGGCTTCGATCAAACGAGGTGACGTGGCCGGCAGCGCCTCCTTCAAGGGGCAGGCGCGTTGCGGTCCGACGGCTTGGCGACAGGGGAGGCGAGCGCCTCAGGCCAGGAAAGCTGGGGGTCCACGGGCCCGCGGCGCCACCGCCATTGCGGCTGGGGCGTTGGGGGCTGTGCTGGCCACCTGGGCCGAGGTGGCGTCGCAAACCGGCGGGCTCACCGCAGGCGTGCCCGAGGTGGCGTGGTCCAGGGCGTGAGCTGCCAGGCAACTCAGGCATTGGCTGTGGGCCGCGTGGTGGTCGGGGTCGGCCTCGTGCTCGAGCGCGTGACGCAGCACCAGCTGCTGCGTCAGCAGCAACAGCAGGGCCAGTGCGAGGTGCAGCAGGCCGTGGCGCAGGTGTTTCGGGCTCGGTGGGAGGCGCATGGGGGAACAAGCTTAACGGATGCTTGCCGTGTGTCAGTGGTTGACCTTGGCGGCGTTGTTGCCCCCTGCGGCTTGCAGGAAGCGCGTCGGGTTCTGCTGAACCCCATCGACCAGCACCTCGAAGTGCAGGTGTGGTCCGGTGGAGCGCCCGGTGTTGCCCACCTCGGCGATGCGCTGTCCCCGCTTGACCAAGTCACCCTGCTTGACCAGCATGCGCGAGGTGTGGGCGTAGCGCGTGACCAGGCCATTGCCGTGGTCGAGTTCGACCAGCAGGCCGTACTGGGGGTGAGGTCCCGCCGACAGCACCACGCCGCCCGCCGCCGCCACGATGGGCGTGCCCGGGTCCGCAGGGAAGTCGAGCCCGGTGTGCAGGGCCGGCCGGCCGGTGAAGGGGTCGCTGCGGAAGCCGAAGCCCGAGCCGATGGGACCGTCCACTGGTTGGGTGCTGGGCATCAGCAGGGCGTCCAGGCGTTTTTCGAACAGGTGGGATTCGATCAGCGTGAGCACGTCGGCATGGCGCTCACCCAGTGCGTGCAGGTGTTCGACCTGACCGTTCAGCGCCGTCAGGATGTCGGCGGAGGTGGTGGCGGGGCCGGTGTCTTTCAGGGAGACAAGGGGCCCCCCGGCTGCGGCAGAGGCGGCAGCGGTCGAGCCCGCGGCCCCCATGGCCCCGGAGGCGGACGAGGCTGGCGCCTCGATGGCCTTGAACTCTTCGGCCTTCATGCCAGCCATGCTCGCCACGCGTTCGCTGACGGCTTCCAGGCGCACCAGGCGCGCCTGCATTTCACCCACCTTTTCGGCCATGGCGTCGAGGTTCTCGCGCATGAAGCGATCGCGCTGGGCCAGTTCTTGCCTTTCGACGAAACGCACCGCCTCCGAAATGATCGGCCAGCGCTCGTGGGCGGCCTTGAGCACGACGGCGTGGTACAAAACCAGGCTCAGGATCATCAAGGGGATGATCAGCGCCAGCCCGGTGAGCACCAGGCTCCAGGGCGTGAACTGAAAGACCTTCGGCCTTGACAGCGCACTGGTCGTGATCAGGATCTGCATGCGTGACTTCCTTTGCTGAACCCATGAGCAAGCGCTCCCAGCCCCCATCCGGCGGTCGAATCCGCACCGTCATCCCGTCGCTGCACTGCCGGCCGATGGTGCCGGACGTGCCGCCCGTCACCCGGGCGCTTGAGCGCGCATCGCCCCTGTCCAGCCTGATGCAGCGCCTGCGGCATTCGCAGGCCTGCCTGGAGGCCGTCAAGGAGGTGTTGCCGCCCTCGCTGGCCGCTCAGCTTCAGGCTGGACCGTTCGACGAAGAGGGGTGGACCTTGCTGGTCGCGAACCCGGCCGCGTCGGCCAAGCTGCGCCAGTCGCTGCCGCACCTGAATGAGGCGCTGGCGGCGAAGGGGCTCAAGGTTAACGCAATCCGCGTCAAGGTCCGCGGACGCTGAAGTCACCCAGTGTTCGGGCCTGGTTCAGGCCAGCAAGGCGGGTGTCTGGGCCGCCAGGGCCTGGCGCTGCGCGGTGGCCTTGCCCTGCAGGACGAAGCCCAGCAGCTGCTCGCCTGCCATGAAGCGGGCCTCGATGGCCTCTTCGGTCTCGGTGACCTCCCACTCGCCCTGGGCGTCGCCAGCGGGCGGGCAGACCACGGTCGGCCACGCGGGCGTCTTCACGACGACGGGCATGGCGGGGTAGCTCACCTCGGTGGGCTTGCCCGCCAAGGTGGCTGCCAGGGCGCGGGCTTGGCCCATCAGGGGCAGCACGTAGGGCAGGAGGTGTCCGGCCACTTCGGCGCAGTCGCCCACGGCGTGAACGTGGGGCACGCTGGTGGCCAGGTGACGGTCGACCACGATGCCACGGTTGATGGCCAGGCCTGCGTCAGCCGCCAGTTGGGTGCGGGGCTTCAGGCCAATGGCCGAGAGCACCAGGTCGGTTTCGAGCGTGCTGCCATCGGTCAGCGTCAACACCAGGCCGTTGGGGCCTTGGTTGACGGCGGTGACACCGGTGCCGAAGCGGAAGCTCGCACCGCCAGCTTCGAGCTTGGCCTGCAGGCGCGCCGATGCCTGGGGTGGCAACAGGCGGGGCAGCGCGCGCTCGGCCAGGTCGAGCACGGTGGGTTGCACCTCGCGGTGCAGCAGGTCGTTGGCGAACTCGCAGCCGATCAGGCCGGCGCCCAGGATGGCCACGCGCTTGACGGGCTGGCCGCCCGGGCCGGCGGTGTCGAGCGCCTCGGCGAAGCGGGCGAAATCGTCCAGGTCGTTGACCGACAGCACGGTGCTGGCGGCATCGCCTTCCAGGGGCAGGCGGATCGGGTCGGCGCCCAGGGCGAGCACGAGGTCTCGGTAAGGCAGCACCTCGCCGCCCGACAGCGTGAGCGTGCGCGCGGCGGTGTCCACCTTCGTCACGCTGGTGCGGGCCAGCACGCGCAGCTTGACCTCGTCGGCCATCTTTTCGGCCGACTTGGTGACCAGCGAGGCCGCCGTTTTCTTGCCCGCCAGGGCGTTCGAGAGCATGGGCTTGGAATAGAAACCGGCCTCGTCGCGGCTGATCACCACGATGGGGACTTCGGCGTCGGCCTTGCGCAATTCGCGCGCGACGTTGTAGCCCGCCAGCCCGGAGCCGACGATGACGACCGCTTCACTCATGCCCGCTGCTCCCAATCAGATTTCGATCATTTCGAAGTCGGACTTGCCGACGCCGCAGTCCGGGCATTCCCAGTCGGCGGGCACGTCTTCCCATTTGGTTCCGGGGGCGATGCCGTCTTCGGGGGCACCTTTGGCTTCGTCGTAAACGTAGCCGCACACAACACACTGGTAGGTCTTCATGATTTCTTCCAAAAACGGGGGTGGATTCTGGGGCCAGGGCAGGCCGTGGCCGGGGTGCGATGGCGTCAAAAGGGCAGCCGAGGCGTCAAAACGGCGTCTGACGCCAAGGTGTCGGCGTTCGGCTGGCCAACAAGGGGTCAAGGCAGGTGGTCAGTCGGGGGCGTCCAGCAGGTCTTCGGTGGTGGGCTTGGCCTCCACCCGGTAGTGTTCCGATGCCCAGGCGCCCAGGTCGATGGCCTTGCAGCCTTTGCTGCAGAAGGGGCGGTACGGGTTGTCGGTGCTGTAGACGTGCGTGACGCCGCAGGACGGGCAGCGCACCTGCGGGCCGGCGCTTGCGGCGCCTTCGTTGGGATGCTGGGGCGGGGTGGGCACGGCGAGGGCTCGCGGGCAGGAAAGCGGTAGAGAAGGGACGAAAGCCTGGGCAAGGTCTGCGCGGATCAGGCGCAGAGCGTCAACTCGAAGCTCGCGTCCGTGTCGGAGGCGATCTTGAGCTTGCCGTCGGCATCGGGCCGCATCAGGCGGATGGACACCATCAGGCGGTTGGCGCTGATCTCGGGCACCAGGCCCAGGGCCGGGTCGATGCGCAGGCGCAGCAGGTGGAAGCTGCGCGAGTCTTTCAGGTTTTGCTGGTACTGGCCGCAAGGCGCCGCGACCATGTGCGGGTGACCGCCGTCGCGCTGCAGGCCCAACACCAGGCGCACGGCCTCGGCGAAGGGCGCCAGCGTGCCGGCCCATTGCTGCAGGTCTTCCTGGCGTTTGGCGGCGGGTTCGTGCTGCCAGGCGTAGTAGGAGGGCAGGTCGAACTCGCAGGTGCCGCCCGGGATGCTGATGCGGCTGCGGATGCCCATCAGCCAGTCGTTGGCGGCCAGCGTCTGGCCCGCCTTGCCCGGCACCTGGTTGAGCGCGTGGTGGATGCGCTCGATGCGGGCGAGCACCTCGTCGAGCGCGGCTTCCTGGATGGCCGGGTTGCCTCGGTAGCCCATGAACTGCTGCTTGTGGCGATCGAGGTCGCGCAGCAGGTCGCTCTTCAAGTCGGCGCGGGCGGCCACGTCCATGATCTCGAAGATGGTGGCGAGCGCAAAGTGGTGATCGACGGGGTCTTGCCGCCAGATCAACACCCCGAGGCGGTCGAAGAGGTGTTCGAGCCGCAACGTCGTGCGGATGCTTTCACCGAAGGGGTATTCGTAGAGGATCAACGCGCCACCTGAAACCTGCAAGCCGGGTCAGCTGCCATTGTTCCACAAGCGCCAGAGCTTGCCGACCTCTGCGCGAAGTTCTTCCAGGCTCAGCCCCTCATTGAGGATGACGTGGTCGGCGATGGCGCGGCGCACCTCGCGCGTGGCCTGCTTGGCCAGCACGGCCTGAACCGCCTCGCGTGGCCAGCCTGAGCGCACCATCACGCGGGCGATCTGCGTCTCGGGCTCGGTGTCGATGACCAGGATGTGGTCGACCTTGTCGCGCCAGCGCCGGCCGGACTCGGCCATCAGGGGCACGTCGTAGACGATGTGTTGTCCGGGCGCCGCAATGCGGGCGTGTGCGTCGGCTTGCTGGCCGATCAGCGGGTGCAGGATGGCCTCCAGGCGGGCCAGCGCGGCGGGGTCGGCGAAGGCCAGCTCGCGCATGCGGGCGCGGTCCATCGCGCCGTGTGCATCGATCAGGTGTTCGCCAAAGTGCTCGGCGATGTGCGGGATGGCCGCACCACCGGGTGCGGTCAGCGAGCGCGAGATGGCGTCGGTGTCAACGAGGTGGGCACCGAGGTCCGTCAGCATCTGGCTGACGGTGGACTTGCCGCTGCCGATGCCGCCCGTCAGGCCGATGACCAGGCCTTGGCCATGGGGGTGTCGCGAGCCGGGTGATGGGGGTTGGCTGGGCATGGCGGGCCTCAGGCCCAGCCCAGCCAGCCCAGCACCCTGGGTGAGCCGGCCAGCGCAACCACCAGGCCCGCGCCGGCCAGGAAGGGCCCGAAAGGCACGTAGACGCCTTCGCGCAGCTGGCCCGACACCTTCATGCCGATGCCGACCACCGCGCCGATGACCGACGACCCCAGGATGATGGGCAGGACCATGGGCCAGCCCAGCCAGGCGCCGAGTGCGGCCAGCAGCTTGAAGTCACCGTGACCCATGCCCTCCTTGCCGGTGGCCAGCTTGAAGAACCAGTACACGCTCCACAGCGAGAGGTAGCCGGCCACGGCGCCCCACAGGGCGTCAGGCAGGGGCAGGTTCCAGCCCAGGGCCGAGACCACGAGGCCGGCCCACAACAGGGGCAGCGTCAGGTCGTCGGGCAGCAAGGTGGTGTCCCAGTCGATGGCCGAGGCGGCCACCAGCACGGCCACGAAGCCGCACCACAGCAAGGTGGTGGGTTGCGCGCCGAACTGCAGGCCGCAAGCAGCGAACAAGGCGGCCGTCAGCAGCTCGATGAGGGGGTAGCGCACCGAGATGCCGGTGCCGCAGGCGGAGCACTTGCCGCGCAGGGCCAGCCAGCTCAGCAATGGGATGTTCTCCCACCAGCGGATCTGGTGCCCGCAGGCGGGGCAGCGCGAGGCCGGCTTGGACAGGGTCAGCTGCTCGGCGGGCTCAGGCTCTTTGACCTCCTGGCCCAGGGTGTAGGCGGCGTCCAGCTTCCACTGCTGCTCCAGCATCTTGGGCAGGCGGTGGATGACCACGTTCAGGAAACTGCCCACGCAAAGGCCCAGCACGGCCAGGCCCCAAGGCGTGAGGATGAGGCCGGTGAAGACCGGCCAGAAGGCGTCAGAGGACATCGGCGAACGGCGCAGGGGCTGGCAGCGTCAGACCACTTGGCCCAGCTTGAAGATCGGCAGGTACATCGAGACGACGATGCCGCCGATGATGGTGCCCAGGATCACGATGATGAAGGGCTCCATGAGGCTAGAGAGCGCCTTGACGGCCTCGTCGACCTCGGCTTCGTAGAAGTCGGCGGCCTTGCCCAGCATCTGGTCGAGCGAGCCGGACTCTTCACCGATGGCCGACATCTGCAGCACCATGTTCGGGAACAGGTTGGCCGCCTGCATGGCGTTGGTCAGGCTGGTGCCGGTGGAGACGTCTTTCTGGATCTGCTCGGTGGCTTCGGCGAAGACGGCGTTGCCGGCCGCGCCACCCACGGAGTCGAGCGCTTCGACCAGGGGCACGCCGGCGGCGAACATGGTCGAGAGCGTGCGCGTCCAGCGGGCGGTGGCCGACTTGAAGAGCAGGTCGCCGAAGACTGGCATCTTCAGCAGCAGGCGGTCCATGCGCTTTTGCATGGCTTCCGAGCGCTTCCAGGTCTGCAGGAAGAAGTAGATGCCACCGCCGATGGCGCCGAAGATGGCCCACCAGTACTTGACGAAGATCTCGGACATGGCCATCACGAACAGCGTCGGGGCCGGCAGGTCGGCGCCGAAGGAGGTGAACACCTCCTTGAAGGCCGGGATCACGAAAATCATGATGACCGAGACGACGATGAAGGCCACCACCAGCACCGCGATGGGGTAGGTCAGGGCCGACTTGATCTTCTGCTTGATGGCGATGGTCTTTTCCTGGTACAGCGCCAGGCGGTCGAGCAGGGTCTCCAAAATACCTGCTGCTTCACCGGCTTCCACCAGGTTGCAGTACAGGGCGTCGAAGTACATCGGGTGCTTGCGGAAGGCCTGCGACAGGCTGGTGCCGGTTTCCACGTCGCCGCGGATGTCGTTGAGCAGCTTGGTGACCTTGGGGTTGGTGCTGCCGCGCGCGACGATGTCGAAGGACTGCAGCAGGGGCACGCCGGCCTTCATCATCGTGGCCAGCTGGCGCGTGAAGATGGCGATGTCCTTGGGCTTGATGCTGCCGCCACCGCCCATGCGGCGTTTTTTGACCTTCTGCACCAGGATGCCCTGGCGGCGCAGGGTGGCGCCCACCATGGCTTCGCCGCCCGCGCGCATTTCGCCGCGCACGACCTTGCCCTGGCGGTCCTTGCCTTCCCATTCGTAGATGGTTTCCTGGACCTGCGATTTCTTGGCTGCTGCCGTGGCCATGTCGGAACTCCGTGACTGATGTCGGCTTGGGGGGCGCGGATGGGGTGGCTTACTCGTTGGTCACCGAGATGACCTCTTCGAGCGAAGTCAGGCCCGCCTTGACTTTCACGAGCCCGGATTCGCGCAAGTCTCGCACGCCTTCCCGCTTGGCTTGCTCAGCAATATCCATCGCTGTCCCCTGACTGAGGATGATTCGTTGGATTTCCTCACTGATGGGCATGACCTGGTAAATGCCGACGCGACCTTTGTAACCGTTGTTACAAGCCGAACAGCCGATCGCCTTGTAGGGCTTCCAGCTGCCGTCCAGGTCTTCTTCCTTGTAGCCGGCCTTGAGCATGGCCTCGCGCGGGTAGTCGGCGGGGGCCTTGCAGACCTCACACAGCTTGCGCGCCAGGCGCTGGGCCGTGATCAGGATGACCGAGGAGGCGATGTTGAACGGTGCCACGCCCATGTTCATCAGGCGGGTGAGCGTGGTGGGCGCGTCGTTGGTGTGCAGGGTGGACATCACCATGTGACCGGTCTGGGCAGCCTTGATGGCGATGTCGGCGGTTTCCAGGTCGCGGATTTCGCCGACCATGATCACGTCCGGGTCCTGACGCAGGAAGGCCTTGAGCGCCACCGAGAAGTTCATGCCCGCCCGGTCGTTGACGTTGACCTGGTTGATGCCGGGCAGGTTGATTTCGGCCGGGTCTTCGACGGTCGAGATGTTGACGCCCGGCTGGTTCAGGATGTTGAGGCAGGTGTAGAGCGAGACGGTTTTGCCCGAGCCCGTGGGGCCGGTGACCAGCACCATGCCGTAGGGCCGCACGATGGCGTTCATCAGGCGGTCTTTTTCGATCTGCTCGTAGCCCAGGGCGTCGATGCCCAGCTTGGCCGAGGACGGGTCGAGGATCCGGATCACGATCTTCTCGCCGAACAGCGTGGGCAGGGTGCTGACGCGGAAGTCGATGGCCTTGTTGCCGAACTTGAGCTTCATGCGGCCGTCTTGCGGCACGCGCTTTTCGGCGATGTCCAGCTTGGAGATGACCTTGATGCGCGAGGCCAGCTTGTCCTTGATGGCCACGGGCGGCTGGGTGACCTCGCGCAGCTCGCCGTCGACGCGAAAGCGCACGCGGTAGTTGTACTCGTAGGGCTCGAAGTGCAGGTCGGAGGCGCGCGCGTTGATGGCGTCGATCAGCATCTTTTGCAGGAAGCGCACCACGGGGGCGTCTTCGACGTCGGTGGCGGCGGCGTCGGCCTCCTGGCTCTGCACGCCCGTGTCCTCGGTGACGTCGAATTCGAAGTCGGACGAGGCGATGGCGTTGAGCTGGTCTTCGGCGCTGGCGGTCAGGCCTTCGAGCAGCTTGGCCAACTTGTCGTGCTCGACGATGACCCACTCGGGCGTGAGCTGGGTGGCGAACTTGATGCGCTCGATGGCTTCCTGGTCGGTCGGGTCGGCGCCGGCCACGAACAGGCGGTTGCCGCGCTTGGACAGCACCATCACCTGGTACTGCGACGACAGCTTGTTGTCGATCACGCCCTTGGGCAGGCGCTGCGTGTCAACCGCATTGAGGTCGAGCAGGGGCACGGCCAGGGCCTGCGACAGGGTGTGGGCCAGGTCGGCGGGCTGGATGCGACCGGCCGCCACCAGGGTGCTGACGAAGCTGCGCTTTTGCTCGCGCGCGGTGCGCGTCAGGGTTTCTGCGGACTTCGCGTCGAGCTTGCCGGCGTTGACCAGCACGCGTGCGACACCGGAGAGGGTGCCGGGCGAGTCGGCCAGGGTGGACTCTGCTGCCATGGCGGGGAATGCTTGGGTGACGGACGCAGGGCGTCCGGGGTTTGCTGCGATCCCGATGTTGCCACGGATACCGGCAGGTGAAAGCGGGTGGAAACCGTGGAAGGCTGCTCAATCAGGCGGCTTGCGACGCAGGCGCGGCGCCCAGGGCGTGCTCTTCGCAGGCTTGCAGCAGGTCGCGGCCGTGGTCGCGCCAGGCCCTCAGGGGTGCCTCGCGGATGGCCTGGCGGCTGGCGTCGAGCTCGGCGGTCTGGGTCAGCGCCCAGGTCAGCGCGGCGGTCATGGCGGACAGGTCCAGTGGCGCGTAATAGCGCGCGAGGTCCCCGCCCACTTCGGGGATGGAGGTGGCGTTCGAGGCCAGGCAGGGCGTGCCGAACCACAGGCTCTCGCCCACGGGCAGGCCCCAGCCTTCGTACAAACTGGGGTAGGCGCTGAACAGGGCGTGGCTGTAGAGCCAGGCCAGGTCGTCGTCGCTGCAGCCTTCGATCACCAGGATGCGCACGCCGCGCGCCGTGGCTCGGGCCAGCGCTGCTGAAAAGGCCTCGGCCAGCCAGCCCGGGCGCCCGGAAAACACCAGGGTGACGTCGCGACGACCGGTTTGGTCCAGGGCCTGCACCCAGGCGTCGATCAGCCTTGCGCCGTTTTTGCGGCCTTCGACCGAGCCCACGAGACATCTC
>SCMV01000043.1 GCA_005502875.1 Comamonadaceae bacterium 2PF | reverse complement strand
CCACCGCACGAGACCCGCCCACCATGCCCGTCATCAAGATCCTGCCCCACGCCACTGTGTGCCCTCAGGGCGCCGAGATCCAGGCCGCGCCCGGCACCAGCATCTGCGAAGCCCTGCTCGACAACCACATCGAGATCGAGCACGCCTGCGACATGAGCGCGGCCTGCACCACCTGCCACGTCATCGTGCGCCAGGGGTTCAACAGCCTCAACGAGATCGAAGAGACCGAAGAAGACCTGCTCGACCGCGCCTGGGGCCTGGAGCCCAACTCGCGCCTGAGCTGCCAGGCCATCGTGGCCGGTCAGGACCTGACGGTCGAGATCCCCAAGTACACGATCAACCACGCGAGAGAGAATCACTGACCGCCTGGCTTGAGGTGGCCCGGCGCCGCTCCTTCCTGCACCTTTGAGGCTCAGCTCACATGACCCGCCAGATCTTCCTCGACACCGAAACCACGGGCCTGAGCCCCGAATCCGGCGACCGCATCATCGAAATCGGTTGCGTGGAGATGGTCAATCGCCGCCTGACGGGCCGGCACCTGCACCACTACTTCAACCCCGAGCGCCCCAACCACGAAGACGCCGTGCGCATCCACGGCCTGACCGACGAGTTCCTGGCCGACAAGCCGCTGTTCGCATCGCTGGCCGACGAGATCGTCGAGTACTGTCGGGGCGCCGAGGTCATCATCCACAACGCGGCCTTCGACATCGGCTTCCTCGATGCTGAGTTGAAGCGCCTGGGCAAGGGCAAGTTCCGCGACCACGTGGCGGGCGTCATCGACAGCCTGATCATGGCCCGCGAGATGTTCCCGGGCAAAAGCAACTCGCTGGACGCGCTGTGCCGCCGCCTGGAGGTCGACAACACCCACCGCACGCTGCACGGCGCCTTGATGGACGCGGAGCTGCTGGCCGAGGTCTACATCAACATGACGCGGGGCCAGGACGCCCTGCTGATCGATGCCGATTCGGGCGAGGGCGATGGCATGGGCGGCACGGTCGAGGCCGTGGCGGTGGACTTCAGCGCCTTCGATCTGCCAGTGCTGGCGCCAACGCCCGAAGAGGCCGAAGCCTTCGCCAAGGCGTTGCAGGATCTCGACAAAGCAGCCGGCGGCGAGTCTGTTTGGCGAAAGCTCGAAGGTGTGGTATAGTTTTGGTCTTCGCTGATTGCTGAGGCAGGAATGCACAAGGTGATCAGCAGGTGGATCCAAAGTCCCGAAACCAGTTTCGGGCGGTTAGCTCAGCGGTAGAGCACTGCCTTCACACGGCAGGGGTCGCAGGTTCGAACCCTGCACCGCCCACCAGATCAAGCCCCGTGAATCGTCAGGTTCACGGGGTTTTTTCTTGGCCGATTCACCTGAATCGGTAGTTCAGCCCCACGAACGCGCCGTGAACGGTCAGGTCGGCCTTGTGGAGCAGGGTGCCACCCGAGTTGTTGGTGGAGGTCACGTCCGACACCGCGTTGACGCTGCCGAAGCGGGTGACGTGGTAGTCGCCTCGGATCGACCACTTCGAGTCCAGCGCGTACTCGCCGCCAAAGCCCAAGGTGGGCCCCGTCACGGATTCCGATTTGGATGATTGGGAGTAGCCGTCGAAGGCGTTGTCGGTGAGGGTGACGTTGAGCTTGAGATTGGTGCGGGCCACGCCGCCGCTGACGTAGGCCAGCCAGTTGCCTTGGGCCCAGCCCAGGCGCAGGCGCAAAGCAGACATCCAGCTGGCGCGAACCGACTGGCGGATGGTGAACGACGTGCCGGGCACCGTGTCGTAGACCTCGCCGCGGGCTTTTTCCTTGTCGAACGACAGGCTGTTGGCGCTGGCTTCGACGCCCACCAGGAGCTGGTCCAGCTGCTTGTCCCAGCCCAGGGCCAGTCCACCCGACGCATTCGATCGGCCCAGCTTGTTGTCACCTGCTCGGGCGATCTGGACGGCATCTTCTTCGACGAAGTACTGAAGTCGGCCCGTCACGGTTCTGGTGTCCGATTGGCCGTGGGTGGCGCCGAGGAACCCGCTGGCATGAAAGCCGGACCAGTCTCGGTGGGGCGCGTTCTGTGCCCAGCTGCTGCCAACTGCGCAGAGGGCCAACACGATGGCGGTGGCGTGAACGTGTGCGGTCTTCATGTGGGCTCCGTGGCTTGAACAAGGCTCAAACGTTATCGGCCGCGCCGCTGTCAAGTTGAGGCCACACCCCTGGTTTCGAGGAGACGTCAGGCTCGCATCAAGGCTCGATGAGCACGCGCATCACGCGCTGCATCACCCGCGTCACCGCAGCCTGGTTCAAGTCGGGCTGGCTGACGGTGAGCACCATCAGCCCGTTGAACAGCGCGCCGACCACCGTGGCACGCGCTTCGATGTCGTCGGCGGGCAGTGAATCGGCGGCGGGGCCCAGGGCCATGCGGATGAGCACCATGGCCTTGGTGCGGATCATCGTTTCGCTGCCCACCACGACCTCGGCGAGCTTCGGGTTGCGGCTGGCCTCGGCCAGCACCTCGATGTTGAGCGCGGCTTCGGCCTCCCGGTCTGGCTCCTGGAAGGTTTCTTCGATGCAGCCCAGCATGGCGCCGGTCACGTCGTCGCCTTCCAGGGTTTCCTGGATGCGACGAACGATTTCATCGCGGTCGCGCTCGACGATGGCCGTGATCACGTCGTCCTTGTTCTCGAACAAGTTGTAGATGTGCCCCGGGCTCATGCCCGCCGTCTTGGCGATCTCGGCCATCGAGGCGCCGTGAAAGCCCTTGCGGCGAAAGCATTCGGCGGCGGCATCGAGCACCTGCTGGCGGCGCGCCAGGGCTCGGTCGTTGGGGACGTGGTCGGGGTTGAAGGCGGCGCACATGGCTGGGGTGGGGGTGAGCGTGAGTGGGGGTGCTCAGGACCCCGATTGTCGCTGCCCGGCGGGCGGCGCCATGGTGGTCGTCGATGGCGACGATTCAGCCGAGGCCTCACGCACGCCGCCGCCGAGCACCTTGTACAAGGTGATGCGGTTGACCTGCTGGGACAAGCGCGCCGTGATCAACCCCTGCTGTGCGCTGTAGAGCGAGCGCTGGGCGTCAAGCGTGCTGAGGTAGTCGTCCAGGCCGCGGCGGTAGCGGGCGTCGGACAGGCGAAAGGCGTCCTGGCTGGCGGTGACCAGGTCCTGCTGTGCAGCGGCCTGCTCGCCGATCGTGTTGCGCTGGGCCAGCGCATCGGCGACGTCCTTGAAGGCCGATTGGATCGCCTTTTCGTACTGGGCGACGCCGATGTCGCGCTCGACCTCGGCCACCTTCAGGTTGGCGCTGTTGCGACCGCCGTCGAAGATGGGCAGCGTGATCTGCGGCGCGAAGGACCAGAAGCCCTGGCCGCCCTGGAAGAGCTGGTCCAGCGAGGCGCTGGCCGCGCCCGCGCTGCCCGTGAGCGTGATGCGCGGGAAGAAGGCCGCACGCGCCGCGCCGATGTTGGCGTTGGCTGCTTGCAGGGCGCGTTCGGCCTGCTGCACGTCGGGGCGGCGCAGCAGCACGTCGGACGGCACGCCGGTGGGCAGGTCTTGTGTTAGGGTCAGTGCGGCCTGAGTGCCCGCGTTGGGCAGGAGTTCGGCCTTCACCGGCGCGCCCACCAGCAGGGTCAGCGCGTTGCGGTCCTGCGCGACCAGGCTGGTGTAGCTGGCGACGTCGGCGCGCGCGGCTTCGACGGTGGTCTGCACCTGGCGCACGTCGAGCGCGGACGAGGCGCCGAACTCATGGCTCTTTTGCGTGATGCGCAGCGTCTCCTGGCGGCTGGTCAAAGTCTGCTTGGCCAACTCCAGCCGCTCTTGATCTGCGGCCAGCGTCAGGTAGGCGGTGGCCACCTGGGCGACCAGGCTGATCTGCGTGCTGCGCTGGGCGTCTTCGGTGGCCAGGTACTGCTGCAGGGCGGCATCGCGCAGGCTGCGCACGCGGCCGAACAGGTCCAGCTCGTATGCGCTCACGCCCAGCGTGGCGGTGTACTGGCGCGTGATGGTGGGCTCGCTGGTGCTGCTCAGGTCGCCGGGCAGGCGCTGGGCGCTTTGGCCGCCTGCCGCATTGACCCCGGGGAAGAGGTCAGCGCGCTGCACGCGAAACTGTGCCTGGGCCTTCTCGACGTTGAGCGCGGCCACGCGCAGGTCGCGGTTGTTGGCCAGGGCCTGTTCGATCACCTGGCACAGCTTGTCGTCGGTGAAGAACTCGCGCCAGCCGATGTCGGCGGCGGTTGGGCCTTGCGTGGCTGCGGTTGTGGCCGCCGACGCAGGGCTGTCAGACCAGTTGGCTTGCACCGGGGCCGTGGGTCGCTGGTAGTCAGGCGCCATCGTGCCGCAGGCGCTCAGCAGGGCGGCCAGGGCGATGGTGCTCAGCGTGAGCGCGGCACGGGTGGGGTGAGATGGGCGGGTGTTGTCGAGGGTGTTCATGTCATGCACCTTCCTGGTTGGAGGGGAGGGCGGTTGGCAGGCTTTGCGCGCTCACCGTGGTGGCCGAGGCCTCGTCACGGGTCGGGAACAGCTTGCGCACCACCACGAAGAACACGGGCACGAAGAAGATGCCCAGCACGGTGGCGGCGATCATGCCGCCGAGCACGCCCGTGCCGATGGCGTTCTGGCTGCCCGAGCCGGCACCCGTGGCGATGGCCAGTGGCAACACGCCCAGCGCGAAGGCCAGCGAAGTCATCAGGATGGGGCGCAGGCGCAGGCGAACGGCTTCCAGCGTGGCCTCGATCAGGCCCAGGCCGTGCTCCATCTTCTCCTTCGCAAACTCGACGATCAGGATCGCGTTCTTGGCCGACAGGCCGATGGTTGTCAGCAGGCCGACCTGGAAGTACACGTCGTTGGACAGCCCGCGCAAGCCGGCGGCCAGCAGCGCACCGATCACGCCCAGGGGCACGACCAGCATCACCGCAACGGGGATGGACCAGCTCTCGTACAGCGCGGCCAGGCACAGGAACACCACCAGCAGCGAGATCGCGTACAGCGCGGGCGCTTGCGAGCCCGAGAGGCGCTCTTGGTACGACAGGCCCGTCCACGCGATGCCCACGCCAGCGGGCAGCTTGGCCGCGATCTCTTCGACCGCCTTCATCGCGGCGCCCGAGCTCTTGCCTGGCGCGGGCGCGCCGGCGATCTCGACGGCGGCCAGGCCGTTGTAGCGTTCCAGGCGCGGTGAGCCCAGCTCCCAGCGCGCGGTGCCGAAGGCCGAGAAGGGCACCATCTGGCCGCTGCTGTTGCGCACCCGCCATTGGTTGAGGTCTTCGGGCTGCATGCGGAAGCTCGCGTCCGACTGCAGGTAGACCTTCTTGACGCGGCCACGGTCGATGAAGTCGTTGACGTAGGCGCTGCCCCAGGCGGTCGACAGCATGGCGTTGATGTCGGCCACCGAGACGCCCAGCGCACCGGCCTTGGCCTGGTCGACTTCCAGGCGCAGCTGTGGCGAGTCCTCCAGGCCGTTGGGGCGCACGCCGGCCAGGTCGGGGTGCTGCGCGGCCATGCCCAGGAACTGGTTGCGCGCCTGCATCAGGGCCTCGTGACCCACGCCTCCTCGGTCCTGCAGGTAGAGGCTGAAGCCGGTGGCGTTGCCGAGCTCGAGCACCGCAGGCGGTGCGAAGGCAAAGGCCATCGCGTCCTTGAACTGCATGAAGGCGCCCATCGCGCGGCCGGCCACGGCCTGCACGCTTTGTGCGGCGCTGGTGCGCTCGCTCCAGTCCTTGAGCTGAACGAAGCCGATGGCCATGTTCTCGCCCTGGCCCGCGAAGCTGAAGCCGGCCACGGTGAAGATGGACTTCACGTTGTCCTTCTCGGCTTGCAGGAAGTGCTGCTCCACGCGCTCGACCACCTTGAGCGTGCGCTCTTGCGTGGCGCCGGCCGGCAGCTGGATCTGCGAGAACAGGATGCCCTGGTCTTCATCGGGCAGGAAGGCGGTGGGCAGGCGCAGGAACAGCACCCCCATGGCGATGACGATGCCACCGTAGACCACCAGGTGGCGACCGCGCTTTTGCAGCATGCGGCCCACGACGCCCTGGTAGCCGTTGGTGGCCTGCTCGAATCGGCGGTTGAACCAGCCGAAGAAGCCTGTGTCACTGATGTGATGGCCCTTGGCCACCGGCTTGAGCAGCGTCGCGCACAAAGCCGGTGTCAGCACCATGGCCACCAGCACCGACAGCACCATGGCCGAGACGATGGTGATGGAGAACTGGCGGTAGATCACGCCCGTGGAGCCACCGAAAAAGGCCATCGGCACGAACACGGCCGACAGCACCAGGGCGATGCCCACCAGCGCGCCGGTGATCTGGCCCATGGACTTGCGCGTGGCTTCCTTGGGCGAGAGGCCCTCTTCGCTCATCACGCGCTCGACGTTCTCGACCACCACGATGGCGTCGTCCACCAGCAAACCGATGGCCAGCACCAGGCCGAACATCGTCAGCGTGTTGATCGAAAAGCCCGCCACGGCCATCACGCCGAAGGTGCCCAGCAGCACCACCGGCACCGCGATGGTGGGGATCAGCGTGGCGCGGAAGTTCTGCAGGAACAGGTACATCACCAAAAAGACCAGCACCACGGCTTCGACCAGGGTCTTGACCACCTCGTGGATGGAGACCTCGACGAAAGGCGTGGTGTCGTACGGCACGACCACCTTCATGCCATGGGGCATGAACTGCTGCATCTCCTCGACCTTGGCCTCGACGGCCTTGGCCGTGGCCAGGGCGTTGGCACCGGTGGCCAGCTTGATGGCCACGCCCGCAGCGGGCTTGCCGTTGTAGCGCGAGACGGTGGCGTAGCTCTCGGCGCCCAGCTCCACGCGGGCGACGTCGCGCAGGCGCACGGTCGAGCCATCGGCCTGGGTCTTGAGCAGGATCGCGCCGAACTGCTCGGCCGTTTGCAGGCGGCTTTGCGCCGTGATGGTGGCGTTGAGCTGCTGGCCTTGCATGGCGGGCGCGGCGCCCATCTGGCCGGCGGAGACCTGCGCGTTCTGCGCCTGCACGGCGTTGCTGATGTCAGCGGGTGTCAGGTTGAACTGGTTGAGCTTGTTGGGGTCCATCCAGATGCGCATGGCGTACTGCGCACCGAACAGCTGCACCTCGCCCACGCCTTCGACGCGGCTGAGCGTGTCGATGACGTTGGACGAGACGTAGTCGGCCAGGTCGGCGTCGCCCATGCTGCCGTCTTCGGACGCGAAGCCCAGCACCATCAGGAAGTTGACGGTGGACTTGACCACCTGCACGCCCTGGCGCTGCACCTCTTGCGGCAGCAGCGGTGTGGCGGCCTGCAGCTTGTTTTGCACCTGCACCTGGGCGATGTCGGGGTCGGTGCCAGCTTCGAACGTCAGCGTGATGCTCACGTTGCCGGCCGAGTCCGACGTCGAGGACATGTAGGTCAGCCCGTCGATGCCCTTCATCTTCTGCTCGATGACCTGGGTGACGGTGTCTTCCAGGGTTTTGGCCGAAGCGCCTGGGTAAGCGGTGTTGATGGACACCTGGGGCGGGGCGATGCTGGGGTACTGCGAGATGGGCAGCGTGCGGATGGCCAGGGCGCCAGCCAGCATCACGACGATGGCCAGGACCCACGCGAAGATGGGCCTGTCGATGAAAAAGCGGGACATGTGAGAGCTCCTCGTTGCGCGCGCCAGCGATCAGTTCGCGCTGGCGGCGGAGGCGGGGGATGCGGCCGAGGCCGGACTGGCTTCGGTGCCCTGGGCGGGCGCGCCCGGCTGAACCTGCTGCAGGCCATCGACGATGAGCTTGTCGCCGGCCTTCAGGCCCGAGGACACCAGCCACTGGTCGCCCACCGACTGCGAGGTCTGCAGCGTGCGGGCTTGCACCTTGCCGTCGGTGCCCAGCACCAGGGCCGTGGCGTTGCCCTTGGCGTCGCGCGAGATGGCGGCCTGCGGCACCAGGATGCCTTGTTCGCTCACGCCCTTCTCGACGATGGCGCGCACGTACATGCCAGGCAGCAACTGTCGCTTGGGGTTGGGGAACACGGCGCGCAGCGTGACGCTGCCCGAGGTGGTGTCCACCGACAGCTCGGAGAACTGAAGCTTGCCCTCGAGCGGGTAGGTGCTGCCGTCTTCGAGCAGCAGCTTGACCTTGGCCTGGCCGTCGCCTTTGCTGACGTCGGCATGCTTCAGGCGGCCTTCACTCAGGTCGCGCTGCAATCGCAGCATTTCGGCGCTGGTCTGGGTCACGTCCACGTAGATGGGGTCGAGTTGCTGAACGGTGGCCAGGGCCGTCGCCTGGTTGGCCGTCACCAGCGCGCCCGCCGTCACCGCCGATCGACCGATGCGCCCGGCGATCGGGGCGCTCACGCGGGTGTAGCCCAGCTCGATCTGGGCGGTGCGCACGGCGGCCTGGGCCGCAGCCACCTCGGCCTGGGCCTGCTTGAGTGCGGCCTGGGCGTCGTCACGGGCCTGCTTGCTCACGGCGTCGATGCCGGCGAGCTCGTCGTAGCGACCGGCTTTGAGCTTCGTGGTCATCAGGTTGGCTTCGGCCTTGGCCAAGGTGGCGCGGGCGCTGTCGAGGGCGGCCTCGTAGCTGGCCGAGTCGACCTGGTAAAGCACCTGACCCGCCTTGACCTCGCTGCCTTCTGTGAACGCCCTTGACTTGACGATGCCCGTGACCTGTGGGCGCACCTCGGCGACCTGGAACGCGGTGGTGCGGCCGGCGAGCTCGGCGGTGACCGGCACGGGCTTGGGCTGGATGGTCAGCACGGTGACCTGGGGGGCGGCGCCACCGTGGCCACCCTGGGCGCCATCGGCCTGGCCCTTGTCGCAGCCGGCGAGCACCAGGGCGATGGCCAGCACGGCGGCGGTCGGCAGCCAGGGGGTTTTCAGGTGAGGGGAGAGGGGGGACGTGGACATGGAAGGCCTCGATCGGTGCTCGGGTGAATGAAAAACTGAACAACTGAATGAACGTTCATTCATTTTTGATGCGAAGGGAGGCCCGTGTCAAGCATGGCGGGGCAGATGACCTCTCAGCCGCGCATGGTTTTTGTGCCCTTGTTCACGCCTGAGCAGGCCAGAAATGCAAAAAGCCCCGCGTCCGATGGAGGCGGGGCCGACATGGGTGCGCATCGGTCATCAAGTCAGCCCATGTATTCGAGGTCAAGCGTCAGCTTTTGTGCGTGCGCTCGGCCGCGGGCACCGCCCTGCGTTCCCTTCACGTGCACGACAATGCTGTGCATGCCGCCGTCCAGTGCCTTGTTGTACATCTCTACCGAGCGGGTGCTGTACCGCGGCGCCCTGGGTAAACCACGCGAGCGCAAGCTGGCAGCTTCCGCGTGGTACCTGCCGGTGGGAGGGGAGCTGAGCGTCACGGGCCCCACGGGTGACGTCGTGCGAGGGCGTGTGGCCGTGCACGTCTCTGCGAGCACCCCTCATCAAGTCGAGGCGAGTTCGGGGCAAGTCGTTTGTTACCTGGCGGAAATGGACTTCGGGGCAGCCATCGATGAAGCCCGCGGTGCTGCCACAGCGCGTCAACCCTCTCCCGCAGAGATCACTGCGTTGGCTTCCCTTGACTTGGCTCACCTGCAAGCCTGGCAGGCGGATCGGCGCAGCATCGATGCCGAACTGGATCGGTTGGTGTTGGGCCAGGCCCTGGCTCGTCGCGAAGTCGAAGGCCGGATCGCGGATGTCGTCCAGCGCGTGAGGTGCGACCCCACGCTGGCCTGGCAGGCCGCCGATGCAGCCGCGCACTGCGGCCTTTCGCCGTCGCGCTTCATGCACCTGTTCAAGGCCGAGATGGGCATGGGGTGGCGGGACTTTCGGGCCTGGACTCGGGCTCGCGCCATGCTGGCGCGCGTTCAGTCGGGGAGCAACCTGACCCAACTGGCCCTGTCCCTGGGCTACCCCGATGCCACCCACTTCAGCCACGCCATCCGCCAGATCACGGGGCTGCGGCCCAGCGACATCGTGGCTGGCTCGCGCGAACTGAGCGTCTGGAACGAGTCAGGGGTTTCCCCAGATTAGCCAGTTGACGCAAGCCGCGAGGGCATCCACCTCGTTATGGTTCGGGCCTGATTTGACAACCCATCAGCTCACATGGCCACCCTGCAAGGCAAGACCCTCTTCATCAGCGGCGCCAGCCGCGGCATCGGCCTGGCGATCGCGCTGCGCGCCGCGCGCGATGGCGCCAACGTCGTCATCGCGGCCAAAACCGCCGAGCCCGACCCGCGCCTGCCCGGCACCATCCACACCGCTGCAGCCGAAGTCGAGGCCGCTGGCGGCCGGGCCCTGGCCCTGCAGGTCGACATCCGCGACGAGGACGCCGTGCAAGCCGCCGTGGCCCGCGCGGCCGAGCACTTCGGTGGCATCGACATCCTGGTCAACAACGCCAGCGCCATCAGCCTCACGCGCACGCCCGACACCCCGCTCAAGCGCTACGACCTGATGATGGACATCAACGTGCGCGGCAGCTTCGTGTGCGCGCAGGCCTGCCTGCCGCACCTCAAGCGCGCGGCCAACCCGCACATCCTGTCGCTGTCGCCGCCATTGAACCTCGACCCCAAGTGGCTGGGCGTGCACGCGGCCTACACCACGTCGAAGTACGCCATGAGCTTGATCGCGCTCGGCCTGGCCGAAGAGCTCAAGGCCCAAGGCATCGCGGTGAACACGCTGTGGCCGCAGACCATCATCGCCACCTCGGCGCTGAACGTGGCCAGCGTGGGCCTGGGCGAGATGGGCCGCAAGCCAGAGATCATGGCCGACGCGGCCTGGCACGTCCTAACCGCTGACGCCCGATCGCTGACCGGTCGCAGCCTCATCGACGAGGCCGTGCTGCGCCAGGCCGGTGTCAGCGACTTCTCCGGCTACCTGCTCAAGCCCGGTGTCACGCCCATCATCGACCTCTTCCTCGACCCGTCCGAAGGGCCTGTGAGCGACGCTGCCTTGCGCGCTGCCGCTGCCGTGGCACCGCACCACAACCGTTGAGGACCGACCCCATGAGCGCCTTCCAACCTGGTCCAGCCGCCGCCTTCCCCGCTCGCCATGGCAGCGAGGTGGCGCGCGCCCGCCGCGCGGCGCGCCTGATCGTCGGCCAGATCCCTCCAGGGGTGTCCACCGAACCCACCGAAGCCGAGTGGGCCAAGCTGGGAAAGGGTTTGCTGCAAGGCGACCCGCAGGCCGACCGGTTGGTGGCGTGGATGCAGGCCAGCGGCATGCGCGCGGCCTGGGCCCAGGTCAACCAGGCCATCGAAGGTGGCTTGGCCTCCGTGCCCGATGCGCCACCTGCTTTGCGTGATTTTTTTGAGCACGTCGAGCGCCTGCCTGATTGGGTGGACGAGCGGTTGCTGACCCGTGGTGCGCAGGTGTGCGGGTTGGGCGGTCGCGCCGGCATGCGTGCCTTGGCCGTGACGGGCCTGATGGCCGGCTACCAACTCGCTGCCGTCAACCAGACCTTGCTGGCCACCGGTGCGCTGGAGAAGGGCGCCGCCCGTCGCATCGCCGAGACCACCAAGTGGTGGATCGACGTGACCGAGCCCGGCGCCATGCTGCGCGGTGGCGACGGCTTCAAGAGCACCTTGCGCGTGCGCATCATCCACGCGCTGGTGCGCCACCACGTCTCTCAGCAAACCACGTGGGACGAAGCCGACCTGGGCGTGCCCGTCAACCAGACCGACATGCAGGCCACCTACCTGGGCTTCAGCGTGGTCTACCTGCTGGGCATGAAGCTGGTGGGCATCCCGCTCAGCCGAGAAGACAAGGCCGCCGTCATGCACCTGTGGCGTTGCATCGCCTGGGTCAATGGCGTGGACGAAAGCCTGCTGCACGACCTGGCCGATGGCGAGCGCTCGGGCATGGCCTGGCTGTTCAAGAACCTGCTGAGCCAGCGCATGGCCGATGCCGACAGCGCCCGCCTGGCGCAGGCCCTGGCCAATGAACCGCTGCACCGCCACTACCCGCGCTGGGGCTGGCTGATGGGGCGCTTCAACCGGTCGATGCAGCTGAGCATCGCGCGCACCTGCATGGGCAATGAGACGCTGCGTGACCTCGGCCTGCCGGTGTGGACGCTGCCTTGGTACCCGCTTTGGATGATGGTGTTCAACCAGGCCCTGCACCGCGTGGCGGGGCTATTGCCGGGCGGCCGGGCGTGGCTGATGAGGCGGGGCAGGGCGCAGCAGCGCGACTACCTGCCTGTGCTGTTTGGCGAGCAGGCACCTGCGCTGCGGGACGTGGGGGCGGTGAAGGTGAAAGCCGGGGTGCATTGAGGCCGAGTGGCCTCGGCCGCTTTGCGCTTCAGTGCGCGGTTTGAGTGGGCGTGCGTCGGCGCAGGCGCCAACCGACCACGCCCAGTCCGCACAGCATCAGGCCCCAGGTGCCGGGTTCGGGCACAGCGGTGATGGTCACGGTGAGCTGACCGCCCTTTTGTTGCTGGACGAAACTCCAAGGCAGGGCGCCAGTGCCATTGACGCGAAGCGAGCGGAAGCTGCCCTGCAGCGAATTCGCCGAGAAAATCACCTCGAAGCTGGGTGACACCCTCACGCCATCAAGGAAAGTCACGACCAGCTCGCCGTCCAGCGATGCATTGCCCCAGACCTCGAGAAGGGCGAACGGGTCGCCTTGACCGACGAGCACCTCGAGTTGCGATTGGTCTGAAAGGGTCAGGTCGCCTTCGATGGCGGCTCCGATCTTGCTGTGGACCCGGTCAAGCTCGGTGAAGTTGTGCAAGACCAATCGCCCCTGCTGCACATCGACATCACCTGTCACGAGGCCGCTGTTGTGCAAGTCAATGGTGCCCGCACTGACATCGATGTCTTTTGCCCGAAGATCACCTTGAACGATCAGGCGCGCGTCGGCATCCATTTGCAGCAGCGATGAATCGCTGTTGAGTGTTTGCTGAGCCGCCACCTGCAGCTGGCCTTGATTGATCAGGTACAGGTTCAGCATCGGTCCTGCGGCGTCAACGCTGTGCCCCGCACCGATGAGCAAGTAAGGCGGGCGCGTGGCGCCACTGTTGCCCGAAGCGCCGCGCAGCACCGTGTGTCCATTGCCCTTCAGGGTGGTGGAGCCATTGACATGCATCTCGCTGAATTGCACTTGTCCTTCTATGGTCAGCGTGCCAGACGTTTCTGT
The DNA here is from genome assembly GCA_005502875.1 of Comamonadaceae bacterium 2PF. GTDB lineage: Bacteria > Pseudomonadota > Gammaproteobacteria > Burkholderiales > Burkholderiaceae_C > Aquabacterium. Next base: position 20,388 of record SCMV01000043.1, on the reverse strand, counting down.
CGACTTGACATGCAAGTGGCCAGCCAGGGTGGCGTTGCGCAGCAAGCTGTCTTGCAGTTGACTGCTTGCGTCTGTCCCTTGGATGCGTCCACCCAGGGTCTGAAACACCACCAGGAGGCTTTGCTCCCTGATCTCGATGACGCCCGAATCGTTCTGCACCGCGCCCAGGCCTGCTGCCACTTGATCGATGATCCAGCGCCCTTGGTTGACGTGCGATTCGGGGGAGAACATCTGCAACCCCTCAAAAGCGTAAGGTGCCGGCCCGCGCACGTGCACGGTGCCTCGGTTGTTCAGGGATGCATCCAGGATGAAATCGCCGTCCCTGACGTCAAGCACAACGGTGTGTTGCTCGCCGATGTCAATGGGCTCAACGCTGCTCAGGAACTGGCTGTACGTGGTGGTGCCTGGCGTCAGCAATGAAATGGCATGCGCGTTCAGCGAAGCGGAGGTCAAGCCGAAGCCGACCAACAAGCTGGCGATCGACTTCAAACGTGTGCGTTCAGACAGGCGGCGTGACAGGCGTCGCATGGTTCTTTCTTCCCTGAAGGTGATGCGGGCCGTTCATCGGCCTCGGTGCGGCGATCTTCTCATTTCTGTAACAAGACCTGTCCGATTTCAACGGCCCGGCGCCCTCCAAACCCGCGAACAAGGGGCCGGGATCCCACTGGGGCGGCCCACATGAGCCGACCTCATGCCCATGTCTGAACTCCTCACTTGGCAACCTTTGCACCATCCGGTACGGTGGAGGGCTGTTCGCCAAAGGAGAAAGCAAAATGAGCCAGGAAAACTGGAAGTTCGAGACCCTGTCCGTGCACGCCGGCTACTCGCCGGACCCGACCACCAAGTCGGTGGCCGTGCCCCTTTACCAGACGGTGGCTTACGCCTTCGACAGCGCCCAGCATGGCGCCGATTTGTTCGACCTCAAGGTGGCGGGCAACATCTACACCCGCATCATGAACCCGACGACCGATGTGCTGGAAAAGCGCATCGCGGCGCTCGAAGGCGGCATCGGTGCGCTGGCGCTGGCATCGGGTCAGGCGGCGGTCACCTACGCCATCCAGACCATCGCCGAAGCGGGTGACAACTTCGTCTCGTCGACCGCGCTGTACGGTGGCACCTACAACCTGTTCGCGCACACGCTGCCGCAGTACGGCATCACCGCACGCTTTGCCGACCACCGCGACCCGGCCAGCTTCGAAAAGCTCATCGACGAGCGCACCAAGGCCATCTTCGTCGAGTCCTTGGGCAACCCGTCGGGCGCCATCACCGACATCGCGCGCATCGCCGAGATCGCGCACCGCCACGGCGTGCCGCTGATCGTCGACAACACCGTGCCTTCGCCTTACCTGTGCCGGCCCATCGAGCACGGCGCCGACATCGTCGTGCAGTCTCTGACCAAGTACATCGGCGGGCACGGCACCAGCATCGGTGGCGCCATCATCGACTCGGGCAAGTTCCCCTGGGCCCAGCACAAGCAGCGCTTCAAGCGCTTGAACGAGCCCGACGTGAGCTACCACGGTGTGGTCTACACCGAGGCGCTGGGCGCAGCCGCCTACATCGGCCGGGCGCGCGTGGTGCCCCTGCGCAACATGGGCGCGGCGCTCTCGCCCTTCAACGCCTTCCTGATCCTGCAAGGGGTAGAGACGCTGGGCCTGCGCATGGACCGCATCAGCCAGAACACGCTCAAGATCGCGCAGCACTTGCAAAAGCACGCGCGCGTGGAGTGGGTCAACTACGCGGGCCTGCCCGATCACCCGGAGCACCACCTGGTGCAGAAGTACCTGTCGGGCCAGGGCTCGGGCGTGCTCACGTTTGGTGTGCCGGGGGGGCGCCAGGGCGGCGAGCGCTTCCTCGATGCGCTGCAGCTGTTCACGCGCCTGGTCAACATCGGCGACGTGCGCTCGCTGGCCACGCACCCGGCGTCGACCACGCACCGCCAGTTGACGCCCGAAGAGCTGGCCAAGGCCGGCGTGGCAGAAGACACGGTGCGCCTGTCGATCGGCATCGAGCACATCGACGACCTGCTGGCCGACCTGGACCAGGCGCTGGCCAAGGCCTGATCGGCGGGGATGCGGCAGCCGAGGCGGTTGCTGCGTTGCACCCTTGAGCGCCTGTTGGACAGGCGCGCTGCATCGGAGGTTCAGCGAGGGCGGTTGGTCTGCCGCTGCAGCCAGGCACCCGCCAGCATGGCCGGCACGAACACCCACACCTCGGTGTTGCCGGCCAACAGGCTGGTCAGGGCCGGGCCGGGGCAGTAGCCGGCCAGGCCCCAGCCGATGCCGAACAGCGCGGCACCGCCCAGCAGGCGCCAGTCGATTGCCTTGTTCTGCGGCAGGTGGAACACGTCACCGCAGATGGGGGCTTGGCGCTTTTTCAGCAGCCACTGGAAACCCAGCAGGCTGACCAGCACCGCTGCGCCCATGACGAAGGCCAGGGCCGGGTTCCAGTCGCCCGCCACGTCGAGGAAGGCCTGCACCGTCAGCGGGTTGGTCATGTCCGAGAGCGCGAGCCCCCAGCCGAAGAACAGGCCCACGCCCAGGGCGATCACGAAGCCGTGCCAGGGGTGAGCGGTGTTGGGGTGTGTGGAGCGCGACATGGGTGAAAGGCCTTTCAGGGCAGCGCGTGGCGCACCACGAAGACGGTCAGGCCTGCGGCCAGCATGAACGTTGCCACCGCGGCCAGCGAGCGCAGCGACAGCCTGCCCAGCCCACACACGCCATGACCGCTGGTGCAGCCGCTGCCCAGCGAGGTGCCAAAGCCCACCAACAGACCCGCGACGATCAACAGGGGGACGTTGCCGGCGCGCTCGGGTTGCATGGGCAGGCCCGTCCATTGCGTCCACACCCAGCCCGCGGCCACCATCCCCAGCACGAAACCCACACGCCAGAGGTTGGCGACGTTCCAGTTCGGGCGGTCCATCAGCCCGAAGGCGATGCCGCTGATGCCGGCGATGCGGCCCAGGCCGATGAGCAGCAGCACCGAGGCCGCGCCGATCAGCAAGCCGCCGGCCAGCGGTGGCAGGAAAACGGGCAGGTTCATGGGAGGGCTCCGACAGGATGAGGCTTGATACCCTGGGGAGTATATTGGTTAGCCAGAGAATTTGCCAGTGGGCGGCCGCATGACGCCGATGCCACCCCAGCTGGGCGCTGCATGGGGCGCGCTGGCGATGCATTCGTCGTGCGGTAGCTTGGCCTTCCAGCGTGCCCACACCCGGCTGACGCAGCAACGTGAAGCGGCGTGCCAATCGGAGTCGACGATGTCGTGCAGGGCGATGTGGCGGGCGCCCAGTTTCAAGGCCAGCTGCACGTCGGCCTCGCAATCGGCGTCACCGTGCAGGCCATCGACGAAGACGGCGTCGACCTGTTCCGGCAGCGCCGCCAGCGCGGCCTGCCGACCGTCGGCCTCGGCGGGCAGGCGATGGACCTGCAGGGCCAGCCCTTGTTCGGTCGCCACGCGCCTGGCATGCCAGGCCACGCCGTCCTGTTTGTCGCCGATGATCAGCAGGTGCCGGGGTCGGTCGTTCATGAGCTGGCCCAGCCACCAGGCGAACTCCTGCGGGTGCTGTTCCAGCCGAGGTTCATGGTGGCCCTCGAACGGGAGGGGGTGGAGCAGGTCGGTTGGTGGGGGCACAGGCTTGAGGCCGCGCCGCCAGCGCTCGAACGCCGGGTTGCCGCGCGTGGCCCAGAAGCGCTCGCGGTAGGGCAGCTCGCGCAGCTGGTCGAGCAGCAGGCAGCCAGTTTCCTGCTGGCCAAACAGCATGCCGGGCCAGGCCTCGACGCCGCCGTAGAAGGTGGGCACGTCCTGCCAGGCGCGCTGGAAGACGGCGTCGTGGCGGAACCAGAAGCAGGTGCCGCTGTAGTGCCAGTCGCCCACGTGCTGGTGGTTGGCGAAGCGGCCGGGGCGGCGCAGCAAGCCGGTCATGGCGTGTTGGTCGAGTTGGGCGCGCACGGTGGGCCAATGGTCCAGCGTCACGGCCATTTGCACCTCGGCCCAGCGCTTGACGGCGGGTGGCCAGGTGGGCTCGTACTTCACGCCTTTGGCGTGGGCGTAGAAGGCCACGTCGTCGCGGTGCTCGCGCGCCAGCTCGGCCAGCATCAGCGGGAAGGTGATGGACTCGCCGCCCTGCGTGTTGGGTCGCACGATGAACTCGACGCCATGGCCGGCGAACGCGGCCTGCACGGTGGCCAGGTCTTCGCAGCGCTCGTCGGTGACGATGGCCACCAGGCGTCGGCCGTTGAACAGGTCGATGCGTTGCAGCAGCAGCTCAACGTTCCAGCGCCAGGTCTCGCCTTTGACGGGCCACAGGTGGTACGTGAGGTGGCGGCGAGGGGCGGCGACGAGCGGTGGCAGCGGTGCGGGTGACTGGCGGGGGCGGAGGTGGGACCCGGTGGGTGCTGCCAAGGCCCGGGTGTCAGCCGATGCGGGGCGGGCCAGGTCGTGGCGGGGCTCGGGCGTTGGCGGGCGAGATGGCGGGCGAAGCTGATGCATGGGCTGGGGTCGGGCAGATCGACTGGGGTCGGGGCGCAGGGCCGCAGGTTCATCAACTGGTACGGTGCCCACCGACAACGCCAGGGCTTGAGCCAGGCGGTCCGCGTAGCGGTGTTGCCCGAGGGTGCGCTGGCAAGCGCGCAGCCGCCTCTCGCGTTCGCCGGCATCGCCCAGCAGGCGCTGCACCAGCGGCACCAACTCGTCTTCGTGCTCGAACACGGGCAGATCGGGGAAGGTGGCCAGCACACCATCGCGGCGCTCGGAGACGACCAGCGCGCCACAAGCCAGCGCTTCAAAGGTGCGCGGGCTGGGCGATTGCTCGCGGGTGCCTTGTGCGTTGAAGTGGTGCTGGTCGCGGTAGATGTGAAGCACCAGCTCGGTCTGGCGGTAGAGCTCGGCGGTTCGCTGGTGCGCCACGCGCTGCGCCAGGCACAGGCGCCGCAGCGCGGGCGAGCGCCATGGTCCGCCCACCACGTAGCTCAGCAGACCGGCTTCGGCCAGGCGCAGCAGCAGGCGTTCGCGGCTGGGGTTGGCCCCACCGATGAAGCCCACGCGGTGGCGGCGCGGGGCGGGCTCGGACGTGCCTGTGCCCGAGGTGCGGGTCGTTGCGGTGACATCGTGGCAATGCACCGGGTCGTGTGCCATGGGCAGGTGGTGGGCTGTGGTGCCTGAGCGCACGTGTCGGCTCAACGTGCCGGGGTCGTTGACGAAGACGGTGTCGAAGTGGTGCGACCAGTTCGCCGTGTCATCGACTTCGTAAGGCTCGTCGACCAGCCACACCGCTGTGTGCCATTTCGCCAGGCGTCGGCCCCAACGCTGTGCGAAGCGCCGGCCGTGCACCACCAGCACGAGGTCGGGGGCGAAGGCCTCGATCTTCTCGGGCAGGCGAGGGTCCAGGCAGTCGGCTTCGGCGTGTGCGATGCCGAGCTCGCGTGCGCCGTTGCGCAGGCCTTCGGTGAACACGTCGCCGCAGGTCACGAAGCGGTAGGTGACGACGAACACTCGGGCCGTGCTGGGGGCTGATCGCAGCGATGTGGTCGTTTGGGCGTGAGGCGTGGCCGATGCGATCTGCGTGGTCGGGTGTTCGGCCTCATGGGGTGGCGCTTGCCGCAAGGCGGTTGGACGCCATCCCGCTGCGAAATCGATCGCCGACATGCGGGGCAGCCCCTGCAGCCTGCTCACGGGGCTGAGGTTGATCAGCTCGATGCCCTGGCGCTGCAAGGCATCGGCCAGGCGCGTGTACTCCTCGTCGATGCGCTGCAGCCGGGCGCTCAGCGGGTGCCTGCCGGTGCGCGCAAAGAAGTGGTGATCGGTGAAGTCAACACCGATCAGGCCGATGCGCCTGGCGCCCACCCAGGCTGCCAGGCACACGGCCAGGTAGGGCGAATTTTGCGTGTGGTGCAGAACGGGTTCGGGGCCGACCTCGGTGCCGCCATGGCGACCAAGTTGAAAGCGCACCACGGGTGGCGCCACCGGGCCCAGGTCCAACTGGGTGAACAAGGCCTGCGCCCGCGATTGCCTCACGAAGTTGAAGCGGTCACCCTTGAACTGCCGCGCCGGGTTGAGCACGACCAGGTAGGTTGGGTCGAAGAGGCGGCCGACGTCGTTGACGCCGATGGTGGTCAGGCCGATTCGCGCCACGTCCTGGCTCAGGGAGGCGCCACAGCCGCAGACCACGATCGATTCACCTGCGTGTCGGTCGCGGAAGTCGTTCAACGAAGCAAGCGAGGTGGGGGCCAGCACGGCGGTCATGCGTCAGATCCAGGTGGTGGTGCCGTTGAGGACGACCCGCGCACCACCGGGCAGGCCGGCACGCCATGCGTTGGTGGTGTCTTGCGTCACGCCGGGCACGGTGGACCAGAAGTCTTCCCAAGTGCGGTAGCTGCGGGCTTTCAGGGCGTCGAAGCGGGCTGGGCCAATGCCAGGCAGCGATTGCAGCGCGGCCGTGTGCATCGCGTGCTCGGCCGCGCGAGCGGGGTCGCCCAGCGCCCGAATGGAGTCGTTGATGGCCAGGGTCTGCAGGCGCAGAGCGGCCTGGCCGGGCACGTTGTAGTCGGACAGGGAGGTGGATTCGATGGGGTTGGGCACGGCGGTGGGCGCCATGCTCCAGCCGCCGGCCATGGCTTGGTTGGTGCCCGGGTCCCATTCGACGGCACGGCAGTCCAGGGCCGAAGCCACGTGCTGTTCCTTCAACAAAATCTTGCGTTTGTTGATGATCACCGGGTTGGTCGAGTTGGCAGGGGTCTGAGCCAGCAGCGGGCTGGCTGATCGGCCATAGACCACCCGGACTTCGTAGCGGATCACCTTGCCTGCGGCCACCTTGTCTTTGACCTGGCTTTCCACCCGGGTTTCGTGCAGGCCGTTGCCGCTGCGACTCAGTGGGGTGAGGTTGCCCCACTGGGTGCCGGGGCCACCCAGTTCCTGGTTCAACAAGTGTCCCAGCACGTAGTAGCTGGCGGTGGAGGTGGATGTGGCGTCGCCGTGCCGGCGGATGTTCAGGTCATCGAAGTGGTTGTTGGTGGTGCCAACGTCCGAGCCGCCTCCCAGCCCGCCGCTTCGACGGATGGCCACCATGCCGGTGCCCCAACCTGCTGGGTTGCGGCTGGGGAAGTACTGTGGTGCCGACACGGTGACGGCCGCGCCGGCAGCTTCCGCGTCTTTTTGTGTGAGTTCGGCCAGCGTGGGGTTGACCACGCCCACCACCGCCCACTTGCCGTTGCGCACCTCGGCGTCGAGGCTGCGCAACTGGTGCCGCGTGCGGATGACGGCCAGCACCGGCCGGATGACGGCGATGCCGATGCGGCTGCCAGACAGTCGGTTCACCGCGGTCACGCCTTCGCGCACGGCACTTTGCAGGCGCTGCTGAGGGGGCGCGGACGGATCACCGCCCATCAAGCGGCTGGCGAGGTTGCCAGCTTGCCGCCGGATCCAATCCACCGCCCGGTCCAGCATGCGGTCCACGCCGCCTTGCAGGTTGCGGATGGTGGTCTGCACTTGCGCGCCCACATCGCCCAGGCCGATGAAGCGCGCCAGGAAGTCGAGGATGACGGGGATGGTGCGCGCCATCGTGCGCTCGACGAAGTTCGCTGCCGCGCCGATGGCCCCGGAGGCGATGGCCGAGACCGAGTCGAGGATGGATTCGACCAGGTCCATGATCTGGTTGATGCGCTGGATGAAGAACTGGATGGTGGTGTAGGTCTTGATGATGGCCTGGATGACCGCGCCCACCGGGCTGAGCAGCGACAGCAGCTGCTGGATGCCGGCCTGCACCAGCCGCTGCTGGATGAAGCCCTTGATGGCGCCCAGGGCCGATTCGCGCAGGTTGCCGAAGAACTCGCTGACGCGCTCGCGCAGCGTGGCGACCAGGCCCCGGTCGCGCACGTCGCGGATGAACTGCAGGCCGCGCTCCATGGCCGCCATCGCGGGCTCGCCGATGAGCCTGACCAGCTTCTGGCGCACGCGCTGCCAGCTCAGCCCCAGGATCTGCAGCACGAACCAGATGATGCCCTGCAGGTCCCAGCGCTCGGGCATCTGGATGCCGGCGCGCGCCACAGGGCCTGTCAGCCAGGCGATGACGCCGTCGCGCAGGTGGGTGAGGATGCGCGTCATGAACTGGCGCACGCCCTGGCCGACGGCGCCCAGCAGGTTGCGCAGGAAGCCCACCGGGTTCTGGATGATGGTCACGAACGTGCCGCGCACCCGCGTGAGGATGCTCAGGATGCGCCGGCCGCCCGCACCCATGGCCGCTTCGTAGATCAGCTCGAGCAGCTTCATCACCGCTGCGCCGGCGAAGCCGACCAGGTCGCTCATCAGCGGGCGGAACTGGCCGACGATGCGCCCGATGGTCTCGATGGGGTGCAGCACGTCCGACAGCTGCAGCGAGGCCCAGGCGGCGGTGAAGGTGCCGGCCACGCGGTTCCAGGTGAGGTTGCGCGAGCCGGTTTCCTGCAGGAACCAGGCGTACGCACGCTCCAGCGCGCCCGACTGCACCAGCTGGTCGACCTTTTCCGTGCCACCGGGGATGAACTCGGCAAAGGCCCGCACCACGTTCATGGCGGTGCGGGGCACGGCGGCGCCGGTGAAGGGGTCGCGGCCCAGCAGCACCGTCACGAGACCATAGCCCGGGATTTGCCGGCAGAAGTCCGACAGCGGCGTCATGAACGTTTCTTTCAGCCAGGTGATGGCCTGGCTGATCAGGTTGCCGACGAAGCCCGTGACGCGGTCGATGAGCGGCGTGAAGGTGGCGCGTGCGCGCCGCCACACGTCGCCGGGGCTGAAGATGTCGGTCCAGCTCAGCGAGTCGGTGAAGCGCGTGAAGGCGTCGCGGATGGTCTGGAAGTTCAGGCCGAGCGCGGCGGTCTGCTGGCCCACCCAGTCGGTCACGCGGGTGACGATGCCCTGGCGCTGCAGCACCTGGAACATCAGCTCGCCACCGGGGATCAGGCCGATGAAGGCACGCAGGATGTTGACGACGTTGCGCTCGACCACGCGCATGTTGATGGGGTTGCGGCCGATGATCAGCGTCAGCAGGGTGTAGCCGGGCACGTTGGCCGCGAGCTCGGCCAGGCCGTCGAGGATGTCGGACAGGCCCAGGCGGTGCACGACCTCGCCGCGCGCCGGGCTGAGCTGTTCTGCGGGCGTGGGGCCGGCGGTGACCGGTGAAAGCTCGCTGCGCTGCACCGCGCGGGGCGACTCGCCTTGCTGAATGGTGTGGGCCAGCTCGTGCGCGATGAGTTCACGCCCCGAGGCCGTGTCGGGCGCGTACTGCCCGGCGTTGAAGTAGATGTCGCGGCCGGTGGTGAAGGCCCGGGCGTTGAGGCGTTGCGACAGTTGCTGGGCCTGGCCGTCGGTGTGGATGCGCACGCGCGAGAAGTCGGCGCCGAAGCGGGGCTCCATGAAGCGGCGCAACGGGGTCGACAAGGGCTGGCCACCACCTCGGCTGGCCTGGATGCGCGCGGTGGTGGCGCCATCGACCGCCGAGTTGCCTTGGCCTTCGCGCTGGATGAGCGTGGTGCCGGCGGGTGGCGCCGATGCGCGGGCCAGCAGGCGTGGCGAAGCCGCACGCGACAGCGAGACCCGTCCCGCAGGCGAAGCGACCTGGGGGCTTGCCACGGCGGGCGAGGGCATCTGCACCACCCGGCGCGCCACGTCGCTGGCTTCGCGCTCGGCCGCATCGTGGGGCGATGACACGTGCAGGCTGGCGCATTGCACGCGGCCCGGCTCGCTCGACCCACCTCGGAACGACACCGGCGTGGCGCCAGGAGACGCGCTGGTCTCCTGGCGGTGGAGGGTGGGGCTCAGCACGGCGGACATGGTCTCAGTCCTGCGGCTCCAGCGAGGGGCATTGCTGACCGGCCTTGCGGTACTCGCGCTCCAGGGCTTGTTGCAACTCGCCAGGGCCGATGGCGCGCGCGCGTTCGATCGCCAGCAGGGCCGCGTGCAGGGCCGCGTTGCGGATCTGCCCGCCGGAGAGTTGGCAGCGCAGGGCCACGCGCTCCAGCGCTTCCTCGGGCAGTTGCTGGAGCGAAACCAGGTGAGCCTGCCACAGGGCCAGGCGCGTCAAGGCATCGGGCAGCGGGAAGTCGAGCGTGGCGTCCATGCGCCGCGTGAAGGCCGCGTCGATGCGGTCGGCGGCGTTGGTGGTCACGACCATCACGCCACGGTACCGCTCCAGCCTTTGCAGCAGGTAGTTGGTTTCGAGGTTGGCGTAGCGGTCGGTGGCGCTGCCCACCTGGGTGCGCCCGGCCATCAGCGCATCGCCCTCGTCGAGCAGCAGCACCACGTCGAGCGACTCGGCGGCCTCGAAGACGCGCTCGAGGTTGCGCTCGGTCTCGCCGATGTACTTGCTCACCGTGGCGGCCAGGTCAACGCGGTAGAGCGGGCGGCTCAAGGCGTGGGCCAGGTGACGCGCTGCCAGCGTCTTGCCGGTGCCGCTGGGGCCCTTGAACAGGGCTTTGACGCCGTCGCTGTGGCCGAAGGCCGAGGGCAGCAGATCGGCCAGGCGGTCGCGGTGTCGGCAGCGGGCCACCAGGGTGTCGAACTCGTCCTGCGCGTGGCCGGGCAGGGCCAGGGTCTCGTCGTCGTGCAGCTGTGGCATGCGCTGCGCGAGGCCGTCGAGCGCGAAGCGGCCGGCTTCGTCGAGTTGGCGCAGCACGGCGGTGTGCAGGTCGACCGGGACGGCCCGGCTGGCCGAGGATGGCGTTGGCAGCGAACCGGCGAGTCGGTGCAAGGTGCCACGTGGCAGGCGCAGGTCGAGCAAAGCGTCGGTGGGCTCGACGGAGGCGGGGCTTTGCGGGGCATGTGGCGCTTTCGACAAGGCCAGGCGCCAGTGCAGGCGGCGCTCCTCGAGGTCTGGCGCGTCGAGTTCTAGCGTGTGCACGGGCCGGTCGGTCACCGCCAAGCCGCCATGCTGGGGCAGTCGGGCCACGATCAGGCCGGGGCTCGCGGCAGGGGGCTGCCAGTTCAGGCGCTCACCGGGCATGGGTTCGAAGCTGACCAGGGGCACGGCCCCCAACAGCGCGGCGGCGGCGCCCAGGGTGGGCAGGTGCGCGGTGTTCACGGCCTCGATCAGGCCTTGGCCTTGCTGGCGCGCGAGCGCGGCGGCCAGCGTGCGCCGACCGCTGCCGGGCAAGCCGCGCAAGGCCCAGCAAGCGCGCGGCTGGCTGTTGCAGGGGCTTGGGCCTGTCGCTGGTTGAGCGCCTTGGGCTGGCGTGGCTGGCTCGGGCATGGCGGCGGTCAGCTTCGTTCGCCATGCGTCGGGCAGGATGAGTTCGTTCAGGCTGGGCAGCTCTTGCCAGGGGCGATGCAGCCAACTGCTCGGAGACGGCGGCAGCCCGCAGGCCAGCTCCCACAGGGCGGGGTGGGCGCGCAGCGCTGGCGCCTGCGCCGCCTCGGTGGCCGTGGGCTGGAGCAGGTGCGCGGCCTGCAGGCGCTGCAACGCACGCGCGACCGTCAGCGGGGCCCAGCAGCGCACCAGGGTGGCGCGGGTGAGCAGGCCACCTTCGCCGTGCAACTCGTCGATGAAGCGAGCCAGGCGGGGGTCGTCTTCGGGCAGGGCCAGGGCCACCCACATGCCCAGGTCATCCGGTCCGAGTGACAGGGCTTGAGCCAGGCGCTGCAGGCGAAGGCCGCTGGCATCGGCACTTGGGGGCATGCTGTTTGGCGCCCATTCGGACGAGGGGGCCAGCGCCAGGTCCAGGCGGTTGAGCGCCTCGTCCAGCGTCAGGTCGTTCAGGCCCAGCGCAGCGGCCTCGTCCAGCACGCCGTGCAAAACAGGGTGACGCGTCAACCAGCTGCCCAGTTCCTCGCCGTTTTGCAATGCCCCCCGCAGCAGCGTCAACAGGCTGCGCACTCGCCAGGCCGACAGGGTTGGGGCAATGGGGCGAGTGTTGTCTGGCATGGTCAGGCCTCGAAGTGAAAGCGCACGTCGCAACCTGAGGCGGGCACCCAGCCCGGGTTGCGGTCCAGACCTGCCAGCCGAACGGCCAGGGGCAGGTGGTGCAGGGCAAAGCCCACGTCGACCCGATCGCCACGGCGTTCGATGCGAGCGGGCAGCCTCAGGCAGGTGGCAATCGCCTCGCTCTCGGGCAGGTTCAGCGCCAGGGACAGGCGCAGGCGCAGGAGCGGCCACCAGCAGCTCAGCTCGTGGTCGGCTCGCCGGGGTGTGCGCCGTGATGCCGATGGGGGGGCATGCATCGGTGTGAAGGCGTCGGGCGATCGCAGCCAGCGGGCTTCGGCCTGGGGCAGCAAGGTCAGAGGGGCTGCACCCAGGGCGGCGGCATGGCGGGGGCGGCCAAAGGGCGCTTGGGCACGCAGCCAAGCGGCGATGGGGTCGCTGGCGAAGGCGCGACCCAACAAGGCGATGCCTGCGGCGTGCAGGAACTGCCACGGTGACACGCTGAGCAAGGCGTGCCGGGGGCGGGTGAAGTCGCCGTAGAGCTCCCAGGCCAGCGCGACGTTGAGCAGGAAGAAGACACCGCCATGCGAGGTTGGCGTCGGGTGCGAACGGCCGATGTCAAGGGGGGGCGAAGGGCGCTTGGCTTGCGCAGCGCGTGCGGATGCCTTCGTTGTCGGGTCCTGCGTGGTGGTGGGGGTGTGCGCCATCGGCAGATCGGTGGCGGTCGCGTGTGCCGCAGCGTCGGTGCCGTGCGTGCCGTTGCTTGGCGCAGCAAGCCGGGTCGGGCTCGTCTCGCCTGGGCCTTGATCGGTGGGGCGCGCGGGGGCAGCGTCTTGGCTCGTGAGGTGCAGGCCTGCTGACGAGGGCGATGGCCCTGCCTCGTGAAGCCGAGTGGGCGGTGGCTCACCCTGGTCCCTGGCCGATTCGAGATCGTGCTGGCTGTCTCGCTCAGGCCACGCCTCGGGGGTTGTGGTCGCTGGCATCAATCGTGCCGGCAGGTGTTGGGCGTCCAGTGCCAGGTGGGGAGACTCGTGCAGCAAGGTGCACAAGGCCAGCAGCACCGACGCCCCGTCGTGACGAAGCTGGGCCTCGGGCATGTGTGCCGGCGGAGGCTCACTGGCGCGTCGCGATGGACCTTGTGCGCGCGGACCTGTCGGGGCCTGCCGTGTGCGGTCCGCTCCGGTCACCTCTGGTGAAAGCGTGACCTCGGCGTCGGCCAAGGCCTGCCTCAGCCATGCCGAGGCACCCTCGGCCACCGGGTGATGCCTTTGGATCGCCTGCAGCAGCGCCAGCCGCCCTGTAGAGCCGATGTGCCTGGCCCATGCCAGGCCTTGCCCCATGGCGCTCAACCGCGCCATCGCCTCCGGCGCGGACCGGGCCGATGTCAGCCAGGCGTGCAGTGCCTCTTCGGTGGTGGGCCTGCGGCCCAGCCAGGTCTGCCACCACCACTGGTGACCGACCTGACCTCGCGCGCTGTCGTGGGCCAGGCAGGCCAGCAGCTCGGCCTCGTCGGCAAACCAGACGGCTTCGCAGCTGGGGCCCGGCGAGGCCCCCACGGCGGGGCGAACGGCGCCCCTCAGCCTGGTCGCCAGCACATCAACCGGGCTGTCGGGGTGCAGGGCCGACCAGGGTGCTTTCACGCTGCGCAGCAGCACGATGGCCTCGGTGGGCAGCCCCAGGCGCGTGGGTGTCTGCCGCTCCAGCCAACGTGTCACCTGCTGCCTGGCGTGGCCGGTGCTCAGGCCTTGCCCGTGCACCCGCAACCGCTGGACGCGAGTGGCCTGCTCCATGGTCAGGCTTCGATGTTGTCGCGCTGGGTGAGGCGATCGTCCGCCGAGCCCTGCACGTCCAGCAACTGACCGACTTGCTCGCCCACGTTGCCGGCGATCAACCACAGCACCTGGCGCGTGGCCTTGTTGCTGGGGTGAAAGCGGATGCCTGTGGCGGCGCCTGCGATGAAGTTGTCTTGCAGCATCACCTGGCTGCCGAACTCGCCCTGCAGCCCAAGGGCCACCGCGCCTGATTCGCGGCCCAGCTTGGTGTCGGCGCGGACATCGTTTTGCCGCAGGTGAACGGTGTTGGCGCCGTCGATGCCGATGCCTTCGGCAGCGCCCTCGACCTGGTTGCGCTCGATCAGCACCGCGCCGTTGTCGGCGCCGCTGATGAGGATGCCGTGGCGCATCGCTTTGTCTGGGTCTTCGGCGCTCAGCACGTTGTCGTGCAGGTGGACACGCTGGGCACCGAGGCAAGCGATGCCAGCCTGGTTCGCCCCGACCGCGATGGCGCAGTGGCCGATGTCGATGCGCATGCGGGTTTCCTTGCGCTTGGCCTTGGCGGCGAGGAGGTCACGGATGCTGATGCCGACGGCGTTCAGCTCGTCGTCGGCGGCCACCTCGACCCTCACGCCCTGCAGCCGAACCTGGGGCGTGTCCTGCACCGTCAGGGCACCGGCCAAGGCCTTGCCGTCGTCTTCGTCGTCGTCCAGCAGGCCGGCCAAAGACAAGGCCTCTCGCAAGCTGTCGCGCCCGAAGCGGCCGTTGGCCTCGCCCGCCAGGCTCAGGCCCTCGAGCAGCAGGCTGTCGCAGTCGCGCACGATGAGCACGCGGGCGGACTGGCTGCCGTGCAGCAGCGCCTGGTGCCCCCTGATTTCGACGTGTCCCGCGTTGCTGAGGATCAGCGGCTTGTCCAGCTTGTACTCGCCGGGCTCGAAGCTGATGAATGTGCGTGCGCTGCCTTGGAGCGCCTTGAATGCGGCATGGATGGCCGATGCCGACATGCCCGGGTGGATGACGGTGTGCAGGCAGCTGCCGCTGCGCAGTTGGTCGACGGCCAGTTGCACATCGCTGACGCCGCTCAGCCCGCTGCGCGCCCCATCCAGCCAGGTGCGTTCGGCGTGTTGCACGTTGCGGCTGTCGCGCACGAACAGCAGGGGGGCGCCGCTGCCTTCGATTTGGTGGACCCGCACGCGGCCGCTGGCGGCACTGGCGGTCAGGTCGATGGCGTCTTCGGCCAGCGCACGCTGCAAGACGCCGGGGGCATCGACCGCGGCCAGTGGCGTCTCGCGCGCGGGCGCCCGGTCACCGAAGAAGCGCCGCCAGTCGGTGCCCGGTGGCAGCAGGCCTGCCGGGGGCAGCCAGCTCAGGTGTGCGGTGGCCGCTGCCGATGCGATGGCGGGCGTGTCCGCCAGTTGCTCCTGGAACTGCAGGAAGCGGGCCTCGGCCGTTCCCTGCAACCGCTCGCCCAGCCAGGCCGCGCCTTGCACCGATGCCGTTTGGGCTGCGATGCGGCGGCGCACCGAGGCGCCATCGACGAACTTGAGCTCTCGGCCGACCAGGCAGACCAGGGCAAGGGGCACGTCGCACCGACCCAGGCTGCCCTCGGCGAGCATGCGGTCGAGCAGACCGTGGCCATGGGCCTCGATCGAGGTGGCGCGGGGCGTGGTCGACGCCGGCAGGCGGTGGGCCTGGCGCAGCACCGACGAGCCCAGGCACTCATGTGCGATGCGGTTGCGAAGTTGCGCGAGCGCGGCGGCCGTGGTGCCTGTGACGGTGCCGCCGGGGACGGGCAGCAGCTTCAGCTGCACGCCCTCGGCGACGACGTCGCGCGCGCAGCGGGTGTTGACCGATTCGAGCGCCAGCACCGGTGCAAAGCCTTCGGGCACGTCGATGGGCGAGAGCGTCAACAGCAGCAGGCCGTCGCCGGCCACGTAGGTGCTGGCTGTGGCGCCTGCACACGGGCCGAACGTGCCGCTCAGGCCACCCGTGTCGCTGGTGTCTGCGGGCGGCTGGATCAGCGACAGGCTGATGCGCTGGTTGAGTTTCAGGGCCTGCCCCGACAAGGCCACCGCCAGGCCGGCTTCAACCGTGACCACGCCCAGGCTGTCGGCGTCGGTGGCGGGGCCTGCGGCATTGACTTCCAGCCCCCAGGCGATGCCCGAGCCGGTTGCCGCGCCGACCTGTGCATCGGCCTGGCGGCGAGCGGCCTGGTCGCGCGACAGGTCGGACGCCGTCAGCAGTCGCCCATTGAAGAAGTGGACCGCGCGAACGCTGTCCCGCGTGATGGCTTCGCCCAGGAGGGTGTGGGTGCGCTCGCTCATACCGGCCTCGACGCGGTGGTGGCAAAGCGGCTGACCTGGAACTGCACGAAGTGATCGCCGTCGGGCAGCTCCTGCACGCCCAGGATCATGATGTCGAAGTGAATTTGCGTTCCCTCGGCCACCGGAGGTTTGCTCACGTAGGCGAGGATGGCGCGCTTGGGGTCGTCCACGATGGGTGTCAGCAACACCGTGATGCGGTGGTTGGGGTGCTCGTCCCGGGGGATGTCGTTCACGACCAGGCTGATGCGGGCCACGCGGCCATCGGCCTGGCCGCCTCTGACCTCGACCTTGGGCGCACCGCCCGCACTGCCAGCCTTGAACTGGCCGGACGAGATGAGCACCTGCGCCACCCCGGCAGCGACCACCTCGACCGGGCCAGTGGCGCCGCCCGTGGCCCCTGCGGCGGCCACCCAGGCTTCGCCGTTGAAGGTGAGCACGTCGCCCTTCTTGGGTGCTTCAGCCGAGACCTTGTTGCCCTGCAGCAGGTCGATGCGGTTGTCCTTGGCGTCGCCGTTGACGTCACCGCCCAATGGCGGCAGCTCGGGTGTTTCGGGTGTGGGCAGGTCGGTGGGCACCCAGACGCGGCGCGGTCGCGCCGCCGGGCCGGGACCCGAGGGCCCTACCTCCTGCAGCATCAGCACCTGACCGAGGGTGGGCGCGGTGTCGGACACCGGCGTGCCTTGCAGCGCGCGAACCTTGTTGGCGGCGATGGGGCCGTGGGTGTCGCCCGCCAGGTCGGGCAGGGCGGGCAGCGGGTGAACGTGGTCGCGCCGGGCGTAATCGGACTGGGTGCCAGCCGCGCCCGCGCCAGCGAAGGCGAGGGCGGCGGGCAGCGCATCCGAGGGCACGGGCAAGTGGGTGGGCGACCACTGCTGGGTGCCATCCAGCGCCAGAACGTCGCCGACCTGTGGGGCGGTGCTGGCGATGCCCCGGTTGCGCAAGGCCACCACGGTGTTGTCCGTGATGTCGCCGGTGACGTCGCCAGCCAGGTCGGGCAGCTCGGGCGTGCCGTGGCTGTGGTCGGCCCGCGCGTACTCGGCGCGCACGCCGACTTCCGGGTCGAGGCCAAAGCTCAGGGCAGGGGTGACGTCCTCGGCGGCCTCCGGTGCTGGGTTCTGCAGGATGAGTTCCTGCAGCATGCGCAGGCTCAGCAGCAGCGGGCGGCGGCTTTCGTCGATGCGGGTGACCACGCCGCTCAGGTTGCTGCCATCGACGCTCAAGGTGAGCGTGGCCAGCAGGATGGCGTCGTCGTCCGTGCCCGGTGCGATGGCGTTGGGGCCGCAGCCGTAGCGGGCGCGCCAGATGGGGCGCAACTCGGTCACCCACAGCCGCAGGGCCAGCCGCATGAGCTCATCCGTGGTGCCCAGGCCCATGGGGGGCGAGCCAAGCATGTAATCGGTTGGCGGCGGTGAGCTGGGCGTGAGCCAGCCGTCGGCCGCGTCGCGCAGGCTTTGCAGGAAGTCGGTCTCCGACATCGGTGGCGAGCTCAGGTCCACCGGCACCTGCGCGAGCCAGTCGGCGAAGTCGCGGATGGCGTCTTCTTCGAGTTGCGGTGGTGCCTGCGTGCGCAGCGTGAGCGCGAAACAGTCGGCGATGCGCGAGTTGGCGGTGAGCGCGTCCTCGCTGCGGCAGGGCTCACCGGGCACGGGCACCTTGTCGGTGGGCACGCCCTGGTAGGCCAGCACCACGTGCACGGTCAGCTCGCTGGTGCCGCTGCCCAGTTCGGCCTTGAAGGCGGCGTCCTGCTTGCGCAGCCAGGCGGTGATGTCGGCGCACTGCTCGTCTGAGACGCACACCGGCGTGCCCGATGGCGTCCAGCCGATGCCGGGGCAGACCGCCACCGTGCTGCCGCCGTTGCGGGGCTCGACCTTCAGGCCCCGCGCGGTGCCATAGCCGATGAGCTCGCGCGCCAGTTCATGCCGGCGCGCGATGTGCCAGGCTTGCTCCTGCACGAAGTCGTCCACGCCGAGCAGCATGCCCTTGGTGTAGTTGACCCGCTTGTTGGTGTCCAGGGCGGTCACGCCGGCCCCGATGGTCGTCGTCTGTCCGCAGCATCCCATGGTGGTGTCCTCCAGTGTTCATCGGCCTTTGCAGGCCATCAGCATGTGTCGCTCAGCATTCGAGCAAGATCCGGTCGGGTGGCACGTCGCGGCGGCTGGCCGTGCGCGATGCACCGATGTGTCCTTGGCCCAGCACCATCGCGGGCGCCAGTTGCGGGTCGCGGCTGCCATCGCCCAGCAAGGTGTCCAGGCCCAGCCTCACCTGGCCCAGGCGGAACAGCGTCCAGTAGGGCTGGATGTCGAAGCGCGTGTGGGCGGGTTTTTCGAGCGAGACCACGCGGCGCACCAGGTCCATGTCGCGCTGCAGGGTGGCGATGTCACTGCCGGGGCCGGAGATCGGCAGCAGCACGCTGAACCCGTGGGCGCGGGCCTGCATGGGCTCCAGCCGGGTTTCGAACAGCGCCCAGTCGGTCAGCGACACCGTGTCGGTGGGCAGCTCGGTGGGCGGGGCCATCAGCGCGAACGAGGGCCAGTTGCCGGTGGTGCCGCCGCTGCCGCCGGTGCGGGTGCGCCAGGTGGCGATGCGGTGGTGGCGGCGCGCGACGAATGCCTGCCAGCGGCGCAGGTGGCGCGCGAGGCGCGGGTTCAGTTTGGCGATGAAGTCGCGCCAGGCGGCTTGCAGCGCGAGGGCATCTTCGTTGTCACCGCCTTTGACGAGGTCGGGCCAGCGTTGAGGCAGGCGCGCAGGCAGCCGAGCATCGGGTTGGCGGCTCTGGCGCTCCTGCCAGGCGGCGTCGAGGTCGGCGGCCAGGGTGGGCACGGCGCCCAGCTGGTTCTCGCAAAAGCCTTGCCACAAGGCAAGCGACACGTCTGAAGGGGGCAGGGGCGCGAAGGCGTTGGCCGTGGCGCTTTGCCCGTTGGCCTGCAGCCATTCGCGCCAGCGTTGCTGCAGCCCGGCTGCCCCGTCTTTCAAGGACCAGCGGGCGTTGCTTTGCAGCAGGCGGGGCTGGTCGCTGACCACGGTGCGGCCGAGCAGCTCGGGTGGCTGGCTGCGGGTCAGGAAGGACTCGATCACGCGCACGCCCCAGGGCTGCGCCTGAGAGGGCTTGGGCAGCGCGAACTCCGACTCGGGCAGCACCGTGGTGGCGACGGCCAACTGCGTGGCCAGCCGCACCGCCTGAGGCGTGCCTCGGTACTGAAAGAGCGCGCTGGCGTGGTCGATGAGCTGGCGCCGGCGGGCCTCGTCGAGCGCGGGGTCGAGCACCAGGCCCAGCCAGCTGGCCAGCCAGTCCAGTGTTTCGGCGGGGGCGCTGCGCACGTCGAACAGGGCGCTGGCCGTGGCGATGCGGTCTTCGAGCGTGGTGAAGGCGCCTTCGAACAAGGCCAGGAAGCGGTCGAGGAAATCGGCCGAGGCCTCGTCTTCGCGGTAGACGGCGGGCAGGTAGCGTTCGAGGTAGGAGAAGCGCGGTCGCCACAGGCGCAGGGCGGCCACGCGGGGGGTGGTCAGCTCGTTGCCCTCCAGGCGCAGCGCCAGCTGAACCCAGCGTCCTTTGCAGCGCTGCAGCAGGGTCTCCCAGGTCCCCAGGCCCTTGCTCGCATCGGTGCGCGAACCGGGGGCGTCAAGCAGCCAGGGCAGCTCGCTCCCGTTCGGACGCAGCACGGGCACGGGCTCGTCGGTGAAGGGCAGGCTGCTGAGCAGCTCGAGGTCGTCGCTGCATCGGCTGGCCAGCACCAGGCGGCAGCCTGCGGGCACCATGGCGTCGAGCATCACGCGGTGCCAGGTGTGGCCGGGCTCGCGCGCGTCGTAGATCGGTGTCTGCAACGTGGCTTGGCTGTGGTGGCGCGGGCGGCGCTGGGCCACGAGCGGCAGCCAGTGCGACTGGCTGCGGTAGAGCAGGCCACTGTCGCCTTCGACCAGGCTGCGCCCGAGGCTGACCAGGGGCATGCCGAGGTAGCGCTTGAGGGGCAGGTGGTCGGGCTGGGCGGCCAGTTGCAGTGGCGCACCGCTGGAGGCGGGTTGGGTCAGCACCTCGAACAAAACGCCCTGGTTGCCTTCGGTCGAGACGATGATCAGGCGGGGGACGGCCGATTCGCTGGCGCCAGCGGCGGGGGTATGCCACGCGAAATCGAAGCCCGGCCACTGGAAACCTTCGGCTTCGGCAGGCGGGAACACGGCCAGCATGCCGCTGGTGCTGGCCCGACCGGCGTGCACGCCATCGACGTAGCGGTGCACGACCGCGAAGCCATCGGCATCGGCCTCGTCGAGGACGATGATGCTGCCGTCGCGCATGACCTCGATGGCGATGGGGCGCTGCTCTGCCCCGGGTGCGCCGGCGGGCTGCAGCTCGAACCAGGGCGGGCCGGAAGGCGGAGGGGCGGTGAGGGCGGCGGGGGGCAAT
This sequence comes from Comamonadaceae bacterium 2PF, assembly GCA_005502875.1. Classification (GTDB taxonomy): domain Bacteria; phylum Pseudomonadota; class Gammaproteobacteria; order Burkholderiales; family Burkholderiaceae_C; genus Aquabacterium. The sequence continues at coordinate 9 of SCMV01000043.1, read as the reverse complement.
TGGCCTGGG
>SCMV01000042.1 GCA_005502875.1 Comamonadaceae bacterium 2PF | reverse complement strand
TCACCCCGCCTCGCAGCCCGCCCGCCGATCCACCGTGGCCACCACCAACGTGGCGTCCCGTCAGGACAACCGGCACGACGTTCGCCGGGACGAAACCGCAGCCTGCCAGCTGGACTGGCTGCAACCCGCCCTGGCCATCTGGTTGAAGGATGAAACCGGCCCCAGCGTGCGGATGGGGGATGTTCACCCGACAGACGGGCGCTGATACTGCAGGGTCCCTCGGACCCCTCGCATGCTTTCGGACCTGTTTTCCTCGCCCCGACTCCACACCCGCATCGTCGTCGCCTACCTGGCCCTGCTCGTGCTGGGTCAGGCCCTGACCTACTGGCTCATCCAGCGGGGCATCGAACACAACGTCCGCCTTTCGGTCCACGCCAGCCTCATCACCACCGAGCGCTGGCTGCAGCGCCAGCTGCCGGCCTCTTCGGTCGACCCGGCCACCGCCTCCGGCAACCTCACCAGCGCGCCCCCCACCACCGCCGACGTGCGCCTGCGCGGCGTGCTGCACGACATCCACGACCTGTTCGGCCCGGATGTGCTGCTGATGGTGCGCACCGCCGACAGCGCCTCGGGCGGCGCCACCGCCCCCCACAGCGCGCCCTGGCGCCTGCACAGCAGCACCCTGGAGCCGCCCGTGGCCCAGGCCCTGCTGCCCCTGTGGCTCGCCGACGAAGCGAACCACCCGCCCCCGCCCGAGGAGCCATCTGCCGCCTCCCGGACGACCCAGGTCGACCCGGCCCGCGACCCCGCCGACCGGGCCGTCACCCTGCCGCATGGCGAGCACCTCGGCCGCGCCTTCACCCTGTCAGCCCCTGGCGACCCGACCGAGGTGCGCGCCATCGTGCTGAGCTCGCTCGACGACGTGCGCGCCACCTACCTGCACATGAAGCACACCCTGCTGGCCCTGTCGGTGCTGGGCGTGGTGGCCTTCGGGGTGGTGGGCGTGATCACCGCCAGGCACCTGACCCGTCCGCTGCGCAAGCTATCGAGCTCGGCCGAAAAGCTCAAACGCGGCGACTACGACTCGCAAGTGCCCAGTGGCTACGACGGCGAGATCGGCGAGCTGGCCGAGTCCTTCGAGACCATGCGCCAGGCCCTTCAAGATCGCGACGGCCAGATCCGCCGCCTGGCCACCCGCGACCGCCTGACCGACCTGCCCAACCGCGACCGCTTCCGCCAGGACCTGCGCCAGGCACTGGAGCGCGCAGGCCGCAAACCCACGTCCGTGCTCATGCTCGACATGGACCGCTTCAAGCACGTCAACGACCAACTGGGCCACCGCTTTGGCGACGGCCTGCTCAAAGCCGTTGCCGAGCGCCTGCGCGGCCACGCCAAAGGCCACGGGCGCGCGGTGCTGGCCCGCCTGGGTGGCGACGAATTCGGCCTGCTGCTGCCGCGCACCGACACCGCCGAGGCCCACCGCCTGGCCCAGCGCATCCTGGCCGACTTCGAGCGCCCCATCCAGCTCGACGGCCACAAGGTCGACCTGTCCGCCGGCATCGGCATCGCCTGCGCCCCGGAGCACGGCCAGGACGTCGACGCCCTGCTCAGCCGCGCCGAGCTGGCCATGTACGCCGCCAAGCAGCGCCGCGCTGGCGCCGTCATCTATCAGCGCGAACTCGACCCGGAAAGCGGCTCCTCGCTGACCCTGCTGGGCGAGCTGCGCCAGGCTGTTGACCAAGGCGAGCTGCGCCTGTTCCTGCAGCCCAAGGTCAGCCTGCGCAGCGGCAAGGTGGTGGGCGCCGAAGCCCTGGTGCGCTGGGAACACCCCGTGCGCGGCGTGCTGCCCCCACGCGGCTTCGTGCCCTTTGCCGAGCAGACCGGCTTCGTGCGCCTGCTCACCGGCTGGATGCTCGAAGAAGTCACGCGCACCGCCCGCCAGCTCACCGACCTGGGCCTGGACGTCAAGCTCTCGGTCAACCTCTCCACCCGCGACCTGATGGACCAGGCCCTGCCCGAGCGCTTCGAGGCCCTGATCGAGCAGCACGGCGTGGCCGCCGACCGGCTGGTGCTCGAGATCACCGAAAGCGCCATCATGGACGACCCCCGCCGCGCGCAAATGACACTCGAGCGCCTGCACGGCATGGGCCTGCGCCTGTCCATCGACGACTTCGGCACAGGCTACGCCTCGCTGGCCTACCTCAAGGCCCTGCCGGTCGACGAGCTCAAGATCGACCGCTCCTTCGTGCAGGACATGGACCGCGATGGCCACGACGCCAAGATCGTGTCGTCCACCATCGAGCTGGCGCACAGCCTGGGCCTGACCGTGGTCGCCGAAGGCGTCGAAGACGTGGCCGCCTGGCACCACCTGGCCAACCTGGGTTGCGACGAGGTGCAAGGCCACCTGGTGGCGCGTCCCATGCCGGCCGACCTGTTCCCGGGCTGGGCCAGCGGCTGGCAGGCACCGGTCGGAGCGCCTGCTCAGGCCTGATCAGGGCTGATCCACCCGGCGCAGCCCGCCAAGCTCACGGCTCAGCCACCTGCCGAGCCAGCGCCGCAAACGCCTCGAACTGATCGGCTGGCAGGCCCGACGTCGCAGGCGCCAGCGCGCCCCCCGCTGAGGCCACCTCCCCCTGCACTTGCAGCAGCCGCTGCGCGTCACCCAGGCGCGGCAACACCGGCCCCGCGAACAGCAACCGGCCGGCGTGCGCCAGCATCAGCGTCGGGAAGGTCTCCACGTCGATGTCGCCGATGGCATCGGCCTCGTCCTCGATGTCGATCCAGCGGTAGCGGTGCCCCGGCATCGCTTGCTGCAAGGCTTCAAAGGTGGCCTCGTATTCACGACAGGTGCCGCACCAGGCGGCGCACAGGCAGACAACGTCGAGCACCGCTTCGGGCGCCGACACGGGGACAGGCATCTCCAGGGACATGGCGGCATTGTCGCGCAGGACATGCCCCCCCGACACGGCTGGTTACCGCCGCGCGGCACGGCCCTGCGCAGGCAGCAGCCACAGGCGTTATCCTGCGCGCGGACCCGGCTCGGCCCGCGCCCGATCTCGGCGCCTGCGGCCTCGCCACTTCGCTAGCAAAGGAAGCCCATGTCTCGCACCCGCAAAGCCCTCGCCTTCACCGTCGCCCTGGCGCTGAGCCACACCGCCGGCCTGCAAGCCGCCCACGCCGGCATGATCGCCACCGACGCCGTGGCTGCCCAGGTTGCGCAGACCGAGGCCCACGCCTCGGCCGAGCTGCGCCGCGCCAACGTGCTGGCCACCCTCAACCGCGCCGACGTGGCCCAATCGCTGGCCGCCAAGGGCGTGGACATGGACGCCGCCCGGGCCCGCATCGCCACGCTGTCCGACGCCGAAGTCGTGGCCCTGGCCGACCAGCTCGACCACGCCCCGGCCGGCGCCTCCGACGTCCTCGGCGTCATCGTCTTCATCTTCCTGGTGCTGCTGGTGACCGACATCCTCGGCTTCACCAAGGTCTTCCCCTTCACGCGCTCGATCCGCTGAGCCCAGGCAACAGCCCCGCCCGACCTCGGCAACCGCCAGCCGTGACGCCATGAGTGGCCCCAGGCCAGATCGCCGACGCCTGGGGCTGCTCGCGCTGGGCGCCGTGCTCACCAGGGCCTGGGCCTGGCGCGGCCTGACCGGCGCCGCAGCCGCATCGGGTGCACTCACCGGCTGTGCCACGCTGGAAGACGCTGGCTCGGCACAGGCCCGCGCGCTGCTGGCTTCCCCGCCCGCAGACCTGCCGCGCAACATCCACCTGGCCGACACGCCGTTCTTTGCGCAAACCGAGCTGCAATGCGGCCCGGCCACGCTGGCCACGCTGCTGAACGCCATCGGCCGCCAGGTGAGCCCGGCCGAGCTCACGCCACAGCTGTTCGTGCCCGAGCGCGGCGGCAGCCTGCAGGTCGAAATGCTCGCCGCGCCCCGTCGCCACGACGCCCTGGCCATCCGCCTGCCCGAGCGACTCGAGGCCCTGCTGCGCGAACTGGCCGCCGGCCACCCCGTCGGCGTGATGCAAAACCTGGGGCTCGACTGGGCACCGCTGTGGCATTTCGCCGTGCTCATCGGGTGCGACCTCGACCGGGGCGAAGCCATCCTGCGCTCAGGCACCACGCGGGAGCAGCGGCTTGACCTGCTGACCTTCGAGCGCACCTGGGCGCGGGCCCAGCGCTGGGCCTTCGTGGTTCGACCACCGGGCGACGTGCCCCCCACCGCCACCGCCGCCGCCCTGCGCGAGGCCTGCCTGGGCTTCGAGCGCATCGCCCCCGCATCGCGCGCCATCATCGCGTGGGAGGCCGCAGCACGCGCCTGGCCCGCTGACACGGTGCTGGGCATGGGCTGGGGCAACGCCCTGGCGCGCGCCGGGCAAACCGAAGCCGCCGCAAAGGCCTTCACCGCCGTGGCCGAGTCCACCGACAGCGCCGCCGCCTGGAACAACCTCGCCAGCATCCGCCTGCAACAAGGCCGTGCCCTCGACGCCCGCCAGGCCGCACGCCGCGCCCTGCTGCGCGCCGCCGCAGCCGAGCCCGAACTGCTCGCAGCGGTCCGCAGCACCCAGGCCGAGGTCGAAGCCGCGCTGAGCCGCTCCCCACCCGCACGTTGACCCGCTTCACAGGCGCACCGCTTGCGCCACAATCGGGCCACGTCCCTCCTTCAACCCCAGGAGCCACACCATGCCCGTGATCGTGGTCGCCAACCCCAAAGGTGGCGTCGGCAAGTCCACCCTGTCGAGCAACATCGCCGGTTGTTTTGCCCGCCAGGGCCACACCGTGATGCTGGGCGACGTCGACCGCCAGCAGTCATCGCGCCTGTGGCTGCGCCTGCGCCCGGACAACATGCCGAGCATCCAGACCTGGGACATCAGCGAAGACCACATCGCGCGCCCACCCAAAGGCGTCACCCATGTCGTGCTGGACACGCCCGCCGGCCTGCACGGCAAGGGCCTGGACGCGGTCATGAAACTGGCGGACAAGGTCATCGTGCCCTTGCAAGCCAGCGTGTTCGACATCTACGCCACGCAGGAGTTCGTGGCCGCGCTGGCCAAAAAAGGCCGCGCCGAAGGCAAGCAGGTGGCGGTGGTGGGCAACCGCATCAAGGACCACACCAAGGCCACCGAGCACCTCAAGGAATTCCTGCAGACGCTGGACGTGCCCCTGCTCACCCTGCTGCGCGACACGCAAAACTACGCCCACCTGGCCGCCCACGGCCTGAGCCTGTGGGACGTGCCCGCCACCAAGGTCGAGAAAGACCTGGCGCAGTGGGCGCCCATCGTGGACTGGCTGGCGCGCTGACAACCGTCACGGCCTCAGGCCGCGCTGGACTGCCGCCCATCGTTCAGGCGGTGCTGATGCCGACCTGCATGCTTGGCGTCGTACAGGGCCGCGTCTGCGGCCGCCAGCAAGGCCTGGCGAGAGCCCCACACACGTCCTGCCGTGCACGCCACCCCGATGCTGATCGTCACGTGCGGGGCGATGGGCGAAGCGCCATGGGGCAGACACAAGGCATCGACCCGCTCGATCAAACGCCGGGCCAGTTCGCTGGCGCCTTCGGGCTGGGTTTCGGGCAGCAACACGGCGAACTCTTCACCGCCATACCGCGCGATGAGGTCCGCGGGCCGATGGATGGCCGACTGCATGGCCCCAGCCACCTGCGCCAGGCAGGCATCGCCCGCCGGGTGGCCCAGGTGGTCGTTGTAGGCCTTGAAGTGATCGACATCGACCAGCAGCAGGCACAAGGGATGGCCCGTGCGGCAGGCCCGTTCCCATTCGCGCGCCAGCACCTCGTCAAAGTGACGCCGGTTGGGCAGGCGGGTCAGCCCGTCGCGTCGCGCCAGCTCATCGAGCTCGATGTTCAGGCGCTGCACCTCGCGGCGCTCCAGGTCCAGCAGGCAGCCCTGCAAGAAGGCCACGCGGCTGCGGTCCTCGTGCAGCAGCGAGACGAACAGGCACACCGCCGAGGTCAACAAAAAATGCCCGAGGAACAGCACCGCGTAGTCGAGGGACGTCATCCACGGCGCGGCCAGGAACGCCGACAAACCCAGCAGGCAGCCAAACAGCGCCGCGCGCAAGCTCAGCTGCAGCGCCAACATGCCGATCACCAGCACCAGCAGCGTGATGTAGACCTGGTTGACCGCCAGCCAGGGGTCCAGCATCGCCAAGCCGGCCAGCACTTTGGCAAACAACGTCAGGCCAAACAAGAGGGGGATCAGGCGCTGGGCGCGTTGCTGCCACCCGGGCCGGCGCGCCATCGCCAGGCCCCAGCCCCCCAGCGCCACCGACACCACCTCGGCCGCCAGGAAGGCCCACAGGTCCGGCCCACGCAGGTGATCGCCGTAGGACAACCAGGTGAACCCGCCGCAGGACACGTAAGCCAGCACCAGCAAAGGCGACCACAGGCTCACCAGCCGAGAGAACTCTGCGAGCCGCTGGCGCTCGAACGCATCGCGCCAGGCTGGCGGGATGGGTTGCAGGCGCCGCCTGGCGGACAACTGCTGTTCAAGCTCGGTCTTGTGCTGCGTGATCTGCATCGGGTGCGTCAACAGCCTGGCTGCGGGGACGATTTCGCGATCATCTTCCCACAAGGCCGACGCAAAAGCTCCCCACTTCAGGGCGAGGCTTTCCCCAACAAACGAGGTGACTTCAACGGCGCTCGTTCCGGCGCTGACGACAGGCCTGACCAAAGGCTTCGAAGATGCGCAGGGACACCGGGTTCTCGTGCGCCAGCCACTCCGGGTGCCACTGCAGGCAGAGGTTGAACCCCGCTCCCGGCCGGCTGAAGGCCTCGACCACCCCATCGGGCGCCAGCGCCTCGGTCCGCAAGCCCTCGGCCAGTCGCTTGACGCCCTGTCCGTGCAAGCTGTTGACCCGCACCGACATGCCATCACGCACCCCGCCGGGTAACCCCTCCAGCACCCGGTCCAGCAGGCCACCGGGCTGGATGTGGATGGCGTGCGAGAGGCCGTACTCCTCTTCAACCGGCAGGCTTTCGTCGGCGCGGTGGTCCATGTGCCCCGGCTGATCCTGCACCGCCTGGTGCAGCGAGCCCCCCAAGGCCACGTTCACCTCCTGCAACCCCCGGCAAATCGCCAGCAAGGGGATGCCGCGCTCGAGCACCTCGCGGATCAGGGGCAGCGTCCAGGCGTCGCGCACCGGGTCCAGCGGCAGCTCTTCGTTGTGCACGGCCTCACCGAAATGGTCGGGGTGCACGTTTGAAGGCGAGCCCGTGAGCAGCACCCCGTCGATGACCTCCAGCGCCGCCAGCAACTCCTGCGGACGGCCCCCCGGCACCATCAGCGGCACGCCCCCGGCCATGCGGATGGCGTCGACGTACTTGCGCCCGACGACGTGAAAAGGATGGCGCCCCAGCACACGCTGACACGAGGGCACCAGGACAAGGGGAGAAGCAATTCGATCGGCCATGTCCCGATCATGCAACCCACGTGCCCGCCCCGTCCGCTGAAGCAGCGGCAAAGTTCACCGCCATCTTCACAAATGCTTGCACTTTCGGCCCCGGGAAACGGCCCCCAAGCGGGGGAGCCGGGCGGCCACATCGCCCCTTTTGGGATACCTTCCCGGCACGCGATGCCCGGGGCGCCTGACCCCTGGCCCACACACAATCCCAGGGACGGCCCATGACCGATCTAGCCGGCATCCAGCATGCGCTGGGCGATGCCGCCTCCAGCCTTTCCGGGCTCGCCGGCCTGTTGCCCGGCGGCCTGAACCAGCACACCCGCTTGCTGCGCCTGCACACCCCGCTGGGCGCAGACGCCTTGCTGGCCGAGTGCGTCACCATCGCAGAAGGCGTGGTGCCCGCCGCCCCACCGGCCTCGCCTGCGGCCCACCACATCGACCTGCTGGCCCTGAGCACCCGCTCCGACCTCAACGCCGCCGACCTGCTGGGCCAGCCCGTGCTGCTGGAGCTGCTCACCTCGGGCGGCCTGGCCAGCGCCATGACAGCCGGCGACTGGCGCCCCTTCCACGGCCACGTCACCCGCTTCGCCCGCATCGGCTCCGACGGGGGCCTGACCCGCTACCGCCTGCACATCGAGCCCTGGCTGAGCTTCCTGGGCCACCGCACCGACGCCTGGGCTTTCCAGGACATGAGCGTGCTCGACATCACCGAAGCCGTGCTGGCCGATTACCAGGCCCAGGGCGCCTTGCAGCCTGCCTGGCGCATCGACGTGGCCGACCGCGAAGCCTTCCCGCGTCGCTCGCTGTGCACGCAGTTCAACGAAACCGACCTCGCCTTCCTGACCCGCTTGTGGGCCGAAGAAGGCCTGTTCGCCTGGTTCGAGCACGAAGGCGCCCCGTCTGACGAACACCTGGGCCGCCACACCCTCGTGCTGGCCGACCACAACGCCGCCTTCCAGCCCAACGCCCAGGCCCGCATCCGCTACACCCAGGCCGGCGCCACCCTCAAGGAAGACGCCCTGCAGCAATGGGACGGCGTGCGCCGCGTGGGCGCCAGCACGCTGCACACCGGCAGCTGGGACCACCGCACCGTCAGCAGCCACCGCGCCACCGAACAGGTGGGCGAAGCCCACGGCCAGCCCTTTGCCCTCGCCCACACCGACCAGCCCGGCCACTACGCCTACGAATCGCCCGCGCAGGCCGCACGCCGCGCCAGCCTGCAACGCGAGGCCCTCGAGGCCGCCCGCAAGCTGTTCACCGGCGGCGGCACCGTGCGCACCCTGGCGCCCGGCACCACCTTCACCCTGCTCGACCACCCAGAGCACCCGCTGAGCGAAGGCAGCGAAGCCGCCACCTTCGCCGTGCTCAGCGTGACCCACACCGCGCGCAACAACTTCAAGTTCGAAGCTGAGGGCGCCAACGACAGCGACGAGCCCCTGTACGAAGCCCGCCTCAGCGCCCAGCGCCTGAGCGTGCCGGTGCGCCGCCTGCCCACCGACGCCCACGGCCGCATCGCCCTGAACAAACCCCTGGTGCATGGCGCCCAAACGGCCATCGTCGTTGGCACCGGCGAGCCCGTTCACACCGACCGCGACGGACGCATCAAGGTGCAGTTCCACTGGCAGCGCGGCGCGCAAGCCAGCCACCGCCTGAGCCCACCAGCTGGCGACTGCAACGCCCCCGCTTCACAAGCATCCGGCACCTGGGTGCGCGTGGCCCAAGACTGGGCCGGCCAGAACTGGGGCGGCGCCTTCATCCCACGCCTGGGACAAGAGGTCGTCGTCACCTTCCTCGACGGTGACATCGACCGCCCCGTGGTCATCGGCGCGGCCTACAACGGGCAGGGCCAGGCCAACGGTCAGGGCAACCAGGTGGGCAGCGGCGCGGCCACCGCCTCGGGCAACGCCCCGGCCTGGTTCCCGGGCGACCAGAAGGCCGGCCAGCTCGAAGGCCATGCGCACGCCAGCACGCTCAGCGGCGTTCGCAGCCAGTCGCTCGAGAGCTCGCAAGCCGGCGGCGGCGCACACAACCAGCTCGTCATGGACGACACCGCTGGCCAGGGCCGCGTGCTGCTTCACACCACCCAGGCACAAACCTGGCTGCAAATCGGCCACTTGCTGCAGCAACACGGCAACCAGCGCCTGCAGCCGCGCGGCCACGGGCTGGAGCTGCACACGCAGGCGCAAGGCGCCCTGCGCGCCGCACGCGGCATGCACCTGAGCACCCACGCGCGCCAGGGCGGCACCACCAGCCGAGCGCAACCGCTCGACACCCGCGAGGCCGAGCAGCAGCTGCAGGCCCACGCCGAGCTGCTGCAGACCCTGCACGCCAACGCGCAAACGCACAAGGCCCAGCTGCCGGGCGAAGCCGCGCCTGAGCAACTGCCCGCGCGCCAGGCGCTGGGCGCCACGCTGACCAGCTTGCAGGCAACAGAAGGCGGGCAAGGGAACGAAGCAGGCAGTGGTGATGGGGAAGCAGGTGCTTCAGGCAGCGTGCCCATCGGCGGCGGCCAAGGCCGCATCGACATCTCCGAGCGCCCCGACCTCGTGCTCAGCGCCAGCGGCGACATCGCAAGCACCACGCCCGCCAACACCCTGGTGGCCACCGGTGCCAACGTGAGCCTGACCACGGGCCAGGATACCAACCTGCTGGCCCAGCGCCACCAGGCCTGGGCCGCGAAAAACGGCATCAGCCTGTTCACGCGCGGCGAAGCCAAGGACGCACAACGCGCCGTGCAAGACGTGGGCATCAAGCTGCACGCCGCCAGCGGCAACGTGCGCACCGAGGCGCAAAGCGGTGCCTTCACCCTGACGGCGCAAAAGGCGGTTGACCTGCAAAGCACGGCGGCCGACATCGTGATCACTGCGCCCGAGCGCATCGTGCTCAACGGTGGCGGGGGCTACGTGAAGATCGAAGGCGGGAACATCGAGATCGGCACGGGTGGTGCGGCGCAGTTCAAGGCAGCGGCCAAGGAGTTGACGGGTGGGGGGAGTGCTTCGGGCAGCTTGTCTTTGAAGAAGGCTGGCGAGGTCAAGGGCTGCGCCAAGACCATGTCAGACGCAGCAAGTCAGCAAGCGTCGGTGGTCGCGCTGTCCTGAGCCGGAGAAACACGTGAGTGTGTTGATTGACAGCCGGCAGGTTCAGGACATCAGCGCTGACCTGCATCGAGCAGTGGCGAAATCCGGGCATCAAACGTTGTGGCTGGCGATGGATGGCTCAGACCAGCCCCTGCCAGACGTCGATGGCGCTGATTTGTCATCAGCACGCAGGTGGGTGGAAATCAACTTGCGCCACCCCGAGATCGCCCCACAGTGGCACCCCAGGTGGTTGGCCCTGAACCTGGCGCACGCCCAAGACGCTCACATCCTGAACCACAGCATCGCCTGGGCCCTGGAAGAACGACAGCCTCATCGCCTGAGAGCCGGCATGGGTCGCCGGGTTTCCGGTTGGCTGCTAGCGCCAGATGACGATCAGATCCAAGCTGCGGCAAGCCACTGCACCCGGCTGATGCTCAGGCGTGCACCCAACTCACCGGGCCACTTCCTGCTTCGCCTGCACGACCCTGCGGTCTTGTGGTCGGTCTGGCAGATCCTGACACCTGAGCAAAAGAGCGAGTGGTTGGGGCCCATCGGGCGCTGGCACCTTCTCGACCCAATGGGCGAGCTGACCCAGCTCGAAGCACCTGCACATCGGCACAACGAGACCGCCGGCTGGCCGTCGCATCCCTTGGGTTCGCAGCAGTGGCAAGACATTCAGAACATCACCCCCCTGCATCGGGCCATTCAGTCGCTGATGGCAACCGAGCCAGCGGGCACAACTCAATACAGGCGCTGGCTCCAGTCTGGCCTGCAAGCCTTGCGACGCGCCAACACACACCGGTTCAATGACCTGCACAGCTTGAGCCTGTTCGCCGAACTGGCCTTGACGCGTCACCCGGATTTTGACCAGCACCCCAGGGTGCAGCAGCTGTTGATGCAGCGCGAAGCCGACGAGCCCCTGGGCGGACTGCTCAGCGAGCTGACAGAGCAGGACTGGCACAGCGTCGCTGTCGACCTCGGACAGCCCATGCCCCCTGCATGACCCGAGTCAGCCCCACAGAACAACGATTTCGGAAGAGACCCTTTCAATGGCAACCACACTCTGCGACGACTGCAAGGCATCAGGCATGGCCATCCTGCCCGTGCGCTACGCCGTGGTGCCCAAGTCGGTGACACCAGCGCTGCCGGCCTGGGCTGGCGCAGAGCGCGTCAAAGGCGTTGCGACTGGCAGCGAGTTTCACTACGCTTTGCGGACGCTGAGAGCCGGCTTTGTCTACTTGTTCTACGCCAAGAATGCGTTCGGCGCCAACCAGTGGGAAACCTACGCTGTGACGCAAGACGGCCTGCTGGTCAAGCAGCCTACGCCTGCGATGGCCAAGCCCGTGTCATCCCTGAGTTGCAGCCGTCAAGGGCACAGCGACGCCCGCCTGCGCCACATCGTCATCCAGCGCCCTGACAAATGCGGCCCCACCTGGGTCGCCTTCAGCGAACACGCCTGGAGTGACGAAATCATCCAGGCCTACACGCAAGACAGCAAGCTGCGCAACGCACGCATGCAAACCATCCACCCCGCAGCCATGGCGACGGGTAGCAAGCACAGCCACGGCGCGTTGGCAGACGTCACAGCCCTGGAAGGCGTGCTCGAATATGCCAATGAGCTGGACACGTCGAAGCTGCCGCATGACAGCGCCACAGGCACCCTCAGCAAAGAAGATGGCAGCTTCACGGCAACGCGCCTGAGCAAGGTCAGCACCCGCACTCCGTGGCACCTGCGCAAAAGCCAAGCCGCGCAAGACCTCAAAGCCATGCAGGAACGCGGCAAGAAGCCCGACGGTGGCGCCAACACCCCCCACGTGCTCGCGCTGTGGGACGCCATCGGCATCACCCACGAGCTCAATGGGTACCGCAACGATGCAGCTGGATGGCTGAAGAAATACGGTGACGAACGCGAGCTTGAGATCACCGCATGGAACGCCATCGAAGGGGCCAAGAAGGCACTTGAGAAGAAAATCCATGACGGCTGGGACCAGAAAGCCAAAAACACCGCCAACCTGCCAGACACACAAACCACCGGCATGCGCAACCGCGCCGTGATGCAGCACGCTAAGGGCGACCCCGCTTCTCTGGGTCGTCCGCTGTATGCGCTCGATGAACAACTGCGCGCGGGCAACATCACGCTGGCGCAGCACCAGGCTCAACGCACGCAGGTCTTCAAACAGCACAGCGACAACCCCACTGCAATGGAGTCGGCCTACAAAGAGATCGACGCTCAGCGAGCCCACCGCCAAGCCGAGCGCAGCCGCAACCTGGCCCAGAACAAGCAAAACGACACGACCCAGGGTTGGGCGAGGTACGAAGCCAGGCTCGCCAAGGCATCCAACGGCGAGACCACGGCGCAGCAGTTCAAAAAGAAATGGGACAGCCTGTTGACCCAGGCCGACGCCATCATCGACCGACGAACCGCAGCGCTCGTGAACTGGCTCGAATCTCCCCTGCTGATCGACACGCTGGAGGACTTCCACACCGCCAACATCCGCGATGGCGTGCTGTTTGAAGACATCGTGGGGGATGCGATCTTTGGCATGGGGTCCAGCCAGGCCGGAGCCAAGAAGATCGAAGCCTGGGTGAAAGAGGCCAAGGCCAGCGTCAAGGGTAATTTGCTCTGGCGGGCGATTGCGCTGAATCAGCAGGAAGGTGTGGCGGATGTTGATGCGGCGCTGAAGGTCGCATTCGGAAATCAATCCACACTTACCGAAGCAGCTTGGGCAAACGTCGGAGCGCAGGTCAAGTGGAACAAGGTAGCCGACCTTTACAAGAAGGCCGTGTCCTTGAGCAACGCAAACGTGAAGGCGGGAGTCACCCCCGTAAATACGAGATGCGTGGACAAAGTGCTGATGACTGTGGGTGACATGGCATTCAAACCCATCGCCAAAGCCCTGGACACGATCAACGAAAAAACGTTGCAGACCCTGCTCCTTCTGCGCTCTGGCGCAGGCCTGACAGCGACGTTAGCGTTGGTGGAAGCGCAAGCGCGATACGAGGGTGTCAGTCGATCCCGCTTGATTCAACGCATCAACAGCACCAAAACGTTTGTGACCCCTGAGTTGACTGCTGAACGCAAGGTGCTCAACGATCGCTGGACGGCGCTCAAGAACAATGCCGATGTGCCCGACGCGAAGGGCACACTCAGCGCAGTCAAGGAGGCTCGACTCGCCTTGGTGGTTGCGGTGCTGGAAGGCGTGAACCTCTGGAAGATCAGCCAAAGCGTCAGCACCGACCCCAAGGTGCAATGGCAGCTGCGTGCCGCACAGATGGCCACCTCTGCTGCATGCATCGACGTGGCGGCAACAGCCATCAAGGGTGCGAGCGCACTCAAAGACACCGCTGTTTCGTTTCAATTGCTCAAAGTCGCTGGCGGGCTGCTGAGTACCGGGGCATCCTTCATTGGAGGGGCGTTGGATTGGCGGGATGGCAATGAGAAGTGGAATGGAGAGAATTACGCAGTCGCTGCGCTATATTTTGGGCGAGCCACGCTTCAGTTTATTAGTGGATCCCTAACCATATTGACTGCCATTTCATATGCCGACCCTCTTTTGAAGAAATTGGCAAAGCGATATGCGGCAAGCACAGCACTAAACATCGCAAGCCGGTTGTCTGGTTGGGCGCTGGCGGCGCGGGCGGGCCTAATGTTAGGCGGACTGGGTTTTAGTCTTGCAACATTGGCAATTTCGCTTGCAATCTGGCACTTCACAGACGATGTTTTGCAAGACTGGTGTAAAGAATCAGCTTTTGGAATTAAGCCTCAGAAAAAGCGGTTTAACACAGCAGACGAACAAATGAAATCCTTTGAAAAAGCCCTTTTGGAGGTTGTTTGATGAGTGTTCACCCCTCAAGTAATCGACTTGACTTGATCAAAGGCGTTGTCTCCGAACTTCAGGTCCGCCCGACAGAAGAAGACTTCGTTTTTACCAATGCAGACAAGACCGCAGGCGGCATGACGGCCGCAGGCTTGGCCATCGATGGACTGGCGGGCGCCGCGACTGGCGCACTCCTAAGTAGTGGCGACACTGCAGATAAGGTTTATAAGTTTGTCTGCAAAGTGGGCGATCAAATAGTCATTGGTAGGTTTGGTGAGGTGACGTTTTCCGACGGCGACGACGTTGAGGTTGCTGGCGAACATCGAGGAAGCTACATGAACGCGTACGCGATCACTCGTCCGTCTAGTCGAACCATATGGATGCATCCGCATTGTGGCCGTGGCCGACGCGCGTATATGCTACACAGCATTCGGTGGATTGCGATCGTTAGCTATGGTGCGCCATTTTTTTTAGCCCTTGTAGATTATTTTTTATCCGACCCATCAAAGGGTCTGTTATTTTTGTTCTTGATGCCTCTTTTTGTCGGCTTGATTGTTGCCACTGTTTTTTCATTTGTTGCCACCAAATTCAAAAAGTTTTCATCACTGTCTTCCGAGATATTCACCGCTCTTCGTTTCGACAACCCAGACGCATTTGACCTACCAAAACAGCAGAAGACCGCCCTCAAAAACGCAACAAACGAAGAGCGTTTGGCCTATCACCCCCATGCGAGATGGGTTTACAAGTACTGAATCAAAGCGGGGCGTGGATGGCAAGGTCTCGATGGTGAATACCTGAACAAGAACCTGAAAGGGCGTCGAACGGTCTTCAGCGCCCAGCGCCTGAGCGTTTCGGTGCGTCGCCTGCCCACCGACGCACGCCGCAGCATTGCATTGAACCTGCCCCAGGTGCACGGCACCAAACCGCCATCCTGATCGGCACAGGCGAGCCTGTGCAGGTGGGTTGAGCACCTGCCTGTCTCCAGCCTGAAATGACAAATACTCGCGGCCTCATTGCGACCGACGCGCCAACGAGCGCCTCACTTTCACGCAGATCGTTCAAGTTGTTGTCACAGTTCGCGCTATGGGCAGCTCGCGTTGGGTGCTCGTTTTTGTTCATCGCGGCCATGCTCTGGCCGCTGCCTACACTGGTGCAGTTCTTTGACGAAGGATGGTCGTACAAGTCAGCGGTCTTGATGAATGCACCGCCATGGCTCATCTGTGTGCCATTGCTTTACCTGCTTGTTCTCGGGGCCGCTTCTTGGCTGCTGCAAGCGAGCTGGCAGCGCCCCTTGGGCAATGTGCTCTTCCTCGCATGGTTCTTCCCGATCGGGCTCGCGTTCATTGCCGCGATTGAACACCGTGACTTGTGGCTCATGCTGAACGCCAGCCAGATTCAAAGCACGCGCGTTCATCAAAGCTTAGTGCTCAAACACTATTTCATTCCCAAGGCAAGCACCAGCGCGACACGATACCGAAACAGCTTTCAAGAAAACTGGGTGGAAGTGAGCCATCCACTGGATCCGCAACTCACGCTGCGCCTAGAGAGCTACATGGTTGGTCGCGCATCCACCAACCCGGGAACGGCGCTTTGCGTCCCGGTGTACACGGGTCGTTTCGGCCTGCAATGGGTGGCGGATGTTTCGCCTTGCAAGCCCGGACACACCATGAAGCCCCTGTCCAGCGCCGGACTGGTGCTAACCAGACCCGTGCTGCGCACGCACCAAACGGGCCGGCTTGAAGTGCTGGCGGTCGATGGCTCGCCATCGACATCGACCATTGATGCAACAGACCCGCAGCCCCCGTCGCTTGGCCCCGTCGAGGCAGATGACTGGCAACTCGCGGCCAAGGCGAAACATGCCCCGGTCAGTTTTTTCCAGAGTCGTCACTACGCTGGAGCCATGGTGCTACGCCACCAAACGGGCGTTTGGTATCACCTGGCCCCATTCTGGCTGCCGCCTGACCCCAACTTGCCAAGCGACGAATTGGCCATCCCGCCGAAGCCTGTGTGGCTTCGCTTCGATGAGGTGAAAGCCCGTCTTTCGTCCGATGGCGCAAGGTTGGTCGCATGCCGCGCTGGCGAAGGACTCTTGCCGGAGCGCTGCGTTGTTTTGCAAATGCCGTGGGTCGAAGCAAGCAAAGCACCACCGAGTGAACGCTCCCCCGCATCCATCTCGGCTCCTGCCCCCAAGCCATGACCAACGCCGCGAACACCAACATGCCCCCACCCAAGCCCCTCCACAAACGCCCCAACCTCGTCATCGGGGCGTTGCTGCTGCTGGCATTGCTGCTGTACTTCGGCACCTTGGTCAGGGCTCGCGGCAATGGAGGCGCCACGCCCGCCGAGCGCAGCGCGGGCAGCCTCGCCTTCGTGAAGCAGCGCGCCATGGAGCAGTTCTGCACCGGGGTGGTCGAAACCCCCAAGGCCACCTGGTTGGCCGGCTACACCAGCGGCGACCAGGCCTCCACCTTCACCCGCAACCAAGCAACCCCCGTTGTCTTGATCGATGCATTGCTTGGTGAAAACGCAAACCAGAACGCCGACAGCGGCTTCTCTCTGTTCACCGGCTTGACGCGCGAGGAAGGCACCACCTTCATCTCTCGGCGCAACGCCGAGGGGCGCTTCGAACTCAAGGCGGTCGTCGGCGAACGAGCCTGCCTGCTGGCCCACCCGAGCGGCAGCCCTGTCTTTTTGCTGACAGGCCTCAAGCGCCCGCCTTCAGACAACCCAGACACTCCCAACAAGCCGACCACCGACCAACTGGCCGTCTTCCGGTCTGACGACCAAGGCGATACCTGGCACTGGGTGCGCGAAGGCCTCTTCCCCCACGCAGAACACGTCGCCTGGAGCCTGCGCCCCGGCTTTTTCGGCAAAAGCGACATGTGGGTCTTTGGCGATGCGGCCCACACCGGCATCGGGTTCGATGAAGCGCCCACGCCAGGCACCATCCATCATTCGCGGGACCTGGGCCGCACGGTCGAAACCATCGAGGTACCGGTGGAGATGCTGCTGCCCATGTCCGGCTTCGCCACCCACCTGCCCCCAGGCACCGAGATCGCCGAATCACTGGGCGATGAGCTGAAACGACACGTGTTCCAGGTGTCTGCGGACCGCGCCTTCGCCTGGACGAGCCAGCGGGTTTTGTACGCCCGACCTGACGCCGGCCTGACCTCGGGGCGGGTGTGCACGACCGCCATGACCGAGCTGCGCCAGCGTGACGGGCAATGGCGCGCCGGGCAGGTGAAGCGAGAGTTCGGCACCTGCCTGCAGAGCCTGCACCAGCGACCCGATGCAAGCCTGGTGGCCGTGCTGGGCCGCCATGAACAAGCGCGCGATGAGATCGCCGAGTTCGACGTCGCGAACCAGCGCTGGAAGCCGATGGGCGCCCTGCCCAACCCGTTCTGGCCCCTGCCCGGAAGCAGCCGGGTGCGCAGCATCCTGGTGGGCCAACAGGCCATCATGGTCAGCGTCATGGCCTCGCACACCATCCCGGCCTGGTTGACCCCCTTGCGCGACGAACCAGCAGAGGTCGACGCCGAAGCGGCGTTCTACTCCCTTGACGGCGGTCGCAGCTGGAGCCGGCTCGGGGTGCCCGGCTACCTCGGCGTGATGGGGCTCGACCCGAACAGCGACCGGGCATACGGCGCCCATGGCAACTGGTACGACGACCCAGACCTCACCGTGCGCGTCTCCAGCCTCAAGCAATGAGCTGACGACGCAAGCAACAAAAACCAAACTCCAAACAGGGACCCCCACCATGAACACCGACACCTCCGCTGTGTCCGCCACATCGCGCATGCCTGGCGCCGCAACCTGGGCCTTGATCGCACTGATCCTGCTCGCCTACCTCACCCAGTTGCTGCACGCCGGCTCCTTCGCAGGCCCCGACATCGACGCGCTGTCCAAGGCCGGCAACATCGGCTACCTGACCCTCACGTCCGAACCCTGGCGCCTGGTCAGCAGCATGTTCATGCATGGCGACTGGCTGCACCTGCTCATGAACCTGGCGGTGCTGGCCTACGTGGGACCCCTGGCCGAGGCCATCTTCGGTGGGCGGGGCGCGCTGGTCGTGTTCCTGGCCGGTGGGCTGCTCGCGGGGCTGGCCAGCGCCATCGGTGGCGTGGCCATGGCCGAGCAGGTGAACATCCTGGGCCAGGTTCGCTACAACCTGATCGTCAGCGTCGGGGCATCGGGCGCCGTGATGGCCCTTTGCGGCGCCTTGTTCGCGGCCCACATGCTCGACGAGAGCGAGCACCGCCATCCGTTGTTGCAAGAAAAGAGCGTGATCTCCGGCCTGCTGCCCACCGTGGGGCTCACGCTGGCGCTCGGCTTCATCCGGCCATCGAACGATCAGGTGGCCCACATCGGGGGCCTGGTCGCGGGGGCGATCCTGGGCGGTTGCTTGCTGCAAACGATGCACTCACCGGCACGCCTGGTGCGCGCGCTGGGCCACGCTGGCTGCGCGCCGCTGGCCATCCTGCCCATCGTCCTGTGGATGCCTGACCCGGCCGCCGTCGAACTCAAGGCCATCGCCGAGACGATCGCCGAGCAGGAAAGGCTCGAGGCGGCCACGCCAGACATCAGCGAGGCACTGGGCAACGAGGCCGTGAGCAGCCAGGAGCAGGCCCAACCGCTGATGCCGGACACGCCCGCGGCGCAAGGCGTTGGCAAGATGTGGAGCAGCCAGGCTGGCGAGTTCTGAGCCGCACCTCACCCATCTGGCCCCCGAGCCCGCCCACGTCGACCGCCATGCCCTTCGCATAAACTACAGCGCAACACGGCTGGGGCCCGAAGTGGGCTGCCACAGCGCCGTGAGTCAAACAGATTGGGAGAAGGCCGTGAAAGGAATGATGAGCCTGCTCGAGAAGGCTGGTCTGGTCAGCCGTGTCGAGGATGTTTCACAAGAAGCAGGCGCGCAAGACACGTCGCACGAGGCGATGGCAACCGAGCCATCCAACCTGGGCGACACCTTGCCAGTGGCCGCCGACGCGGCCGCGCTGTCGCCCGGTCTGTCGCTGGATCAGGTCTACGAAAGCGCGGGGGTGCCCGCCAGCCCTTACCCGGCAGAGCGGCTGTTGCGCCTGCTCGAAGGCCTCAAGGCCATGGACGACGGGCTTCGCAGGCAGACCATCCAGGCCATCGACGCCGCCGACGACACCTGGACCATCCAGGACCCGATCTCCGACGCCACGCACAAGGTGCGCGCCATGAGCGAGCACGCGGCGGCCTTGCGCGCCGGTGTCTCGGCCTCCCAGGCCGAAACCGAGGCGCAATTGGGCGCCATCCGGGCCCGGCAGGAAGACGCACTCAAAACCATCCGCCAGCAGATCTCCGACCTGGAGGCCCTGATGGCACGGGAGATCGCACGCGGGGCCCAGGAGTGCGCCGCGCTCGAAGCCGATCACCAGACGCGCCGCCACGCGGCCGAGAGAGACCTGGAGCAGCTGTCCCGCACCTCGGCAGACATGCAGGCGCTCATCCACCAATTTGGCCTGGCCAACGGGCAGTAAAGGGAGAACAACATGGCGTATCAGATGACCGGGCTGACCAAGGCCCTTTTGGCGTTGACCGCACTGGGGGCCATCGGCTCCGCCGCGTGGCACCTGGTGGTCAAGGACAAGGTCCAAGGCTCCGGGAGCGACACCGCGATCACGGCACCCGGCCAAGCCAGCCCGGCTGCGGCCTCGCGCGAAGGTGCCCTGGGCTCTGCCAGCAACCCGCTGCGGGTCAGCCTGGTGAGCTTTCATGGCTACGCGCCGGCCGTGCTGGCCAACGGCAACAGCCTGAAGACCGCCGCCGGCTCCATCTATGAGCGCCTGGGCCTGCACGTCGAGTTCGTCATCAACGACGACATCCCGACCATCCCGACCTTGTTCGAGGCCAAGAGCGCGCAGTGCGTGTGGCGCACCTCCGACTTCTGGGCCCAAGAGCACCCCAATGTGCGCAACGCCGGTCACGATGGCAAGGCCATCATGATCGTCGACAACACCCAGGGTGGCGACGCCGTCATCGCCCGCGACCCGGCCATCAAGACCATCGAAGACCTGGCCGGCAAGAACGTGGGCCTGGTTCAGTTCACGCCGTCTCACGGCATGCTGATCGACGCGATCGAGAACTCGTCCATGACCGCTCGCGCCAAGCAACAGGTGCGCACGGTCTTCATCAAGCCGGAAGAAGGCACCGCAGGCGTGCGCGCGGCCTTCGCTTCGGGCGACGTGGACGCCGCTGTCCTGTGGGACCCCGACCTGTCCCTGGCCCTGCGCGACGTCAAGGGCTCTCACGTCGTGTACTCGACCAAGACGGCCACCAACCTGATCTACGACGTGATCGTGTGCGATCAGCGCGAGCTGAAAAAGCCCGAGAACGAAGCCGTCTTTCAGAAGTTCGTCGATGGCTGGCTGCAAGGCGTGAAGGTGGCGAAGGCCAACCCGGATCAAGCCGTTGAAGGCCTCATCAACTCGATGGAGTTCTTCAAGGTGCTGGCCGGCACGGAGGGCAAGCCCTTCCTCAAGCAGTTGTTCGGCAACGTCGTCTGGACCGACCTGTCCGACAACGCCCGCGTGCTGGGCCTGGTGGGTGGCGTGAACCACTACGAGCGCGTCTACACGCGCTTTGACCAGATCTACCGTGGCGCTGGCGCCCTGGCCAACCCCAACTCCCCGGTGATCCCCGCCCAGGAGAGCTTTGACCTGCGCTTCATCAAGTCCGCACTGGCCAAGGACACGGCCGCCAAGGTCGAGGCCGCCAAGCCCCAGGCCGAGTTCACGGACACGGGCCGTGCCAGCGCCATGGCCAGCCCGGCGGCGGTCACCAAGCCGGTGGCGGTCAACTTCAGCTCCGGCTCGAGCGAGTTGACCAAGCGCGCGCAACGCGTCATCGACACCGAGATGATCCCCTTCATCGAGAACAACGGCAGCGCGTACTTCGAGCTCAGCGGCAACACCGACAGCGTGGGTTCGGCCAACACCAACCAGGCCCTGTCTGTGGCACGCGCCAAGGCCGTGGCGGAGTACCTGGAGAAGCAATGGGAGATCCCCAAGGCGCGGCTGCGCGTCGTGGGCTTTGGCCCCACGCGCCCGCTGTGTGACGAGGCCAACCCGGGCTCGGCCGGCATGAACATCGACGAGTGCCGCGCCCTCAATCGCTCGACGCGCCTGGCGGTGTTCGCGAAGTAAAGACCCCGCACGCCGCACGCATGAACGACTTCTGGAACCCCTACCTGCGCCTGCCTCGGGCGCAACAACGCTGGCTCGCGCTGGCCTCGGTGCTGACCGTGCTGCTCGTGTGGGCGGCGGTGTCGGCCTCGGGCCTGCTCAGCAAGAACCAGCTGCCTTCGCCAATGGCCGTGGGCGAAGCCTTCGCCTACCTGGCCTGGTACGAAGGCCGCAGCCAACTGGGCGTGGCCACGATGTGGTCCGTCGGGCGCGTGGCGGTGGCCTCCACGCTGGTGATGCTGATCGGCATCCCGCTGGGGGTGTTGATGGGCGCATCGCCGCGCATCAACGCCGTGCTGTCGCCCTTGATCGACCCCTTCCGCTCGGCCCCGGTGGCGGCCCTGTTGCCCATCATGGTGATGTGGTTCGGCATCGGCGAGTTCATGAAGATCGCCTTCCTGTTCGTGGGCTCGATCGTCTACCTGACCCCCCTGGTGCGGGACGCGGTGCGCGCCGTCCCGGAGGGCTACCTCACGAGCGCGCGGGACATCGGCGCGACCCCTTGGGAATGCGTGACCAAGGTGCTGCTGCCGCTGGCCATGCCCCGCATCATGGACGCGGTCATCGTGGGCGTGTCGGTCAGCTGGACCTACATCACCGTGGCCGAGTACGTGAACGCGCAGGAGGGCCTGGGACAGTTGATCGCCAACGCCCGGCGCCTGAGCGCCATGGACCAGGTCTTCGCCGGCATCATCGTGATCATCGGCGTGGCCTTGGCCACCTACCAGCTGCTGATGTGGCTCAAGAACAGCATGTTCAAGTGGGAGACCAAAGCGTGAACGCCCCCGCTGCAACGGCCAAACTGCCGCCGCCGATGGTCGAAGCCATCGACATCGTTCAGAACTACGCGCAGCCCGATGGCTCGACGCTGTGCGTGCTTGACAACGTCAGCCTGAGGTTCGAACGCCCGGGCATCAACATGCTGCTGGGCCCCTCGGGCTGCGGCAAGTCCACGCTGCTCAAGATGCTGGGTGGTGTGCGCCCCTGGAACGTCAAGACGCCGTCTTCCGGCCAGGTCCGGATCGAAGGGGCCTTGTGCGAAGGCGCGCACCCGGACACCGTGATGGTCTTCCAGCACTACAACAACCGGCCGGACCTGACGGTGCGCGAGAACGTGCTCTACCCGTTCCAGTTCCATGAGTGGAAACGCCGTGTCAGCCGCCAGGAGGCGGAGGCGCGGGTGGACGCCATGCTGGAAGAAGTGGGCCTGAGCGACAAGCGCGACCAGTACCCCTCGCAGCTGTCGGGCGGACAGAACCAGCGCGTGGCCCTGGCCCGTGCCCTGGTGCTGCGCCCCAAGGTCTTGCTGATGGACGAGCCCTTTGGCGCCCTCGATGCGCAAACGCGCTCGGCCATGCAGGGCCTGCTGGTTCGGCTGCACCAGGCCCACCCCTGCCTGATTGTCTTCGTGACCCACGACGTCACCGAGGCCTTGCTGCTGGGTGACCGGGTGATCGTGCTGTCGACCCAGCCGGCAAAAATCATCGACGACTTTCAGATCCCCAAGCTCCAGCCGCGCAGCAGCGAATGGCTGATGGGCGCTGAAGTGCGCGAATGGCATGACCGCGTCGTCGGCCACCTGCGAGCCAGCGGGGGTCGAGGTTCCGTGCGGGTGAGCGTGTGAGCGACAAGCCCCGTTACTGGCTGGAGTTCCTCAAGCACCCCAGGAACCAGCTGGTGGCCGCTGGCGTTGCCGGCGTGTCGGTGCTGCTGTCCTTTCCCTGGGGCGGCGACGCGCTGATCCTCGGCGGGCTGGCCCTGGCGGCCATCGAGGTCCTGGGCCTGGCGGTGGTGCCGGGCCTGCCCTCGTTCCAGCAAGCGGTGAACAGCCGATCGCGGGTGGCCGCGCGCGAAGACCGCCGTCAGCGGCTGCTGCGCGAAATCGACATCCACGGCGGCTCGCGCTACCTCTCGCCGTACCAGACGATGTGGAACCGGGTGCAGTCCCTCTACCGCACGGCGGGCGACGCCAGCACACGGCTGTCGCCCGCCGAGGTGGAGCAACTCGACGACCTGACGGTCAACTACCTGACCCTGTGCCTGAGCGACGCGGTCATGAGCTCATCGTCCAACGAGCAGTTGCTCGAGGGCGTTCGCAAGAAGCTGGCCGCCGTCGAGCGCCGGCTGACCAACACCGAGCCCGGCAGCGATGAAGAGCAAGCCGACCTGAAGCTCAAAGCCGAGTACGAGGACGTCCTCGAGCGCGGCAGCCGCCTGAGCACGCGCCGCGCCACACTGGACGCCGCGCTGGTGGGCATGCCGGTTCGCTTCGAAGAGGTCTACCAGATGGTCATGACGGCGCCGAACGCAGGCAACCTGGCCGAGATGCTCGAAGAATCGGTCTCCAGGCTTCAGCTCACCGAAAAGGCCGCCATGGACATCAGCATGTCCACCTCCGACCTGGCGATCGCCTTGTCGCAGGCCACCACGTCCGCAGAGCCTGACGCTGAGAAAACCAAAGCGACCAAGCGAACGCCAAGGCAGGCCGTCGCCAACGCCGCAGGCCGGCGCGAACACCCCGGCGGACGCTGACCCAGGCCCCTGGCAACCACCCCGGCAGACACAACACACCAACACAGGAACATCAGATCATGGCAAACCATCAAATCGCAGCCCGTCTGTGGAATCTGGTGAGTGGCTTCGTGGCCCTCTTCGTCACCAACGTCGAAAAAGAGCACCCCGAGATCGCCTACCAGAACGCGATCCAGTCGATGACCGAGAAGTACGCCAAGCTCAAGGCGGCCACAGGTCGCATCATCGCCAGGCGCATGGACCTGGAACAACAGATGGCGACGGCGCAGTCTGAAATGAGCAAGGTGCAGAACCAGCTCAACGCCGCCCTGGCCACCAACCAGGACGACCTGGCGCTGGTGCTGCTGCAAAAGAAGAACGCCCTGGAAGAGCAGGTCACCGACCTGACATCGGACCTGGCCGAGGCCCAGAAAGACGCCGATGAAGCCAAAGACTCGCTGCTGCAGATCAAGAGCGAGATCGACCGACTGAAGGCCGAGAAAGAGCGCATGCTGGCCAAGTTCCAGAGCGCCGAAGCCCGCATCAAGATCCAGGAGTCGCTCGATGGCCTGTCGATCGATGCCGAGGTGCAAGCCCTGGCTGGCGTGCGCGACCACATCAAGGGCCGCGTGGCCGAAGCCAAACTGGGCAGCGAGCTGAAGTCGTCCGACCTCGACACCCGCCTGGCGGCATTGAACCGCTCGGCAGGGGCCGTCAACGCCCGGGCCCAGCTCGACGCGCTCAAGAAGGAACGCGCCAACGCCGCGGCCGTCGGCAACAAGACGCTCTGACATGAGCGCGACCCTGAACGACCGCGATGCCCTGCCCGACTGGGCGGCAGAGCTGCGCGACAAGTACCTCGCGGGTGAAGCCTCCACCTTCGTGCTGTACCGCAACGTCTTCGATGTCGTCTTGCACCAAGGACAGTTGCTCGACCTCAAGACCTTCGTCGCCAGCGTGCTGGTGGGTGCCACCAAACAGACGGTGGTCGAGATCTCCGCCGAGTTCGGTGTGGCGGTCACGCGCGGCGAGCTGCTGCTGCCCGAACAAGGCGAGCTGATCGACAAGCTGCATGCGCTGGAGGTTCAGTTGCGCACCCGCCAGGGCATGGGCCTGATCGTGCCTTACGCAGACCTGCTGATGCCGGGTGAAGGCAGCGGCCTGCTGAGCACGCAGGAGCGCCTGGTGTCGACGGTCTTTCATCGCTGGTCCCTGGACCGAGCCATGATGGCCGCAGACAACATCACCATCCTGATCACCGAAAGCCTGGGGGCGCTGGACCAGGCCTTGCTCAACAGCCCCAAGGTGTCGGCCATCGAGGTGCCCATGCCTGAGCTCTCGGCCCGCACGGCGCTGGTCAAGCACCTGGACACGCAACTCAGCGACAAGCAGGTCGCGCTCTACGCCCAACGCATGTCGGGCCTGCGCGCGGTTCAGATCGAAGGCCTGATGAAGGCCACCGGCGGGCATGGCATCGACGCCAGCGAGCGCGAATCGCTGATCCGGCAGTTGCTGGGCCAGGCCCCCGACGCGCAAGAGCGCGCCCAGCGTTTCGCTGCCATCACGGCCGGCATGACCCGCTGGGAAATCGTCAAGCTGATCCAGCCCACGCTGGACGTGCCATCGGCCGACCCCGACGAAGACGTGCTGCGCCTGATCCAGGCCCGCAAGCGCGAGCTCATCGAGAAGGAGTGCGATGGCCTGATCGAGTTCGTCGAGCCCAAACATGGCCTGAGTGCCGTGGGCGGGGCGCAGCACATCAAGGGTGAGCTCGAGCAAGTGGCCAAGAGCCTGCGCGAAGGCGACACCGCGCTCACCCCCATGGGCCTGCTGGCCGTCGGCCCCATGGGCGCGGGCAAGACCTTCGTCATCAAGGCCTTCCTCAAGGAGGCCGGTCTGTCGGCCGTGGCGCTCAAGAACTTCCGCTCCAAGTGGGTGGGCTCGACCGAACGCAACCTCGAGCGCGTGCTGGCCACGGTCAAGGCCATGGGCCCGATCGCGGTGCTGATCGACGAGGGCGATCGCAGCTTCGGCAAGGACGGCGGCGAGGGTGGCGACGATGGCACGAGCTCACGCGTGATCGCGCGCCTCAAGGAGTTCATGTCGGACACCGACAACCGCGGGCGCGTGCTGTTCATCCTGTTGACCAACCGCCCCGACAAGCTCGACACCGACATCAAACGACCAGGCCGACTGGACCGCAAGATCCCCTTCTTCTACGCCGAGACGGCGGCCGAGCGAGCGCAGGTCATGAAGGCCGTGCTGGGCCGCCACACCCGCGCCGATGCGCTGGACGACGCAGGGCTGCAAGCCGTTTGCGAGCCCCTGGCTGGTTATTCCAACGCCGACCTGGAGGCCGTTGCCCTGCTGGGGCTCGAGTTCGCACACCGACGTCAGGGCCTGGCCCTGCTCGATGCGCTCACCGAAGCGCGGGAGGACTTCATCCCACCGCAAGAGCGGGACATGATCGCATTCATGGAGATGCTGGCGGTATCCGAGACCTCGCGCCGCTCGCTGCTGCCGGAGCGCTTTCAAAAAATGCCCGTCCAGGACATTCAACTGCAACTGACGCAAGCGCGTGCACGCGCGCTGATGCGTTGAACCCAAATCAGGAGCCCAACGATGACCGACACAAACAAGCTGAACCTGAGCACCGAACAAGTCCAGGCGCTGGCGGCCGCGATGTTGTCCGTGGCACGCGTCGACGGCGTGCACCCCGCCGAAGAGGCCTTGATCGCATCGTTTCACCAGGAACACCTGGGCGGCCCCGCATCCGACCTGAACGCCCTGCTGCCCCTCGTTGAAGGCGAGCAGCCTTTGGCCAAGCTGGCGGCCGATCAAGATTTTGCCGAGACCCTGGTGCGCCTGTGCGTGATGACCGGATACGCCGACGGGCACCTGAGCGAGCCCGAGTGGTCGCACATCCAGGCGCTGGCGCAACGCAGCCAGGTGTCGAGCGAGCGCGCGCAGGAAATCCGCACCGAGGTCAAGGACCTGCTGGTCGCTTCCTTGTCGCACTTGCCCGACCCCGAGTCGGTGGCCAACGTCGCCAAGACGCTCTGACGCGAACGTCGTCACCAGCTCGTGCTGGCGCCTCCGCCACCCGAGCTGCCACCACCCCAGCTGCTCGACGACGAGCTGCTCGATGAGCTGGACGACGACGAGCCGAAGCTCGGCGAACCCGAGCCGCCGGACGACGACGATTCGGTGCGCGAAATGAGGTAGGTCTCCTTGCGCTGATGCCCGCAATGACGGCAGACGTGTTTGCGCACGCCCTTGCCTTGCAAGGTGGCCGTGGCACCCGTCAGCACGGTGTCGCTCTCGAGGCTCATCGCCACCGTGTGGCACTTCGGACAGGCTTCGAAGTCGGCGTCGTCGTTGACGAAGCTCACCCTTTGCGTGGCCCCGCACCCGCCGCACAACCAGACGTCGTGGTCGACCGAGCCCAGGCGCTCCTCGGTCTGGCGGGCGACCGACAGGTGGGCGTCTTCTTGCTGCTCACTCAGCAATCGGGTGGGCTGACCGCAGGCCTCGCAGGGCCGCACGCGGCGACGGTAGCGCCAGCGCAAGGTCAGCACCCAGGGCAGGTAGAGCAAAAATGGAAATGGCAGCCAGATGGCCATCCAGACCCAGAAGGCCCGCTGCTGGCCCAGCAGCTGATGCAGGCGCACATGGGCCTGCTCGGCGAACAATGAGCGGGCACACCGGTGCAGGCGCCAGGCCTTGAGCGTCACCATCAGGATGAAGTAGGCATAAAGCAGCAGGGCCGCCGAGCCAACCCGGTGTGCGGGGGGCAGCCAGCCCACCGCGATCACGATGCCCACTGGCATCACCACGAATCGCAGCAGCCAGCCCACTCGTCCGTGCCGCATGGACAACGGGGGCAAGGCAGGGCTGGCGTCATCGTGCTTGAAGTAGCCGCGCACGGTGCGCACGGCAAACAGCACCAGGCCGATGAAGGCAATGGGGATGCCCATGACCCATTGCACCGTGGCCCAGTCGTCGACCTGCTCTGGCACCGAAGCGATCGCCTGCGCCGCAGCCGCCGGGTCGCGCGCCAGGCGGTCGACCTCGGTCAGTCCCAGCAGCAAGCCCTCGCCATACCGCCCTTCCTTGAACGCGGGCTTCATGAACTGCTCCTGGATGCGCAGGCACAGCACGTCGGGCAGCAAGCCCTCCAGGCCGTAGCCCGTGTGCATGCGCACCGTGCGCCGATCTCGCACCAGCAGCACCAGCAGACCGTCGTCGCGCGCGCGGTCGCCAATGCCCCAGAGCTCGAAGAGCCGCTGCGCGAAATCGAACACGTCAGCCGGCGATTCGATGTCGGCCAGGGCCACCACGGCCACCTGGACCCCCTTGTCGGTTTCCAGGCGTGTGAGCAGTTGCTCGATCCGAGCCTGGTGTTCGACGTCGATGATGTCGTCCGGGTTGGCGATGTGCCCCGAACCCGCAGAGCGGGGGTTGGGCACGCTGTCAGGCGCGTGTGCCGCCCACACGCCCAAGCTGCATGCAAGCAGCAGCCCGCAGGCCAGCCAGCGGGCCAGGGTTCCCCTGATGAAATGGTTCATGGGACGTGAGTCTGCCCGCCTTGCGTGCCCAGAAACCACGTTGCGAAGCAAGCTCCCCGCAATGAGGGGCCTGAGCCCCTCATTGGCCGAATACACGGGGCTGCAACGCTACAGTCACGGCCACAAAAACCATCAGGAAGGTGGGCCCCTTGCGCCCTTTTGCATTCGCCACCACCGTGGGGGTCCTCGAAGGCTTGCTGTGCTTGGGCGGTCTGTCCGGGATGCTCGCGGGCGGCTCCTTTGTTTGGCACAAGGCCCTGCCCTTCATCCTGGGCGTGGCCTTGCCCGTGAGCGCCTTCGTCGGCTGGCAGTCGTTCAAATCGGTGCTGGCGCTGCTCGGCTCTGGTCCGTCCTTCTTCAGAACCCTGGCTGCGGGCATCGTCGGGGGGGCCTTCATCGGGGTCGCGTTCATCTTGGTGATGCCCTTTCTCGCACAGGAAAAGGGCCCCAGCCTGTCCACCCTGCTCAGCGTGGCCATCCCCAGCTGGCTGGCCATCGGGATGGTGTTGGGGCTGCTCTACGCAGCAGCCACCTGGCTGGTCAACGCCCTGCTGGTCAAGCTGGCCTCGGCCTGGTTCACCACAGTCCAGGACGCCGACACGCCGCTTGCCAACCCACCGGCACACAAGCCAACGCTGGTGCTGGCCGCGCTGCTGCTCACCGGCTTGGTCGTCGCGACACTCGTTCGCCAAGGCTGGCGAGATGGAGAACCCGTCGAGCTCGAGTTCGTGCCCCAAGCCACCGTCACCACCAACGCGAAGGGCCTGCAAGGCGCGGTTCGCGAGGATGGCAAGGAAATCATCCCGCACCAGTTCGCCTACGTCAGCCAAGTTGGCATGCAATTCTTCCTGGTCCGGGCCGCGCCGCCCGACGAGGACAGCCCACCGCTGTATGGTGTCTGGTCAATCGAAGGGCGAGAGGTGATCGAGCCCCGCTACCAAGGCATCCAGTACCACTCGCTGCACCAGCGCTTTCGGGTCTCGCTGGGCGAGGCCTCACCGAAATTCGGCTACCTCGATGAAGAAGGGCACGAGGTTCTGCCGCTGGTCTACGACCAGCTCGAGCGCATCTCCAACCAAGGTGATGAGCCGACCAACGTGGCCCGTCAGGGCGATGGCTACGGCTACGTGGACATCCGCTCGGGCCAGGTGCTCATCGAGCCGGTGCACGAGTCCATCCACGTCTCAGAGCAACTGGTGGACGCCAACGGCCGGGGCATCGTGCTGGCGCGGCAAGGTGGCAAATGGGGCGTGCTCGACACACAAGGGCGCCCACTCACCGCTTTCCAGTACGACGAGCTCGACGTGGTGGACCACGAGACCCTGCGGGGCCGACAAGGCGAGACCGTGCGGAGCTTGCGATTTCAAGCCGGCAAGATCCTGCCTTGAAGACGCGGCTTCAACGCAGCACGCACCCTTTGTCGCCACAGTCGAAACGCGCGGCCCGCTGCAACATGTGCTGCTTGCGGTCTGCCAGCGCCTTGATTTGTGCCAGCCGCCCGGCGGCCATCTCGCGCAGGTACTTGGCATCCTGCTTGAACCAGAAGCCGTTGTAGCGTCCCATCTCGTCGATGGCGGCCTCCACCGACAGGCCTTCTTCGATGATCCGGTAGGCCGCCACCATCACGCCCGTGCGGTTCTGACCGGATCGGCAGTGCACGTACACGGGACGGGGCTGCGTGCGCACGATGGCGATGAACTCGGCCACGCTGTCATCCACCCAGCCTGGGGCGATGATGACGTTGGGCTCCCACTCGGGCACCTCGAAGTAATCGACCTGCCGAGGCGACGCCACCGTTGCCTGCTGGAAGGAGCCCTTGTCGCTGTGCAGCATCTCGAGGTTGACCACGGTGCCCACCCCTTTGCTCAGCAGCGCCGAGGCACCTTGCTCATCGGGCTTGCCTCCGCGCCACAGCACGCCAGGGCTGACGATGCAGGCGTTGACCACGTCGGTCGTCAAAGCCTGTTTGCAGGCATCGGGATGAGGTTGGGGACCAGCGCAAGCGCTGAGCAATGAAGCAAGGGCAACCGAGCCAAAAAGGGTTCGCAAATTCATCGATGGCCAGCCTGAAACCAGGCTCCGCAAGAAGGGGTTCTTCACCCAACCCACGACACAAGCTGTCACAGGCAACGGGGGTGGGCGACAGTAACATCGCCCCACTTCAATCCACATTCAGGGACCACCCAATGCGCAACATCTTGTTGCTGGGCGCGTGCGTCAGCGCCTTGTTCGCTCCGCTCGCCGCTTCGGCTGCCGACACCAGCTTTCTCTTCACCTTCCAAGGTGGCGCCAATGCCGCCAGCGGGCAGCTGGAGGTCACCGACCTGGGCGATGGCCGCTTCCTGGCCACCTCCGGCGAGATGAGCGTCACGCTGGGTGAGGCCATCGGCTCTTACACCCTGCTGCCTGGTGGCCCCTCTGCGGGCCTGAGCCCCAGCGGCACCTACTTCTTCGACAACATCGTCGAGCCAGGTGCCGCCAGCGTCTTCACCAACGGCGGACTCGTCTTCGGTGGCGTGGGCTTCGAGATCAACCTCTACAGCGTGGCGCCCGGTGAGTTCAAGTTCGATTACTTCACCGCAGGCGTCAACACCATCGATCCGACCACCGGCACGGTGGTGCTGAGCGCGGTGCCCGAGCCGAGCGCGCTGATGCTGGGTGCGATCGGCCTGGCGGCGTTGGTGGTAACCCGCAGGCGTCAGCGCTGAAGGCGCAACGCCCCGGCTTCAAGCCTGGATCACGTCGCTCTCTTCGAACGAGCGAGTCGGGGCCCACACGCCCCCCAGGTAACCCCGGTCGCCCGCTTGCTCACGCAACCAGGTCAGCAGTTGCACATGGGTCATGGGCTGGGCAAAGAAGTCGCCCTGCATCATGGGGCAGCCGGCCTGCTTGAGCCAGCTCACCTGCTCGAGCTTGGTGACGCCCTGGGCCACGATCTTGACCTCCAGGCGCTGCGCCAGGCCGATCATCAGCTCCAGCAATGCGGGGTTGAAGCCTGGCTCTCCGATGGCGCGCACGAACATCGGGTCGATCTTGATCTTGTCGACCTGAAGGTCGATGAGCCGCGCCAGCGACGACTGGCCGGCCCCAAAGCCGTCGATGGCGATGCGAAAGCGCATGTCCTGCAGCTGGCGCAGCGTGGCGTTCTCCTTGCTCACCTGGCCGACCATGGTGGTGCCTTCGGTGACTTCGAATTCGAGGTCGGCAGCAGTCAGCCCGTGGCGCTGCAGCGTCTCTTGCAGGTCTTCGACCAGGGCCTTGTCGCCCAGCTGGCGCATCGACACGTCCAGGCTCACGTAAGGCAGCACCAAGCCTTCCTTGCGCAGGTTCACCAGGTCTTGGCAAACCAGGCCGATGATGTGTTTGCCCAGTGGCACGATGAGGCCGCTTTGCTCGGCCACCGACATGAACTCTTCGGTGGGGATCAGGCCGCGCACCGGGTGGCGCCAGCGCACCATGGCTTCCACGCCTCGGATCTGGTCCTTCTGATCGAACTGAGGTTGGTAGACCAGGAAGAACTGGTGCGCGTCGATGGCGTGCTTGAGCTCGCCCTGGATCTGCGCGCGGCTGCGGGCGGCGTCTTCCATCGACTCGTGATAGAAAACCAGCCGGCCGCGACCTGCGCGCTTGGCCTCGTACATGGCCAGGTCGGCGCGGTGCAGCATCTCGCCGACGGTGAGCGTGCCGCGCTTGAGCATGTGCGCGCCGATGCTCAGGCCCACCCACTCCTTGACGTCGTCGATGGGGATGGGCTTGGAGACCTGCTCGATCAGCACGCGGCAGATGGTTTCGATGTTGCCGCGCGAGGACACGTCGGTGATGAGCGCGGCGAACTCGTCGCCACCGAGGCGGCCGATCAGCACGCCACCACCGAGCGTGTAGCGCAGGCGTTGCGAGACGGTGCGCAGCACGGTGTCGCCAGCGATGTGGCCGTAGGTGTCGTTGATGAGCTTGAAGCGGTCGAGGTCGAAGTACAGCAGGCAGCCATCGACTTCGAGGGCGCTGAGGTTCTCGGCTTCGTTGTGGCGCTTGAGCGCGGTCTCGAAGGCCACGCGGTTGAGCAGGCCGGTGAGCGCGTCGCGCTCGTTGGACTTCGCCGTGCCGCCGGCTTCGCTCGGGGCAGCGGACTGGGCTGCCGACGCGGTCGGCGCACGCGAGGTGCGAACCCGGGCAAAGGCCCACAGCACGCCCACCATCATCAGCAGGCAGGCCAGCGACTGTTCGGCCGCCGTCACCCACATCGCGCCGAGCGAGTAGCTCACGCGCACGGTGTCTTCGGGCCGCGACAGCGAGGGCACGGCGGTGCACAGGGTCGCGAGGCTGAAGCCCGGCGAGCAGGCCTGGGCCTCCTCGCGGGCAAAGAGGGTTTCGCAGGGAGCCGAGGCGGCAGCGGCAGCGCCATCTGCGGCGTTGGCCGCGTCGGTGCCCTGGGCGGCATTGGCAGCGCAGAAGGCCACGGCCTGCACGGCCACGTGCGGCTCCACCGCCGCGCCCACGGCCGGCAGCGTGACGGACGTCACACCCTGGGCGGCGTCCACCAGGTTGACCACGGTGGCGCCCACCGCTCGGGCCTGGCGTTTGGCGTCCATCCAGCGCAGGCCGGTCAGGGCCAGGCAGAACACCACGGTCAGCGCGATGCTCACGCGGGTGGCGCGCAGCCAGCTGCGCTTGACCGCCGGGTCCAGCAGGACCGGCGCCGCCGGCGTGGGTTGCTCAGCGGGTGAGAGGGGGGTCGGATCGGAAGCCATGGGTGGATATCGGCCCGGGTTTGCCGCAAGTTGAGGGCGGCAGGCCCCACGGTGGTACAAATTCGCCCCATGCCAGCCAAGCCGCCTTCGCTCGACTTCCTCAGCTTCGACGCCAGCTCCGACACCGGGGGCGTTCACACCTTCGACGCCATGGCCTCGACCTCGCGCGAGCGCCACCCTGCGGTGCTGGCCGAGGTGGACCAGGTGCTGGCTTGGGCCGAGCGGCGCTTCCCCGATGGCCCGGGCGACCTGGACGAGGGCGCGAGCTGGTGCCACGACCTGCAGGTCATGCCCGAAGGCGACTGGGTGACGGTGAACCTGTCGCTCAGCGGCACGCCCGCTTTCGGCGAGGCTTTTGCCCGCGCCTTCGCTGGCGCGATCGGTCGAGGTTAAGGTTGGACCGGAAC
Organism: Comamonadaceae bacterium 2PF; assembly: GCA_005502875.1. Taxonomy (GTDB): domain Bacteria; phylum Pseudomonadota; class Gammaproteobacteria; order Burkholderiales; family Burkholderiaceae_C; genus Aquabacterium. Next base: position 1,197 of record SCMV01000042.1, on the reverse strand, counting down.
GCGCTGATCAAACCGGCGTGATCGGCACCACGCCGCGCGCGCCCGGCCTGGCCAGCTTGTGCGCCGGCAGCACGCTCTCGCGCGCCCGCAACTGGCCGCAACCGCCATCCACATCCTGCCCCGCCGAGTGGCGCAGCTTGGTGAGCACGCCGCGGCGGTGCAGCCAGCGCGCCATCTCGGCGGCGCGCTCCCAGCTCGGTCGCTTGAAGTCCAGCGACTCGACCTCGTTGTAGGGGATGAAGTTCATCAGCGCGTACTTGCCCTTGAGCAGGCGCTCGATGCCTTCGAGCTCGTCGTCGCCGTCGTTGATGCCTTCGAGCAGCGTCCACTGGTACTGGATGGGGTAGCCGGTGGCGCGCGCGTAGCGCTCACCCGCTTCCACCACCTCTTCAGGCGACATGGCCGTGGCGCGCGGCAGCAGCTCGCGGCGCAGCTCGGGCTTGCTCGAGTGCAATGACAGCGCCAGCGCCGGCTTGACGCGGCCTTGCAGCAGACGATCGAACACGCGTGGGTCGCCCACGGTCGAGAACACCAGGTTCTTGTGCCCGATGTTGCCCACGGTGCCCAGCAGCTCGATGGCTTCGAGCACGTTGTCGAGGTTGTGCGAGGGCTCGCCCATGCCCATGAAGACGACCTTCTTGACCGCGCGGCGCGTGCGCGCCAGGGCCACCTGCGCCACGATCTCGGCGCTGCCGATCTGGCGCAGCAGGCCGTCCTTGCCGGTCATGCAGAACACGCAGCCCACGGCGCAACCCACTTGCGAGGACACGCACAGGCCATCGCGCGGCAGCAGCACGCTTTCACACGTCTGGCCGTCTTGCAGGCCCACCAGCAGGCGCTCGGAGCCGTCCGAGCCCGGGTGGGCCGAGCGCAGCGTGGCGAGGTTCATGACTTCGGCCATGAGCGCATCGAGCCCCTCGCGCACGGGCTGGGGCAGGAAGTCTTCGGGGCGGCGCTTGCCGCTGTCTTGCGGCAAGGCCTGGGCCCACAGGCGCAGCACGCGCTGTTCGTGGACAGGTTTGGCGCCCAGCGCGCGCAGGCGCTGGCGGATGTGTTCGATGCGCATGGGGAAAAAGGACGATGCAGCCGCAAGTGTAGTCAGGCGGCCCAGCGCGCGCCCGGGGCCCAAGGCGTACAGTGCCAGCCACGGTCCCTTATACACATCTCCGAGCCCACGAGACATCTCAGGATCTCGTA
>SCMV01000041.1 GCA_005502875.1 Comamonadaceae bacterium 2PF | reverse complement strand
GGGGCGGGATGGGGGCCTCCAGCCCCGGGGGCGCATCAACCATGCCTGCGTGATCGATGCCGAGGGCTTGCAGCGTCTTGCCTTCCAGGGGACGCAGGGGAGGGTAGTCTGCGGTGTCCAGCCTCACCTCGCCCGTTGGCGTGACCGCCAGCGAGAAAGGAAAGCGTGGCTGCCCTGCCAACCAGTGGGCCAGCAGCAAGGTGCCCGCCATCGCCAGCACCACGAAGGCGACCATCGCCTTCAGGCGCCAGCCCACCCACCTGGGCAGGCTCAGGGGCCTTTGAAGAACGGCCTCCAGGCTGGGCCAGGTGCGTGAGGGGTCAGCGCCTGTTTCGCAGTGTTCGGCATCGGCCTCGGTTGCGATCAGGTGGGCTGACATGGTTGGTCAGGCTCAGACCAGCCCTTGCTTGCTGGCAAGGACGGCGGCCTCGGCCCGGCTCGACACATTGAGCTTCTTGTAGATGGACTTGATGTGGTCATTCACCGTGAACCACTTGATGCCCATCAGCGCCGCGATCTCCTTGATCGTGAAGCCCTTGCTCAGGTAGGTCAGCACCTCGCTCTCGCGGGGGGTGAGTCGTTCGTGTTCGCTGGCCACCAGCACCGTTGCCGAAGCGGAGGAGGCTGCACCGGTGTGGTTGGCCGCAGGCCCCCCCGGCATGGGCTCGCCCGTGCGGAAGTGGGTCAGCAGCCTGCGGGCGATGGCGGGCGAGAGCGGCGGCTGGCCGCGCACGATCTTTTGAAGCTCTTCGACCAGCACCTCGAAGCGGTCTTCCTTGAGCAGGTAGCCGTCGGCGCCGCACTGCAATGCCGGAAAGAGGTGCTCGTCATCGGAATACAGCGTGGTGACGATGCGCGTGGCAGGGTACTGCGAGAGCTCGGTGAGCAACTCCAGCCCACTGCCATCCGGCAATTCGAGGTCGACCAGGATCAGCTGGAACGGATCGGCCTGCGGACTGGCCCGCCCCCCTGCCGAATGGCCCAGGATGCGGCGCACCGCTTCCAGGTCACCGGCTTCGGTGATGCCGCCGACGTCGCTGAAGCTCTCCCGCACCACTCGGCACAGGAAGCCCCGCGCAACCGGGTTGTCTTCAAGAATCAGTACCTTGACAGCCATGGACTCCTCCCGAGGCTGCTGGGTGCATTGGCCTGGGTTGATGATGCGCCCGATGGTCGGGCATGAAGGGGGTCAGCCATTTGGGTGAACCGCATCCTTGGATTATCGGTCTCTATGGGGGCTGCGTCACCCCTGTTGCACCCCGCTTGCATGTTTTGCGCCCACCTGTCGTTGCGCTCCTACAATGGCCGCATGCGAATCCTGATTGCCAACGATGACGGTTACCTGGCGCCCGGCATCGAAGCCCTGGTCAAAGCCTGCGAAGGCCTGGGGGTGGTGGACGTCTTCGCCCCCGAGCGCAACGCCTCGGGCACCTCCAACGCCCTGACCCTGCACCAGCCCCTGAGCCTGCACACGGCGGCCAATGGTTTCCGCTATGTCACGGGCACCCCGTCCGACAGCGTGCACCTGGCGCTCACCGCTGGCCTGATCCCCCAGCCTGACCTGGTGCTGTCGGGCATCAACAACGGCGCGAACATGGGCGACGACACCTTGTACTCCGGTACCGTTGCCGCCGCCACCGAAGGCCACCTTTTTGGTGTGCCCGCCATCGCCTTCTCCCTGGTCGAAAAAGGGTGGGCTCACCTCGATGTGGCCGCCCGCGTGGCCCGCCAGGTCATCGAGCAGGTGCTGGCTCGCCCGCCAGCCGCGCGTCCCTGGCTGCTCAATGTCAACATCCCGTCGCGCGCCGATGCCGATCAGGCCCCTTGGGAAATCACCCGCCTGGGCCGCCGGCACGCGAGTTTCCCCGCGGTGCCGCAGCACAACCCGCGTGGTGACCTGTTTTACTGGATCGGCCCCGCCGGCGAGGCACGCGAAGAGGGCGAAGGCACCGACTTCCACGCCATCCGCCAGGGCCGCGTGTCCATCACGCCGTTGCAGGTTGACATGACCGATCACCAGCGCCTGCCCCAATGGCAGCAGTGGGTGGGGCGCGCATGAGCCAGGGCCAGGCAGAGCGCAAACCAAGGCGCTTTCCTTTGCAGCTTGACCAATTGCCGGCTGGCGCGGCTGCGGCGGCGTCCGCGCGCTCGAGCCGTGAGTTGCTGCGCCCCCAGGCGCCGCTTCAACATGCCGTGGATGAACGCCAGCGCCAGACGCGTCCCCAGGGCGTGGGGCTCGACTCGGTTTCTGTGCGCCAGCGCATGGTGGCCCGCCTGGCCGCCGAGGGCATTGCGCACCCGGGTGTGCTGGACGCCTTCGCGCGCGTGCCCCGACACCAGTTCGTCGACACCGCCCTGGTCAACCAGGCTTACGAAGACACCAGCCTGCCCATCGGGCTGGGGCAGACCATCTCCAAACCGTCGGTCGTGGCGACCATGATCCAGGCGCTGTGCATGCGCCCCGGGTTGCCAGCTGATCCGGCGGGGGCGGCCAGGCCGCTGGGCGCCTGCCTCGAGGTGGGCACCGGTTGCGGCTACCAGGCTGCGCTGCTGGCACTGCTGGCTCGGCGGGTGGTCTCCATCGAGCGTTTGCGTGATTTGCACCTCAAGGCGCGTCAGCACCTCGATGGGTTGCGCACTTCGGTGCCGGGCATGCCCGACGTTCGTCTCGTCTATGGAGACGGCATGCTGGGCCACGCCCCGCAAGCCCCATATGACACCATCATCGCCGCAGCGGGGGGCTCAGCCCTGCCGCAAGCCTGGCTGGACCAGCTCGCTCCCGGAGGGCGCCTGGTGGCCCCGATGGAAGAAGCCGGTCGGGGGCAGGTGCTCACCATCGTCGATCGCCTGCCCGATGGCAGCCTGAAACACAGCCGGGCCGGGGCCGTCCTGTTCGTCCCCCTAAAATCCGGCATGACCTGACGGCGCCACCAGGTGTTTCGCACCTGGGGCCACAACCCAATGCCCATGAGACCTTCCATTCGCCTGGTCGCCGCGGCGGCCACCCTCCTCATCCTGGCCGGTTGCGCTTCGCCTGGCCGGCGTGCCCCGGTTGAAGACCAGGGGCGACCCGCTGGTGGTTCGTCTGCCTCGTCCGCCAGCGCCCCCAAGGTGCTGCCGGGTGCCGAGAACGCCGGCAAGCCTGGTTACTACACCGTCAAACCTGGCGACACGCTGATCCGCATCGCGCTGGAGTCGGGCCAGAACTGGCGCGACATCGCCAGCTGGAACAGCCTGGAGAACCCCAACCTGATCGAGGTCGGGCAAGTCGTGCGCGTGGTGCCGCCTGCCAGCGAGGCCGCACCGGGTGTGGTCGTCAAGCCGCTGGGCACGCCGCGCGTCGAGCCGCGTCCGACGACGGCCACCACCACCGCCGCTGCGGACCCTCGCACCCCGCCAGGCGTGCGCCCAGCCACGCCGGCTTCAGGCACCTCGGCGGCTTCCGCCAGTGCCACGCCCGCGCCCGTCACACCGCCAGCGCCCCCGTCCTCTGACGCTCGCGAAGGCGAGGAGCCCAATTGGGGTTGGCCGGCTGCGGGGCCGGTTCTGGCCAGTTTTGAAGAAGGCCGCAACAAGGGCCTGACCATCGGTGGCAAGGTCGGTGACCCCGTCGTGGCCGCCGCAGATGGTCGCGTCGTGTACGCCGGATCCGGCCTGCGCGGCTACGGCAACCTGGTCATCGTCAAGCACAGCGCCGACTACCTCACGGCCTACGCCCACAACCAGGCTTTGTTGGTCAAAGAAGACCAAGCCGTCAAGCGTGGCCAGAAGATCGCCGAGATGGGCTCGACGGACGCCGAGCGGGTGCAGTTGCACTTCGAGATTCGCAAGAAGGGCAAGCCGCTCGACCCGGCGCGCCAGTTGCCCGCGCGCTGAACTGGGCTGCTGCGCGCACCGCCAGGCCTGCGGAAGGCCGGGGCACCAGTGAGACAATCGGGGGATGACCGCTGCATCCCCCGTTTCGCATCCAGGCGCCGACGTGGCGCCCGCCCTCATCGGTGTCGAGTCGCCTGCTCAAGCACCTGTTGACGCCCCCGTTGACGTGCCGCCCCACCTGGAGTGGCTGACCGTCGAGTCCCTCGATCTCGAGGCCCAGGGCGTGGCTCACCGTGCCAATGGCAAGGTGGTTTTCATCGAAGACGCGCTGCCCGGTGAAGAGGTGCGTGTCAGTGTCAGCCGCCGCAAGAACAACTGGGAGCAGGCCACGCCGTCCGAGCGCCGCCGCGAGAGCTCCCAGCGCACCGACCCGCGTTGTGTGCATTTCGGCCTGTGTGGCGGCTGCAAGATGCAGCACTTCCAGCCGGCAGCCCAGGTGGCCGTCAAGCAGCGGGTGCTCGAAGACAACCTCTGGCACCTGGGCAAGGTCCGTGCAGAAACCTTGCTGCGCCCCATCGAGGGCCCGACCTGGGGCTACCGCTACCGGGCGCGCCTGTCGGTGCGCCACGTCGTCAAGAAGGGCACGGTGCTGGTCGGTTTCCACGAGCGCAAGTCGCGCTACGTGGCTGACATGACGAGTTGCGAGGTGCTGCCCCCTCACGTCAGCCGCTTGCTGGTGCCCCTGCGCGAGCTCGTCGGCTCGATGGATCAGCGTGACCGCCTGCCTCAGATCGAAGTGGCCGTCGGCACCGAAGTGACGGTGCTCGTGCTGCGTCACCTGGAAGCCTTGAGCGACGCCGACGTGGCACGCCTGCGCGCTTTTGCCGCCAAGCATGGACCGGTTGGCAGCGGCCAGCAGACGCTGTCGTGGTGGCTGCAGCCCAAGGGCCCGGACACCGTGCACCCGCTGGATGAAACGCTGCCCGGGCTCGACTACAACCTGCCCGAGTTCGGCGTCAACATGCCGTTTCGACCGACCGACTTCACCCAGGTGAACCACGCCATCAACCAGGTGCTGGTCGGGCGTGCCTTGCGCCTGTTGGCCGTCCAGCGCGAAGAGCGCGTGATCGACTGGTTCTGCGGTCTGGGCAACTTCACGCTGCCGCTGGCCACTCAGGCCAGAGAGGTGCTGGGCATCGAGGGCAGCGAGGCCCTGGTGGCCCGCTCGCGCGAGAACGCCGAGCACAACGGTTTGGCCGAGCGCACGTCTTTCGTGGCCCGCAACCTGTTCGAGATCACGCCACAGGAGCTGGCCGGCTACGGCCGGTCCGACAAGTGGCTGGTCGACCCGCCGCGCGAAGGGGCGTTTGCCCTGGCCAAGGCGCTCGCCGATCTGCACCAGGATCCGAGCCTGGTGCCCGGTTGGGTGCCGCCGCGACGCATCGTCTACGTGAGCTGCAACCCCGCCACCTTGGCGCGCGATGCGGGTTTGCTGGTCCACCAGGCCGGGTACCGTTGCGTTTCCGCAGGAGCGGTCAACATGTTCCCGCACACCGCTCACGTCGAGAGCATGGCGGTGTTCGAATTGGCCGACCAGACCGGCTGACGAGCGGGTTGGGGGGCGATCTGGTTGCCCCACCATGCCATCGGCGGTTGAACCCGGACCGAGGTGCTTGCCTCAGGCGACCCTGGTTGCCGCGCCATTCGCGGGCAACTCGGCGTGCAGCACGCGGTTGCGACCTGCGGCCTTCGCTGCGTAGAGCGCCCGGTCTGCCCGGTCGATGGTGCGCGTGAGGGTCTCGTCGCGCAGGTGGTTGCCCACGCCGGCTGAAAACGTGATGCGCAGCAAGGGGTCGGCTTCGGTCACGGGGGTCTGGGCCAGAGCGGCCTGGATGCGCAGCAACACGCGCTCGGCGGTGTCCTCGTCCGTGTCGGTGAACATGACCAGGAATTCTTCGCCACCCCAGCGGGCAACGATGTCCGTTTCGCGCAAGCCGGCCGCGATGGTGCCTGCCACGCGGGCCAGCACCTCGTCGCCAGCGACATGCCCCAGGCGGTCGTTGACGCGCTTGAAGTGATCGATGTCGATCATCGCCAGGCAAAAGCCGCGACCCGAGCGCACGGTGCGATGCTTTTCGGTGTGCATCAATTCCTGCATGCGGCGCCGGTTGATCAGGCCAGTGAGCTCGTCGTGCGTGGCCAGGTCACGGATGCGATCCAATGCCTCGGCGAGCTCTTGCTGGCGCACCTGGGCCTGTCTGCGCAACTGGTGCATCTGGTGGATCAGCAGGCTCACGGTGGACAACGCCAGCAGCAACACGCAGCCGTAGACGAGCTGCATGGCCGCTGCGTTGAGTTCGGCCCTGGCTTCCCAGGCCACGCAGGCCATGGCCGAGCCGAAAGACAAGCCAGCGAGCACGCAGGCGCGAAACAGCTGCCTGGGCGTGTTGGTGAACATGCTGAACAGCAGGATCACCATCAGCAGGAGCAGGGCGAGCGGCCGACCGGGCCCTCCGATCAGGTAACCCCAGGCGAGGAAGAGGATGACCGACGAGCCTTGCCATTCCGTCAGGGCCGGGTCGCTGAAACGCTGGTTCAGCCCGGAGCGCATGAGCGCGTAGAAAATGCCCGTGGTGACCAAGGCCGTCAACGTCAGCCAGCGGCAGGCCTGTGCATCGATCAGGCCCAAGGAGGCGCCGACGTTCAGCGCCAGCACGCCGGCCGCGCAATTGGCCACCCCCACCAGGAAGCGCCGGCCAATGTGCTTTTGGTCGACGTTGGTGGACAGCACCAGGTCGGACAGCCAGTTCAGGCGCATCCATCGTGGCAGCCAACGCAGGCGCAGGTTCAGCAGCCTGGCCGTGGCGACGGCGGAGGCGGCCAAAGCCAAGCCGATCAGCGTGAGCAGCAAGGTGGCTTGCAGGGTGAAAGAAATGTTGCCCGTGGACATGGGCTCGATTGTCCGGTGTGCGTTGCGGTTGCAGTCGTCCGCCAATGGACAAAGGGCGCCGTGTGGTGCCAATTCTTCCCTGCGCCCGCCCCCCTTTCTGTGGGGTGGGCCACGTCAACCCACCAAGAAAAACAGCCGGGAGGTCCCGGCTGTTTGGGGGCGCTCAGGCGCTGGTCAGAGCACTTCGGAGGCGAAGTCCGCCAGGCGAGAGCGCTCGCCGCGCGCCAGCGTGACGTGCCCGCTGTGCGGCCAGCCCTTGAACTTGTCCACCGCGAAGGTCAGGCCCGAGGAGCCTTCCGTCAGGTAAGGCGTGTCGATCTGCGCCAGGTTGCCCAGGCAGATGATTTTGGTGCCCGGGCCCGCCCGAGTGATCAGCGTCTTCATCTGCTTGGGCGTGAGGTTCTGCGCCTCGTCGATGATGAGGAACTTGTTGAGGAAGGTGCGTCCGCGCATGAAGTTCATGCTCTTGATCTTGATCTTGCTGCGCACCAGCTCGTTGGTGGCCGCGCGGCCCCACTCACCGGCCGAGGTGTCGCCACGGGCCAGCACTTCCAGGTTGTCATCGAGCGCGCCCATCCAGGGCGACATCTTTTCCTCTTCCGTGCCGGGCAGGAAACCGATGTCCTCGCCCACCGGCACCGTCACGCGGGTGACGATGATCTCGGTGTAGCGGCGCTCATCGAGCACCTGCGACAGGGCTGCGGCCAGCGTCATCAGCGTCTTGCCGGTGCCGGCCGAGCCCGTCAGCGTCACGAAGTCGCATTCCGGGTCCATCAGCAGGTTCAGGCCGAAGTTCTGCTCGCGGTTGCGAGCGGCCACGCCCCACACGGCGTTCTTCTGGTGGGTGTAGTCCTTGACGGTGCGCAGCACGGCCGTCTTGCCGGTGATCTCGGTGACCTTGCCGTACCACGGCGCGGCGCCCGGGGTCTCCAGGTAGACGAACTGGTTGACCATCAGCACGGGCACCATCGGGCCGCTGACACGGTAGCAGGTGGTGCCGCCTTGCTGCCAGCTCTCCATGCCCTTGGCGTGGCGCTCCCAGAAGTCGGCCGGCAGCGCGAGCACGCCGGTGTAGAGCAAGTCGCCGTCTTCCAGCGTCTTGTCGTTGAAGTAGTCCTCGGCTTGCAGGCCCATCGCTCGGGCCTTGATGCGCATGTTGATGTCTTTGGACACCAGCACCACCTCGCGCTCGCCGTGTTCCTTGCGCAGCGCCTGCACCACGCCCAGGATCTGGTTGTCGGCCTTGCCTTGGGGAAGCCCCATGGGCAGCTCGATCGTGATGCCGGTCGTCTGGAAGTAAAGCTTGCCGCCTGCGCCCGCATGGCCGGTCTTGTTCAGCGGGATGCCGGAGGCCGGGTCCATCTGCTGGCGGTTGCTCATGTCGGCGGCCAGCGAGTCGAGGTCACGGCTGACCTGACGGGCGTTGCGCGCCACCTCGGTCATGCCCTTTTTGTGACCATCGAGCTCTTCGAGCGTGATCATCGGCAGGTAGACATCGTGCTCGTCGAAGCGGAACAGCGACATCGGGTCGTGCAGCAGCACGTTGGTGTCGAGCACGAACAGCTTGGTCGGGCCGTCGCCAACGGGGCGGCGCCGGCGCGGGGTGTGGCTGGCCGCGGTGCGGCTGATGGCGGGCGGCGCGGAGCGCGGCGAAGAGGGCGCCTCTGCCGGGCTCTTCTCGGCCACGACGGCGGGCGCCACGAGGACGGGTGCCGGGGCTGCTGGGCTGGCTTTTTTCGGGCGCGCTTTGGTTTTGGGCACGGCCTCGAGCTGGGTTGGTGCGACGGGCTCCAGCGTGGGCTGGTTGGCCGCATCGGCGCGCCCGCTCGCGGTCTTGGCGGCTCGGGCGGTGGGGGTGCGGGACGCCTTGGGTTGGGCGCTGTAGTCGTCAGCGCTCAGCATGTCGGCGCGTTTGGTCGGCGGCTTGGGCAGTGGCATGGTCAGGCTGGGGTGACGGAAAACAAAAAGGCCGCACAGGGTGGTGTGCGGCCTTGCGGCGTGTCAGCGGGCGAGGCACCGTGTCGGCACGGGCTCTGGCGCTGTGTCATGTCGGGACTGAAACCAATCAGGCTCGGAAGCATGAACTCATTATGCACACTCCGGCCTGCGTGCAAGCAAGGGATTGGAGGTGTGTGCGCAGCGCCACGCCACGGGGCGAAATGGCGCTGCCGTTCAGGCTCGAGCCTGGTTCAGGCAGCTTCCTGCTTGAGGCCTTGCACGGCCTTGAGCACGTCTTCGACGTGGCCGGCGACCTTGATGCCGCGCCATTCTTCGCGCAGCACACCGTCAGGACCGATCAGGAAGGTGGAGCGTTCAATGCCCTTGACCTTCTTGCCGTACATGATCTTGTTCTTGACCACACCGAACATGTGGCAGAGCTTTTCTTCGGTGTCGGCGATCAGCTCGAAGGGCAGGTCGAGGTTCTGCTTGAACTTGTCGTGCGAGGCCAGGTTGTCGCGCGAGACGCCGAAAACGACGGCACCAGCTTTCGCGAACTCCTTGTGCAGGTCACGGAACTGCATGGCCTCGGTCGTGCAACCGGGGGTGTGGTCCTTCGGGTAGAAGTACAGCACGACGGTCTGACCAACGAAGCCTGGGGGGGTGAACTTCACGCCACCCGTGGCGATCGCTTCAAAGTCCGGCAACGGTTTGTTGAGAGCGGGAGTCATGTGATGAAAATCAGCAGCCTGCGTGAATAACCGTTGATTATAAATGCTTCGCAAAGGCCACCCGATCCGGGGGTGTGAAGCAGTGTGAAGCGCGCGGAATTGGTGCGCAGATGGGCTTGTCAGGCATGCGCCCGTTGCCCTCCTGTGACCATCAGTCTCCGACGAGCAATGCCGCCATCACCTGTCGGCCTTCGCCCACCAGGATGTTGTAGGTGCGGCACGCTGCGGCGGTGTCCATGGTCTCGACGCCGATGCGCGCGGCCATGAGGTGGCGCAGCAGCGCTGGCTTGAGGAATCGCAGGGTTGGGCCGGTGCCCAGGATCACCACCTCGGGGCGGGCGTCCAGGATGGGCTGGAAATCGGCCTCGGTCAGCGCTTCCAGCGAGCTCACGGGCCAGTCGATCAAATCGCCGGTGGGCGGCACCAGGAGGCTGCGCGTGTGCACCTGCCCGTTCACCGACACGCTGGTGCGGGTGTAGGCGTGAATGACATTGACCCCTTCGGGGCGATCGGGCTGGAATTTCATGGTGCGAATGTGCGTTCGGCGAGCCTGCGCACCTGGAGGGGATCGGCACGCTCGTGGGGCGTTTGCCCAGGCGGGTGTGGTTAAATTCTAGCTTTCCCTCGGTTTCCCCCACTTTGCCCGCCCATCGGAGAACGTTTTGAAGCCCATCGTCAAGTCCAGCAAACTCGCCAATGTCTGTTACGACATCCGTGGGCCCGTGCTGGAAAAGGCGCGTCAGATGGAAGAGGACGGGCACAAGATCATCAAGCTCAACATCGGCAACCTGGCCGTGTTCGGGCTGGAGCCGCCCGACGAGATCGTGCAGGACATGATCCGCAACCTCTCGGGTGCGGCGGGCTACACCGACAGCAAGGGCCTGTTCGCGCCGCGCAAGTCGGTGGTGCACTACTGCCAGGAAAAGGGCATCAAGGGCGTGACGGTGGACGATGTCTACCTGGGCAATGGCGCGTCCGAGCTCATCGTGATGGCGATCAACGCGCTGTGCAACGAGGACGACGAGGTGCTGCTGCCGGCGCCCGACTACCCGCTCTACACCGCCGCGGTGTCGCTCTCGGGCGGCCGCCCGGTGCACTACATCTGCGACGAGCAGCAGGAGTGGTACCCCGACATCGCCGACATCCGCGCCAAGATCACGCCGCGCACCCGCGCCATCGTGGTCATCAACCCGAACAACCCGACCGGCGCGCTCTACCCCGAGAGCCTGCTCAAGGAGATCATCGAGGTTGCGCGCGAGCACCAGCTCATCATCCTGGCCGACGAGATCTACGACAAGACGCTGTTCGACGGCAACGAGCACACCTCGATCGCCTCGTTGGCCGACGACGTGCTCTGCCTGACCTTCAACGGCCTGAGCAAGAACTACCGCTCCTGCGGCTATCGGGCCGGCTGGATGGTGGTGTCGGGCGAGAAGCGCCACGCGCGTGACTACATCGAGGGCCTGAACATGCTGGCCTCGATGCGCCTGTGCGCCAACACGCCGGGCCAGCTGGCCATCCAGACCGCGCTGGGCGGCTACCAGAGCATCAAGGACCTGGTGCAACCAGGCGGGCGCCTGTGCAAGCAGCGTGACCTGGCCTACGAGCTGCTGAACCAGATCCCCGGTGTGAGCGTGGTCAAGCCCAAGGGCGCGCTGTACATGTTCCCCAAGCTGGACCCGAAGATGTACCCCATCGCCGACGACCAGCAATTCGCTTACGAGTTGCTGGCCGAGGAGAAGGTGCTGATCGTGCAGGGCACCGGCTTCAATTGGCCCCAGCCGGACCACTTCCGCCTGGTGTTCCTGCCCAACAGCGACGACCTGGCAGATGCCATCGGTCGCATCGCGCGATTCCTGGACGGCTATCGCAAGCGCCACGCCTGAGCCTCGTCTGCCTGATTTGAAACACGCGGGCCGCCCACGAGGCCGCCCGCAGCGAACCTGAGAAAACACCATGAGCCAAGAACAACTGCGTCCCGTGCGCGTCGGCCTGCTGGGCATCGGCACCGTCGGCGGCGGCACCTTCACCGTCCTCAAGCGCAACCAGGAAGAGATCCGCCGGCGCGCCGGCCGTGGCATCGAGATCGCCATGGTGGCCGATCTGAACACCGAACTGGCCAAGAAGGTCGTGGGTGACGCCGCCCAGATCGTCTCCGACGCCCGCGCCGTGATCGCCAACCCGGACATCGACGTGGTGGTCGAGCTCATCGGTGGCTATGGCATCGCCAAGGCCCTGGTGCTCGAAGCCATCGCCGCTGGCAAGCACGTGGTCACGGCCAACAAGGCCCTGCTGGCCGTGCACGGCACCGAAATCTTCGCCGCCGCCCGCGAAAAGGGCGTGATCGTGGCCTTCGAAGCGGCTGTGGCCGGCGGCATCCCCATCATCAAGGCGCTGCGCGAAGGCCTGACGGCCAACCAGGTGCAGTGGGTGGCCGGCATCATCAACGGCACCACGAACTTCATCCTGTCCGAGATGCGTGACAAGGGCCTGGACTTCGACGTGGTGCTCAAGGAAGCGCAACGCCTGGGCTACGCCGAGGCCGACCCGACCTTTGACATCGAAGGTGTGGACGCCGCGCACAAGGCCACGCTGCTGAGCGCGATCGCTTTCGGCATCCCGGTGCAGTTCGACAAGGCGCACGTGGAAGGCATCACCAAGCTGTCGGCCACGGACATCCGCTACGCCGAGCAACTGGGCTACCGCATCAAGCTGCTGGGCATCGCCCGCCGCCGTGACAACGGCGTGGAGCTGCGCACCCACCCCACGCTGGTGCCGATGAAGCGCCTGATCGCCAACGTCGAAGGCGCCATGAACGCCGTGCTGGTGCAGGGTGATGCCGTCGGCACGACCATGTACTACGGCAAGGGCGCAGGTTCGGAGCCGACCGCTTCGGCCGTGGTGGCCGACCTGGTGGACATCGCCCGCCTGCTGGACGCAGCCCCCGAGGCCCGCGTGCCTTACCTGGCCTTCCAGCCGGATTCGATGTCGGCGCTGCCCATCTTGCCGCTGGACCAGGTTCTCACGTCGTTCTACCTGCGCTTGCGCGTGGCCGACAAGGCCGGCGTGCTGGCCAAGCTCACCGGCATCCTGGCCGACAAGGGCATCAGCATCGACGCGGTCATCCAGCGCGAGGCCGATGAGGTCAGCGAGGGCAGCCAGACCGACCTGATCATCCTGACCCACGAGACGAGCGAAGGTGGCATGAACCAGGCCATCGCCGCGATGCAGGCGCTGCCCACGGTGCTGGCCCCCATCGTCAAGCTGCGCAAGGAAGAGCTGGCATGAAGTACATCTCCACCCGTGGCGACCAGACGCAGCGCGGCTTTTCCGAGATCCTGCTCGAAGGCCTGGCGCCGGACGGTGGCCTGTACCTGCCCATCTCCTACCCGAAGGTGGACGACGCCACGCTCACCAAGTGGCGCGGCTTGCCCTACGCCGAGCTGGCTTTTGAGGTCCTGTCGCTGTACATCGACGACATCCCGGCGGCCGACCTGAAGGCGCTGGCCGCCAAGACCTACACGCAAGAGGTCTACGGCTTCCCCGAGATCACGCCGCTCAAGCACCTGGAGCCGGGCCTGTGCCTGGAGGCCCTGTCCAACGGCCCGACGCTGGCCTTCAAGGACATGGCCATGCAGCTGCTGGGCAACCTGTTCGAGTACGAACTGGGTCGCCGTGGCGAGCAACTCAACATCCTGGGCGCCACCTCGGGTGACACCGGCAGCGCGGCCGAGTACGCCATGCGTGGCAAGAAGGGTGTGCGTGTGTTCATGCTGAGCCCGCACGGCCGCATGAGCCCCTTCCAGCAGGCCCAGATGTTCAGCCTGCAGGACCCCAACATCCACAACATCGCCGTTGAAGGTGTGTTCGACGACTGCCAGGACATCGTCAAGGCTTGCTCGAACGACCTCGACTTCAAGCGCAAGTACAAGATCGGCACCGTGAACTCCATCAACTGGGCCCGCTTGCTGGCTCAGGTGGTGTACTACTTTGCTGGCTACTTCTACGCCACCAAGTCGAACGCCGAGAAGGTGTCCTTCACGGTGCCGTCTGGCAACTTCGGCAACGTCTGCGCTGGCCACGTGGCCCGCATGATGGGCCTGCCCGTCGAGCAACTGGTGGTGGCCACCAACGAGAACAACGTGCTGGATGAGTTCTTCCGCACCGGCACCTACCGCGTGCGCGGCTCGGCCGAAACGTACGAGACCTCGTCGCCCTCGATGGACATCTCCAAGGCCTCGAACTTCGAGCGCTTCGTGTTCGACCTGCTGGGTCGCGATGGCGCTGGCTGCAAGGCCCTGTTCAAGGACGCGGTCGAGAAGCAGGGCGGCTTCACGCTGCCGGCCGACGTCTTCGCCAAGGTGCAGGGCTACGGGTTCGTGTCGGGCACCAGCTCGCACGCAGACCGCCTGGTCACCATCCGCGAAACGTTCGAGAAGGACGGCACGCTGATCGACACCCACACGGCCGATGGCCTGAAGGTGGCCAAGGCGCACATGAAGCCTGGCGTGACGATGATCGTGCTCGAAACCGCCTTGCCGGCGAAGTTCGAGGAGACCATCGTCGAGGCCACGGGCCAGCGTCCGGCTCGCCCGTTCTGGATCAAGGGCCTGGACGGTCTGGAAGCGCTGCCCAAGCGGTTCGTGGTGAGCCCGAACGAGACCCAGTGGGTCAAGGACTACGTCGTCCAGCACTGCCAGGACTGACCCGACCTGAGCCGATCGGGCGTTGCCCGATGACGGCTCTGTGAACGCCCGTGGGCCAAGCGCCGCACGGGCGTTGTGCTTTCTGGCTGGCTTGATGCAGGGCAAATGTTGCACCCTGGCGCGCGGGTAGGCTGCCCCGCATGAACCCCAGCTCAAGCCAGCGCACCTGCGGTGCCGATGCCATTTCGCCTGATTTGTTGGACCTGTTGCGAGGCAGCGGACTGCGGTCTCTGAACCTGGGTGGACGCACCTTGCTGCCCATTTTCCAGGGCGGCATGGGGGTGGGCGTGTCGGGCAGTCGCCTGGCTGGCGCCGTCGCGGCCATGGGGGGTGTGGGCACCCTTTCTTCGGTCGACCTGCGCCGCCATCACCCTGACCTCATGGCCCGCACCACCGGTCTGCCACAGGACGAGCGGGCCAAGCAGGCCATCAACGCCGCCAACCTGGAGGCGATCGAGCGCGAGATCCGCGCTGCGCGCGCGCTCAGCGGTGGCAAGGGCCTGCTGGCCATCAACGTGATGCGGGCGGTCGGCGAATACGCCCCATCGGTGCAACAGGCCCTGGCCTGCGGCATCGACGCCATCGTGGTGGGCGCTGGCCTGCCGCTGGACTTGCCCGATCTGGCGCGAGAGCACCCCGGGGCGCTGCTGATCCCCATCTTGTCTGACGCCCGAGGCGTGCAGTTGCTGGTGCGCAAGTGGGAGCGCAAGCAACGCCTGCCGGACGCCATCGTCATCGAGCACCCCAGGTTGGCGGGCGGGCACCTGGGGGCCGCGCGCATCGCCGACCTGAAGGACACGCGTTTCGATTTCGAGCAGGTGCTGCCAGCGTGTCGGGCGTTCTTCGACAGCATGGGCGTTGACATCCCATTGATCGCCGCCGGCGGCATCCGCAGCCACGCCGACATCCGGCGGGTGCAGGCCCTGGGCGCGGCGGGCGTGCAGTTGGGCACGCCCTTCGCCGTCACCACCGAGGGCGATGCCCACCCCGAGTTCAAGCGCGTGCTGGCCGAAGCCCGCGACGAGGACCTGGCCGAGTTCGTCAGCGTGGCGGGGCTGCCCGCGCGTGCGGTGCGCACGCCCTGGCTCGATGCCTACCTGCGCATCGAGCACAAGTTGCAAGGCGTGGCGCACGTGAAGTCGCGTTGCACCAAGGCCTTCGACTGCTTGGCGCAGTGCGGCCTGCGAGATGGCCTGGCCACCTGGGGGCAGTTCTGCATCGACAACCAGTTGGCAGCGGCCTTGCGTGGCGACGTCAAGAAAGGCTTGTTCTTCCGGGGTGCGGGCGCCATGCCCTTTGGCGATCAGATCCGCTCGGTGCGCGAGCTGATGGCCTTGCTGCTGGGGGCCGAGCAGGGCGCGTTGCCATCGGCGGCCTGATCGAGCTGGACATCAAGCGTGGCGTCGAGCGCGGCGCTGCGGCGTGCGCTCATGGCCTGGGCGATGTGGGCCAGGTCTGTGGCGCTCAGGCGCCGGGCTTGGGGGTAGAGCAGCCGCTCTTCCTCGTCGGCGTGCCGCATCGCGTCGTCGGCGAAGAGCAGGACGGCGGCAGGGGGCGGGTTCGCTTCGCCCGACGCCACGGTCTGCAGCCAGGCTGAAACGGTTTGCCAGAGCGCGTGCTGCGGTCCGTGTTCCTGGGACAGGCGGCGACACGCCTCGCTCAGCAAAGGGTCGCCCAGTTGTTTCAGCGCCGGGTAGAGGTCCAAGTCTTCGTCCTGGTGATGCAAGGGGGCTGCGACGTCGAAGTAACGGCGCACAGCCAGCGCGGCGTTCCGGGCTTGCTCGTCAGCGCCTTGGCTGGCCACATGCGCCACCAGTTTGTGCAGCAAGCGGCTGAAATGGCGGACCTTGTCGTGGCAAGCCAGCAGCATCTCGACGGGGTCTTCGATGCGGGGTTGAACCGGTGTCGGGCGCATGCCTGCCATTGTGCTCGCGCCTGGGCGGGGCAGGGCCATCGAGATTGATGCCACACTAGCGCAGACGTCTTATTTGCATGTGCCCATGCCACCCGCTTTCAAACCCCTGATGCCCTTGAACGAGGCCCTGGATCGCCTGCAGCAAGCCCTTGTCAGCCTGCCAGAGTCGGCCGCGAAAACAGAGCTCGTGCTCACCGAAGACGCCCTCGGGCGGGTGCTGGCCCAGGACTTGGTTTCGACGGTGAACGTGCCACCCCATGACAACAGCGCCATGGACGGCTATGCGCTTCGCACCTGCGACCTGGACCGGGTTGGTGCCGCCCTGCCGCAGGGGCAGCGGGTGGCGGCCGGCCAGGTCGGCCAGGCCCTGAACCCAGGCACTTGCGCCAGGATTTTCACGGGCGCACCCATCCCCGATGGGGCCGATGCCGTGGTCATGCAGGAGCACACCGAGGGCGAGCCACAGACCGGCATGGTGAGTTTCATGCGACCCGTCGAGCTGGGCCAGAACATCCGCCGTCGCGGCGAGGACATCGCTGCTGGACAGACCGTGCTGTCGGCCGGCACCCGTTTGGGTCCCGCCGCGTTGGGCGTGGCGGCGTCGGTGGGTGCGGCGCACCTGCTGGTGCGCGCTCGGCCTGTCATCGGGGTGCTCACCACCGGCGATGAGCTGGTCATGCCGGGGCAGCCCTTGCCGCCCGGCGCCATCTACAACAGCAACCGCCACACGCTTCTGGCCCTGGCGCGAGCCGCGGGCGCGCAGGTCGTGGACCTGGGCACCGTGCCCGATCGCCTGGAGGCCACGCGTGAGGCCCTGCGGTTGGCTGCGCAGCGCTGTGACCTGGTCATCACCAGCGGTGGCGTCTCCGTTGGCGAGGAAGACCACCTGCGCCAGGCCGTCTCCGAGGCCGGGGGGCTGGACTTCTGGGCGCTGGCGATCAAGCCGGGCAAACCTTTTGTGTTGGGTTGGCTGGATCGCGAGGGTGGATCACGGGCGCTCTACATGGGCTTGCCTGGCAACCCGGTGGCCAGTTTCGTGACCTTCCTCTTGCTGGCTCGACCTGCCATTGGCTGGTTGGCAGGTGAGGGCTGGTGTTTGCCGCGTGCCCTTGATCTGCCTGCCGCGTTCGATTGGCCACGCCCGGACAAACGCCGGGAGTTCCTGCGTGCGCGCCTGAACGAGCAAGGCGCACTGACCTTGCACCCGCATCAGGGCTCGGGCGTGCTCAGTTCGGCCGCTTGGGCCGATGGCCTGGTGGACTTGCCCGAGGGCACCTGCGTCAAGCCGGGTGATCGCTTGCGCTGGTTGCCGATGTCCGAACTGCTGCAGCCCGCTTCGGCGCTGCGCCAGGGGTGAGGGCGGCCATGGGCATCACCGTGCGTTACTTTGCCGCTGTGCGGGAAAAGCTGGGGCCCCAGGAGGTGGCCGAGCTGGGCGACTTGCCCAACGCGACCGTCGCGGGCCTGCTCGACTGGCTCCAGGGGCGCTCGCCTGCGCATGCCGCAGCCCTGGACGAAAGCCTTGGCTTGCGCACGGCACTCAACCAGGCTTTGTGCGACCTCAACGAGCCCTTGTCCGACGGGGACGAGGTGGCCTTTTTCCCCCCCGTGACCGGAGGCTGACGATGACCTCAGCTCACCTGGCGCATCCCCCTGCCACAGCCGCCATGCTGGACGATGCCCTGACCTGCGTGCGCGTCTCGCCCGAAGACTTCGACCTGGGCGCCGAGGTGACGGCCCTGCGCGCGGGTGACCCCGGCGTGGGCGCGGTGGTCAGTTTCGTGGGCACCGTGCGCGAGTGGCAAGAAGCCGCCCAGGCTGCCCGCGCGACCGCGGCGCAGCAGCCCGCGGTCATGGAACTGGAGCACTACCCCGGCATGACCGAGCGCAGCATCGCCGAGCTCATCGCGCAGGCTCGCCAGCGCTTTGACGTGCGCGGTGTGCGCGTGATCCACCGCGTTGGCCCGCTGGCCGTGTCCGAACAGATCGTCCTGGTGGCCGTCACCTCGGCGCACCGCCAGCAGGCCTTCGACTGCGCCGCCTTCCTCATGGACTGGCTCAAGACCCGCGCGCCCTTCTGGAAAAAGGAAATCGCCGGGGCCGATGCCCGCTGGGTGGATGCGCGCGAAAGCGACGAAGCCGCCGCCCGCCGCTGGCACCTGGCGCCGGGCGGGGAGGGCGCGGCATGAGCAGCTGGGTGTCAGGGTGGCCGCCTGCCGTGGCCGTTGCCGTGGGGGCCGCCACGGGCGCTTTGTTGCGCTGGCAGGCTGGCGTGTGGTTCAACCCGCTGTGGGGAGGCTTTCCGCTGGGCACCCTGTTCGTGAACCTGTTGGGCGGCCTGGGCATCGGCCTGACCCTGGCCTGGCTGGGGCGCCACCCCGACGAAGGGCTGCGCTTGCTGCTGGTCACCGGGGTGCTGGGTGGCTTCACCACCTTCTCCGCGTTTTCGGCCGAATCCCTGGCTTTGCTGGACAAGGGCGAGCTCGGTGGGGCGTTGTTGCACACCCTGGCCCACGTGATCGGTGCCCTGGCGTGTGCAGCATTGGGCGCCCGGCTCATGCGGACGTGGTTGACCTGAGTTCCCCTTTGCGTCCGGGCATGGGATGATGACCCCCGCATGTCCGTCATCGACGTCTACACCTGTTACGCCCTGGCAGGGGCCGGCTCGCTGATCGGCCTGGGGCTGATCATGCTGGTGCGCACCGAGCACCCGCGCATCCGCCGCGCGCTGCTGCTCTACCGTGCGGCTTTCCTGTGCCTGTCGGCCTTCCTGGTGGTGCTGGTGACCCCGCCCGAGCACATGCGCGAGGTATGGCGCCATGGGGTGGGGGTGTGTGCCACCGGCGTCACGCTGTTGGCCTGGGGGTTCCGCGAGCTCAATGGCGAGCGCACGCCGCTGTCGGTGGGCCTGTTGCTGGCCATCGGGTCGGGGTGCCTGCTGTGGTTTGGCGGTGGGGTGCTGAGCCCGGCGCACTACCAGTTGCTGGTGGCCCTGGTGCTGGCGGCCATCGCCGTGGGCACCTTGCTGGACCAGGGGCGGGTGCTGTTGCGCTCTCAGGAGCCGCGCCTGAGCGGCGAGTGGGCCTTGTTGTTCACCGCATTCCTTTTTTCTCTGGATTGGGTGATGGTGCTGGCCTACTCGTGGGACCACCCGGGGCCTTACCCGCCCCATCTGCTGCTGGCCCCCGATTGGCTGATGGCGCCTTCGGCCATGGGCATCGCGTTGTTGCCGCTGTCGGTGGCGGCCATCGTTTTCGCCACCATCAACGACCGGCTTTACCAGCAGGTTCACCACCGCTCCCTGTCCGACGACCTCACCGGCATCCTGTCGCGCCGAGGGCTGCGCGAGCACGGACAGCGGCTGCTCGCCAGCCAGCCCGCCAACAGCCTGGGCGTGGCGCTGCTCATGATCGACATCGATCACTTCAAGTCCATCAACGACCGCCACGGTCACCCCGTGGGCGACGAGGTGCTGCGCCATGTCACCCAGGTGCTCTCGGAGCACCTGCGCGACGACGCCTTGCTGGCGCGCTATGGCGGCGAGGAGTTCACGGTCATGCTGCCCTTGCGGGCCGCCGAGGACGCCCAAGTGGTGGCCGAGCGATTGCGGCAGGTGGTCGAGGCCCGCCCGTGCCATGCCGAGGTGGGCGACAGCAGCGTGACGATTGCTGTCACCATCAGCGTGGGCGTGGCCTTTCACCACCGCACCCGCCCTTTGGAGGAGGCCCTGTCGCGGGCCGATGCCAGGCTGTACGACGCCAAACAGGCGGGCCGCAACCGGGTCAGTAGCGAAAGCCTGGCGATCTGATCTGGCGCAAACCTGCGGCGTTCGGGCAGGCGGCGTCCCCTTGAAAATCGCCTGGGGCCCTCCATCTGCGCAGCAATCGGCTGATCAACTCGGCCTCAGCACACCAGGAGAGCCCCATGCGACTCGACAAACTCACCTCCACCTTCCAGGAAGCCTTGACCGAGGCCCAGAGCCTGGCGGTCACGCGCGACAACCCCTACATCGAGCCGGCCCACATCCTGCTGGCCATGCTGCGTCAGGACGACGGCCCGCGTGCGCTGCTCGAGAAGGCGGGCGTCAAGGTGGCCGCGCTGGCCGCTGCGCTGGAGAAAAGCCTCGACAAGCTGCCCCAGGTGCAAGGCGCCGAGCAGGTGCAGGCCGGTCGCGACACCGTCAGCCTGCTGCAGGGCGCCGAGAAGGAGGCCCACAAGGCCGGTGATGCCTACATCGCCGCCGAGATGTTCCTGCTGGCCCTGTGCGACCACAAGGGCGACACGGCGGTCACGGCCCGCGACTTCGGCTTGACCCGCAAGTCCCTGGAAGCCGCCATCAAGTCTGTTCGTGGCGATCAGAAGGTCGACAGCCCCGAGGCCGAAGGCCAGCGTGAGTCCTTGAAGAAGTACACGCTCGATCTCACCGAGCGCGCCCGCGCCGGCAAGCTCGACCCGGTCATCGGCCGCGACGAAGAAATCCGCCGCGCCATCCAGGTGCTGCAGCGCCGCAGCAAGAACAACCCCGTGCTGATCGGTGAGCCCGGCGTGGGCAAGACGGCCATCGTCGAAGGCCTGGCCCAGCGCATCGTCGCTGGCGAGGTGCCCGACTCGCTCAAGAACAAGCGCGTGCTGGTGCTGGACATGGCCCTGCTGCTGGCCGGCGCCAAGTACCGCGGCGACTTCGAGGAGCGCCTCAAGAACGTGCTCAAGGAAGTGGCCAAGGACGAAGGCCAGACCATCATGTTCATCGACGAGATCCACACCATGGTCGGTGCGGGCAAGGCCGATGGCGCGATGGACGCGGGCAACATGCTCAAGCCCGCCCTGGCGCGTGGCGAGCTGCATTGCATCGGCGCGACCACGCTCGACGAGTACCGCAAGTACATCGAGAAGGACGCCGCCCTGGAGCGCCGTTTCCAGAAAATCCTCGTGGGCGAGCCCACCGTCGAGGCCACCATCGCCATCCTGCGCGGCCTGCAGGAAAAGTACGAGGTCCACCATGGCGTCGAGATCACCGACCCGGCCATCGTGGCCGCGGCCGAGCTGTCCAACCGCTACATCACCGACCGCTTCCTGCCCGACAAGGCCATCGACCTGATCGACGAAGCCGCGGCCAAGATCAAGATCGAGATCGACTCCAAGCCCGAGGCGCTGGACCGCCTGGATCGCCGCCTCATCCAGCTCAAGATCGAGCGTGAAGCCGTCAAGCGCGAGAAGGACGAAGCCTCCATCAAGCGCCTGGGCCTGATCGAAGAAGAGATCACCAAGCTGCAGAAGGAGTACGCCGACCTGGAAGAAATCTGGAAGGCCGAGAAGGCCCAGGCCCAGGGCTCTGCCACCGTCAAGGAAGAGATCGACCGCATGCGCTTCCAGATCGAGGAACTCAAGCGCAAGGGCGACTTCAACAAGGTTGCCGAGCTGCAATACGGCAAGCTGCCCGAGCTGGAGAAAAAGCTCAAGGCCGCGCAGGACAAGGAAAACGCCAAGGGCGCAGCCGCAGGTGGCAAGCCCACGCTGCTGCGCACGCAGGTCGGCGCCGAAGAGATCGCCGAGGTCGTGGCGCGCGCCACCGGCATCCCGGTGAGCAAGCTCATGCAGGGCGAGCGAGACAAGCTGCTGGCCATGGAAGACAAGCTGCACGAGCGCGTGGTCGGTCAGGAGGAGGCCATCGTGGCCGTGTCCGACGCCATCCGCCGCTCGCGCGCCGGCCTGTCCGACCCGAACCGTCCGTACGGCTCATTCCTGTTCCTGGGCCCCACCGGCGTGGGCAAGACCGAGCTGTGCAAGGCCCTGGCCGGCTTCCTGTTCGACAGCGAAGAGCACCTGATCCGCATCGACATGAGCGAGTTCATGGAGAAGCATTCGGTCAGCCGCCTGATCGGCGCGCCCCCGGGCTACGTGGGCTACGAAGAAGGTGGCACGCTGACCGAGGCCGTGCGCCGCAAGCCGTACAGCGTGGTGCTGCTCGACGAGGTCGAGAAGGCCCACCCGGACGTCTTCAACGTGCTGCTGCAGGTGCTCGACGACGGCCGCCTGACCGATGGCCAGGGCCGCACCGTGGACTTCAAGAACACCGTCATCGTGATGACCTCCAACCTCGGCTCGCACCACATCATGCAGATGGCGGGGCAGCCCTCGGAAGACATCAAGGACGCGGTGTGGGTCGAGGTCAAGCAGCACTTCCGCCCCGAGTTCCTCAACCGCATCGATGAGGTGGTGGTGTTCCACGCGCTGGACATGGCCAACATCCAGTCGATCGCCAAGATCCAGCTCAAGGGGCTGGAAGGGCGCCTGGCTCAGTTGGAGATGAAGCTGGACGTTTCGCCCGAGGCGCTGACCGAGTTGGCCAAGGTGGGCTTCGATCCGGTGTTCGGTGCGCGGCCGCTCAAGCGCGCCATCCAGCAGCGCATCGAGAACCCGGTGGCCAAGCTGATCCTGCAGGGGCGGTTCGGGCCGAAGGATGTGATCCCGGTCAAGGTGGATGGCGAGGGCAACTTCGGGTTCGAGCGGACGGTGCACTGACGCGAATCGACCCCCGCGCCCACACTCAGGCGTGGGGGTCGGCTTTTTGGCTGAGCCTCAGCCCCTTCGGTTGCCTTTACATTTCGGCGTGCAAATGTATCGATTCCAACAGGAGGAAAGCATGATCCGCATCCGTTCGGTCGCCCTGGCTTGCGCCCTGGTCGCCGCCACCCTTCCCGCGTTCGCAGCGTCGTCGGCCTCGGCCTCGATCAGCAACATCCAGTTCCAAGTGATCGACCTGACCCCCACGGACGCTTCCGTGAGTGGCTTCAGCCTGGCCAGCCTCCCAGGCTCGCTGTCGTTCAACCTGTCCGATTCCTCGCAATCTGCGAGCGAGTCGTACAACTACACCCGCAACGGGCTGGGCACGTACACCAAGACGGCCTCCGGTGACCTGGACACGGTCTCCGCCAGCCTGTCGGTCGGCCTCAACAGCCTGTCGGTTCAAGGCCAAGCTGGTGGCCCCGGCACGTCTTACAGCGCCACTGTCAGCAGCAACGGCAGCAGCTACTACTACAACGGCAGCATCAAGCTGTCGGCCCAGTCGGTTTTGATCATCACGGCCGACGCCCTGGTCAAGGCTTCGGCGACCAACCCTTCTGCCTGCTCGAGCATCTACTATTACTGCGACTACACCGAGACGGCTTCTTCGTCGACCTGGATGAACCTCAGCTACAGCCTGCCGACGCCGGCCGGCTCGGTCTCGGGCAACTCCAACAACAACCTGAGCATCAACGCCAACGCGCGCGGTGAGTACAGCTACCAGACCTACCAAGGCTACGACTACTCAAAGCCGGACTATTACAACTACCCCATCTACTCGACGATCGTGGTGCCTGCTACCGAGCAGACCCTCAGCGACTCGCGTCAGTTCTACGCCGTGTTCGCCAACACGAGCAACACCGAGCAGACGGCCTACTTCAACATCGGCGCTCAAGTCGGTGGCCGCGCCTCCACGGCCCTGCCGATCAACCTGACTCCGGTGCCTGAACCCGGTACCTGGGCCCTGGCCCTGGCTGGCCTGGGCCTGATCGGCGCTGTGGCCCGTCGTCGCGCGAGCTGATCGCCGACTTGCCCTCGAAAAGCCACCCTCGGGTGGCTTTTTTCATGTTTGTTCGGACCCCTCGCCGAGTTCCAGAGCATGCTGAGGACAGGGGGTGTTTTCGTCTGCTCGGGTGGTGCCAGGACAGGCTTGGGCATCGGCGCCTGAACATCTCACGGTGACGTGAGATCCACATGAGGCTTTCGGGAGATGGGATCCATAGCATCGGATGCGCGGTTTCGAGCCATCGAGACCGCGTTCAGGTCCCAGCTAACCCATCTCAAATGGAGATTCCTCATGATCCATCCTTCCCGATTTTTCCGCCTGCCATCTGGTGTTGTTGTGCTGGCCACCATGGCCCTGGTGGCCACGGCCCAAGCTGCTCCCGTGCAGGTCACCGTCACGGTCGAGAACCTGGCGCCAGCCAACAGCATTGCCTTTGCCCCCCTGCACCTTGGGTTCCACCAGGGGGTGTTCGATGCCTTCAATGCAGGCCAGGCGGCCAGTCCCGGGATCGTCAGCGTTGCAGAGGGTGGCAGCGGCACCGTCTGGCAAGCTGATTTCGCAGCGGCCCAGCCCAACGCCACACGCGGCGTCATCGGTGGAGCGCTGCTGCCGGGGCAATCCCGTTCGGCGGTGTTCACCGTGGACCCCAGCCTGAACCGCTACTTCAGCTTCGCCTCGATGGTGATCCCCAGCAACGATTACTTCATCGGCAACGATTCGCCCACGGAGTACGGGCTGTTTGATGCCAATGGCCAGTTGCAGATCAATGCCATCAACCTGACGGCCGGCGACATCTGGAACGCGGGTTCAGAAGCCTTCAGCGTGGCAGGCGCAGCCTTCCTGGTCAACGGCAACAACGACCTCCGCACCGACGAGAACGGCGTCGTCGGGCTTCGCTTTGCACCGCTGAGCGGATTCAATGGCGAGACCACGGCCGCAGGCTACGTCTTTGACAGCCAATTGTCGGCCGGCACGTCCATCTACCGCATCGGCTTTGCCGTGGCAGCGGTGCCTGAGCCCCAAACCTATGTGCTGATGGCCGCGGCGCTGCTGACGCTTGCTGGCTTGGGCCGCAGGCGCGCTGCCCGGGTTTGATGCGACAAGGCCCTGGGTGTGCTTCAATGCGTCGCTGCACCCAGGGACTGCACCTGCCATGAACGAACAACTCTTGCTGGTTGAAGACGACGATGCCATTGCAGATGCGCTTCGACTGCATCTGGAGCAGGCCGGATACCGGCTGCACCGCGAGAGCAATGGGGCGCTCGCGATGGCGGCCATCGATCGGCAGCGTTGGGACATGGTCTTGCTTGACCTGATGTTGCCGGGTGCAGATGGCTGGGATGTTTGCCGTCACCTGCGTGCGCGCCATGCCGATGTGCCCGTGATCATGCTCAGTGCCCGCACAACCGAGGCGCACCGCGTGCTAGGGCTGGAGCTGGGTGCCGACGACTACCTGGCCAAGCCGTTCTCGATGTTGGAGCTGGTGGCGAGGGTGCGCGCTTTGCTGCGCAGAATGGAGCAGCTGCGTCTGGCACCCGTCGCCGAAGCCAGGTTGTCCTTCGGTCCGTTTCAGCTCGACACCGAACGACGCGAGCTGCTGCGTGGCGCCGACGTCATCCCGCTGACGCTGCGCGAGTTCGATCTGTTGCATTTCATGTTGCGCCATCCCGGCAGAGCTTTCAGTCGCAGCGAGTTGCTCCAGCGCGTGTGGGGCGCCGGTTTTGACGGCTACGAGCACACGGTCAATTCCCACATCAACCGGCTGCGCACCAAGATCGAATTGGACCCGCGCGAGCCGGCGCGCATCGTCACCGTTTGGGGCGTGGGGTATCGATTCGATGGGGGCGTGGGGCGATGAGGCCAAGGTCATTCGCCACTCGGCTGTCGCTGGTGCTGGCAACCTTGCTGCTGGCCTATGGTGGGCTGGTCGCGGCGCTGGCGGGGCGGGTGGCCTCCGAGCACGAGCAAGAGGCGCTGCAACGCCTGTCGCATGGACTGGCCAGACACATCGTCTCGCATTGGCCTGAGATTTCAGTCAAAGACCGCCGGGAGGCTGCGCAGGCAGAGCGCGAGAAACTGCTCTCGATGTTGATGGTGGTGAACCCAGGCATACAGGTTTATGTGCTGGACGCCGACGGTTTGGTCGAGGCCTACATCGGCGAGCCGGGCATGGTGCGTGAGCACCAGGTCGACCTGCACGCGGTGCGAGCATTCCTGGCCGGGGCTCCGTTGCCACTGCGTGGCACCGACCCCATGGGCGGCGAGCACCAGCGCATTTTCAGTGCGGCCATGTTCCCGCCGCGTTCCGGCGACACGCGGCCTCCCGGCTACCTCTACATTGTCCTGGACGGAGCGGCACGTGAAGAGGTGGCTCTCCAACTGAGCTGGCGTCGCATTTGGCAAGGGGCTCTGATGGCCGGGGCATTGGGCCTGCTGGCAACCTTGCTGGTGGGCGTGTTCACTTTCAGGCGGCTGACTTCGCCTTTGCACAGACTGGCCGATCGTTTGCGCAACTACCGTGCTCAACCCGATGGCGCAGCTGAATCGGGTGGGCGGGGCCCTTTGCCTTTTGGTGACGAAGTGCAGACCCTGGCGGTGGCCTTCGACGACCTGACTCAACGCCTGGAACACCAAACAAAGCGTGAGCAGGCCCAGGCCCATGCGCACCGCGAGATGATGGCTGGCCTGGCCCATGACCTGCGCACGCCCCTGACTGCCCTGCAAGGCCACATCGAGGCATTGATGGGCCCTGGCCGTCCTCCTGCCGTGTCCGAAACGTTCACGGGTGGCGTGGCTTGGCCGCCTGGCAAGTTGCTTCAGGCCGCCTTGGCGCAAAGCGACAAAGTGCGGCGCCTGTCACAGCAGTTGTTCGAGTTGACCGCGCTGCAATCCACCCGTGAGATCGCGCAGCGCGAGCGTTTTTTGCTCGACGAGCTGGTCACCGACACCGTGCAGAAGTTCGAGATCGCCCACGCCATGCCTCCCGTCACGTTGGGTGGTCCTGCACCAGGCGCCCTGGAGGTGGAGGGCGACTTGCAACTCGTCGAGAGGGCGTTGACCAACTTGATCGACAACGCGATCAAGCATGCCGGTGGTCGCCATGCCGTCAGGGTGAGCGTGTCCCGGCAGGCTGGGCTGGCACAGGTCTGGGTCGAAGACGCTGGCCCCGGTCTGCCTTCAGAGATCGCTCAGCGCTTGAACTTGGGGCAATCCTTGCGTGACCCACCTGTGCAGCGCACTGGCGGTGGCATTGGGGGGATGGGGCTTGCGATCGCGCAGCGCGTGGCCCAGCTCCATGGCGGCAGCCTTCGCCCCACCGATGTCCCCGGAGGAGGCACCTGCCTTTGCCTGGCGCTGCCGCTGGTCGGTTGAGCGCCACACATCGCGCGGGGGGCGCGGCCGTTGGCGGTTCCTTGCCCACCTTTCACCCTCGTTGCTTCGCCACCCATCGGCCCAAGAGACAGAAAACGCCCACCCCCAGGAGGTTGGCGAGCAGGTCCAGCACGTCGGGTGAGCGCGTGGATGTGAAAAGCTGCGAGGCTTCTTCCATGAAGCTGAAGGCGAGCACCAGCACAGCAGCCCAGGGCAGCTGCCAACCGCTTGCCTGCTTGAGCGTGCGCCACCGCAGGGCCGCATCCAGGCAAACTGCCAACAGGCCATAGATCATGAAGTGGCCGATCTTGTCGGCAGCTGGCCAACGCAGGAAGGCATTCAGCCAGGGGTGGCGCTCGCCCGCGTTCGCTTGCGCGACCACCCAAGCGATCAGCGCCATCAACAAAGCTGCAGGCACGTAGCGCATCGCGATCAAACCGTGGCGCTGGCGCCAGGCCGTTGCGGGATGCGCCAGGTCTCGCCGATCGCCGCCACCTTGAAGTTCTCGACCTGCGTCCCTCTGGTCCGCAGCGCTCGAGCCAACGCCCTGGGTGGCTCATCCAGCGCCTCATCCGTCAACTGAAACGTGCCCCAGTGCACCGCCATCGCCCGCTTGCAGCCGATGTCGTGGAAGATCTGCACCGACTCTTCGGGGTTCACGTGTTGGTCCTTCATGAACCAGCGTGGCTCGTAAGCCCCGATGGGCAGGAGCGCCAGGTCGAATCCCCCGCCTTCCTCTGGCTTGTGATCCAGCGCGAAATGCTGGCGGATGTCGACGAAGTCCTTCGAGTAACCCGTGTCACCGGCGAAGTAGACATGACAGTCGGGTGAGCGAACGACGAAGCCCCCCCAGAGGCTGCGCAACGCATCGGTTGCCGTGCGTGCCGACCAGTGCTGCGCAGGCACCAAGGTCACCGGGATGCGGGCGCTGCGTTCGGTGGCTTCGAGCACGTGGGTGTCCCACCAGTCGAGTTCCACCACGCGGCGCATGCCTCGGCGGGCGAACCAATGCTTGTGCCCCAGGGGGCAGATCACCAGCGGCGCGCCACCAGCTTGCTGTTTCAGGCCCAGCATCGAGCCCTCATCAAGGTGGTCGTAGTGGTTGTGGGACAGCAGCACCACGTCGATGTGGGGCAGCTCGTCGAGCGCCAGCCCCGGCGGTGTGTGTCGCTTGGGGCCCGCCCATTGCACCGGAAAACAGCGCTCGGAGAACACCGGGTCGGTCAGGATGTTGAGCCCGCCCACTTGGAGCAGGACGGTGATGTGTCCGATCCAGGTGGCCGAGGGTTGCATGGCCAGGCCCGCCTTGGCGTTGGCATGGATGAAGGCCAAGTCCGGTTTGACCACCGGGATCGGCTCTCGCAGCGGCTTGGGGTGCCCTGCGCGCCAGGCTTCCCAGCGCCAGCGCAGCAGTTCATGCCAGCGCTTGCCCCTGAATGACAGGTGGTTGTTCTGGAAGCCGTCCGGGCGGTGGTGTGGCTTGTTCGGGTTGAAGTGCGGGTTCTTCATGCGGCGCATCTTAGACGCGCAAGCTGTAGGCCTCAGCCAGCGAGCGCCGGATCCGCTTGTAGTCGCGCCAGTTGAAGCCCCTCAAGAAGGTCACCGCCGTCTGGGCCCCCATGCGAAACAGGCGCAGCTTGGTCGCCTTGTCCATCGCGAAGTCGAGCCAGTTGATCTCTTCGGTGTCGATGCAGGCCACCAGCTTGCTGTAGTCCGGGTTCTGTTTGATGAACTCTGCGTCCATGGCGTGGCGCGCGGTGTTGAAAGACTGGCTGAAGACCTTGAGCACCCCCGGGATCTCATGCTTGTGCTCGTCCCACTGGAGCTTGACGCCCAGGGTGGGGCGCAGGGGCACGCGCGTCTTTTGGTGGAATGCGTCGATCGGGAAATTGGAGAGCACGCCGCCATCGACAAAATGATGCACCGCCGGCAGGAAGTCTCCGGCGTAGCAGCGCTCGGGCCACTCTTGGCTGCGCCACAGCGGCCTGGCTTCTTCGGCGGGCAGTGACTTCACTTTGAAGGTGCTGAAAAAGCCAGGGATCGACATCGACGCCCTGGCGAAGTCGGCCACGTTGACCTGGTCTGGCTGGTGCCAGTACATCGCCGCCATCCGGGGCAGGCTCACCTTGGTTTCGGTCGAGATGTCGGCGGTCACCACGCACAACTGGTCGGGCTTGTTTCGGGCCAGGTGCACGCGCTTGCCATTGACGACCTCCCAGATGGGCGCGTTCGGCAGGTGACGGAAGTCGCTCGCATCGGCGTTGTCGCTCACCAGCAGCGCGGGCAGGTCGTTCATGCGAACCCTCAGCTGCTGCACCGTCAGGGCCTGACCGCCGTTCATGCCGCGCAGCAACTGGTCCATCCAACGGTGGAACACCTCGCCGCGGTTGAGGGCGTGGATGTCGTTGAGGTTGTCGATGATGCGCGAGGTGCGCCACAGCTTGCCCAGGGTGTGTCCGTCCTCATCGAGCCAGCTTTGCAGCGCGGACATGGCGTCGTCGTCCCCGTCATGGCGGCCATCGACGAAATCGGCCATGGGCATGTTGCCGATCGCCTCGAGCAGGCGGCCCACACGTGGCTCACTCGGTCGACTGGCCGCTGCCAGCGCGATCGCCGAAATGGCGCCGGCCGAGGTCCCGCCGATGCCGATGAAGCGCAGACCGACCGATTCCAGCACGTGCAGGTAGCCCAGCAAAGCCAACCCCAGGGTGCCGCCGCCTTCCATCACGATGTCGATGTACTGGTGGCCCTCTGAGTCGAGGAGGTCGCTGTACTCGCCCAAGCGCAGGCCTTCGATGGCGGGCGTCAGGTCATTGACCTGGTCCAGGAACTCGGCAGCGGTCACGGTGCTCATGGTGCGCTCCTCGGTTGGCTCAACGGCCTTCCACGCTAGGCCAGTGGGCAGCACGCAGCCATCCCTAGCCTGTCACCCATGGGCATTCATCGTTTCGTCAAACAAAAAGGACCCCACATGGGGTCCTTTGTTGGCGAGGCGGGCGCACCGCCACGTCAAGGCAGTGTGGCTCAGGCCACCGTCACAGGGATCTTGCCGATCTTGGCCTGCCAGGTCTTGGGGCCTTCGATGTGGGCGCTGGTGCCGCCCGAATCGACGGCCACCGTCACCGGCATGTCGACCACGTCGAACTCGTAGATCGCTTCCATGCCCAGGTCCTCGAAGCCGACCACCTTGGCGGCCTTGATGGCCTTGGAGACCAGGTAGGCCGAACCGCCCACGGCCATCAGGTAGGCCGACTTGTGCTTTTTGATGGCTTCGATGGCGGCGGGGCCGCGCTCGGCCTTGCCCACCATCGAGATCAGGCCGGTTTTCTCCAGCATCATGTCGGTGAACTTGTCCATGCGGGTGGCGGTGGTGGGGCCGGCGGGCCCGACCACTTCGTCGCGCACCGGGTCGACCGGGCCGACGTAGTAGATGACGCGGTTGGTGAAGTCCACGGGCAACTTCTCGCCCTTGGCCAGCATGTCCTGGATGCGCTTGTGCGCGGCGTCTCGGCCGGTCAGCATCTTGCCGTTGAGCAGCAGGGTCTGGCCCGGCTTCCAGCTGGCGACTTCTTCCTTGGTCAGCGTGTTGAGGTCAACGCGCTTGGACTTGTTGTAGTCCGGTGCCCAGTGCACGTTGGGCCACAGGTCCAGGCTCGGCGGGTCGAGGTAGACCGGGCCGCTGCCGTCCATCACGAAGTGCGCGTGGCGGGTGGCCGCGCAGTTCGGGATCATGGCGATCGGCTTGGAGGCCGCGTGCGTCGGGTAGGTCTTGATCTTGACGTCCAGCACGGTGGTCAGGCCACCCAGGCCTTGGGCGCCAATGCCCAGGGCGTTGACCTTCTCGTACAGCTCGATGCGCAGCTCTTCGAGCTTGTTTTGCGGGCCGCGCTCGAGCAGTTCGTACATGTCGATGTCGTCCATCAACGATTCCTTGGCCAGCAGGGCGGCCTTCTCGGCCGTGCCGCCGACACCGATGCCGAGCATGCCGGGCGGGCACCAACCGGCGCCCATGGTCGGCACGGTTTTGAGCACCCAGTCGACGATGTTGTCGGACGGGTTGAGCATGTAGACCTTGGACTTGTTCTCCGAGCCACCGCCCTTGGCCGCGACGGTCACGTCCACCGTGTCGCCGGGCACCAGCTCCATGAAGACCACGGCGGGCGTGTTGTCCTTGGTGTTCTTGCGCTCGAAGATGGGGTCGCTCAGCACCGAGGCGCGCAGCTTGTTGTCCGGGTTGTTGTAGCCACGGCGCACGCCTTCATCGACCGCGTCCTGGATGCTGCGGGCGCCGAAGCCTTCCCACTTCACGCCCATGCCGATCTTGAGGAAGACGTTGACGATGCCGGTGTCCTGGCAGATGGGGCGGTGGCCTTCCGCGCACATGCGCGAGTTGGTCAGGATCTGGGCGATGGCGTCCTTGGCCGCGGGCGACTCTTCACGCTCGTAGGCACGGGCCAGGTGGGCGATGTAGTCGGCCGGGTGGTAGTAGGAGATGTATTGCAGCGCAGCTGCGACGCTTTCAACGAGGTCGTCGTGGCGAATGGTCGTCATGGCAGGGGCCTTTTTGGGGCTGGGTGGTGGGGGCAAAAACAGCAGCCGACATTGTGCCAAGGTCTGGCCGGGGGCGCGGGTGCTTCGCTCTTCAGTTTCGTCGCCAGAGCAGGTGAACCGTCGCGAAGCCCAGCGCCGCGCTCGCGGTCGCCAGCATCAACAGGCCCGTCATCAGGGGTGTGCCGTGCGCAATGGCCCAGTTCAGGCCCTGGCCCAGCCAGTGGGATGCATCGCTCATCAGCCAGCTCAGGTCCAGCGCGTCGGGCAACACACGCTCGCCAATCTGGTAGGCAGCGTAGTAGATGGGGGGCACCGTCAGCGGATTGGTCACCAGGGTGCAAGCCGCGCTCACGGGCACGTTGCCGCGCACGACCACCGACGCTGCCACGGCAAACAGGATCTGCGCCACCGGCATGAGCAAACCCATGAACAGCCCTGCGGCCACCCCCCTCGCCACGCCCTGGCGATCGAGGCACCACAGGCGGTCGTCTTGCAGGTGCGGCCGCACCGGGGCCATCCATGGCGACGCCAGGATCTCGTCCTTGCCCGGCGTTTGGCGCCGCACCTTGGCCCAGCTGGTGCGGGTCTTGCGGCGCGTCAGCGTGCCGGCCTTGCGAAGCGATGTCCTCATCGTGTGGCGGTGTCAGTGTTTTTCGGCCCCAGAGGGCGCATGGTGCAGCAGCTTGTCGGTGTAGGCAATGGCCATGGCAGAGAACAGGAACGCGATGTGGATCACCGTCTGGGCGATCAACACCTTGTCGGTGTAGTTCTGCGCATTGATGAAGGTTTTCAGCAGGTGAATCGACGAGATGCCGATGATGGCCGTGGCCAGCTTGACCTTGAGCACCGAGGCGTTCACGTGATCGAGCCATTCGGGCTGGTCCGGGTGGTCTTCTAGGTTCATGCGCGAGACAAAGGTCTCGTAACCACCCACGATCACCATGATCAGCAGGTTGGAGATC
This sequence comes from Comamonadaceae bacterium 2PF, assembly GCA_005502875.1. Taxonomy (GTDB): domain Bacteria; phylum Pseudomonadota; class Gammaproteobacteria; order Burkholderiales; family Burkholderiaceae_C; genus Aquabacterium. The sequence goes on along the minus strand of SCMV01000041.1, from coordinate 2,684 downwards.
ATCACCACATCGATCAAGCCCAACACGACCAGCATGATCGTGGTCTCTGTCAGGTGCGTGGGCGCTTGTGATGCCTGCTGGCCCGTGGCCTGAAAAATGGCCTTGAGGGCGTCCTGGTTGCCGAAAGCGGCTTCGATCAGGTGAACAAGTTCCACCCAGAAATGAAACACATAAACCGCCTGCGCAAGAATCAAGCCGATATAAAGCGGCAACTGCAGCCAACGGCTGGCAAAAATGAAGGTAGACAAGGCATTGGCCTTTTTAGATGGCTGGGGCGCGTTCATGCTGACCTTGGGGGTAATTCCGAAGTAACAAATTCTAGAGTTAGTAGCATGGTCTTGGGTTGGCAAGGTGAACGCCCAAAGCGTAACTGCCCGGCCAATTCGACAAGCGTGTGCCACAAGCACCGTACATCAGGAGCCCTGCCATGACTGGCAATCAAACCAACAACCAGACCCACGACCTCTACCCCCCGCCCACCGCTTTCGCCCAAGCCGCACACATCGGCAGCCGGCAAGCCTACGACAAGCTGGTCGACGAAGCCCAGCAAGACCACACGGCCTACTGGGGCCGCCTCGCCAAGGAATTCCTCAGCTGGCACAAGCCCTTCACCCGGGCGCTCGACGAGAGCAACGCCCCGTTCTACAAGTGGTTCGACGACGGCCTCATCAACGCCTCGTACAACTGCCTTGACCGACACGTCGAGGCTGGTCTGGGAGACCGCACAGCCATCATTTTCGAGGCCGACGACGGCCAGGTCAGCCAGGTGTCTTACCGCGACCTGCTGGCGCGCGTCTGCCAACTGGCCAACGCCCTGAAGGCACAAGGTGTCAAGAAGGGCGACCGCGTGGTGCTGTACCTGCCCATGTCGGTCGAGGGCGTCGTGGCCATGCAGGCCTGCGCTCGCATCGGTGCCACCCACTCCGTCGTCTTTGGCGGCTTCTCGGCTCAAAGCCTGCGCGACCGCATTGAGGACGCGGGCGCCGTCATGGTCATCACGGCCGACGAGCAGGTGCGCGGCGGCAAGACCTTGCCGCTCAAGGCCATCGTCGATGAAGCCCTGGGCATGGGCGGCTGCGGCAGCATCAAACAAGTGATCGTCTTCCGCCGCACGGGCGGCAACGTGGCCTTCAACGCGAGCCGCGACGTGTGGATGCACGAAGCCATGGCCGCGCAGCCCGAGTACTGTTCGCCCGAGTGGGTCGAGGCCGAGCACCCGCTGTTCCTGCTCTACACCTCCGGCTCCACCGGCAAGCCCAAGGGCGTGCAACACAGCACCGGCGGCTACTTGCTGCACGCGGCGCTCACCATGAAGTGGACCTTCGACTACAAGCCGTCGGACGTCTTCTGGTGCACGGCCGACATCGGCTGGGTCACGGGTCACACCTACGTGGCCTACGGCCCGCTGGCCAATGGCGGCACCCAGGTCGTGTTCGAAGGCGTGCCGACCTACCCGGACGCCGCGCGCTTTTGGCGCATGATCCAGAAGCACAAGGTCACCATCTTCTACACGGCGCCCACCGCCATCCGCGCGCTCATCAAGGCCGCGGAGTCGTCGGCCGAGGTGCACCCGCGCAACTTCGACCTCAGCAGCTTGCGCCTGCTGGGCACCGTTGGCGAGCCCATCAACCCGGCCGCCTGGGAGTGGTACCACCGCGAGATCGGTGGCGGTCGTTGCCCGATCGTCGACACCTTCTGGCAGACCGAAACCGGTGGCCACATGATCACCCCTTTGCCTGGCGCCCATGCGCTCACGCCTGGTTCGTGTTCGCTGCCGTTCCCCGGCATCGACGCGGCCGTGGTCGACGAGACCGGCAAGGAGGTGCCATGGGGGCAGGGCGGCGTGCTGGTCGTGCGCAAGCCTTGGCCTTCGATGATCCGCAACATCTGGGGCGACCCCGAGCGCTTCAAGAAGAGCTACTACCCCGCTGACTTCGGCGGCAAGTACTACCTCGCGGGCGACGGCGCCATCCGCGACGCGCAAACCGGCTACTTCACCATCACCGGTCGCATCGACGACGTGCTCAACGTCTCGGGCCACCGCATGGGCACGATGGAGATCGAGTCCGCGCTGGTGTCGCACCCGCTGGTGGCCGAAGCCGCCGTGGTGGGCCGCCCCGACGACCTCACCGGCGAAGCCATCTGTGCATTCGTGGTGCTCAAGCGTCCCCGTCCCGAAGGCGAGGAGGCGAAAAAGATCGCCAACGAGCTGCGCAACCACGTCGGCCAGGAGATCGGCCCGATCGCCAAGCCCAAGGACATCCGCTTCGGCGACAACCTGCCCAAGACCCGCTCCGGCAAGATCATGCGGCGCCTGCTGCGTGTGGTCGCCAAGGGCGAGGACGTCACGCAGGACACCTCGACGCTGGAGAACCCGGCGATCCTGGAGCAACTCGCCAAGAGCAACTGACGCTGACGCGTCGTGCATGAAATCCGGCTCGCCTGAAAAGGTGGGTCGGGTTTTGTTGCGCCCGTGATTCAAACGTTTGAAAGATGTCTGCCCATTTCCGGGTGACAGGTTTTCGCACGGTCGTTCAATTTGAGAAATCTTGTTTTCTGATTGGTTTGCGGGGTTAAGGAAGGTCTGCACAAATGAGCGCTGACCATGGTTGAGGGCACTGACATGACCGGATTGGCGGTTGAGCGCTCTTCCGGCAGGCGTTTTGCGCGCGTTTCGCGCCCAT
>SCMV01000040.1 GCA_005502875.1 Comamonadaceae bacterium 2PF | reverse complement strand
CCCCCACCACCCGCACCTCGACCAGCTCACCCCCTCATCACCCGAACCTCCTCATCCCAGTGAAAAACCTTGGCAATGACCTGCCAGCGTCCATCCACATGAATCAAGGTCAACACATCCAGAAAAGACCTGGGCTGAATCGAGCACCGCAGTTTCGCCAGCGCGGTGGCGGGCCCCACGAACTCGATCGATACGATCTCGTCCGTCGCCACCTCGCCCTTTGACGCCGGCGATGGCCGCGCATCGACGATCGGCAGGTACTCGTCCATGCGCAACACCAGGGGCGGGCCATGGCTGGCGGTCGCGTACACCGCCTGTTCATGGAAGACCCGGCGAAGGCGCTGCGTGTCGCTGTGTCGCAGCCCCTCGAAGTAGTCGTTCAGCACGGCGACCACATCGCCGTAGCGGCTCAGGTGCGCATTCATCGCCGCGCGCCCTGCTCGCGCGCGCGCTGGCGCAAAACCGTCACGGTCTCGCCGCCGATGCCCCAGTGATCTGTGTCGACCTCTTCGATCACGACGAACGTGGTCGCGGGGTTCTTGTCGAGCACGCGCACCAGGAGTTCGGTGGTGCCTCGGATCAGTTCGGCTTTCTGTTCAACGGTCGCGCCTTCGCGCGTGATCTGGATGTGGACGTAAGGCATGGACAAGTCCTCTCGTGTCAATCGGTGGTGAATGGAAGCTGCGCGAGGCTCCGCGCAGCTTGTTGAACCTGAAGGGGCTGGCTCAGCTGAGCAGGCCCTCGGCACGCATCGCATCGCGCACCGCAGGCCGCGCAGCCACCCGCGTGAGGAAGGCCTGCAGGTGCGTCAGGTGCGCGATGTCGAGCTTCACGAATCGGGCCCAGCCCAGCACGACAAACAGGTAAGCGTCGGCAGCGGTGAAGGTATCGCCGGTGAGGTAGGGCCCGCTCGCCAGCTGCCCGTCAAGCCAGGTCAGCTTTTTGAGCAGCACAGCAGCCAGGGCTTGCTTGGCGTTCGCATCCACGTCGTCGTGAAACAGCGGTGTGAACGACTTGTGCAATTCGCTGGCGATGTGGTTTTGCCAGGCCATCACGTGGTAGCGCGCCAGGGTGCCGGCTGGGGGCATCAGTGAGCTGGCACCGGCCTTGTCAGCGATGTACTGCGCGATCACGGGCCCTTCGGTCAGGCGCTCGCCGTCATCGAGTTCGAGCACCGGCACCTGGCCCTTCGGGTTCACCGCGTAGAAGTCACCACCGTCGGCCGTGAGGTGGCGGTTGGTGTCGACCTTGGCGAGTTCAAAGGTCAGGCCTGCTTCGCGCAACACGATGTGTGGTGCGAGCGAGCATGCAGCGGGGGCGTAGTAGAGCTTCATCATCGGGAGTCCTCTGGCGCGGAGCGCGTGTTGGGGTTCGATGGACTTTATTGAGGATGTGAGGCGCAATAAACTGGCTTTCGTTCAATTCATTGTTTACATGGACGTCGCCAATGACCCGCCAGTTCAGCGACCTGCAGCTCGGCAGCATCGAGTTGTTCTGCCTCACGGTGCAACACGGTGGCTTCACGGCCGCTGCGAAAGCCGCCGGCTTGACTGCGGCGGCCGTGAGCCGCTCGGTGGCCAGGCTGGAGACGCGCTTGGGCGTGCAGCTGTTGATGCGCACCACGCGTCACGTGCGGCTCACCGATGCGGGCCAGCGTTACCACGAGCAGTGCCGCCAGGCCTTGGGCCAGTTGATCGAGGCCGAGCGGGAAGCCTCGGGGCAACAGCAAACACCGTCTGGACAGGTTCGCATCAGCCTGCCCACGTCATACGGTCACCACCGTGTGTTGCCCTTGCTGCCGGCGTTCGCCCGGAAGTACCCCGCCATCGAGCTGGATTTGCAGCTGACCAACCGCAATGTCGACTTCACCGCAGAGGGCTTCGACTTGGCTGTGCGCGCCCGCACACCACCCGACTCGGGGCTGGTGGCGCGCAAGCTCGAAGAAGCAGCGCTGGTGATCGTGGCGTCGCCCGCTTACCTGCGCGGCCGGCGCAAGCCTCGAACAGCCGAGGACCTGCAGCGGCACGAGTGCCTGCCCTTCGTGCAGCCCAACACCGGTCAGCCTGTGCCCTGGTTGGTTTGCCAGGATGGCCGGATCGCCGAATTGGCGATCACTGGTCGGCTGCGCTGCACGGACGACGTCCTGGGCCCGGTGACGCTGGCCCGCGCAGGCGCAGGCGTGTTGCAGACCTACCGGTTCCTCGTCGAGGACGATCTGCGTGACGGCCGCCTGGTGGAGCTGTTGCCAGAGTGGGGCGGTGCATCTCGGCCGTTCTCGCTGCTGTATTCTGCCGACCGCCACAAACCGCTGCGCGTGCGCGTGTTGATCGAGTACCTGGTGGCGAAGCTGTCGACCCTTTGAGGCATTGCTTCGTCACAGCCCCCGCGTTCGGCAGAAAAAAGGCCCCAAGGCGACATGCGCTTGGGGCTTTTCTTTCTCCTGAGTCACCTCAGGCCGCGTTCATCAAAGTCAGAACGGGATGTCGTCATCCATGTCGTCAAACCCGGTGGCCGACTTCGGCGCAGGCGCCGGAGCAGGCCGCGGAGCCGGTGCCGGGCGCGGGGCCGCTGCACGCGGTGCGGGCGCCGGGGCGTCGCCAAAGTCATCGCCACCCGCCGGGGCGCCGTAACCACCGCCGCCACCACCACCTTCACGCCCACCCAGCAGCTGCATCTGCTCGGCCACGATCTCGGTGGTGTAGTTGTCCTTGCCGTCCTTGTCTTGCCACTTGCGGGTCTTCAGGCGGCCTTCGACGTAAACCGAGCGGCCCTTCTTGAGGTACTCGCCAGCGATTTCAGCCAGGCGGTCGTAGAAGACGACGCGGTGCCATTCGGTTTCTTCAACCTTGTCGCCCGAGTTCTTGTCCTTCCAGTTGCGCGTGGTGGCAACGGACACGTTGCAGACGGCGGCGCCATTGGGGGTGTAGCGCACTTCAGGGTCGCGGCCCAGGTTGCCGATGAGGGTGACTTTGTTGACAGAGGCCATGACAGGGTTCCAGAAAAAGAGATGGTTGGTTAAAAAGGGTGCCGTTTGTTAGCGGTACGGATTATGACCTCCGCCAACCCGGCCGGCCAGCCGCCTGAACCCCCATCGCGAACGCCTCCTCCCGGGGGATGAAACCCCCTGGCGCCTACACTGGCGGGCTGCGTGCTTTCACCCTCTCGGCGCAGCCTTTGCGGAGTTTTTCCATGTGCCAGCTGCTGGGCATGAGCGGCAACCAGCCCACCGACATCGTTTTTTCGTTCTCCGGCTTTGCCACGCGCTCGGCCGAGCACGCGGACGGCTTCGGCATCGCCTTTTTCGAGGGCCGGGGCCTGCGCCATTTCGTCGACCACCTGCCAGCGGCGCAGTCGCCCGTGGCCGACCTCGTCAAGCGCTACCCGATCAAAAGCAAGCAGGTGATTGCGCACATCCGCAAGGCCACGCAGGGCGAGGTGCGGCTGGAGAACTGCCACCCCTTCGTGCGCGAGCTGTGGGGGCGCTACTGGGTGTTCGCGCACAACGGCAACCTGGTTGACTTCCAGTCCAAGCTGCACGCGGCCTTTCGGCCCGTGGGCGACACCGACAGCGAGCGCGCTTTCTGCTGGCTGATGCAGGAGCTGGCCAAGAGCCACGCCAGCCTGCCCGATGTGGACGAGCTCACGCGCACGCTGGCCGAGCTGGTGCCGCAGGTGGCCAGGCACGGCACCTTCAACTTCCTGCTCAGCCAGGGCGATGCGCTGTGGGCGCACTGCAGCACGCACCTGTACCACCTGGTGCGCCAGCACCCCTTTGGCGTGGCGCGCCTGCAGGACCAGGACGTGGAGGTGAACTTCGCTGAGCAGGCGCAGCCGGGCGACCGCGTGGCCGTGATCGCCACGCAGCCGCTCACGCTGGACGAGCCCTGGGTGGCGATGCAGCCGGGTCAGCTGCTGGCTTTTGTCGACGGTTTGCCGCGCGGCTGAGCAAGGGGCGCGGCCTGGCCACATGGCGCTGCGGGGGGCGCCGAGCCCAGGCCCGAGGCCATCAACACACCTGCGGCGAGTTGATCCGAGGCAGCTCCCGGGCCAAAGAAGCTCAGCTGGCCTTCCAGCATGAGGTGGCTCAGGCCGTGCACCAGGCTCCAGCGTGCGATGGCGCGCAGCATGGTGGCTTCGTCGATGGCGGCGCCAGCGGGTGCTGCAGCCGAGCCCGGTGCAGCCGCCACGCCCTCGGCGGTGGGCTGTTTCGAACGCGAATCCTCCAACAGCTCCCCAAAGGCCGCCAGGGCGGCCTCTTGCAATTCGGCGCTGTCGCAGGCCCGAGTGAAGCGACCGAACATCAGCCGGAACAGGGCCGGGTGGCGCTGCGCGAAGCGGATGTAGCCCAGGCCGGTGGCCACGGGGGCGGTCGCCACCTGGGCGCGGGCCTCTCGCTGCTCGCGCGCGAAGCGGCGAAAGCCTTCGGCGGCCAGGGCGCTGAGCAGGGCGTCCTTGTCGGCGAAGTGGCGGTAGACGGCGTTGGCCGACACGCCCAGCTCGCGGGCCAGCGCGCGCAGGCTCAGCTCTGAGGCGTCCTGCGCTTCGAGTGCATTGAGCCCGGCGTCGATCAGGGCATTGCGCAGGTCACCGTGGTGGTAGGCGCGCTCGGGTTTGGCGGCGGAGGGAGGTGAAACCATGATGTTGACATTGTCCACATTTCATGGTGTCATGCGCATGTTCACGCTGTCAACATAAACCTGAACGCGACCCGTTGCCCACCAAGGAGCCGCCATGTCCCTGACCCTGCCCTGGAGCGGTTCGCGCCCGCTCGCCGCCGACCAGCCCGACTTCCTGGAAGACGTCTACGCGCCCGTGCCCACCGAAACGGAAACCACCGCCCTGCGCGTGGTCGGCGAGCTGCCGGCGGCGCTGAATGGGGTGTACGCCCGCATCGGCCCCAACCCGCTGCAGCCCAAGCCCAAGCGCTACCACTGGTTCATTGGCGACGGCATGGTCCACGGCTTGCGCCTGCAGGGTGGGCGCGCCGAGTGGTACCGCAGCCGCTACGTGGGCAGCAACACGGCGCACAAGGCGCTGGGCCGGCCGCTTCTGCCCGGGCCCCGGCATGGCGTGGGCGACGTGGTCAACACCAACGTCTACGCCCACGCGGGCCGGGTGTGGGCCTCGGTCGAGGCCGGCATGCTGCCCATCCAGCTTGACGCGCGGCTCGACAGCGTGCGCCACGGCACCTTCGACAGCCCGCGCAAGCAGCCCTTTTCGGCGCACCCGCACCGCGACCCGCACACGGGCGCGCTGCACGCCATCTGCTACGACGCCCTGGTTCGCCACAAGGTGCAGCACGTGCGCGTGTCGCCGCAGGGCGAGGTCGACCGCGTGGTTGACATCCCGGTCAAGCACGGGCCGATGATCCACGACTGCGCCATCACCCGCCGCTTCGTCGTCGTGCTGGACCTGCCGGTGACGTTTTCCTTCAAGCGCCTGCTGTCCTTCTCTGCCTTCCCCTACGCCTGGAACGACCGGCACCCGGCGCGGGTGGGCCTGCTGCCCAAAGACGGCCAGGCCAGCGACATCCGCTGGCACGACGTGGACCCGTGCTTCGTTTTTCACCCCTGCAACGCCTTTGACCTGCCCGACGGCAGCGTGGTGATGGACGTGGTGGCCCACCGCCGCATGTTCGATCGCTCGAGCCAGGGCCCTGAGATGGACTCGGGTGCGCGCTTCGAGCGCTGGACGATGCCCGCCGATGGCGGCCGCGTGGTGCGCGAGGTGCTGCACGAGCAGCCGCAGGAGTTCCCGCGCTTTGACGAGCGCCTGACCGGCGAGCCATACCGTTACGCTTACGCGGTGGGCTTTGGTGACGGCCGCCAGGGCGGTTTGCCACTGTGGCGCCATGACCTGAAGGTCGGCCAGACCCTACGCCATGACTTGGGGTTGCACGCGGTGCCGGGCGAGTTCGTGTTCGTGCCCCGCCAGGCGCAGGGCGCAGAAGACGACGGCTGGCTGGTGGGCCTCGTGCACAACCGCCAAAGCGGCACGGCCGAGCTCCACGTGATCAACGCCGACGACTTCACCGGGCCGCCGCAGGCGGTGGTGCACATCCCGGCGCGCATCCCGGCGGGCTTTCACGGCAACTGGATCGCGGACGCGGACCTGCGCTGACATGGGGCGTTGACCCGAGGCGTTGAGCCGAGGCGCTGAAATGACCGCGGGCCGCAACGCCATGGTTGGCGTGCGGCCCGCGTGCGTGCGTTCAGCGCGTGATGGGGGTCAGTGTGCGGCTTGGTACAGCGCGGCGCCAGCTTCCATCGGGTCACCGGTGCGGTCGTAGGCTTCGACCCAGGCGTCGTAGTTGTGGATGGCCTCTTGCTGCCAGGGGTGGAAGCCCGGCTTGAAGTAGGCCAGCAGGGTGCCCAGGTGGCTCGACAGCACGCCCTTGTAGCCGAACAGCCACCAGCGCGACTTGGCCATCATCCACATGCGCTGGCCGAACGAGAAGCCGTCGTTCTTGAGCAGGCGGTTGGTGAAGCGCATGGTCAGCAAGCTCAGGAACAGGATGACGTGCACCATGGCCGCGCAACGCTTGAAGTAGCCCACCTTGGCGACTTGCTGCATCACGTCGTAGGCCACGGCCTTGTGTTCCATCTCTTCGACGGCGTGCCAGGCCATCATGGCGCGCAGCTTGGGGTCGGCGTTGGCCATGGTTTCCTTCTTGACGAAGAAAATCTCGGCCAGCATGGCGGTGAAGTGCTCGAAGGCAGAGGTCAGCGCCAGGTTGTATTCCTTCGAGAAGTGCTTGTTGTGGAACTCGTTGTTTCGGTTGATGAAATCAACGATGGCGTCCACGTCCATGCCTTGCTCGCGCAGGCGCTGGTTGTACTTGGAGTGCACGATGCCGTGCTGGCCTTCCTGGCGGATGAAGGTCTTGATCTCGGCCAGCAGCTTGGGGTCGGTGGTTTGTTCGCGGTAGGCGCGAACGCACGAGATGAAATAACGCTCGCCGTCCGGGAAGGCCGCTTGCAGGGCGTCGATCAGGCGCGACTTGTAGGGGTTGTTCTCGTACCACCAGCGCGGCAGGTCGCCGTCCAGACCGAAGTCGAGCTTTTCGCGGGCAACGAGTTCCTTGGCGTTGTTCAGGGCTTGTTGGCTCATGTCTGTCTCCGTGTCGCGGACCCTTGTCGGGTTCCAGATTTGATCTGGATCGGATGCTAGGGGTTCGCGGGGCTTCGTGAGGGCACCCTGCGCGACAGGAGGGCAGCCCTGGCGTCATGACGTGGCATTGAAGAGCTCTCGGCCGATCAACATGCGTCGGATTTCACTGGTGCCGGCCCCGATTTCGTAAAGTTTGGCGTCGCGCCAGAGGCGGCCCAGGGGGTAGTCGTTGATGTAGCCGTTGCCGCCAAAGATCTGGATGCCTTCGCCGGCCATCCAGGTGGCCTTCTCGGCCGTCCACAGGATCAGGGCAGCGCAGTCCTTGCGCACGTGGCGTGCGTGCTGGCTGCCCAGGGCGTCGAGGTTCTTGGCCACGGTGTAGGCCAGCGAGCGCCCGGCCTGCTGCACGGTGTACATGTCAGCGATCTTGCCCTGCAGCAGCTGGAACTCGCCAATGGCCTGGCCGAACTGCTTGCGCTCGTGGATGTAGGGGATCACGTGGTCCATGACCGACTGCATGATGCCCAGCGGCCCACCCGAGAGCACCGCGCGCTCGTAGTCCAGGCCGCTCATGAGCACCTTGGTGCCGTTGCCTTCGCCGCCCAGCACGTTCTCGGCAGGCACCTCGCAGTCCTCAAAAAACAGCGGGTAGGTGTTGGAGCCGCGCATGCCCAGCTTGTCGAGGTGCTGACCCCGGCTGAAGCCCTTCATGCCCTTCTCGATGAGGAAGGCGGTCATGCCCTTGGCACCGGCTTCGGGGTCGGTTTTGGCGTAGACCACGAGCACGTCGGCGTCGCCGCCATTGGTGATCCACATCTTGCTGCCGTTGAGCACGTAGCGGTCACCCTTCTTGTCGGCGCGCAGCTTCATGCTGACCACGTCCGAGCCGGCGTTGGGCTCGCTCATGGCCAGCGCACCGACGAAGTCGCCGCTGATGAGCTGGGGCAGGTACTTGCGCTTTTGCGCCTCGCTGCCGTTGCGGTGGATCTGGTTGACGCACAGGTTGGAGTGCGCGCCGTAGCTCAGGCCCACCGAGGCGCTGCCGCGGCTGACTTCTTCCATGGCCACCATGTGGGCCAGGTAGCCCAGGTTGGTGCCGCCGTATTCCTCGGACACCGTCAGGCCGTGCAGGCCGAGGTCGCCCAGCTTCTTCCACATGTCGGCCGGGAAGAGGTTCTCGCGGTCGATGTCGGCGGCGCGGGGCGCGAGCTCTTTGTCCACGAAGGCGCGCACGGCGTCGCGCAGGGCGTCGATGTCGTCACCCAGGTGGTGGTTCAGGCCGGGCAGGGTCATGGTGGGTCTCCTCGGTGTGATTCGGTGAACGTCGCGGGTCGCTGTGTGGCGAGTGGGGCGGTGCGTGGTGAGCGGGTGGTGCGAGTGGGCGGCGATCGGCCCTGATCAGCTCGCGCCGAGCTGGCGGTCGCGCTTGGCCAGGGTGGCGCGGGCCACGCGCGAGGCCGTGGGCCGGCCCAGCGCCTCGGAGATGAACGCGCCCGCGTCCACCAGCTTGTCCAGGTCGATGCCGGTGTGGATGCCCAAGCCCTGCAGCAGGTAGACCACGTCTTCGGTGGCCACGTTGCCGGTGGCGCCCTTGGCGTAGGGGCAGCCGCCCAGGCCGGCCACGCTGGCATCGAAGGTGTGCACGCCCAGTTGCAGGCAGGCAAAGATGTTGGCCAGCGCCTGGCCGTAGGTGTCGTGGAAGTGGCCGCTGAGATCGGCCAGGGGCACGCGCTTCATGGCCGTTTCCATCACGCGCTGAACCTGCCCAGCCGTGCCCACGCCGATGGTGTCGGCGATGCCGATGTGTTGCGCGCCGATGCCTTGCAGGCGCTGCACCACGTCGTCCACGGCGTCGATGCTCACATCGCCCTGGTAGGGGCAGCCCAGCGCACACGAGACGGCCGCGCGCACCTTCATGCCGTGCGCCCGCGCGGCCTCGGCCACCGGGCGGAAGCGCTCGATGGACTCGGCGATCGAGCAGTTGATGTTGCGCTGGCTGAAGGCCTCGCTGGCGGCGGCAAAGATCACGACCTCATCGGCATTGGCGACCAGGGCGCCCTCAAAGCCCTTCATGTTGGGCGTGAGCACGCTGTATCGCACGCCGGCCTGGCGCGTGATGCCGGCCATGACCTCGGCGTTGTCGCCCATCTGCGGCACCCACTTGGGGCTCACAAAGCTGGTGACCTCGATCTCGCGCAGCCCGGCCGCTTGCAGGCGGTGCACGAGCTCGATCTTGGTGGCCGCCGGCACAGGCTGAGCCTCGTTCTGCAGCCCGTCGCGCGGGCCGACATCGACGAGGGTGACGTGGGTGGGGAGTTGGCTCATGGCGTTGCCTTCATTCCGATTCGATGCGCAGCAACTCGGCGCCGTCGGGCACCTGGTCGCCAACGCGGCACAGCAGTTCGGCCACGCGGCCGTCGCGCGGGGCGGTCAGGGTGTGCTCCATTTTCATGGCCTCGGTGACGACCAGGGGTTGGCCGGCCTTGACCTCGTCGCCGACATTGACGAGCAGGGCCACGACCTTGCCGGGCATGGGGGCGGTGACCTGGCCGGCGTGGGCGGCGTTGTCATCGCGTTGCTGCAGCGGGTCGAGCCAACGCAGGGTCAGGTGGCCTTGTGCGGTGAAGGCGTCGAAGGTGTCGCCGTGGCGGTCAACGTTGGCTTGCCAGCGCTGTGGCTCGGCGAGGTGGCCTGTGCCTGCGTTGTCGGGGGTGTTGTGCGCTGCGTGGTGGGCGCCTTGGCGCGTCAACGTGATCCGGTGAGGGTGTTGCGGGTCGGTCTGCAGGAGGCCGAGCTCGCTTGCGCGCTGGCCTGGGTCGGGCGCTTCGTGCCAACGCAGCGAGAGCTGGCCGCCTCGCTGCTGCGTGAGCGACACCGTGGCGGTTTCATCGCCGATCAGCCAGCGCAGCACGCGGGTCTGCGTGCCCTGCAGGGCCCAGCCGTCTGCGCGAGACCAGGGGTCGGCGTGCGACGTTCGCGATGCGGTGATGCGATCCTGCCACCAGCGCAGGCTGGCGGCGGTGAGCGCTTGCAGGCGCGCGGCATGGGCGCTGCCAGAGCCGCCTGCAGGGGTGCCTCCATCGCCGAACAGCGCCGTGTGTTCGCGCTCGATCAGCGCCGTGTCCAGCCGGGCCTGGCTGAACGAGTCCGTGCGCACGAGCTTGCGCAGGAAGGCCACGTTGTGGTGCAGGCCCGTGATCTGCAACTCGGCCAGCGCCGCCTCCATGCGGGCCAAGGCCTGCTGGCGGTCGGCGCCATGCACGATCAGCTTGGCGATCATCGAGTCGTAGTGCGGTGAGATGGCATCGCCTGCGGCCACGCCGCTGTCGATGCGCACCGCTGCGATGCCGAACCGAGCGGCCTCGGGTGTGCGCAGGGTGCGCAGCGTGCCGATGGCCGGCAGGAAGCCGGCTTCGGGTTGCTCTGCACAGATGCGCGCTTCGATCGCGTGGCCGGTGAAGGTGATGTGCTCTTGCTTGAGCGGCAGCGGCTCGCCCGATGCCACGCGCAACTGCCACTCGACCAGGTCCAGGCCGGTGATGGCCTCGGTGACCGGGTGCTCGACCTGCAGGCGCGTGTTCATCTCCATGAAATAGAAGGCCGAGACGCCTGCGCCACCCACGCCGGCCCCCCCCGCCTGTTCGCAGATGAATTCGACCGTGCCCGCGCCCACGTAGCTCACGCTCTGGGCAGCGGCCACGGCGGCGGCACCCATCTGCGCGCGCAACTCGGGCGTCATGCCTGGCGCGGGCGCTTCTTCCAGCACCTTCTGGTGGCGACGCTGCACCGAGCAGTCGCGCTCGCCCAGGTGCACCACGTTGCCGTGCGCATCGGCAAACACCTGGATCTCGATGTGCCGGGGCTGCGTGACGTAGCGCTCGATCAGCACGTGCTGGTCACCGAAGCTGGCTTGCGCCTCGCGCTGGCACGAGGCGAGGGCGGCGGCGAATTCATCGGCCTGGCGCACGATGCGCATGCCCTTGCCCCCACCGCCCGCGCTGGCCTTGATCAACACCGGAAAGCCGATGGATTGGGCTTGTGCGAGCAGGAAGTCGCTCTCTTGCCGGTCACCGTGGTAGCCGGGCACCAGTGGCACGCCGGCCTTCTCCATCAGGGCCTTGGCGGCCGACTTGCTACCCATGGCCGCGATGGCCGACGGCGGCGGGCCGATGAAGGCGATGCCGGCGTCCAGGCAGGCTTGGGCGAAGCCTTCGTTCTCGGACAGAAAGCCGTAGCCGGGGTGCACCGCCTGTGCGCCGGTGGCTTTGGCAACGTCGAGGATGCGGTCGGCGCGCAGGTAGCTCTCGCGCGGGCTGGCCGGCCCGATGCAGACGGCTTCGTCGCAGGCCAGCACGTGGCGGGCCTGGGCGTCGGCTTCGGAATGAACGGCCACGGTTCGGATGCCGAGGCGGCGAGCGGTCGCTGCCACGCGGCAGGCGATCTCTCCCCGGTTGGCGATCAGGATTTTGGTGAACATGGTGCCTGGGTCTCGGTGGTGCGGTGTGGGCGTTGGCGTGGCGTTCACTTCGCCTCAGGCTTGAGCACCCACGGCGGCGTGCCGCGCGTGAGGAAGGCATTCAGCCCGGCCTTGCCTTCGTCGCTGGCGCGCACGTCGGCGATGCGGCGTGCCGTCACGTCGCGCAGCTCGTGCGTGATCGGGCGGCTGCCGATTTCGCGCACCAGGGTCTTGCATTCGCGCACGGCGTTCGGGCCGTTGCGCAGGATGGACTCGACGAGGCCTTGCGTGGTCGTCGCCAGGGCATCCAGACCGACCACCTCGTGCACCAGGCCCATGACCTGCGCGCGCTCGGCCGAGAAACGCTCGGCCGTCACGAAGTAGCGCCGCGCGGCCCGCTCGCCAATCGCGTGGATCACGTAGGGGCTGATGGTGGCCGGGATCAGGCCCAGCTTGGCTTCCGACAGGCAGAACTGAGCGGACTCGGCCGCCACCACCACGTCGCAGCAAGACACCAGGCCCACGCCGCCGCCGTAGCAGTCGCCCTGCACCTCGGCGATCACGGGCACGGGGCAGCAGGTCAGCGTCCACAGCATGTTGGCCAGGCGCGAGGCGTCGCGGTGGTTGTCCACCCAGCTGTAGTCGGCGGTCTGGCGCATCCAGTTCAGGTCGGCGCCCGAGCAAAAGGCCACCCCCGTCGAGCCCAGCACCACGGCGCGCAGCTCGGCGTCGTCCTGGAACGATGCAAAAACCCGCGTGAGCTCGGCCACCGTGTCGGCGTGGAAGGCGTTGCGCACGTCGGGGCGGTTGAGTCGAACCGTGGCCACGTTGCCTTGTCGGCTCACGTCCAGGTGCTGCAGCGACGAAACATCCAATGAAGCGCTCATGCGCATCTCCTCACATGCGGAAGACGCCGAATCGCGTCTCGGGGATGGGGGCGTTCAGGCTGGCGCTGAGCGCCAGAGCCAGCACGCGGCGGGTGTCGGTGGGGCGGATCAGGCCATCGTCCCATAGGCGGGCGGTGGCGTAGTAGGGGTGGCCTTGCGCTTCGTACTGATCACGGATGGGGGCCTTGAAAGCGGCCTCTTCGTCGGCGCTCCACTGCCCGCCCTTGGCCTCGATGCCATCGCGCTTGACGGTGGCCAGCACCGAAGCGGCCTGCTCGCCGCCCATCACGCTGATGCGCGCGTTCGGCCACATCCACACGAAGCGCGGGTTGAAGGCGCGGCCGCACATGCCGTAGTTGCCCGCGCCGAAGCTGCCACCGATGACGACGGTGAATTTGGGCACCTGCGCGCACGACACGGCCGTCACCATCTTGGCACCGGCCCGCGCGATGCCTTCGTTCTCGACCTTACGGCCCACCATGAAGCCGGTGATGTTCTGCAGGAAGACGAGGGGCACCTTGCGCTGGCAGCACAGCTCGATGAAGTGCGCGCCCTTGTTGGCCGACTCCGAAAACAAAATGCCGTTGTTCGCCACGATGCCCACGGGCATGCCCTCGATGTGCGCGAAGCCGCACACCAGGGTCGAACCGTAGCGGGCCTTGAACTCGTCGAACTCGGAGCCATCGACCAGCCGGGCGATGACCTCGCGCACGTCAAAAGGCTTGCGCGTGTCGGTCGGGATCACGCCCATCAGCTCGGCCTCGTCCAGCAGGGGAGGGCGGGGGGTGATCAGCGACAGCTCAGGCAACTTGCGCCAGTTCAGTCGCGCCACGCATTGCCGCGCGATCGCCAGCGCGTGCTCGTCGTCGCGCGCCAGGTGGTCGGCCACGCCCGACAGCCGCGTGTGCACGTCGCCGCCGCCCAGGTCTTCGGCCGTGACCTCTTCGCCCGTGGCGGCTTTGACCAGCGGCGGGCCACCCAGGAAGATCGTGCCCTGCTTGGCCACGATGATGGTCTCGTCGCTCATGGCCGGCATGTAGGCGCCACCGGCCGTGCAAGAGCCCATCACCACGGCGATCTGCGGGATGCCGGCCGCGCTCATGTTGGCCTGGTTGTAGAAGATGCGGCCGAAGTGGTCGCGATCCGGAAAGACCTCGTCCTGGTTCGGCAGGTTGGCGCCGCCCGAGTCGACCAGGTAGATGCAGGGCAGGCGGTTCTGCTGAGCGATCTCCTGCGCGCGCAGGTGCTTCTTGACGGTCAGCGGGTAGTAGGTGCCGCCTTTGACGGTGGCGTCGTTGCACACCACCATGCACTCCACGCCCGCCACGCGGCCGATGCCGGCGATCACGCCCGCGCAGGGCGCCGCGTTGTCGTACACGTTCAAGGCGGCCAATGGCGCGACTTCCAGAAAAGGCGAGCCGGCGTCGAGCAACTGGGCCACGCGGTCGCGCGGCAGCAGCTTGCCTCGGGCCAGGTGTTTGGCGCGCGGGGCCTCGCCGCCGCCCAGGGCGACGACGTCAAGCAGGCGTTCCAGGTCCTCGACGAGGGCCTGCATGGCGCTGGCGTTGGCCAGGTGGGCCTCGCTGCGCGGGTTGAGCTGGGTGTTCAGCACGGGCATGGGGTCTCCGTTCAGCGGATGGACGGCGGGGTTTCGGTTTGTCGCAAGGCCGCCGCCACCTCGTCGCGCAGGCGACGCAGGGCTTCCAGCGAGGTGTCACGCGGCATCACGGCCGACCAGATCAGCTCGGTCAGCTGCTCGGCCGTGGTGTCGATGCGTGGGCGCTTCTGGGTGGTGATGGCGTCCCAGAGCACGTGCTCCATCGAGCCGTAGACCAGGTCGCGCAGCAGGCGCAGCGGCATGTCGGCTCGCACGTCGCCCGAGGCCTGGCCTTCTGCCAGGGCCTGCATCAGCGGTGCGGTGTAGCGGCGGCGGCACTCGGCCAGCACGGCGGCGAGCTCGGGGTCGGCGGCGCGGCCCTCGCTGAGCACCAGGGCGCACAGCCCCGAGCCATCGGCCAGCAGGGTCACCAGGTGGGCGCGCACCACGTGGGCCAGCTTGGCGTGCACGCCTTGCAGCTGGGGCAGGTCGCGCTCGAGCTCGGTGCTGATCTCGTCATACCACTCGGTGATGACCTGGATGCACAGCTCTCGCTTGCCCGGGAAGTAGGTGAAGACGGTGGCCTCGGACACCCCGGCCAGCTCGGCGATGTGGGCCATGGTCGCGCGCTGGAAGCCCTGCGCCGAAAACACCTGGCGGGCGGCAGAAAGGATGGCCTGCACGCGGTGGGCGGAGCGGGCCTGTCGGGGTTGGTGGCGTTGCAGCGTGGCGCTCATGTTGAGTCCGACTCAAGAATGGCGCCATCATGCCACCCGAATGGCCAGACGTGAGTCGGGTGTTCTCAGGGTTTGACCGGATGATTTGTCAAGTTCAACTCAAGATGTTGGCCGGGTGGGGCGCATCGCGGTGGCATCATCGGCCCCTGCCACCCCAACCGCGATCCGCGCCACATGTCTGCCAACGACCTGAGCACCTTGAGCAACCTGCCCTGGGACCGCCCGAACCCGCACACCCTGGTGGTGACGGTGTCGCCCGAGCACATCGACCTCATGCGCCACACCAACAACGTGGTCTACCTGCAGTGGCTCGAAGACATCGCCTGGACGCATTCCACCGCGCTGGGCCTGGGCCCGGCCGAGTACGAGGCCCTGGGGCACGGCATGGTGGTGCGGCAGCACGAGCTCAACTACATCCAGGCCACCCGCCTGGGCGAGCGCATCGCCCTGGGCACCTGGTTGACCGGGGCCGACAAGCTCACCTTGCAGCGCCACTACCAGTTCATCCGAATCGACGATGGCCAGACGGCCTTTCGCGGCCGCAGCGAGTTCGTCTGTGTCGACATCGCCCAGGGCAAGGTGCGCCGCATGCCCTCTGCTTTTGTGCAGGCTTACACGAATGCGGTGGTGCCGGCCCAGGCAGGCTGAGCCCATTTGATCCGTTCGGCCCCTCAAGCCGAGCGGCCTTCCCGCCGAAAAGCTGACATCCCCTTATGCCGGGGCGGCGCAGCAGGATCGCAGCCGGGGGCCGGCATCCATTGCCGAGCCTGTCCACCGGAGGGATCCATGTCGCTCAACCAAATCTCCATCGGCGCGCGCATCGCCGCGCTCGCCGCCTTGCTGCTGCTCATCACCTTGCTGGTGGGCGGGCTGGGCTGGATGGCGATGCGCAACAGCACGCACCACATCGAACAAGCCCACGCGATGTCGCAGGAGCACGCCCGCGCCATCGACCTCGCCCGCAGCGCTCAGGTCAGCTTCAAGATCCAGATCCAGGAGTGGAAGAACCTGCTGCTGCGAAGCCACCAGGCCGAAGCGCATGACAAATACCGCAAGGCCTTTGAAAAGGAGGGCGGCGAAGTGGCTGCCCGCCTGACCGACTTGGAGGCGCTCTATGGCCAGATGGGCCTGGACACGGCGCCGGTCAAGGCCTCGCGCGAGTCGCTCGCCGCCTTGCAGCAGACCTACCTCGCGGCCTTGCAGGCGTTTGACTAGGCGGACCCCTCGGGCAGCGCCCAGGTGGTCGACAAGGCCGTCAAGGGCAAGGACCGCGAGCCCACCGCGCAGCTGGACAAACTGGTTGCCGCCGTCTTCGAGCTCAGTCAGCAAAGGGAGTTGGCTGCCCAGGAGCGCGCGCAGGCGGCGTCCTCGCAGGTGCTCTCAGGCATTGCCTTGCTGCTGGCCATCGGGCTGGCGGTGGGGGCGGCGGCCAGTTGGCTGATCCTGCGCAGCATCACCCGCCCGCTGAGCGAGGTGCTGCACGCCGCCGCCGACGTGGCCGCCGGCCGGCTCGATCGCCAGCTCAATGCTCAGGGTCGCGACGAGCTCAGCCACCTCGTGTCCACCGTCATCCGCATGAACGAAAGCCTGCGCGGCGTGGTCTCGCAGGTGCGCACCTCGGCTGAAACTGTGGCGCACGCTTCGTCCGAGATCGCGTTGGGCAACCAGGACCTGTCCTTGCGAACCGAGCAACAGGCTTCGCGCCTGCAGGAAACCGCCGCCTCGGTCGAGCAGCTCAGCGCGGGCGTGCAGCAGTCGGCCAGCCACGCCGCCCAGGCAGGACAGCTGGCCGATCAGGCCACCGTGGTCGCCGAGCGAGGTGGTGCGGTCGTCGGCCAGGTGGTCGAAACCATGGGTGCCATCCACGCCAGCTCGCGCAAGATCGCCGACATCATCAGCGTCATCGATGGCATTGCCTTCCAGACCAACATCCTGGCTTTGAACGCCGCAGTGGAGGCAGCCCGCGCAGGCGAGAACGGCCGTGGTTTTGCGGTCGTGGCCTCTGAAGTGCGGGCGTTGGCCCAGCGCAGCGCCACCGCCGCGCGCGAGATCAAGGACCTGATCCAGGGCAGCGTCAGCAACGTCGAGCGTGGCAATGGCCTGGTGGCCGAAGCCGGCCAGACCATCCAGGACGCCGTCGAGGCGGTGCGCCGCGTGCAGCAGGTCGTCGCCGAGATCACCTCTTCGGCGCGCGAGCAGGCCACCGGCATCGGCCAGATCAGCGAAGCCGTCAGCGCCATCGACGAGACCATGCAGCAAAACGCCGCCATGGTCGAAGAGGCGGCTGCGGCGGCGGCCTCCTTGCGGCAGCAGTCGGAGAGCTTGCGCGGGGCGGTGGCCTTCTTCCAGGTCTGAGCAGGGCCTGCCCTCTGCGAGAGGGGATCGGCGGCGCCCCTCAGGTCGGGCGCCCGCGCGAGGCGGCCCCCTCCACGGCGGTCGTTCCGACGAGGGAAGACAGGCCGGTGCGCCAGGGGGCGCACAGCGGCGACAATCGGGGGTCTGTCTGAAGCAGGCCCACCGTGGCCGCTGGTGTGCGGACAGCCCCTTGTCTGCCTGTTTGTCCTGTCCGCGTGTCCGCCCTGCCCGAATCCCTCTCAGCCTCCCCGTCGGCCACCTTGTCCGCAGACCCCTTGCGCATCCTGCAAGAGGTCTTCGGCTACCCGGCTTTCCGAGGCCAGCAAGCCGCCGTCGTCGAGCGGGTGGCTTCGGGTGGCGACGCCCTGGTGCTCATGCCCACGGGTGGCGGCAAGAGCCTTTGTTATCAGGTGCCGGCCATTTCCCGCCACCGCCGGGGGCTGGGCGTCACCGTCGTCGTCTCGCCGCTGATCGCGCTCATGCATGACCAGGTCGGCGCCCTCGAAGAAGTCGGCGTGCACGCGGCCTTCCTCAACAGCACCCTGAGCAACGACGAGGCCCAGCACATCGAGCGCGAGATGATGTCTGGCCGCCTGGTGATGCTCTACGTGGCACCCGAGCGGGTCACCCACCCGCGTTTTCAGGCCCAGCTGGCCAGCCTGCACGAGCGCGGCCTGCTCAGCCTGTTCGCCATCGACGAGGCCCACTGCGTCAGCCAGTGGGGCCATGACTTCCGCGAAGACTACCTGCAGCTGAGCCTGCTGCACGAGCGCTACCCCGACGTGCCGCGCGTGGCGCTGACCGCCACCGCCGACGACCAGACCCGCGCCGACATGGTCACGCGCCTGGACCTGCACGCCGCCAGCGTCTTCCTCAGCAGCTTCGACCGCCCCAACATCCGCTACGCCCTGGTCGAGAAGGACAACCCCCGGCAGCAGCTGCTGCGCTTCATCCGCGACGAGCACGAAGGCGAAGCCGGCATCGTCTACTGCCAAAGCCGCAAGAAGGTCGAAGACACCGCCGAGTGGCTCAAAGAGCAGGGCATCTCGGCCCTGCCGTACCACGCAGGCCTGGATTCGGCCGTGCGTCAGCGCCATCAAGACCGCTTCCTGCGCGAAGATGGCCTGGTCATGGTGGCCACGGTGGCCTTCGGCATGGGCATCGACAAGCCCGACGTGCGCTTCGTGGCCCACCTCGACCTGCCCAAGAACATCGAGGCCTACTACCAGGAGACGGGTCGTGCCGGCCGCGACGGCGCCGAGGCCGAAGCCTGGCTGGCCTACGGTCTGGCCGACGTCGTCAACCAGCGCCGCATGATTGACGAGAGCCCGGCGCACGATGATTTCAAGCGCGTGCAGCGCGCCAAGCTGGATGCCCTGCTGGCCCTGGCCGAGGCCCATGACTGCCGGCGCGTGCGCCTGCTGGCCTATTTCGGCGAGGCCAGTCAGCCCTGCGGCAACTGCGACAACTGCCTGCACCCTCCGCAAACCTGGGACGGCACAGAAGCCGCCCGCAAGCTGCTCAGCGGCATCTACCGCTTCTGGCAGCACGGCCAGCAGCGTTTTGGTGCCGGCCACCTGATCGACGTGCTGCGCGGCCGCCGCACCGACAAGGTGGCGCAATACGGCCACGAATCGCTCAGCACCTTCGGCATCGGCGCCGACCTGTCGGAGGCGCAATGGCGCGCCGTGCTGCGCCAGCTCATCGCCCTGGGTCACGTCGTGGCCGAGGGTGAGTTCAACACCCTGGGCCTGAGCGCCAGCGCCCGCGCGGTGCTCAAAGGTGAGGTCGGCATCGTGCTCAAGCAGGCGGCCGAGCCGGGTTCGCGCAGCAAACCGGCGCGGGGCAAGGCCTCGGCCCCGCCCATCCCGCTCGACGGCGACGCGCTGGCCCGCTACGAACTCCTCAAGGCCTGGCGCGCCCAGGTCGCGCGCGAGCACAACCTGCCGGCCTACGTCGTTTTCCACGACGCCACGCTGGCCGAGATGGCCCGCCTGGCGCCCACCTCTCTGGGCGAGTTGGCCACGATCAGTGGGGTGGGGGCCAAGAAGCTCGAGGCCTACGGAGAGCAGATCCTGGCCGTGTGGGCTCGTTGAGCTTGTCCGGAATCTTTCGGGTGCCCCAGTGTGGTGTGTCCGCAACTATTTTGGTGCGAATGCACCCCATAAGGGGGTAAACCTTCGTTTCTCTTGAGGTTTCGTCCTGAGTTTTGCCCGCTGATCCAACACAATCGGCAGCAGCTCGGCGATGTACCGCCTGACTTTCCGGACGCCTGACGGCGTTTGGTTGTCCTGGATGCACATTGTTGGTGCAAAAACCCTGAAGGAGAATCTGAATGAAAAAGCACTTGATCGCTCTGGCCGCTCTGGCTGCCGCCACCTCCGCCTTTGCCCAATCGTCCGTGACCCTGTACGGCAACCTGGACGTGTCCATCGGACGCGACCAAAACAAGCCCTACGGCGCCCAGTCGAGCACCGTCACCAACATCGAATCGGGTCGCATGACCGAGTCGTACTTCGGCCTGCGTGGCACCGAAGACCTGGGTGGTGGCCTGAAGGCTGTCTTCAAGCTGGAATCTGAAATCGCTGTGGACAGCGGTGCTGCCTCCGGCGGTTCCTCGAACTTCTTCGGTCGCAACGCCTACGTTGGCCTCGCTGGTGACTTCGGTGCCGTGCACGCTGGCCGCCGTGAAAGCCTGTTCAAGGAAGAAACCACCAAGTTCAACCCCTTCGGCAACTCCGGCAGCTCCGGTGACTTCGCTTTCCTGAGCGTTGGCAGCGACAGCTGGTCCAACAGCCTGACCTACGTCTCGCCCAGCCTGTCCGGCCTGACCCTGTCGGCTCAAACCAGCCTGAAGGAAAACAACGGCTCCACCGCCACCAACTACCGCTCGGGCGGCAACGCCGTGTCGGCCAACTACACCAACGGCCCCCTGGCCGCTTCGCTGGTGTACGGCGACGTGCGCAACACCCAAGGTGCTGCCACCAACCAGAAGCAAACCGGCTACCTGCTGGGCGCCAGCTATGACCTGACCGTGGCCAAGGTGTTCGCTCAGTACCAGAACGCCAAGATCTCGGTCAAGAACATCGACGGCGACGCCAAGACCCGTGACTTCCAACTGGGCGTGTCCGTGCCTGTTTCGGCCAACGGCGCTGTCCTGGCTTCGTTCGGTTCCGGCAAGCTGACCGTCGATGACACCGAAGGTGCAGACAAGTCCCGTCAGTACTCGCTGGGCTACACCCACAGCCTGTCCAAGCGCACCAGCGCTTACGCTGCCTACACCCGCGAGACCTACAAGGAAGGCATCGCCATCAACCCTGACCAAAAGTCCAGCCGCAACCTGCTGGCCGTTGGCCTGCGTCACGCTTTCTGAAGCATGACACCTGACCGCTGAACGCGGTCACCTTGTTTGAACCAGACTTGAAAGCGCCCCCTCGGGGGCGCTTTTTTTTGCCTCAAAACACCTGGCCTGGAGCTTGCTTATTGGCAGCCGGTCGTCCGGCCTCGCAAGTTGCGTAGATGCAACACACGGGGGTTCAAGTGAGCATGATTCTTGCTTAAATGATCGGCGAGGACAGTTTGTCCCAACAAGTTCCTCGGCACAGCTTGGCCTCGATTGCCTGCGGTGCAGAGATAACAACCTTCTTCCCATTGCTAGGAGAACCTGATGTTTGCAAAGAAGAACCTGGTGGCCGCCGCCGCCCTGCTGGCCCTGGTTGGCGCCGCCCAAGCCCAGTCCAGCGTCAAGCTGTACGGCTCGCTGGACGTTTCTTTTGGCTCTTACAAGCCCGTTGACATCGTCAACAACGAGCCCAAGTCGACGACCCGCGTTCAAAGCGGCGACATGATGACCAGCTTCATCGGCTTCTCCGGCGTGGAAGACCTGGGCGGTGGCCTGAAGGCCGAGTTCGCCCTGGAGTCCTTCATCGGTGTCGACAGCGGTTCGAACGTTCCCAACCAGGCTGGTCAGTTCTGGAGCCGTGCCTCGTGGGTCGGCCTGAGCGGTGGTTTCGGTAAGGTCATCCTGGGTCAGTACGACAACGCCATCTTCACCTCGGGCCTGCTGTACAACCCGTTCGGTAGCTCCATGACCTTCTCGCCCACCATGCGTCATTTCTATGACCTGGGCTCGACCAGCAGCGGCCTCAACAATGGCGTGTTCATCAACAGCAACTACACCGACACGGGCTTGGTGAACTCCATCACCTACGAAACCCCGGTGTTCGCTGGCTTCAGCGGTTTGCTGCAGTACTCGCCCAAGGAAAGCGCCGCCGCCGGCACCTCCAACAGCTACACCGTCTCGCTGGCCTACAACAATGGTCCCCTGAGCGCCATGGTGGTGTACCTCGACGGTGGCGTGACGCCCGCTGCGGCTCCTGCTTACCCTGGCGAATACAAGGCCATCAACTTCGGCGCCAGCTACGACTTCGGCGTGCTGAAGGCCTTTGGCCAGTACACCAACTTCAAGTACGAAGACACCAGCCTGCTGCTGGGCGCATTCGACAAGTCTGACGTGCTGCAAGTCGGCGTGTCCGTGCCTGTTTCCGCCTCCGGCTCCATCCTGGCTTCCTACGGCCAAGCCAAGTGGAAGCTCGCCGACATCTTCGTGGGTGACGACGCCAAGAGCCGCATCTTCAGCCTGGGCTACGACCACTACATCAGCAAGCGCACCGACGTGTACGTGGCCTTCACCAGCGAAAAGCTGTCCGACCTGAAGGGCGGTCGCACCTTCGCCGTGGGCGTCAAGCACGCTTTCTGATCGGGCTCGAGCGGGGGCTGCATCGCCAGTCCTTCGCACCGGACCACACAAGGCGCCTTCGGGCGCCTTTTTCATGTGCGTGCCATCTGTGCCCGATGCGCATGACCCGCATCAAGCAAGCTGGCACGCCAAATGCATATCCTCATGCGGGTTCGCTGATTGGTTCTCTCAGCTGGCGCCCGCCAGACACGAGCCAGGCAGCACGAGGGGCCTGCGGCTTTCGAGCCGTTTGTTTGACCAGAGCGTTTGGGCGCTCCCTTGGCGGGGAGCGCCCCTTTTTTTGCCCGTTCAGGGCCCGTGAGCGATCGGTGAATGGCCCGATCGCAGCCGCTCAGGCTCGCTCGAACTGGAACACCGCCGAGCTGGCCATCAGGTTGGGCCAGGTGCGCACCACTTCGCCCTCGTGCAGCCCGAACGACTCCACGATGCGCAAGCCGTTGCGGCGCGCCAGCACCTCGAAATCGGCAAACGTGGCCACGCGGATGTTGGGCGTGTCGTACCACTGGTAGGGCAGTGCACGCGTGACGGGCATGCGCCCGCGCAACACACTGAGTCGGTGCGGCCAGTGCGCAAAATTGGGGAAGCTGACCAGGCCCACGCGCCCGATGCGCGCGGTCTCGCGCAGCATGGCCTCGGTGTTGCGCAGGTGCTGGAGCGTGTCGAGCTGCAGCACCACGTCGAAGCTGTTGTCCTCGAACAGGGCCAGGCCTTCTTCGAGGTTGTGCTGGATGACGTTGATGCCGCGCGCCACGCAGGCCATCACCTGGGCGTCGTCGAGCTCGATGCCGTAGCCGCTGCAGCCGCGTTCGTCGCGCAGCAGGGCCAGCAGCTCACCGCTGCCGCAGCCCAGGTCGAGCACGCGCGAGCCTTTGGGGATCAGATCGGCGATGGTGCGGTGAAAGCGTTGGCGCGAGGCCTGCAATTGCACGGCGTTCATGCGCGCACTCCTTGGACTTCCTGCGCAATGCGCTCGAAGTAGGCGCGCACCACCCCGTGGTAGCGCGGGTCGTCGAGCAGGAAGGCGTCGTGGCCGTGCGGCGCGTCGATCTCGGCGTAGCTCACGTCGTGGCGGTTGTCGACCAGGGCCTTGACGATCTCGCGCGAGCGCGCCGGCGAAAAGCGCCAGTCGGTGGTGAAGCTGATGACCAGGAACTTGGCCAGCGCCTTGGCCATGGCGGCCGCCAGCTTGCCGCCATGCGTGCGGGCCGGGTCGAAATAGTCGAGCGCGCGCGTGATCAGCAGGTAGGTGTTGGCGTCGAAGTAGTCGCTGAACTTGTCGCCCTGGTAGCGCAGGTAGCTCTCGACCTGGAACTCGATGTCCTGGGTGCTGTAGCTGGGTGCATCGCCAATGGCGCGGCCCACCATTTCGCGGCCGAACTTCTCTTCCATCACGTCGTCAGACAAGTAGGTGATGTGGCCGATCATGCGCGCCACGCGCAGGCCGCGGCGCGGCACCACGCCATGCTCGTAGAAGTGGCCGCCATGGAAGTCGGGGTCGGTGACGATGGCGCGCCGCGCCACCTCGTTGAAGGCGATGTTCTGTGCCGACAGCTTCGGAGCCGTGGCCACGGCCACGCAATGGCGCACGCGATCGGGGTGCTGCAGCGTCCAGCTCAGGGCCTGCATGCCGCCCAGGCTGCCACCCAGCACCGCCGCGAGCTGCTTGACGCCCAGGGCGTCGAGCACGCGGGCCTGGGCGTTGACCCAGTCTTCCACCGTCACCACAGGGAAGTCGGCGCCGTAGGGCTTGCCGGTGTCCGGGTTGGTGTGCATCGGGCCCGTCGAGCCAAAGCAGGAGCCGGGGTTGTTGATGCCGATGACGAAGAACTTGTTGGTGTCCACCGGTTTGCCCGGGCCGATCATGTTGTCCCACCAGCCCTGGCTTTTGGGCAGAGGCTGACCATCGGGGCCCGCGTGCAGGCCGGCGACGTGGTGCGAGGCGTTGAGCGCATGGCACACCAGCACGGCGTTGCTGGCGTCGGCGTTGAGCTGGCCGTGGGTTTCGTAGGCGAGGGAGTAGTCGCGCAGCTGCGCACCGCTTTGCAGGTGCAGCGGTTCGCTGAAGTGCAGCGTGGCAGGCGTGACGATGCCAAGTGACATGGAGCAGGGCCCAGGAAAAACAAAACCGGCCGCGCAAGAAGCAGGGGCCGGTGGCAGCGACCTCTTTAGCGGCATTTTTAAAGCGCCCGCAATTCGGAACCGTCGTGAGCCCGGAGACATCGCTCCTGGCCAGGACAAATCGGCGCTGGTCAAAAGTGTAGCCGCATTTCGCCCGCTTGGCCAAGGCGATGCATCTGCCGTTCATCCCTGGGGCTGCTCCCCGAAACCCGGTCTTTCTTCTCGAATGCCTTGCCGTCGATTGGCTAGAGTGCTTGTGTCGAGGTTGCACGCCCCGTGCAAACAGGCCGGAGGAGACCATGCCACGCTGGTTGATTCGACTCAATGAACACGTGCCCATCCGCTACGGTGTGTGGGCGTTTGCCTGGTTCCTGTTCGCTTGGGGCCTGTGCCGCTGGGCGCGGGTGCCTGGTTGGAGCGCGGCCTTCCTGAGTGCCGCAGGTGGCGGGCTGGTGCTGCTGGGCCTGAACGATGTCCGGCAGACTTCGCGCTCGGTGCTGCGCAACTACCCGGTCATCGGGCACCTGCGTTACCTGCTGGAGTTCATCCGCCCGGAATTGCGCCAGTACTTCATCGAAAGCGACAACGAGGCGGCGCCTTTTTCACGCCAGCAGCGCTCGCTCGTCTACCAGCGAGCCAAGGGTGAGCCCGACAAACGCCCCTTCGGCACGCAGAAGGACGTGGGGGCCAATGGCTACGAATGGCTCAGCCACTCGGTCAGCCCGACCCAGCTGCCTTCGCACGACTTCCGCGTGACGATTGGCGCGGGCGGTTCGTCCTGCACCCAGCCTTACAGCGCCAGCCTGTTCAACATCTCGGCGATGAGTTTTGGGGCCTTGAGCGCCAACGCGATCCTGGCGCTCAACACGGGTGCCAAGCGCGGGGGGTTTGCACACGACACCGGTGAGGGCTCCATCAGCCGCTACCACCGGGGGCCTGGCGGCGACCTGATCTGGGAGATCGGCTCGGGCTACTTCGGTTGCCGCAGCGCCGATGGCCGTTTCGACGAAGCACGCTTTGCCGCCAACGCCAGCGAGCCGCAGGTCAAGCTCATCGAACTCAAGATCAGCCAGGGGGCCAAGCCCGGACACGGCGGCGTGCTGCCGGGCCCGAAGGTCACCCCCGAGATCGCGGAAGCGCGCGAGGTGCCGGTGGGCGAGGACTGCGTTTCACCCGCCAGCCACAGCGCGTTCTCCACGCCGATCGAGATGATGCAGTTCATCGAGAAGCTGCGGCAACTCTCGGGTGGCAAGCCGGTGGGCTTCAAGTTCTGCATGGGGCACCCCTGGGAGTGGTTCGCCATGGTCAAGGCCATGCAAAAGACCGGTCTGTGGCCCGACTTCATCGTCGTCGACGGGGCCGAAGGCGGCACGGGTGCGGCGCCGCTGGAGTTCACCGACCACGTGGGTGCGCCGCTGCAGGAGGGCCTGCTGCTGGTTCACAACACGCTGGTGGGCCTGGGTGAGCGACACCGCGTCAAGATCGGCTGTGCGGGCAAGGTCATCAGCTCTTTCGACATCGCTCGCATGATGGCGCTGGGCGCCGACTGGTGCAATTCGGCGCGGGGCTTCATGTTCGCGCTGGGTTGCATCCAGGCGCAGGCTTGCCACACTGGGCATTGCCCCACGGGCGTGACCACGCAGGACCCGATGCGCCAGCGCGCGCTGGTGGTGCCAGACAAGGCCGAGCGGGTGTTGCGCTACCACCGCAACACCCTGCATGCCCTGCAGGAGCTGGTTCAAGCGGCGGGCCTGCGGCACCCCAACGAGATCACCGCCGACCACATCGTGCGGCGGGTGTCAGGGGTGGAGGTCAAGCGGCTGTCGAACCTGCTGCCCTACATGAAGACCGGCGAGTTGCTGGCGGCCGAGCGCGGTGTCGTGCCTTGGAGTCAGCCGGTGTTCGAGCAGTACTGGTTGCGCGCACGCGCGGAGTCGTTCGAGCTGACCGACTGAGCGCGGGCTCAAACGGTCGAAGACCCAGTCGGGCAGAGGTGAGGGGCTTGAGCGGGCCCCTCTCTTGCTCAAGCCTTGGGCGGAGCGGTGTCGGCGAAGCCGGGGCGCTGTGCCAGCTTCTCGAACAGGCGGGCCAGGTTGGGGTGGTCGGCGCGCCAGTCGATCTCGGGGAAACGGAAGTCGAGGTAACCCAGCGCGCAGCCGACGCAGATGTCGGCCAGGCTGTGGTGGATGCCGGTGCACCAGGCGCGGTCACCCAGGCCCTGGCTCATGGCCTTGAGGCTGGCGTGCACCTTGCTGACCTGGCGGTCGATCCAGGCCTGGCTGCGCTGGGCTTCGGTGCGGCCGCCCCAAGTGGCTTCCATGCGGGCCAGGATGGCGGCGTCGAGCAGGCCGTCGGCCAGGGCCTCCCAGGTGCGCACCTCGACGCGTTCGCGGCCACTCAAGGGGATGAGCTTGCCCACGGGCGAGAGGGTGTCGACGTATTCGACGATCACGCGCGAGTCGAAGACGGCCTCGCCTCCCTCCATCACCAGGCAGGGCACCTTGCCCAGCGGGTTGGAGGTGGCGATGGTGGTGTCAGCGGCCCACACGTCCTCCACTTCGAACTTGTAGTCGAGCTTCTTCTCGGCCAGCACGATGCGTACCTTGCGGACGAAGGGGCTGGTCAGGGATCCGATCAGTTTCATTCTGTGTCGCGATGTGTGTTTGCGTCGGATTTTATCTGCCGCGTGACCGCCTGTCCGGAACCCCTTTGAACTCCCCAGGGAACCCGCCCATGCGGGGGACTCCAGCGGGGCTGCGAGAATCACACCATTACATTTGTCGCAGTTGCGAACATCCTGGTTGCGCCCTTGCTGGGAGCCTGTTCACCGTTCCGATCTCAAGGGGCCCTTGTTGTCTGCCGCCTTGTCGCCCTCGCCCGAGCCTGAAGCCTCGACCGCGCCCTCCTCGTCGGTGGTGGGGCTGCGGCGTGGCCTGCCTCGCTTGCCCAAGCGTGCCGTCGACACCTGGCCGGTGCAATTCACCTCGCACGCCGACGACTACGCGTCCACCTGGCTGCAGAGCGCGCTGTTCACCCTGTTCACGCTGGGCCTGGGCCTGCCCTGGGCGCGTCTGCGTTGCCGGCGCCACTTGTTGCAGCACACGCAGATGGGTGGGCAGGTGCTCGACGACCACGCTTCACCTTGGGCAATGCTGGTGCGGCAGTTGCTGGTCATGGCCTTGCTGCTGGGTGGGGGGCTGGCGGCATTCGACAACCCTTGGGCGGGCCTGGTCGGGCTCACCATCGCGGTGCTGAGCTGGCCCATGCTTTGGCTGGCCGCCGTGTCGCACCGCGTCAACCGCATGAGCTGGGGGCGTCGGCCCCTGGCCTGGCATGGCCGGGTTTCGGAGGCCTGGCGTGCGGCGGCCGCGCCTTTGATTTGGCTGCTGGGCTGTGTCTGGCTGGGCGCTGCCTGGCTGGCGCTGGGGCGTCCCTGGCTGGTGACCTGGGGCGTGGGCGCCGTCGCTTGGGCGCTGTTGGGTTTGCTGCTCCTGCCCGAGGGCGCCTGGAGCTTGGCCCGGCTGCGACAGTCGGGCGCCCGGGTGGGCCCCTTGCGGTTGCGGTGGCAGGCGCGTCGCGCCGAGGTCCGCCGGGCTTGCTTGGTGCAGCTGGTGCAGACCGCCTGGCTGGGCGCTGCGCTGGGAGGGCTGGCACTGGTTGCCGCGCTGGCGCTGCAGGCGCTGTCGCCCGCCTGGGGCCGGGCTGGGGCGATGCTGGCGGGCGGGGCGATCGCCCTGGTCTGGGCCTTGACGAGCTGGTGGCAGTGGCAGGCGCGGCTGTTTTGCCAGGTGTGGGACCAGACGGGCAACCGAAGCCTGCGCTTTCGGTGTGTGCTGTCGGCCCGGTCCTTGTTGGGCGAGCACCTGCTGCAGGCCTGCCTGGTCGTGGGCACCGGCGGCATCTACCTGCCCTGGGCCCAGCACCGTGCGTGGGCGCTTCGTGCCCGGTCGGTCACCTTGCGCTCGAGGGTGGCGCTGCACAGCGTGATGCGCCATTGGCCGGCTCGCCACGCCCGGGTGGAGGTGGCCATGAAGTGGGGCAGCAGGTAAAATCGCGGGTTTGCCTGATGTCACCTGGGACCGAGCCATGAACCTGTCTGCCCTTTCCGCCCTGACTGCCTTGTCGCCGCTGGACGGCCGTTACGCGCCCAAGGTCGCGGCCTTGCGCCCGCTGCTGTCCGAGTTCGGCCTGATGCACCGTCGCGTGCAGGTGGAAATCGAGTGGTTCATCGCCCTGTCTGATGCCGGCCTGCCCGAGCTGGCGCCGCTGTCCGAAGCTGCGCGCGGCTTCCTGCGCGGCCTGGTGGCGCGTTTTGCCGAGGCCGATGCCCAGGCCATCAAGGACATCGAAAAGACCACCAACCACGACGTCAAAGCCGTCGAGTACTGGATCAAGCAGCGCTTTGCCGGCCAGCCCGAGCTGGAAAAGGCCGGTGAGTTCGTGCACTTCGCCTGCACCTCCGAAGACATCAACAACACCAGCCACGGCCTGATGCTCAAGGCCGCGCGCGAGCAGGTGGTTCTGCCGGCCATCGACGGCCTGATCGGCACGCTCAGCGGCATGGCGCACCAGTTCGCCGCCATCCCCATGCTCAGCCGCACGCACGGCCAGACGGCCTCGCCCACCACCGTGGGCAAGGAAATCGCCAACGTCGTGGCCCGCCTGGCGACCGCCCGCGAGCGCATCGCCGAAGTCAAGCTGCTGGCCAAGATGAACGGCGCCGTGGGCAACTACAACGCCCACCTCTCGGCCTACCCCGACCAGGACTGGGAAGCCTTCAGCCAGTCGGTCATCGAGAACCAGCTGGGCCTGACCTTCAACCCCTACACGATCCAGATCGAGCCGCACGACTACATGGCCGAGCTGTTCGACGCCGTCACGCGCACCAACACCATCCTGATCGACTTCTCGCGCGACGTGTGGGGCTACATCAGCCTGGGCTACTTCAAGCAAAAGACCAAGGCGGGCGAGATCGGCTCGTCGACCATGCCGCACAAGGTCAACCCGATCGACTTCGAGAACGCCGAAGGCAACCTGGGCCTGGCCAACGCCGTGCTGACCCACCTGAGCCAGAAGCTGCCCATCAGCCGCTGGCAGCGCGACCTGACCGACTCGACCGTGCTGCGCAACATGGGCGTGGCCCTGGGCTACGCCCTGCTGGCCTACGACAGCCTGGCACGCGGCCTGGGCAAGCTCGAAGTCAACCCGCAGGCGCTGGCCGACGACCTCGATGCTTCCTGGGAGGTGCTGGCCGAGCCCATCCAGACCGTGATGCGCCGCCATGCGCTGCCCAACCCCTATGAGCGCCTGAAGGAACTCACCCGCGGCAAGGCCATCACGAAGGAGTCCATCCAGGCCTTCATCGAGACGCTGGAGCTGGCCGAAGACGAGAAGGCGCGGTTGCGTGCCATGACCCCGGGCAATTACATCGGCAAGGCCGTGGAATTGGCTCAGCGCATCGGCAAGTGAGCACCCCAGGCAGCACCAGACGAGGCCCCGCATGATCTTCACCGAGCAACTGCTGCGCGCGCAGCAACTCAACGACTCCCTGCTCTGCGTGGGCCTGGACCCCGAACCGTCGAAGTTCCCGGGGGCCTGGAAGGGCCAGCCCGATCGCATCTATGACTTCTGCGCCGCGATCGTCGACGCCACGAAGGACCTGGTCTGCGCCTTCAAGCCGCAGATCGCGTACTTCGCGGCTCACCGCGCCGAAGACCAGCTCGAGCGCCTGATGGCGCACATGCGCCGCGCCGCGCCCAACGTGCCCGTCATCCTCGATGCCAAGCGAGGTGACATCGGCTCGACCGCCGACCAGTACGCGCACGAGGCCTTCACCCGCTACCAGGCCGATGCCGTCACGTTGTCGCCCTTCATGGGCTTCGACACGATGGAGCCCTTCCTCAAATACCCGGGCAAGGGCGTGATCCTGCTGTGCCGCACCTCCAACCCCGGTGGCTCCGACCTGCAGAACCTGCGCCTGGCCGACATCGAAGGCCAGCCCCGCGTGTACGAGCACATCGCAAGCCAAGCGCAAGGCCCCTGGAACACCAACGGCCAGATGGGCCTGGTGGTGGGTGCGACCTTCCCCGAAGAGATCGCCCGCGTGCGCGAGCTGGCGCCGACGCTGCCTTTGCTGATCCCCGGCGTGGGTGCGCAAGGTGGTGACGCCGTGGCCACCGTCAAGGCGGGCCTCAAGACCGATGCGAGCGGTGCCATCACCGGCACCATCGTGGTCAACAGCTCGCGCGCCGTGCTGTACGCCAGCAGCGGCGATGACTTCGCCAGCGCCGCGCGCCGCGTGGCCCAGCAGACGCGCGACGCGCTCAACGCTGCGCGCTGAGGCTGGGGGCTCGGTGGGGCATGCGCCACAATGCGTGATCCTTCCGACACAGGACCACGCCCGCCATGTCCGCCGCGCCAGAACCTTCTCCTGACACCGCCAAGCCTTCGGTCAGCGCCCTGAGCCAGTTGCGCATCGACCGGGGCCATGCAGGGGCCGCTGCACCTCGGCGCAACTGGTGGCCTGTGATCCTGGGCGCTGTGGTCGCCGTGGGGGGGCTTGCCTGGTGGCTGGCGCCCAAGCCCGTGGCGGTGCAAACGGCCGCCGTGGTCACGAGCACGCCGTCTCAGCAGTTCGTGCAGCTCACGGCCTCGGGCTACGTGGTGGCGCAGCGCCGCGCGGCGGTGGCGTCCAAGGCCACGGGCCGCTTGGTCGAGCTCAACGTGCGCGAGGGTTCGGTGGTCAAGCAAGGCGCGCTCATCGCCAGGCTGGACGCGAGCGACGTGCGCGCGGCCATCGTCGCGGCGCAAGCGGGTGTGCGCCAGGCCGAAGCCGGTGTGCGCCAGGCCGAGGTCGAGCAGGCCAACGCCGAGGCCGAGCTGGTGCGCAGCCAGGGCCTGCAGGCGCAGGGCTTCATCTCGCCACAGGCGGTCGACGCGGTGCAGACCCGCGCCAAGGCCGCGCGCGCCTCGGTGTCGTCGGCCAAGGCCACGCTGGAGGTCGCGCGAGCGCAGGTGGGCGTTCAACGCGTGGCCGAAGATTTCACCGAGATCCGCGCGCCCTTTGACGGCGTGGTGCTGGTCAAGAACGCCAACGTGGGCGACATCATCACGCCGCTGTCCAGCGCGGCCGGCACACAGGGTGCGGTCGTCACCATGGCCGACATGCGCACGCTGGAGGTCGAGGCCGATGTGTCCGAAGGCAGCCTGTCGAAGGCCCGCGTGGGCCAGCCGGTCGAGATCATGCTCGACGCCTTGCCGGGCGTGCGCTTCATGGGCGAGGTGGGCGGCCTGGTGCCCACGGTGGACCGCGCCAAGGCCACGGTGACCGTGAAGGTGCGCTTTGCCAAGCTCGACGAGCGCATCCTACCCGAGATGAGCGCGAAGGTGAACTTCCTGTCGCAGGCCATCACGGTGGCCGATCAGCAGCCGGTGCTGGCGGTGCCGCCCAAGGCCTTGCACGAGGTCGATGGGCGCACGGTGCTGTGGCGCGTGAAGACCGGTGCCTCCGTAGGCGGCTCGGCCGAGTCGATGCAGGTCGAAACCGTGGCGGTCAAGGCCGGACGCACGCTGGGCGATGTGCGCGAGGTGCTGCCGGCTGAACCCGCTGCGTCGGCCGCGTTGAAAGCCGGTGACAAGGTGGTGACCGGGGCGCCGCGCGCTTTGAAGGCAGGAGACCGGGTCAAGGCCGCCGAAGGCGAGTGAGGCGCAAGCATGTTCCTGCTGCGCCTGCTGCTCAAGAACGCCTTCCGGCACCGACTGCGCACCTTGCTCACCATGGTGGGCCTGGTCGTGGCGATCTCGGCTTTTGGTTTGCTGCGCACCATCGTCGACGCCTGGTACGCGGGGGTCGACGCCACCTCGAGCACGCGCCTGATCACGCGCAGCGCCATCTCGCTGACCTTCCCGCTGCCTTTGAATTACGCCGAGCGCATCCGCTCGGTCGAGGGCGTCAGCGGCATCTCCTGGGCCAACTGGTTCGGCGGCATCTACATCACCGAGCGCAACTTCTTTGCGCAGTTCGCGGTCGACCCGCCCAGCTACCTGGCGCTGTACCCCGAGTTCAAGCTCACCGACGCCGAGAAGCAGGCCTTCTTCCGTGATCGACAAGGCGCCGTGGTGGGCCGCAAGCTGGCGGCCAAGTTCGGCTGGAAACTGGGCGACACGGTGACCCTGCGCGGCACCATCTACTCGGGCAACTGGCGCTTCACCATCCGTGGCATCTACCAGGGTGCCGACGCCAAGACCGACGAGCAGCAAATGTTCATCCACTGGCAGCGCGTGGCCGATTCGGTGCGCGCACGTTTGGGCAACAAGGCCGACTTCGTGGGCGTGTACATCGCGCGCATCCACGACCCCGATCAGGCACCGCAGGTGTCGCAGCGCATCGACGCGCTGTTCGCCAATTCGCTGGCCGAGACGCTCACCGAAACCGAGAAGGCCTTTCAGCTGAGCTTCGTGTCGATGAGCGAGGCCATCTTGCTGGCCGTGCAGGCCGTCAGCTTCATCATCATCCTGATCATCATGGCCGTGATGGCCAACACGATGACGATGACCGCGCGCGAGCGGCTGGCCGAGTACGCCACGCTCAAGGCCCTGGGCTTTCGGCCGGGTTTTGTGGTCAAGCTGCTGTTCGGCGAGAGCCTGCTGATCGCGCTGATCGGCGGCGGGTTGGGCATCGCGCTGACCTTTCCGATGGCAGAGGCCTTTGTGAAAGCGGCGGGCACGCTGTTCCCGATCTTCCGCGTCTCGGAGTTGACGGTGGCGCTGCAGGTGCTGGCCGCGTTGCTCGTGGGGGGCGTCTCGGCCGCCTGGCCCGCCTGGAAGATGTCGCGCATCGACATCGTGCAGGGGCTGCGCCACGTGGCGTGATGTGTCAGCCTGTTCGGGGCTGAGCCCCCTGGTGCTTGCAGGATTACCCGCATCTGTCAGGCAGCTGACAGTTGCATCGCACCATGCCTCCTAGCCTGCAGGTCCCAGCAGGGGTGTCCGCCCTGCGCTCAGGACTCAGGAGGAAACCGATGACCCACCCGCGCTCCCTGGCCGTGCAGGCCTGTCGATGGGCGATGGCCTGTCTGTTGATGGCGCTGGCCTGTGTGCAGGCCGCCCACGCGGCCGCCCCCAAGGTGTTTCGCATCGAGCCCGGCGCCAGCGCCGCAGCCGACACCCTCAAGGCCATCTTCTACGCCAGCGAGGGCGACACGGTCGAGTTCGCCGCCGGCACCTTCAACTTCCCCAGCGGGCTGATCATCCACGGCAAGCGCGGCCTGACGATCCGCGGCGCGGGCAAGGACAAGACGAAGCTCAGCTTCCTGGGCAGCAACACCGCCGAGGGCATCAACGCCTCACATTGCGAGGGCATCACGGTCGAGGACCTGGAGGTCATCGACACCCCGGGCAACGGCATCCGCATCTACCGCTCGAAGTACGTGACGCTGCGCCGCATCAAGGCCGGCTGGAGCGACGCCGACCCGGTGGCTGCGGGCTACCAGGTCAAGCCCAGCAACGGCTTTTACGCCATCTACCCGGTGATGGTGCAGCAGCTGCTGGTCGAGGACACCTACTCCTACGGCTCGGTCGATGCGGGCCTGTACGTGGGCCAGTCCAGCGATGTGATCGTGCGCCGCAACGAGGCCCGCTACAACGTGATCGGCATCGAGCTGGAGAACGTGCAGCGCGGCCTGGTCGAGCAGAACCTGGCCACCGAAAACACCGCAGGCTTTTTGGCCTACGACCTCGAAGGCCTGTCGCAGTACGGCGATGGCAACGTGGTGCGCCACAACCGATTCATCAACAACAACACCAAGAACTTCGGTGCTGCCGGCTTTGTGAAAGACGCGCCCCCGGGCACCGGCGCCATCATCGCGGCGCAAGACAACCTCGAGTTCTACGGCAACGAGATCGCCGACAACCGCACCTCGGGCCTGCTGGTCGTCAACTATGGCTTCGTCAACCACAAGGCCACCGACAAGAAGCTGGACTTCTTCAACGAAGCGCTCAACATCCACCACAACACCTTCCGCCACAACGGCTACAAGCCGCCGATGCTCGACATCAACGACGCCTCGACCACGATCACGGCGCTGATCTGGCTCAAGGGTGGCGGCATCTCGGCGCACATCCTGACCGACGGCCAGGTCGACAAGCTGGGCGACTGCGGTGCCTACCCGGTCGACAAGGACGGCATCTCGCTGAAACTGGCCAACCCCGGCGAGAAGGACCGCGTCAACCCGCGCCAGACCACGCTGGGCGGCCCCAACTACGGCCTGAGCGACCCGATGCCGGGCTGCCACTTCACCGACTGGAAATTCAACATCAGCTACAACTGGCTGCTGGGCAAACAAGGCAAGCTGCGCGACGACCTGCGCGTGTGCATCACCGACAACCAGTACGACCTCTCGACGCTGCCCTACCTGAACGCCAACGTGAAGAACAGCGACTTCACCGACCTGGCCAACTTCAAGGCCGGTGACCGCAACCTGCTGCGTCACCAGTGCAAGCTCAAAAGCGTGCCGCTGCCGGTGCTCAAGCTGCCCTATGTGCTGCCTGGCGACGCGGTGACCCAGCCCACGCAGGAAGAGTCACAGCAGGCCTGCGCCGCATCGCCCAAGACGGCGGTGAACTTCGAGCTGGCCGCGCGCCACAACTGCCCCACGCTGGAGGCCTACGGCCTGTTCAACAACGAGCAGGACCCGCGTGACCAGCCGCGTGGCAACGGCATGCACTACGAGCTCACGTCCACGCTGTTCACCAACCACGCAAGCAAGTACCGCTTCCTCTTCATCCCGCCGGGCAAGGCCGCGCAGTACCGCGATGGCAAGACCGGCTTCAAGACCACGCAGCCGGCGGGCACAGGCACGGGCAACTGGTACCCCGCTGCCGATGTGCCAGCCGAGAGCCTGGCCACGCTGGCCTTCCCCACCGGCACCATCATCGCCAAGACCTTCACCTTCCGGCGCGAGGACGCGGCCGGCAAGCTGCTGGCCGAGGACATCATCGAGACGC
This sequence comes from Comamonadaceae bacterium 2PF, assembly GCA_005502875.1. GTDB lineage: Bacteria > Pseudomonadota > Gammaproteobacteria > Burkholderiales > Burkholderiaceae_C > Aquabacterium. The sequence continues at coordinate 598 of SCMV01000040.1, read as the reverse complement.
GCCTGCTCATCAAGCGCGAAGGCCCCGAAGGCCCGTTCTGGATCGGCCTGCCCTATGTTTGGGAGAAGGACGCCAGCGGCCGCATGGTGGCCAGGCTCACGCCCCAAGGCCGCGAGGTCTCGGGCCGCTACGACTACCTCGATCAGGACCCCGATGTGCGCGACGCCAAGGGCCAGCGCGTGCGCTACACGGGCGACGTGCCGCAGTACAGCGTGCCCTCGGCGATGGCCTGCGTGGTCTGCCACGGCTCTGATCGATCGGGTGAGGGTGGGGCGGTGCCGATTGGCCCCAAGGCGCGCTTCCTCAACCGCCTGAACCCTCGCCTGGGCAACCAGAACCAGCTTCAATACATGAAGGCTCAAGGCCTGCTGACCGGGTTGCCCACCTCGATGGCATCGGTTGAGCGCGCGCCGAAGTGGAACGTGCCTGGCGACAGCGGCCAGCCTGCGGGCACCGCCGCCGACATCCAGGCCCGTGCGCGGTCTTACCTCGAAGCCAACTGCGCTTCGTGCCACAACCCGGGTGGCGAAGCAGCCAACTCAGGCCTCTTCCTGCAGCTCTCTGGGCCGCTCACCCAGCAAAGTGGTGTGTGCAAAAA
>SCMV01000003.1 GCA_005502875.1 Comamonadaceae bacterium 2PF | reverse complement strand
GCCCCCACCACGCCCCCCATCGTCTGGGCCATCGCCGGGCTGGACACCGCCGGCGGCGCCGGCCTGAGCGCCGACCAGCGCGCGGCCGACGCCTTGGGTGTGCACCTGTGCCCCATCGCCTCCTGCCTGACCGCGCAGCACTCGCAAGGCGTCGATGCCATCTTCCCGGTGGACGGCCCCCAACTCGAAGCGCAACTGCAAGCCCTGGCGCAAGACCTCCGGCCCCGCGCCATCAAGACCGGTCTGCTTGGCAGCGTGGCCGCCATCGAAACCGTGGCCCGCTGGGTGGACCGCCTGCGCGCCGACGCGCCCGTCCACACCGACCCGCACCAACACCTCGCCCTGGTGGTCGACCCGGTGCTGCGCGCCAGCGCGGGTGGCGCCGCCTTCACCGATGCCGCCATCGTGCAGGCCTACCGCCAGTGGCTGCTGCCCCGGGCCACCGTGCTCACACCGAACCGCGCAGAAGCCCAGGCCTTGCTTGAGCTGCACACCGATGAGGTCCGCACCACGCCACCTGGCGAAGCGCTCGACCCGATCCCCGACATGGCCGTGGCGCTGCAGGCCCTCGGGCCACGCTGCGTCCTGGTCACAGGTGGCGACGCCGCCGAGGCGGCACACCGAGCGGGGCACGAGGCGGGCCCCGGCCTCGAGACCCGATTCAGCCTCGACTGGCTGCAAAGCCCGCAGGCCCAAGGCTGGTTGTGCGCGCCACGCGTGGACACCCCTCACCACCACGGCACCGGCTGCACCCTGGCCAGCGCCATCGGCGCCTGCCTGGCTTTGGGCCATGGCACCGCCGACGCCTGCGTGCTCGGCCGCATGGTCGTGCACCACGCCCTGATGCACGCCCGCCCCGCCGGCGGCGGGCGAGGCCCGGTGGTTGCTGCCGCCGGGGCATTGGCCGGGGCAACCCAAGGTGGCGCCCCCCTGCCCTGGCTGGGCCTGGGTCGCGAGCTGCCTTGGCGCCTGATGCCCAGCCAGCACCCGACGGCCAAGACCACCGCGCCACCGGCTCACGGCAGCCTCGGCGGCAACGCCCGCTTTGAAGCCTTTCGCCCACCGGCCGACCGCCTCTACGGCATCTTGCCCGATGGCCCATCGCTGTCGGCGTCGGTGGAGGCGGGCTTGCGCTGCGTCCAGCTGCGCCACAAACCCCGTCAAGGCGCTGACACCGCGCTGGCGATCGGCCTGCAAGCCGCCGCCCGCCACGGCGCGACGCTCTTCGTCAACGACCACTGGCGCCTGGCCCTGTCTGCACCCCGCCCCACACCGGTCGACGGCCACAGCGCCGACGACCTCACCCAGGACTCGGCTCGCTGCCACCCCCGCTTTCAGCTGGGCATCCACCTGGGCCAGGAAGACCTGCTGGCCCTCTCGGCCGACGACCGCGCGGCACTGCGCGAACGCCGCCACGACACCCTGCTGGGCCTGAGTTCGCACTGCCCGTGGGAGCTGGCGCGTGCGCTCGGCTGCGGTCCCAGCTACGTGGCCTGTGGCCCGGTGCAAGCAACCACCACCAAGGACATGCCGTGGCTGCCGCAGGGCGAGCGCAACCTGCGCTGGTGGGTGGCGCAATCGGACGTGCCCGTCGTGGCCATTGGCGGCCTGCTCGGTGCCGACGACCTTCGGCGTTTCGCGGCCTGCGGGCCTGCGGCCCTGTGCGTGGTGCGGGCCCTGCACACGCAACCAGGTGAGCTGCCGGCCAAGCTGTCGAGCCTGCGCCAGGCCGCGCGCCAGCCGACGGTGCGTTCGGCCACACCCTCGCCACACCCCTGCCTCCCGGCCTGATCACGCCACCGCACGTGTGGAACATCACGCGACATCCGGTTTTCCCGGATGACGGACTTGCGCGGAAAGCGCACGCTCCCGCGATGACCCTGAACACGCGCCACCCCACCCAGAGGACCCCGCTGCTGTGGCAGGTCGTGCCGGTCGGGGCGTTCGCATTGATCGGGCTGCTGGCCATCTCCAGCATGTACCTGCTGGGCGCCATCCGCGCCTACGTCCAGGGCGAGAGCCTCTGGTCCAAAGCCCACACCACCGCTGTCGCACAGCTGCAGGCCCACGTCGCCACCGGCGACCCGGCTTACCTTCAGGGCTTTGAATCCGCCTTGGCCGTCCAGGCCGGTGACCAGCGAGCCCGCGAGGCGCTCAACAAACGGCCGGTGCAGTGGCAGGTGGCCCGCCAAGGCTTCACCGCAGGCGGCCTGGACGAGGCCGACATCACCGCGATGATGGTGCTCTATCACCTGTTCAGCGACACCTGGCTGTTTCAGCCTTCGCTGCGCGCCTGGACCCAGGGCGACACCCTGATTGCCGAGCTGCGCCTGCTGGCCGAGCGCAGCCGAGGCCTGATGCCGCAACAGCGGGACGGCGCACCCGGCAAGGCCCTGTCGCAGGAGATCGCGCGCGTGGACCGCCAGTTGCTCGCCGAAGAGCGCACCTTCCTGGCCCACCTCACCCGGGCGGCACACGCCACCGAGTGGTTGCTGCAGGTCCTGGTGTTCGGTGCCGTGCTGCTGATCTCGGTCACCTATGTGCTGACTTACCGTCGCGTGCACGCACGCCAGCACAGCCAGGGCCTGCAGCTGCGACGAGAGCAGCAGCGCTGGGACATGGCCGTTGCTTTCGCCGGCCTGGGCCGCTTTGACCTGGACATCGGATCGCAGCGCTACCACCTCGACGGCAAGGCCGCTCAGCTGCTGGGCTGGGGCGACGAAGCGATCACCCTCACCCGGGAAGAAATCCGCACGCACATTCACCCGGACGACCAGGAAGATGCGCGGGCACAAATGGACCAGGCCATTGCCCAAGGTGTCTTTCGCCTCGTGCGCTACCGGATCAACTCACCCGAGGGCGATGTGCGCAGCATCGAGGTGGCCGGCCGCATGGACCGCGACGAGCGCCAAGGCGCCCACATCCTGGGCATCGTGCGCGACGTCACCGTCGAGCAGATGCAGGCGCAAGTCGCCATCCAGCGGGACACGGCCCAGCGCACCGCTGCGGCCCAGCGCAGCTTCCTGTCGCGCCTGAGCCATGAGCTGCGCACCCCGCTCAACGCCATCCTGGGCTTCGCCCAACTGCTGGACATGGACCAGGGCGGCAAGCCCCTGTCACCCACCCAGCATCAACAGGTGGGTTGGATCCTGCAGTCGGGCCAGCAACTGCTCGGCCTGGTTGACGAGGTGCTCGACCTCAGCAAGATCGAGTCCGGCCAGGTGCCGCTGCACCCGCAAGAGATCGATGTCTCGCCGCTGCTCAGGGCTTGCCTGCCCACCGTCGAGTCGATGCGCGATCGCCAGCACCTGACCCTGCGCGACGAACTGCCTGCCCAGGCGCTCCAAGCCTGGGCCGACCCGCAACGCCTGCAACAGGTTTTCATCAACCTGCTGAGCAACGCCTGCAAATACAACCGCCCGGGTGGATCCATCCAGGTTCGCGCCACCGAGGACGCCGACCACCTGTTCATCGAGGTGGCCGACACCGGCCATGGCCTGAGCAGCGAAGACATCCCGCACCTGTTTCAGCCCTTCAACCGCGTGGGCCGTTTCACGAAAGACATCGAGGGCAGCGGGCTGGGCCTGTACATCGCCAGGCAGTTGATGACCCGCATGGGCGGAGACATCACCGCACAGGGCCTGCCGGGCGTGGGGGCGTGCTTCACCATCCAGCTGCGCAAGCACGCGCCTCACCACCTGGCCGAGCAACAGCCGGACCCGGTCGTGGTGGAGTCAACCCTGGCCTGACGTCGGCCCGCCAGGCAACACGTCGCAGGCCGCGCAGCGCCCGCGCAGCACCCCCAGCACGCCGACCAGGGCCACGTGCGTGGCGGCCACCACCATGAGGGCCGTGCCCAGCCAGCGGTGCAGCGCCACAGGCCCCTGCACCGCATCAACCAGCCGCCCCAGCGCCCAGCCCGAGACAAAGCACCCCGGCACCAGCAACACGATGCCGCAAACCACCAGGGCCGAGCCTGCGATGGACCAGGTGGGCGCACGCAAAACACCGTCGTGCCCGGAACGCAGGCGCCGTGCCGCGCGCCGCAGCGTCTGCCACCAACGCACCAGCGAGGCCCGGGGCCGCGCCAGCGACCACGCGATGCGCGCGAGCAAGGCCCCCGCCAAAGCATGGCCGCAGGCGATGTGCCAGGCCCTCAGCGCCTCCCACTCAGCGCTCAGCCAGGCGCCCAGGAAGGCGATCGCCATCGCCGCGTGCAAGAGGCGCGTGACCGCGCCACCGTCGCTCACTCTCGTTCCGTGTCGTGTTGCCATGCAGCCTCCCTTGGCCTGCCATGGGATGCCGCCAAGGCACTCCGGCAAGCTGGACGGGGCAGGGTGCCCCGGCAGGCTGAAGCCGGCCTGAAGGGCTGCGAGTCACGCCGGCAGGCGAGGTCGGCTCAGAGCCCTTCTTCCGACAGCCACTGGCGCAAGCTTCGCACCATGTCGCGGTCGTTGTGCAACCAGGCATTGTGGCGGTAGTCGTTGTAGTAGGCCTCCTCGTCCGTTTGGGGGGACAAGGCCTCGTAAACGAAGCGCAGCACCATCTGGCCGGCACGCGGCTCTTCGATGGCCATGGTCAGCCGGATGGGCGCCGTGTCGCCATGCGCCTCGGGGGTGAAGACCATTTTCTGCCCGGGCTCCGTGCGCACCTCGTCGTGCATCACGTGGGCGCCGAAATGCACGGTGCGCCGGAACACGCCCGGCTCGGTTTCCCGCCACTCGCAGCGGTCGGGCCCCATCGGGAAGCGCTGAGGAGACTGCACGCGCTGCATCAACCCGCGCCACAGCTGCTCGCGGGTGAACGTGGGCGCCATCAAGGGCAAACCGACCTGAGGCGCGTTGATCTCGATGAGGTGTTCGAATCGCATGGGCCGAGCTTAACCCCGGGATCTCCCCGTAGACTGACGTGCGCGTCATCCGGACTACACTGCGGCTCTGTGACGTCTGCCGCCGCCTTTCACCAGGTGGGATCGAATTCCATGACCTCCTGCTCCACATCCGCCCTGCCGACCAGCGCCCCGGCCACCGCCGAACGCCCGATCCAGCTCGTGCCCAAAAAGCCCGTGCTGAACGCCCACGGCTGCGGCGGCGACTGCACCGACCCCAATTTCGACAACGGCCGCTGGCCGCGCTCGAAGGTGCTCGAGCTCTTCAACCTGCCCTTCAACGACCTGCTCTGGCAGGCCCAGCAGGTGCACCGCCAGCACTGGGACGCCAACGAGATCGAACACGCCACGCTGCTGTCGGTCAAGACCGGCGGCTGCCCGGAAGACTGCGGCTACTGCCCGCAATCGCAGTCCTACGACACCGGTGTTGAAGCCAGCAAGCTGATGTCGCCCGACGAGGTGCGCGAGGCCGTGATCGCCGCGCGCGACGCCGGCGCCAGCCGCTTCTGCATGGGCGCCGCATGGCGCGCCCCCAAAGACCGCGACATCGAGAAGGTGGCCGAGCTCATCGGCGTGATCAAGGACGAAGGCCTCGAAGCCTGCTGCACCCTGGGCATGCTGACCGACACCCAGGCGCAATCGCTCAAAGACGCGGGTCTGGACTACTACAACCACAACCTCGACACCGCCCCCGAGCTGTACGGCGACATCATCACCACGCGCGACCTCGAAGACCGCCTGCACACGCTCGAACACGTGCGCAAGGCCAACCTGAAGGTCTGCAGCGGCGGCATCGTCGGCATGGGCGAAACCCGCGAGGGCCGCGCCGGCCTGATTGCCCAGCTCGCCAACCTGCCCACCTACCCCGAGTCCGTGCCCATCAACGACCTGGTGCGCGTGCCCGGCACCCCGCTGGCCGACACCCCGCCGCTGGACCCGCTGGAGTTCGTGCGCACCATCGCCGTGGCGCGCATCACCATGCCGACGGCCCGCGTGCGCCTGTCGGCCGGTCGCCAGGCCATGAGCGAGGCCGTCCAAGCCATGTGCTTCCTGGCCGGCGCCAACTCCATCTTCTACGGCGACAAGCTGCTGACCACCGGCAACCCCGAGTTCGATGCCGACCAGGCGCTGATGAAAAAGCTGGGCCTCAAGAGCGGCAAGGCGCTCACCGCCCGCGTGCAAGCCGGCTGAAAGCTCGATGAACCCCGGGCGAACACCCGGCTGATCCCTGGCTTGCACGCCCCAAGCTGACCGGATAATTGCGCCACACGCCACTGGGCAAGGAGCACGGATGCCGGTTTCTCGTCGCAAGCTGTACGGTCTCAAGGCCGCCGTCGCCTACCTGGTTTTCGCGGCCGCCTGGATCTTCCTGTCCGACAGCCTGCTGGCGCAGTTGAGCGACGCCCACACCCTGGCTCGCTACGGCATGCTCAAGGGCTTGGCCTTCGTGCTCGCCACGACGGCCATCCTCTGGTTCACCTTGATGAACGCCCCGGCGGACGCCGATGTCGACATCAAGTTCGGCGACCAGCCCGGCGGCCACAACCCCTGGCTGGCCATCGCCTGGGGCCTGACCATCCCGTCCCTCGCCGCCCTGGTGCAATGGACCTACTGGGAGCACTTGCGGCCCTTTGCCTGGGTGCTGGGCTACCCCGCGGTGCTGGCATCGGCCTGGGTGGGCGGCTGGGTGGCCAGCGTGACGGCGACGGGGGTGTCGGCCGCCCTGGCCTGGGTGGTGTTCGCGCCCACGCACCCCAACTGGGCCACGCACAAGCCCTCCGGCATGATCGCCATGGGCATCTTCGTGGCCATGGGCCTGCTGGTGAGCGTGAGCATCGAGTGGATGCAGCGCGCCGAGCGGCGCTCGGGCAACAGCAAGTTCCTGGCCCTGGTCGAGCAGACGCTGGCTGGCATTTACATCATCCAGCAGAACCGCTTCGTCTACGTGAACCCGGCGTTCGCCCGGATGCTGGGCTACGACCACCCCTCTCAGATCATCGGCAACTTGAGCGTCGACGAACTGGTCGACCCCGTGGACCGAGAAAAGGTGCGCCAACACCTGCAGCTTCGCTTCGACCAACCCGGCAAGGAGGTGAGCTACGGCTTTGCCGGCCTGAGGCGAGATGGCAGCAAGATCGAGCTGGATGTGCACGGTCGCGGGCTCGAGACCTTGAGCGGCACGGTGGTCATCGGCCTGGCGCTGGACGTCACCGACCGCCGGCGCAACGAGCAGGCGCTGCGCGACAAGCAGGCCCTGCTCGACCGCATGAGCACCCTGGCCAAGGTGGGCGGCTGGAGCATCGACGTCGCCACCGGCGTGGGCACGCGCACCGATGGCGCCGCGCGCATCCTGGACCTGGATCCCTCGCGCCCCGAGGCGCTGTCCTTTCAAGGGGGCTTGAGTTACTTCCAGGGACAGCACCACGACCAGATCTCACAAGCCATCCAACGGGCGATCCAGCACGGTCAGCCCTACTCGCTGGAGCTGCAGCTGACCAGCGCCCAGGGCAATGCCAAGTGGATCCGCACGCAGGGCGAGCCCATCTGGCAGGACGGTCGCGTGGTGCGCATCGAAGGCGCCATCCAGGACATCAGCGAGGTGCAGCAGGCGCGCGCCGAGCTGCAGGCCCACCAGGAGCACCTGGAGCAAACGGTGCGCGAGCGCACGGCCGAACTCGAAGCCGCCAGACAAGAAGCCGAGCGCCTGAGCCGCATCAAGAGTGAGTTCCTGGCCAACATGAGCCACGAGATCCGCACGCCGCTCAACGGGGTGCTGGGGCTGGCTCAAATCGGGCTGCGCGACCACGATGGCCACGCGCGCCAGGTCTTCGAGCAGATCAACGCCTCGGGCCGCTTGCTGCTGGGCGTCATCAACGACATCCTCGATTTCTCCAAGATCGAGGCCGGCAAGCTGCGCATCGAGCTGCAACCTCTGCGCCTGCAGGAGCTGCTCGATCGCTCACTGGCCACGGTGCGCGAGCGCGCCGACGAAAAGGGCCTGACCTTGCGCCTGGACCTCGAGGCCGGCTTGCCCAACACCTTCATCAGCGATGCCCTGCGGCTCGAGCAGGTGCTGCTGAACCTGCTGTCCAACGCCGTGAAGTTCACGCACCAGGGCGAGGTCTGCCTGAGCGCCTGCGCCCGGGATGGGCAACTCATGCTGGCCGTCACCGACACCGGCATCGGCATGGGGCCAAGCCAGGTCGAGCGGCTGTTCCGGCCGTTCGAGCAGGCCGACGGCTCGACCACGCGCCGCTTCGGGGGAACCGGCCTGGGCCTGACGATTTCGCGCCGCCTGGTGGAGATGCTGGGGGGAGACATCCGCACGCAAAGCGAGGTGGGCGTGGGCACCCGCTTCGAGGTGTGGCTGCCGCTGGTGACCGACGAGCCGACGGTCAGTGGTGCCGTTCCGCTCGACGAGCCCGATCCCGTCCCCATGGCGCACACCCGGCGCTTGGGTGGCCTGCGCGTGCTGGCCGCGGAAGACAACGCCGTCAACCAGCTGGTGCTGACCGAGCTGCTTGCCATCGAAGGCGCGCAGGTCACCATGTGCGACGGCGGCGCCGACGCGCTGGTGCGGCTTCAGACGCAAGGGCGCAACGCCTTCGACGTCGTGCTCATGGACATCCAGATGCCCGGCATGGACGGCTACGAAGCCACCCGGCAGATCCGGGCCTTCGCACCCGACCTGCCGGTGATCGGGCAGACCGCGCACGCCATGGCCGAAGAGCACCACAAGTGCCGCGACGCCGGCATGGTTGACCTGGTGGTCAAACCGATCGAGCTGGAGGCGCTGGTGGCGGCCATCAAGCGCCACACCCCGGCGGTCGCGGGCTGAACGGGCGGCACAGCGGCCGCGGCCATCCAACGCGCATCAGCGCTTTGGCATCAACCCCGCTTCTTGGGCACCCAAGCCCAGGTCATCTCGGCCTGGATGGGCTGCTCACCGGACTCGTCCTTGATGACCACCGGCACCACCACCTCGCCCTTGTCCTGCGTGAGGATCTGCTGGATCTGCTCGGGGCGCAGGCTGGCTTCGGCCACCATGTCGCCCTGCGAGCGGCGCACGTAGTCGATCTTCATCGTCTTGATGAGCGGCAGCTTGTCGTCGGGCAGGTTCATGCCCACGCAAAAGCCCGTGGCGGTCTCGGCCAGCAGGGCCATGGCGGCGGCGTGCACGCCCTTGATGTGGTTCTGCACCTTGCGCTGGTTGCGGATGCGCACGACCACGCGCTGGCTGCTGATGACCTCGTACTTCAGCCCTGAAGTGCCCACGTAAGGCACCACGCGGCCCAGCGCGAAGCTGGTGGCCCACTGGCCGATCAGGGGCAGGCCCTGCAGCTTGGCCACGGTGCGGGAGAGTTGGTTGGGACGGGCGGACATCGGACAGGCTCCTCTTCAGACAGGGCGCCATCCTAGTGCAAGCGCCCCTCGGGCCGCATCAGGTCTTCATCAGGCCGGACAGCAATGTCGCGTCGAAGACAGAGTGGCCCGGCGCCACCAGGCCCAGGTCGGAGGGGCTCACGCCCATCCAGCGCCCCAGGGCGGCGGCCAGTTGCTGCACCGCCATCGTGGGCAGCAGGCGGCCCTGCCCCACGTCCTGGTTGCCACCCAGGCCGGCATCGGGCAAGGTGCCGAACAGGCGCTGGCCTTGCACCGCACCACCCATCACGAAGTGGTGCGAACCCCAGCCATGGTCGGAGCCATCGCCATTGCTGCTGAGCGTGCGCCCGAAATCGCTGGCGGTGAAGGTGGTGACTTGCTGAGCCAGGCCCATCTCGTCGAGCGCCTGCTGAAAGCGGCTCAGGCCCTGGGCCACCTGTCCCAGCAGCAGCGGGTGGCGCGCCGCGAAGTTGTCGTGCAGGTCGAAGCCACCGAGCTGCACGAAGAACACCTGGCGCTTCATGCCCAGCGTGGCTCGCACCGACATCAGCCTGGCGACCATGGCCAGCTGACGCGACAGCCCGTCGGCGTCGAACACCGTGTTCAGGGCCGGTGCGCCCGAGAGGGCCGAACGCAACTGACCGTTGGTGTCCAGCGCACGCTTCATCACCTTGGCATGTTCGGCGGCCAGCACGTGGGCCTGGCTGGTTTGCGTCACCAGCTTGAGGAAGGCCTGCTCGCAGGCGGCCGAGCCGAACATGCCTCCGCCCAGCGCGGCCACAGCCGGCACGCCAGCGGGGTTGACCATGAAAGGCACGGCCTGCTCACCGGCCACGAACACGGCGTTGCCCGAGGTGTTGATGCACGTCAGCGAAGCCTGGCCATTGTTCGACAACGCGGCATCGACCACCCGCCCGCCCCAGCCCGCCGAGGTGCCCTCGGCGCCGTGCGACTGCCAGGCCGCTTGCTGGTCGTTGTGCGAAAACAGCTTGGGCGGCAGGGGCACCGACTGAGCCTTGTACTGCGCCAACGTGGTCGGCTCGACCAGCGTGCCGATGTTGAGCAGGCCGGCCAGGCGACCGCCTTCGTACAGGGCCTTGAGCGGCTGCAGCGCCGGGGCCAGGGCCACCTGCCGGCCCCCCAGGTTGCTGGACGCATCGGTGCCCAAGGTGGTGCCCACCAGGCTCGCCAACGGCAGGGCCAGGTCGCTGCGGGCCGTCGCGTAGGCCGCATGGCTGCTGGCATCGGCCGGCAGCAGGGTGTTGCCATGGTCGTTGCCACCCTGCAGGAACACGCACACCAGCGCCTTGTAGTCGCCCGCACCCGAGGTTTGCGCGGCGACCTCGGCCATCGTGGCCAGGTTCATCGCGAAGGGAGCGGCCGCTCCGGCAGCAGACAGCCACGCGGTGCGTTGCAGGAAGGCGCGGCGGCTGGGCGAGTGGTCGTTCATGGCGGTTGATTCGGCAAGTGGGCTTCAGCGCTGCACCAGGTACTCGGGGCAGGTCATGACCAGGAAGAAGGCAGCCAGCACGCGGTTGCGGCGCTCGTTGCTCGACTGCCCGGTGATCGAGCTGACGCCCTGCACGATGGTGTCGAGCGTGGTGCGCGAAAGCATGCGACCGGTGAGGTGCAAATCGAGCAGGTCGACCAGGGTGGGCACGTCGTCGGCGTGCTGCAGCCAATCTTCGTAGTTGGGCAAGATGCCTGCGCCGCCAAAGGGCAGCACGTTGCGCAGGAAGTTGGCGTAGCCGATCACCGTGGACTCGTTGGTGACCTGGAACTCGGGCGCCACCAGCCCCAGCCGCGCCACTTCGCTGTTGGGCGGCACGTAGCCCGGCCGGAAGAAGTTGAACACCGAGGGCGCGCGCAGCGGCGCCTGACCGATCATGTCGCTGCCCGACACATCGGGCACGTTCCATTGGCCATCGGTGGACGTGGCACGGCTCAGGCGCAGCCACTGCAGCAGGCGCAGCAGCGGCTCGCGAAGCTTGCCGTCGGTCTGCACATCGAGCGCGCCGGCTGCGGGCTCGGTTTTTTCTGGCCGGGCCTCGGGGTCGGCCAGCACCGCGCGCAACACGGCGGCCAGGTCGCCACGCACCGGCGTGGTGGCACCGTTGTTTTCAAACGTGAGGGCCACGCGCCGAACGTAGGCGGGGCTGGGGTTGCTGGTCACCAGGCGCTGGATCAGCTGACGCGAGATGAAGGGCCCGACGTTGGGGTGGGCGAACACGGCGTCCAGGGCCAGGCGCAGGGCCTCGGGGCCAGGCGTGCCATCCGGGATGTTGGCACCCAGCACGCGCTTGTCACCCGTGGCGTGGCGGTCGGCGTGAAAGACCATGGGCTTGCGCCAGTACTCGAACGCGCCTTCCGGGTCAAAGGGATTGAAGCCGTCGACGTCCCAGCCGGTGAGCGCTCGCGCCAGCTGTGCGACGGTGTCGGCGTCGTAGGTTTCGGTCAGGGGCTGCACGGGCGAGCCATCGGTGTTGAGCTCGTGCAGGCCGATGGTGAAGAGCTGCAGCAACTCTCGGGCGTAGTTCTCGTCGGGGCGGCGGCCAGCGGGCGTTTCCTTGGCGCTGCCACGCATGCTCAGGTACACGCCCATGGCGGGCGACAGCGTGACGTGCGTGAGCAGGTCGCGGAAGTTGCCAAAGCAGTGCCGCTCCAGCAACTCCCACCACGCGATGCAGCCGAACTGGCGCCAGTAGGCCACCATGTTCAACGGCGAGACGACGAAGATCTCGCTGAGCGCCAACACCATGCGCTGGCGCATCACGTCCTGCGAGTTGCACAGGCGCCACCACAGGGCCTGGTCCAGGCCGTAGTCGCTGCGGGCAAAGGCGCGACTGGCATGGCCATGGTCGGTGGCCCACTGCCAGATCGAGGGCCCGATGGGCATGCGCTTTTGGGCCTCGAACCAGGTCTCTGCGCCCTGCTCCAGGATCTCGTTGACCTCGGACGGAGTGGAGCCCAGGCCACCCTGGTTGAGCAGGCGGGCGGCGCGCTCGGCGGTCATGGCTTCGAAGCCCTGCGAGCCCGCGCCGCAAGCGCTCAGGGCCGCAGCAGCCACCGCGCTCATCGCCACGGCCGCGCTCAGGCCCGGTCCGCCCTGAACCGCCCCGCCTTGTTCCTCATGTGTCTCGATCGCCTGCAAAGCCGCCTCCGCCATGAACCTGGGTCGCCAGGTGAGCTGGCTGTCCATGGGGAGCGACTGTATCGACTGGCGTTCGACGCATGGGCGTCAGAAGCGTGACCTCGTGTTACTTACCGAACGGTTTGCGTCAAACGTGATCACTTTCACTGAGGTGGTTCACGGCATCACCAAGCTGGTGCACCCAAACGGCTCAGGCCGCGCGCTGAAGGCCAGCCTCGCGACGCAGCACACCGGCGGCCGCAACCATGTTGCGCAGCGCGGCCTCGGTCTCCACCCAGCCTCGGGTCTTGAGGCCGCAGTCGGGGTTGACCCACAGCCGCTCGGCCGGCACGACATCGGCGGCACGGCGCAACAGGCGCACCATGGCCTCCACCGACGGCACGCGCGGCGAGTGGATGTCGTAGACGCCCGGGCCGATCTCGTTGGGGTAGTGGAAGGCGCCGAAGCCGTCGAGCAACTCCATCGCCGAGCGCGAGGTCTCGATGGTGATGACGTCGGCATCCATCGCCGCGATGCTGGGCAGGATGTCGTTGAACTCCGAGTAGCACATGTGGGTGTGCACCTGGGTTTCGTCGCGCACGCAGCACGACGAAACCTTGAAGGCGCGCACGGCCCAGTCAAGGTACACCGCCCAGTCGCTGCGGCGCAGCGGCAGGCCCTCGCGGAAGGCAGGCTCGTCGATCTGGATCACGCGGATGCCGGCTTTTTCCAGGTCCGCCACCTCTTCGCGGATGGCCAGGGCCAGTTGCAACGCGGTGGCCTCGCGCGGCTGGTCGTCGCGTACAAAAGACCACTGCAGCATGGTGACCGGGCCCGTTAGCATGCCCTTCATGGGCCGATCGGTGAGCGACTGCGCGTAGCGCGTGGTCTCGACCGTCATGGGCTCGGGACGGAAAACATCGCCGTACAGAACGGGCGGCTTGACGCAGCGCGAGCCGTAGCTTTGCACCCAGCCGTTGTCACTGAAGGCGTAGCCCCACAGCTGTTCACCGAAGTACTCGACCATGTCGTTGCGCTCGGCCTCGCCGTGCACCAGCACGTCCAGGCCCCAGGCCTCTTGCTGCCTGACTGCGTGTTCGATCTCGGCGCGCATGCGCTGCAGGTAATCGGTGGCAGAGAGCTGCCCCTTGCGCCAGGCTGAGCGCGCCTGGCGGATCGATGCCGTCTGCGGGAACGAGCCGATGGTGGTGGTGGGCCAGTCGGGCAGTTGCAAAGCCTCGCGTTGAAGAGCCTGGCGCTGCTCGAAGGGGCTGCGGCGCTGGGCCATGTCGGCCGTGAGCTGGGCCAGGCGCTTTTGCACGACCGGGTTGGTGACGCGGCCAGAGGCGCGGCGTGCCGCCAGGGCAAGCCGCTGTTGTTCGAGTTCGGTGGACACTGCCTGGCTGCCCTCGTTGAGCGCACGGGCGATGACGCGCAACTCCTGCAGCTTCTCGGTGGCGAACGCCAGCCAGCCCTTGACCTCGGCATCGAGCTTGACCTCGTGGGCCAGGGAAACCGGCACGTGCAGCAGCGAACAAGATGGCGCCACCCACAAGCGCTCGCCCAGTTGGGCCTTGAGCGGCTGCAGCAAGCCCAGGACACGGTCCAGGTCGCTGCGCCAGATGTTGCGACCATCGATCACGCCCACGGACAAGACAGCGGTGGCAGGCAAGGCGGCCAACCAGGCATCGAGCTGCTGCGGCGCCCGCACCAGGTCGATGTGGAAGCCCTGCACAGGCAGCCGAGTCGCCAGCACCGCGTGGTCTGCAGCGGTGTCGAAGTAGGTGGCCATCATCAGCTTCGTGCCCGTGCCACGCAGGTCCGCCGCCAGCTCGTCGTAAGCCGGCTGGTAAGCGGCCAACCAGTCGGCAGGCAGGTCCTGACACAAGGCAGGCTCATCGACCTGCACCCATTCGACACCGCGGTCACGCAAACCCTGCAAGACCCGGCGATAGGCCTGCACCGCGCGCGGCAGCAGGCTCAGCCGGTCAAAGCCGGCGTGCTCGCCGTGAACCTTGGACAGCCACAGGAAGCTGACGGGCCCCAACAGCACGGCCTTGACGCGATGGCCCAAGGCTTGCGCCTCGTCCACCTCGTCGAACAACCAGTTCACACCGCCTTCGAAGGCGGTGTCGGGCGCGAGCTCGGGCACGAGGTGGTGGTAGTTGGTGTCGAACCACTTGGTCATCTCCATGGCCGGCTGCGCGACGTTGCCGCGCGCGAGTTCGAAGTGCTGCACCAGGCTGAGCGTGCGTGCGTCAAAGCCGAAGCGCGCAGGCAAGGCGCCCAGCGTGGCAGCCAGCGTCAGCGTGGTGTCGTACCAGGCGAAGTCACCGACGGTGACGGCGTCCAGACCGGCCTCCTTTTGCAAGGCCCAATGGCGCTGGCGCAGCTCGGCCCCGGTGCGGCGCAGTTCGGCCTCGCTGCGTTCGCCTCGCCAGAAGCCCTCGAGGGCGAACTTGAGTTCGCGCTGCGCGCCGATGCGTGGAAAGCCCAGGATGTGGGCTGGGGTGCGGGGAGATGGCTGATTCATGCTGGCCTCTTGTCTGCTGTGTTCCTGAGATGGACCGCAGTGTGGGCAGGCGACAGGCGTGAATCAAGCGATATGTTTTCAACGAGACTTGAATGGAATTCAAGTCTCTTGAGCACCTTCTTGCGGCAAGGCATCTCGGGCAATGCGCCCATCGACCAGCTCGATGACGCGATCGCATCGGGCGGCCAGTCGCGGGTCGTGGGTCACGATCAGGAAGGTGGTGCCCACGCGCCGGTGGATGTCCCGCATCAGCGCAAACACCTCGGCCGACGAGGCGGTGTCGAGGTTGCCAGTGGGCTCGTCGGCCAGCACCAGAGGCGGCTGCAGCATCAGCGCGCGCGCGATGGCCACGCGCTGCTGCATGCCACCCGACAGCTGCGCCGGTTTGCGCTCCAGCGCATGAGACAGGCCCACCGCCGCCAGCAGCTCTCGCGCCCGCTGCCGCTGCGCTCGCGAGACCACGCCATCGCGCGAGCGCACCGGCATGCTCACGTTCTCTTCGGCCGTGAACGCCGGCAGCAGGTGGTGAAACTGAAAAACAAAGCCCAGGGTGTCGCGGCGCAGACGCGTCAGGCCCTCGTCGTCCAGGCGAGCAACGTCCTCACCGGCCAGGGTATATCGACCCGACGTGCCGCGCTCGAGCAGGCCCAGCACGTTCAACAGCGTGCTCTTGCCCGAACCCGACGGGCCGATCAGCGCTGCGAACTCGCCTTGTCGGATGCTCAGGTCCAGGCCATGGAGCACCTCGATTTCGTTGGGCTCGCCCAGGTTGTAGACCTTGTGCAGGCCTTCGATCTGCACCAGCTCGGCGCCGGCTGTGTGAGCAGCTTGTGGTTGGATGGGCGAAGTCATGCGCTCAGGCTCACATCCGGATGGCTTGCGCCGGGTCCATGCGCGCGGCACGCCGCGCTGGCAGCACCGCCGCCACCAGGCCCGCCGCGAAGGCCAGCGCCACGGTCTGCAGCGCGGTCGACAGCGGCAAGGTGATGCTGAACAGCGGCAGGCCATCGGCCCCCCGCACGAAGGTGGTGAAGACCTTGATCATGCCCATGGCCAGGCCTGTGCCCAGCACCGAGCCCATCAAACCCACCAATGCGCCCTGGATCAGGAACAGGCGCAGCACCTGACCGCGCTGCGCACCCATGGCCCGCAAGATGCCGATCTCGCGCTGCTTTTGCACCACCGAGACCACCAGCACGCTGGCGATGCCCAGCACCACCACCACCATCACCACCGATCGGATCAGGGCGGTGCTGATGTTCTGTGCATTGAGCGCCGTCACCAACTGTGAGTTGGCGTCTTGCCAGCTCTCGACCTTGGTGGGCAACTCGCGCGCCAGGGCGCGGGCCAGCTCTTGCGCAGCCCACACATCGTCGACGCGCAGGTCGATCTGCGTCACACCGCCCGGCAGGTCGAGCAGCGTCTGGGCGTTGCGCAAGGGCAGGATCACCACGCGACGGTTCAGGTCGCGGATGCCCAGGTCCACCAGGCCGCTCAGGCGCAGGGTGTCGGTGCGCTGGTCGGTGGTGACGACGATGCGGTCGCCCACGCGCACGCCCAGGTCTTCGGCCAAGGTCTTGCCGATCAGGGCCTCGCCCGGGCCGATGCGAAAGGCGCCGGCCACCAGCTTCTCGCGCAGGCCGACGATGCGGTCGTAGCGATCGAGCTCGACCCCGCTGAGCGCGACGGAACGCGTGGCCTCGCCGCGCCGCGCCAGCGCAGGCCCCGACACCATGGGCGAGACCGCCGTCACGCCCTGGCGTTGCTGCAGGGCCGCCTCCACCGCAGGCCAATTGCCGATGGTGCGCAGCCGCTGCGAGCGAGCCTGGGTGTCGGTGAAGCGGCTTTCGGCGGCGCTGCCTTGCCAGGCTGGCAGCACCTTTTCTTCCAGCGGCGACACCACGACGTGGGCCTGTGCCCCCAGGGTCTTGTTGAGCGTGTTGGTCTGCAGACCGCTGACCAGGGCCGAGATGTAGGCCACCACGGCCACGCCAGCGGCCACGCCCACCACGATCAGCAGCGACTGAAAGCGCCCCTCTTTGAGGAAGCGGATGGCCACGCTGAACTCGAAAGCCAGGGGCGGATGGCGGAACCAGCGCATGGTCTGGACGATCTCAGGTCAAGGCTTCGTGCGGGCGTGCACGCGGGCGTCGGGGGCCAGGCCCACGGGGTCGAGCACCACCTCATCGCCATCGCTCAGGCCGCTTCGCACTTCGACTTCGGTGAGCGTGCGCAGGCCCAGCTTGACGGGCCTCAGCACCGCACGGCCATCGCGCAGCACCATGACCTCGCCGTCTGCGCCTTCGCCATCGGTGCTGGACGAGCGCAACGCTCGCAAGGGCAGCACGCGCGCACCGCTGCGCTCGCCGGTGCGCACCTCGACCGACAAGGTCATGTCTTCACGCAGGAAGTCGGGACGCGGGCCAGCCACCGACAGGCGCACCTCCACGGAGCCGCTTTGCGCGTTCACCGAGGGCGCCAGGCGAGACACCTGCGCGTTGAAAGGCTGGCCCGGGTAGGCATCGGCCAGCACGCGCGCGGGCTGACCCACCTGCAGCTGTCCCAGGAAGCGCTCATCGACTTGTGCCACCAGCTCCAGCGGCCCTTGCACCGACACCGTCAGCAGGGCCTTGCCTGCCTGCACGATCTGCCCTGGGTCCACGCTGCGCACCAGCACCTGGCCCGTTGCAGGGGCCCGCACCACGTGCTGAGCCAGCTTGGCTTGTGCGGCTTGCAACGCCGCGCGCGCCGCATCACGCTGGGCACGGGCCACGTCGGTGGCCCGGCGGGCATCGTCGAGTTTTTGCTGGCTGTAAAAGGCCTGCGCCACCAACTCCTGAGTTCGGGGCAGGTCGCGCTCGGCCGCGCGCAAAGTGGCCTCGGCTTGCTTGAGCGAGGCGTCGGACTGCAACGCCGCAGCCCTGGCCTCATCGGTTTCAAGTTCGATCAGGGGGGCGCCGGCGCGCACGGCATCGCCCTCGTCCACCAGGACCCGGGCCACGCGCCCGGTCAGGGTCGTGCCCAGCTCCACCCGCGCGGGTGTGGCCACGCGTGCGGTGAATTGCAAGGTGCGCACCAGCGGTCGGCTGGTGGCTTGCGTGGTCTCGACGGAGGTGGGGCGCTGCCACCAGGCGTACGCGCCCGCACCGAGGGCCAGCACCAGAACCAGTGCGCCGACCGTGCCTTGGCTGACTTTCATCCGACTCCCGAGCCATCAAAGGGGTGCGGGCACAGACCCGCCACAACACCCCCGACGGTATCACGGCGTCATGCCCAGGCGCTCAACCACGGCCCTCGCGTTCGAGCAAGCTTTGCTTGCGCTCAACACCCCAGCGATAACCGGACAGCCCGCCATCGCTGCGGATGACGCGGTGGCAAGGCACCACCACCGCCAACGGGTTGGCCGCACAGGCGGAGGCCACGGCGCGCACGGCATCGGGCTTGCCGATGCGGGTGGCCAGCTCGGTGTAGCTCACGGTCTGCCCGGGCGGGATCTGGCGCAACGCGTCCCAGACCTGCAGCTGGAACTCGGTGCCCAGCGGGTCGAGCGGCCAGTCCAGGCCCTGGCTGGGGTCGGCCAGCATGGTCTGCACAGCGTCCAGCGCGGCCGACAGCTCGGCTTCGTCCTGCATGAGCTGCGCACGCGGGAAGCGCTCGGCGAGCTCTTCGACCAGCGCACCTTCGTCGTCGCCCATGAGGATGGCGCACAGGCCGCGCCCCCGATCGGCCACCAGCAACAGCCCCTTGAGACCCGGGCCACAGGCACCGACGTCATAACGGATGAATTCGGACGACACAGGACGCATGGCGAGCTCCTCTCGGCAAGGTTGAGACAAAGGTGGCGCCTGCATCGGCCGAGCCCAAGGGCTCAGCCTCTGAGGTGCCGGGCGAAAAATGCGGTGGTGCGGGACCAGGCCAGCTCGGCGCACGCGGCGTCGTAGACCTCCGCGCGGCGGGAGTCATTGAAAAAAGCGTGTTGCGCCACGTAGTGGTGCACCTCGGGCACCTGCCCGGCGGCGCGCATGTCGGCCTCCAAGGCAGCCGCTGCAGCGGGTGTGCACCAGGTGTCGAGCGTGGCGAAGTGGCCCATGAAGGGGATGCGGATCAGCGCCGGGTCGGCCACCTGCCTGGGCGGGATGCCGTAGAAGCAGACGGCCGCCGACAGGCCAGGCACCAGCGCCGCCGCCGCGACCGTGAGCGCCCCACCCATGCAAAACCCGGTGATGCCGACCTTGCGCCCGCCTTCGCCCAGGTGGATCACGCAGCCCGCGATGTCCTGCTGGATCGCGTCGGCGAAATCCAGGCTGTTCATGAGGTGATTGGCCTCGTCGGCCTGGGTCGTGCCCCGGCCTCGGTACAGGTCCGGGGCGAGCACGTCGTGGCCCTCGGCGGCGAGCCGGTCGGCTACGCTGCGAATGTGGTCATTGAGCCCCCACCACTCCTGGACCAGGACGATGGCCGGCGAGCCCGGACGGGGGCTTGGCGCGTGGTAAGCAGGGGTCTTGCCGCCATCGGGACGGCTGACCTCGATCATCTGGCCCATGGGAAAACGGCTCCGTGAAAAATGCACAAATGAAGGGGTCGGGCCATTGTGCCGTCCGCTGCCCGGCTTGTCTGCACCGGGTTCGCCCTGCCCACCCAAACATGAATAGAATGCATGCGAATTCATCAAAACGTCACTGGCGCTCATGCTTGATATCCGACACCTGCGCTCGCTCGTGGCCATCGCCGACACCGGCAAGCTGGCCACCGCCGCCGAGCGCGTGCACCTGACCCAATCGGCGCTGTCACACCAGATCCGAGCCCTGGAAGAGCACCACGGCCTGCCCTTGTTCGAGCGCACGCGGCACGGCCTGACCTTCCTGCCCGCCGGTGCTCGCCTGCTGCAACTCGCGCGCACGGTGCTGGCCGAGGTGCAGGCCGCCGAGCGGGACCTGCAAGGCATGAACGGCCAGGCCAGCGGCGAGCTGCGCATCGCGCTCGAATGCCACACCTGCTTCGACTGGCTCATGCCGGTGATGCACCAGTTCCGCCAGCGCTGGCCGGGCGTCGAGGTCGACCTGGTGGCGGGCTTTCACGCCGACCCGCTGACGTTGCTCAAAGAGGGCCGCGCCGATCTGGTCATCGGCTCGCGGCCCAAGGCCGTGCGCCCCTGGCAGGTGCTGCCGCTGTTTCGATTCGAGATCCTGGCGGTGCTGGCCAACGACCACCCGCTGCGCCACAAGCGCCACCTGCTGCCCAAAGATTTTGAGGGCGAAACGCTCATCACCTACCCGGTGCCCGAGCAGCGCATCGACCTCATCCGCGAGGTGCTGCAGCCCGCCGGCATCGCGCTGCAGCGTCGCACGGCAGAGCTGACGGTGGCCATCGTGCAGCTGGCCGCCAGCCGAAGGGGCATCGCTGCCCTGCCCTCCTGGGGTCTGCAAAGCTACCTCTCGCACGACTACGTGCAGGGCCTGCGCATCGGCCCCAAAGGCCTGTGGAGCGAGCTGCACGCCATCTGGCCGCGCGCGCAATCTGGCCAGCCCTGGATGCAGGACATCGCCGGCATCATCCGCAGCGAGTGCGCGCAGTTGCCGGGCATCGAGTGGCTGAGCTGAGCCGCATTCAACAGGAACCACCATGCTGATCACGCAAGACATCGAAACCGGTCCGAACCCCAGGGCCAGCGTCATCATCCTGCACGGCCTGGGCGCCGACGGCAGCGACTTCGTGCCCTTTTGCGGCGAGCTCACGCTCGAAGGTGCGGGGCCGGTTCGCTTCGTGCTGCCCAGCGCCCCCGTGCGCCGCGTCAGCCTGAACAACGGCTACCCCATGCAGGCCTGGTACGACATCCTGCCGGTCAGTGGCCCCAAACGCGAAGACGAGGCTTCGCTGCGCGAAGCGCACGTGCAGGTGATGTGGCTGATCGAGCGCGAGATGGCGCGCGGCGTGCCCTCCGATCGCATCGTGTTGATGGGCTTTTCACAGGGCTGCGCCATGACGCTGATGACGGGCCTGCGCTGCCCGCACAAGCTGGCGGGCCTGGTGGCGATGTCGGGCTACCTGCCGCTGGCGGGCACCACCGAGGCCGAACGCCACGCCGCCAACCAGCACACGCCGATCTTCATGGCGCATGGCAGCGAAGACGACGTGGTGAGCATCACGCGGGGTGCCGCGGCGCGCGATGCCCTGCTCGAGTTGGGTCACCCAGTGAGCTGGCACGCCTACCCGATGGACCACTCGCTGTGCATCGCCGAGGTCGACGACATCCACGCCTGGTTGGCACAGCGATTGACACGGTCCTGACGCCGCCGACTCGGCTCAGAAGTAGACGCCGACCAGCGGGCCACCCGGCGTGACGATGGGCGGGCGAACGCGCAAGCCGGTCGCCGTGTCGATGGTGGTGATGCTGCCGGGCGTGTTGGGCGGCAGCAGGTAGAAGATGTCGTAGAACAGGCTGCGCGCCAGGAAGTTGAGGTTGGCGGTGCGCGGCCCCAGGTCACTGAGGTAGGCCAACTTGCCATCGGGGCTGAAGCCCACATAGGCCGTCAGGTTCTGCACCGGGATCACGCGGTCGATGGTGTCCGTTTCGATGTCGATGACGGTCAGGTTGTAGGCGTTGATGTTGGCCACCCAGAGCTTCTTGCCATCGGGGCTCACCGTGCCGGAGATCGGGTAGGACAGCGGCCCCATGTTCAAGCGCTTGACCACCTTCCAGGCCTTCACGTCGATGACCGCCACCGTGCCACCGACGAAGTTGAGGCCGTAGAGCTTGCTGCCATCGGGCGATCGGTTGGACCACGCGGGCACCAGGCCGACGGGCAAGGCCGGCTTGACCTGAGCGCCGGTCCTGGCGTTGTAGGCCCTCACCGACGACGGAAAAAACACATACAGGGTTTGATCATCCGGGCTGATCTCGATGCCTTGCGGCAGGAAAGACACCGGGATGGTCTTGACGATGCGGTCCAGCCGCGTGTCGATGACCTGGACCACCGACAGGCTGGTCGAGAAGTACAGAAAGTGCCCATCACTGGACAGCGCCGTCGTGGCGTATGGCGCACCGAAGGTCGGGATGCGCTTGACGATGGTGTTGGTGGCCGTGTCGATGACGCTGATCTCCCACTTGGCCAGGCCAAAGTTGTCAACGTAGATCTTGGATCGATCGGGCAAGGCCTTGAGCTGGATCGGGTGCTGTCCCACGTTGGGGATCTTCTTGATGATCTCGTTGCGCGCGTTGTCGATCACCAGGACGGAGTTGTCCAGGTCGGCTGGCACGTAGCTCAAGCCATCGAGCGGGGCGGCCGTGGCCTGCACCGCGACGATGCCGATGCTCAGGCCGGTCACCAGTTGGCGAAGGGTGCGCAGCAGGCCGGGCCGGCGCGTCGAGCCAGGCTCGGCAATGGGTGGGGCAAGCAGATGGGTCATGTTGGGTCTCCTGGGTTGGATGTTGTTGAAAGCGTTGGTGACGCTTTCGGGGGGTGTTCCTGACGTGTTCAGGGCGCGCTCAGGGCGCCTGGCGAGGGGCAGCGAGGCCCCGATGGCTCATTTGAGCGGCGGCAGCCAGACACCGCAGGTCGCGCCGCCCTTCATCGGGATGGCCGGTCCGGACTGCAAGTCCGTGCGCGGGTCAAAGGCGATCACCTGCCCATCGCCCACGCCCAGGGCCGGCCCCACGATGTTGAAGAACAGCAGCAGGTCACCCACGGCGCCGCGGTAGCCCGTGGTGGTGTATCCCAGGTCACTGATGTAGCCGCGCGAGCCGTCGTCGCTGAAGCTGATGCACACCGTCTGACCCGTGCTCGGCATGGTGTGGATGACCTCGTCGCGCTGCGTGTCGACGACCAGCACGCCCGGTTTGCCCCAGCGGGTGACGTAGAGCTTGCTGCCATCGGGCGACAAGGTCGAGGTGAAGGCGCCGGGGTTGTTCAGGTGGTAGGTGCCTTCGTCGTTGGTGTCGATGGTCTTGACCAGCTTCCAGCTGTCCATGTCGATCACACCGATCTTGCTGATGCTGTCGGTGTAGAGCTTCTTGCCGTCTTTGGAGAAGCTGAACCAGAAGGTGCCGAAGCCACCGGTCCAGATCGGCTTGCGGATGACGGCGCCGGTCTTGGGGTGGTAGACGCCCATGAAGCCCGTCACGAAGCTCACGTAGAGGTTGCCATCTGGGCCGCTCATGGCGCCAGCAGGGATGTCCGGGAAGCGCAGCTTGCGAACCACCTTGTCGGTCTTGACGTCGATGACCTCGACGGTGAAGCCGACCTCGGGCACGTAGACCTCGCTGCCATCCTGCGAGGTGAAGATGCCCAGGGCCGTGCTGCCCACCCGCATCGTGCGGACCCGGTGCGAGGGGCGCTCGATGATCGACACCGTGGCCGGGAAGAGGCCGAAGTTGTCGACGTAGATCTTGCGCCCGTCCAGCGTGGCGGCGAGGACGGCAGGGCGCTTGCCCAGCGGTCCCACCGACAGGCGCTCCACCACCTTTTGCGTGGCGGTGTCGATGACCGCCACGGTGTGCGTGACCATCTCGGGCATGTAGAGCGTGCCGGCCGGGCCGATGGTTTGAGGGGCTGCCGCCCAGGCGGCGAAGGGTGCGCCCAAGGCCATCAGGCTCAAGCTGCGCCGGGTTGCTTGCCGCAAGCGCTGCGCGAAGGTTTGGAACATGGTCTCTCCTTGGTTGATGGGGTGTGTCGGGTTCAGATGTGGGTGCTGCAGGGGATGCGGCTGGGCAGCAGGTGCAGGTAGGGGCGCAGGCGATGCGCGTTGCGGGCCTCGATCTCGCGCTCGATGTCCAACAGGCGCGCCCTGAAACGCGCCAGCGGGGCCTGCACGCGCGGGTCCTTGAGCACCGGGCCATGGGGGAATCGGTTGTGGCGGTACTCGCCCAACAGTCGGTAGCGGATGCCGCCCAGCATCGACAGGAAATGCACCTGGGTCGCGGCCGCGACCGGCCCGGGCAACTGCCGCAGCCAATCGGCCTCGGTCCAGCCCGTCGTGCGATCGGGGGCTGGAGCCGGGCTGTTGCCCGCGAACAGCGGGGCATACGACATCTCGTCGCGCTGCGGGAAGTTGACGGCCGCGTGCTGGGCGCTGGCGGTGAACACCACCATGGCCACCACATCGATCAACTGCTGTCGTGTGACGATGGGCTTGAAGCCCTGCAGCCGCCCGCGCGTGACCAGCTCGTTGGCCCAGGCGGCCAGCTCGCGGTCGTTGCGAACGTCGCTGTCGCCGGGGTAGTACACCGCGATGTAGTCGCTCACCCAGGCCTTGATCGCATCCCACAGCAGCAGGGCGTCGTCGCGATAGGGGTACTCCGGCAGCGCTTGCCGATCATCGAGGCCGCGCTTGCGCAGCTCGGCTGGCGGCATCGATGCCTCGAAGTCGAAGGCCAGGCGGTCGCGCACCGCGCCTTCTTGCAAGGCCTGCAAGGGCGGCCCCAGGATGATGTCGCCGAAGGTGCCTGGCGACATGATGATCAGTGCCGCCAGCAGGTTGACCCACAGGTCGCCCTCGAAGTGCGGCACCAGCAAGGCATGCAGCGGGTGGCTGCTGGGCAGGCAGCGGTGCGTGGCCACGCAACAAGCTTCGGACACCAGGTGGGTGCGCCCCAGGTGCGTGAACATCTCGTGATAACAAAAGTCGGCGGTCTGCACCACCGTCTTGGCCATCTGCCAGCCCCAGTACTCGGCGCTGTCAGGCGAGCTGGCGCGCAGGAACATGGGGCGCCCCACCGGCGACTGTCCGCACTGGATGGCCACCGGCATGAGCGCTCGGCCACCAGGCGGCACCACGAACAGGGCCATGGGGGCGTGGTTGTGGCTGAAACCGGTCAAGGCCTTGTGAGTGGGCGCGCTGGGGGCCATCGAACCCAACTCAACGTGATCCAGCAGGTAGGCCCGCTTTTGCGACAGCGCCGCCGCCAGCGTGTCGCCGCCTCCGGTGGCCTTGGCGTACTGTGCTTCGGTCAATGGGAAGTGGGCCGGCAGGCTGCCGACCCGCTTGAGCAGCATGGGGTTGGGGCCTGCCACCCGCCAGTGCGCGAACAGCTCATCGCTGTGGGGCTGAGGGGAGTCGGACGGCAAGGGCAACAGGCGGTAGAGCGCCTTGTAGCGGGCCAGTGGGTCGGCCGCGTCGGCAGCGGTGGCGGCCGCATCGCCCACCTGCTGGGTCAGGGCCTTCGCCAGGGCGGGCACCTGCGATGCCAGGCCCAGCACCTCTTGCTGCATGCCCGCCACTTCCACGGCCACGCCGGGCTGCACCCAGGTGCTGCCAGCTTGCCCCGCGATCAGTGCGCGGTGCCGCTCGTCGACGCGGGCCAGGGTGGCGCGCATGTGCTCGACCTGGGCGGTCAGACCTGGGCTGCGCTCGCGCGCCGCCGCGGGCAAGGCCGCCAGCAGGTTGGCGATCAGGCGGACGATCTCACCGATGGCGAGGATCAGCCACTCCAGGGATGGCAACTCATCGAGCGGCAGCCCGAATGCGATGGGCGCGCCTTTGAGGTTCGGGCCGTTCGTGGTCCACAGGTAGGTGAGCTTTTTGCTCCCCAACTCGGTGTTGCGGAGCAAATTGCCCCAGAGGCTGTCGTGCTGGGGCAGCGTGGGCACGGGGGGCGAAAGCAGCCCGGCCGAGGCCTGGGCAGGCAGGGTCGCGGCACCGACGCCGGCCCCCAACCATTGAAAAATCTCTCTGCGTTGGATGTTCATGGGTCACCCGCTGGGTTGGCTTGGACAGGCCCAGTGTCCGAAGCGCACCCCATGCGGGTAACCCCTTGCATCGATGGTCAGTCGTCATTTGCACCATCTGACGCATCAGTTTGTCAATTTCACGACAAGAAAATTGCGAAGTTCCGAGAGGCGTTCAATCACCCTCGTCAAAGGCGTCGCCGCCAAACCGGGTGCGGCCCGACTCAATCCGCAGGCAGCGCCACCTTCGACAGCACGAACGCCCTCACCGCGCTGGCGTCGTAACCCAGTTCGCTGCTCCAGCCATCGGTGGCGCTCGAGTCGACATACAGCGTCTCGCTGAAGCCCGCGACCACGCAGCCGTTCGGGTTGCAACCCGCAGGCAGGTTGGTGGTCATGAGGTCGTGCACCGTCATCGTCGCCGGTGAGCCGCCAAAGGGGTCTTCGTTGACCAGGGGCGTGCCCGGGTTGTCCACCGACGGCGCGCGACTGGTGTCCGACGGGTCTTGCGTGCGCGAGAGCACCGCACGCGTGCCGCGCACCGTCTGGAAGCTGTAGCGCGCAAAGCCGTGCGGGTGCCAGGCCTGGTAAGGCAGCGACACCACGTCGCCATCGTTCACCTGCAGCACGCCGCAGCATTCGTCGGCCAAGGTGCTGCCCACGCTGGGCGCGGGCAGTTGCGCGTAGCAGGCGTTGTTGTCCACGTGCAGGGTGACGATCAGGCTGTTGCCCGACACCAGGCCCAGCGGCTGCGCATCGGTCGTGTAGATGGTGCCGGTCAGGTCGGGCACATCGGGCACGACGAACTTGATGCCCAGCGCGTCGATGTCGATGGGGTCGCCTTCGGCGTCGAACAAATCCACCTTGATCTGGATGCGGCCGCTCTCATCGGTCGTGCCGGAGACGATGCTGCCATTGGCGTTGTAGCGAAGGCCAGGCACGAACAGGTGGCTGGGCAACTTGGCGCTGCTCAAGTGCTCGACGATTTCACCGGCGCTGGGTGGCGTGTCCCACAAGCCTTGTGGCGCCACCGATGGGTAGGGGATCTGCGTCAGGTCGGGCACGAAGGTGCCGTCGCCTTTGGGCACAGGCTTGGGGCCCAGCGTGTAGGGCGTCCAGGCGGGCACCGGCCCGGTCGGCGTTGACACGTCGTGGCGGTAGTAGTGCTGGATGCCGTCCTTGAGTGGCTGGAACGTGCCGCTGCCGCCGCGCCGCCACGAGACCTGGTAGTGCCGCACGCCCAGTGACTCGAGCTCGTTGGCAAACAGCAGGCGCGGGCGCAGCAGGCCGCCGAAGGGGCGCCCATCCGACGTGAGGCCGTAGCGGGCCGCCACCTCGGACGCGGGCCGCGTGTCGCGAAGGTGCTTGCTGGCGCCATAGACCTGGCTGAGCGGCAGGCCGCCGATGGCCAGGAAGGCGACCCAGCGTGACGAGCCCGATGGCCCCACCACTGGCGGGCAAGGCGCGCACGTGTGGGCAAAAGGGCTGGATGTGTAGAGCTTGACCTCGGTGCCCGACGCGTAGTCCCACCAGGTGTGACAGGCCACCGGCGTGGGCGCGTAAATGGTGGCCTTGATCGGGCCGAAGATGTTCTGCGTGGCCTTGAAGTAAAGGTCGGGCGTGTCGTGGTTGTGGCAGCCCTGGAAGAACAGCGTGCGGAAATGGCCGCAGGCATCGGTGGTGGCGGTGCCCACGCGCTGCATGGTCACGAAGCGCGGGTAGAGCCAGCACAGCAAAGGCCTGATCAGCACGGGGTTCTGGATCAGCGCCTGCTGGAACTGCAGCGTGCTGCCGGCCTGCGCGAGGTAGCGCAGCTCGGTGGCTTCGGTGAGCTTGGTGAGCGTGGCGGAGCTGTCGGCGGTCAGCGCGTGGCTGTGTGCGGCCAGCGTGGTGGTGCCTTTGAGCTTGCGCATGGACGCGCCGGTGAACTCGATTGGCAGCGGGTCAGGCCCCGGTTGTGGGATGGGCACCGGTCCACCGCGCACCGGCACGTCGATCACGGGTTGGGGGATGCGGGCGTTGGCGATGATGTCGCGCAGGCGGTCGATCACCAGCACCGGCAGCTTGGGGATGATGATGTAGAGCGGGTCGACCTCGTAGACCTCGACCGTGGCGTTGCAAACGGGGAAGTCGACTTGCTGACCGCCGATGCTCACCTTCTTGAGCAACTGGCCCTGCACGAACACCGCCGAGCGCAGCCAGCACAACCAGCTGGGCTCGAAGATGGTGAGGCTGGCCACCAGCTCGCGCTGGCCAGGGCGGTAGGCCAGGTGCTGCTCGACGGCGCCGCGGCGGATGAGCTCATCAAGGTCGGGTTGGTTGACGTCGAGCTTGGGGCCCACGATCACGCGCAGGTTGTCGGCCGGCGCGTTGGTTTGAATGCTGAAACGGGCTTCGCCCTTTTCGTTGATGGGGGCGCTGCCCAGCGGCGCGGCTTCCGAGCTGAAGACGTAGGCGTGGGCGTCGACCTTGGGGGCGTTGTTCGACGTCGCTTGAAAACGAACTTGAACGGCGATGTTCAGGGCCGTGGGTTTGCCCTGCTGAAGCTTGGTGGCCATGAAGACCCTCCTGTCGTTGATGGTCGACACGAAGCGATCGACCTGGTGAGGTCAATCTAGTCTTCAAGGCTTGGACACGCCTCCCAAAGCTTGGGGGGGAAGAAGAGGTCAGGGTAGGGGGGGCATCACCTGAACGCAGCAGGCATCGCGAGCTCGCCAGACAGGAAGCGCTGATCACGCGTTTCGGCGCAACCCTTTGGCGCGGGCACGCCCTGGTCATCCTGTTGCAAGGCCCCATCGCTGCGCCCCAGAGCGGCCAGCACCTGTGCGCGATGCGACAAGGTCTCCTGGTACATGCCTTCGTCGTCGGGCCCACAACGCTGGTGAAACCCTTCGATGGCGGCATCGAGCTCCAGCAGCGCTTCGTTGTGGCGCCCCAAGGCATGCAAGGCCCAGGCATGCGAGTCCAGGATGGCCGGCGTGGGGTCGAGCGCCAGGCCTTGGGCCAGCAAGGACTCGGCCAGCGCCGGCAGCCTCGGCGGCTTTTGCTCGACCAGGCCGTAACCCGCAGAGTTGAGGCGATCGGCCAGCGCCTTGCGGCTGATGCCGGGCTCGGCCCGCCAGCTGCTCGCCAAGGCGCGGATCTCGCTGTCTGACCCGTGCACCAGCAACACGTCCATCAGCTTGCCGTGGATGCGTTCTTGCGATGGGCGCGACCAGCCTTGGCCGAGCAGGCCCTGCAAGCCCTTGACCTGACGCTGCGGACCTGGCTCGGCCATGACGGGGTTGAGCGCGGCCGCGAGCTTGCGGCACTCCCCTTCGTCGGTGTTGGTGTAGAGGCGCATGGTGGTGGGCTTGCGATCCAGGACGCGAGCCGTGTGCCCCCCAGGCAAGGACCGGCCGCAGAAGATCGCTCCGCCTTCTGCGTCGATCAGGTAGGGGTGTTCGGCCACGCCGTTGTCGTCCTGGTCGACGAGCCTGAAGGTCATGCCTTGCGACCCCTTGCCAAGCAGTGGCAGCACCATCCAGTCCTCGGGCGCCACCGGAGTCTTCGATCGGTAGAGGGCGGTGCGCCCTTGCGCATCGGTGACGCCCTGGTGCGCATCCGGTCCACCCTCCCACTTCACGCCTTCTCGCGTGCTGACCTGGTAGCGCGCGCGCCGCCAGGGCCGATCGGGCTGGTTGGCATCCCGCACCACGAACCGGTAGGTGTGCTCACCCTCCCCCACCGATGCGAGCGCATGGTCGCGGCCCGTTGGGGACAGGCGTTCCAGGTAGGTCTGCTCCTGACCCTCTGCCACCGACCGCCGGCAGCAAGCCTGGGCTTGCACCGCGCAGGTGGCAGCCAGCATGAAAGCGATGGCGCCCATCAGGCGTCGAGCGTTGTGGCATGTCATGGTGATGTCCTCAGGGTTGGCGGCAGCGAACGGCCTGCTTGGGCCAGGTCTGCTGACCGCTCGGGCCGTGCAAGATGAGCTGCCCGCAGCGTGAGCTCAGCCGAAGCGACCAGCCTTGAACGGCTTGGGCATTTGCCACCTCGTCTTCTGCCTGGGTCGTCGGCTCGCCGCCATCCTGCAGGTGCACCGGAGTGGGCGCCAGCGTGCCATCGGGCAGCAGCCGCGCGAGCTGTTGCCCCGGGTTGGTCCACGCCAGCCCATCCTGGGCATGTGGGTCGGTGCCCCACCATGGCGTGCGCAGCACCACCCGGCCGGATGCGTCCAGCAGCTCCATGCCGGCCTGCTCCCCCGCGACCAGGTATCGGTCGGTGGCGAGGCGCCAGCTTTGCCCACGACGGGGCGGCGTCAAGGCGCGCCCATCGGCAAGGCGCCAGAGTTGATGCGTGAGCTGGCCCTGCGCATGAACGGACACGCGCACGACGTGATCGTCCAGCCACTCGATGGCTTCGGGGGCATCGGCCAAGGCCGGCACCCGCCAGCCGCCATCCGGGCCCAGCACCCCCCATCGCTCGCCCTGGCGGGCCAGCAGCCAGGCACCACGGGCCTCGCGCAATTCGTCCACCTGCGGTGCGTTCACGCGCTGGGCCAGGAGGGGGTCGAGGAAGGTGGTGCCAGCGGCATCGCCCTCGGCGCCCTGACAGCGCAGCCAACGCCCAGACCAGCCGCTGCAAGCCGTCAAGGCGCCAGGCGGCAGGGACAGGCGACGCCCGTCCGAGCCGATAAGCACGGGCCTTGATCCTCCGTCGTGATCAGGGTGCCGGCCCCATGCCAAACCATGGTGAAAGGCCTCCACGCCCAACCACTCAGGCTGGATCACCCACCGCCCCAGGCCGTCGATGGCACCAAAGCGGCCATCGGTGCGCTGCACCACGACCGGGTCGGCAGGCGATTGGCCGGGCATCAGCAAGGCCCACTCGGCCCGGGTGACGACACGCAGGTCAGCGGTGACGACGCCTGGCTCGGCGGTGTCATCCTCCGGGTGCAGCAAGGCACGGATGGCACCCGAGGCCGCGGCCGATGGATCGCCCTCCCACAGGAACTCGATGCGGTGGTGCTTGAGCCGCTCACGCTCGTCGTCGCTGAGCACGGAGCGCCCCCCCGGCCCGATGAGATCAGGCGCCCCACCATCTCGTTTGGGCGACAGCCAGATCCAACCGTTGTGCAGGTGCTCGTCGTGCTCAGAGGTGTCCAGGACTTCGATGCGCCCATCCGGCAAGGCGATCAACAAGGCCTCATGCAGGTCGTACACCAGGGCATCGCCCCACGCTTCGTGCCGCGGCGACGTCACATGGCCCTGTGCACGGTGGAGCTCGCCGAGGTCAGGCCCCAGCCACGCCCACTCCGATCGCGCTGGCGACACCACCCACAAGCCCGGCCGGTCCATCTCGATGGCTTCGTAGCGGGTGCCTGACAGCGGCTGCCCCGCCAGGTCCACGAAAAACCAACCGCCGGCACGGTGCACAGCGACCTTGTCTGCATGCAGCAGCGGCTCGAGCTCGCTACGCAAGACCAGGGGCGAAGCCAGCCAACGCCCCTGCTTGAGCGACCAGAGGCCCCACCAGTTGCGCCCGCTGGGCAAGCGCACGCGCACCGGCCAGGCGTCCGCCACCGGGCGCCCCAGTTCCACGACCTCGCTGGGCCACCTCACGACCTCGCCCGTGTCAAGCCGCCAGGTCTCGGACGGCGGGGTGACGCGCACGCGGATGGCGCGGTCCTCCTGCATGCTGCGGTGATCGAGGTCAAAGGACCCCGCTTCGCTCAGCCAAGGCAAGGCCTGCCCTGCGGCGCTCAAACGCAGGAGCCGCCCCTGCTCGACGGCCCAGGCGACGCCCTGCGCGTCAAACGACGTGACGTCGTCGTAACGCGGCGCGAAACGCCACCGCCCCTGCAGGTCGATGAAGCCCCACTTGCCATCCTTGTGCGCGGCCGCCAGGCCTTGCGAGAAGGCCATGACGCTGCCGTAAACCGGCTCGATCACCATGCGCCCCTGGATGTCCACGAAGCCCCAAAGGCCGTCGGCGTCCCCGGGCACAGGCACGCGCAACGCCATGCGCCCCTCGCTGGGCAGTTGGTGGCACCAGTTCGCATGTTCGATGCGATGGGGGCATTCCTGGGTCCAGTGGGGGCCAGCCCACACCGCGTTGCTCCAAGCGCCCAAACCGGCCAGCAAGGCCACACCTGACAGCACGCCCCACAGAGCCCGACAGCGCGCGCGCCACACGTTCGCCGACATCAACGGCCTCCTTCCAGCAGCCAGACGGCCTGCAAAAACTCGCGAGAGACACCCGTCAGCTGCAAGCCGCCGTCCCCTCCCCGCGAGAAGGTCAGGAAAGGGTAGGCCTGGCGCTCCAGCCGACCCGCAGGGGGCAGGCCCAAGCCCATGGCGAAGGGCTGACCGGCCTTCGCAGGTCGCGAGCGCATCAGCTTGTCCAGTCCGGGCAGGCGCACGTACCAGACCTGCGCGCACTGCCCGGCGAACTCGACCTCGGGCTCGGGGTAGAGCCCCCCGTCACCCACCGGCTCGGCGCGTCGGATCCACTTGAGCAAGGCCTCCCCCAAATTCACCTTGGGCGCCTGCTCCGCATCAAAGCCGATGTCGTTCAACAAGGCCTCTGGGCGACGGGTCACCGCCGACAGCGTCGACATGGCCCGTGACGGATCGGCCTGGTGTCGACGCCATCCCTCGCTGTCCGCCGCGCTCGGCTGCCGGCCTCGCAGCAGTGGTTGCCAGGTCGGCAGCCACGCGGCCAGCCACCGTGCGAAATCTCGCCGGGCTTGATCCTGGCTCCACGCGGGGGTGGACGACGCGCAGCGGGCTTCCACAGGCGGCTCGTCGCGGCGAACCCAGCGTGCAGGCAGGCCCAGGGCTTCGCAGCCCTCGCACAGCAAAATGCCATCGCTCGACGCCGATGGCTTCAAGCGCACAGCCACCGCCTTGGGTGAAGCGCACGCTTGGGCCTGCTCTGCGAGCTCACCGTGCCAGGCCACCAGGCGCACGCCCACCGGGTCGGGGCAGCGCGTCCACACATCCGGCAGGCGAGCAGCGGCCGCTTCATCCGGTCGGGCAAAGAGGTCAAAGCCCACATAGGCCGTCCAGGCGCTGAGCTGGATGCTGGGCTGACGCAACTCGCGCAGCTTGCGGTCCACGAAAGCGCGGTGGACCTCGCCCGCGTCGCCGAGCCCCACGGGCACATAGCGCGCATCGATCACGGCCCCCATCCTCAAGGCGATCGGGTGGTCATCTCGACGCGCCCGCAATGGCCGGGGGCGATCGGCCTGCCGCACCTGCCACAGGGCATTTTCGTCGGGCGCGAGCACGAACTGGTGCCGGTCAAGTCCGAACTGGGCCAGCACTTGCACCGAGCCATCGTCTCCCGCATGCAAGGTCTCGATGGACGAGTAGACGGGCGCCAGGAGTTCGCGCAACCGATCGTCGAGCAACCCGCGTCGGCCCACCCAGGTGACGGACAACAAGCCGGTGTCGCTGGCCAAGCCTGCGAAAGCGTCGTATCGCTTGTCGGACAGCGGCAAGGGGCACTCACCGGTGACCGCATGGCAAACGCCTTGCAAGCCCCCCTGGCTGACGATCACCCACGGGCTGCGAGCGCCCACCCACGACACGCTGCCGAACTGCACCGGTATCACGGCACGCCCGCTCGCGTCCAGCACGCCTTCCCGGTGTGCCTGCCTGACCTCGAACAACCACCGCGTTTTCAAGGGTTCTTGCGGCCACAGTCGCACGGGCCGAAGCTGCGTCCAGGTGGCGTCGGTGACGACGCGCCCCTCGGCATCGAGCACACCCTGTCGCTGCTGCGCGCCGGTGACCACGAAGCCCTGCGGAGCGCCGCGTTCTCCGAAGGGCTCGATGTGCTGGTAGCGCAAGGCCGTGATCGCCTGACCGTCCGCGTCAATCAGCCCCCAGGCCCGATCTCGGGTGACGATGGCCACGCGCCCGGCCGGCACGATGCGCTCGTAGCGCCCCGCTGGCACCAACGTTCGCGAGCCATCGGCCGTGAGCAAGGCGCCATCGGCGTCGATGCGTCGAGCCGCCTGAGGCCAGTCCGTGAACTTCTCGTCGGCAGACACCGCCGACTCGCCCGCCCCCGCCCAACCCGCTGCAGCCAGCACACAGGCCGCCAACAGGCCATGAAAGCGCGATGCGGCACATCGTCCCGCCTGTTTCTTTGTCATGTTCATGGTTTTTTCCAGAAGGCCTCGTCCTTGAGGACCCAGCGCACCACCACCCAAGCCAAAGCGGCCCCAGCCACCACATCCATCGCGTTGTGCTGCCAGGTGGTCAGCGCAGACAAGGCGACGCACACAGCCCAGGCATCGACGCCAACGCGGGCCCATCTCGCGCGCGCGCCAGCTCGAAAGTGCGACCACAGCACGCCCAGGATGGCCACATGCAGAGAAGGCACGAGGTTGCTCGCCCCGTCAAAGGAGGCCAGAGCTTGGAACCAAGGAGCCCACACGGTGTCGCCGACATCAGGCCGGCGCTGCATGCGCATGGGCCACCACGCGAAACACGCAAAACACGCCAGCTGCACCAGCAACAAGCGAGCCGCCAGCCTGTGGAGGCCGACGCCATCGCGCACCACGAAGAAGGCCAGCACGTAGGCCACGTTGATGCTGCCATACACCACGATGCTGGCCGGCCAGAACGGCACCCAGGCATCCCAGGGACCGTGCGACCCCGGCAGGTCCTCGGTGCGCAGCGCGCGGCGAAGCGTCAGCTGGTAGCCCGCCACGAACACCGCAGCACAAGCCATCAGCAAGGTCACCGACTGAAAACGGCTGGATCGCTCGGTCACGGAGCAGGCCACCCCAGCGCATAGACGGCCGCGATCACGTGTTCGCTGGCCGCGTCCTCCGGCGCCTGCCCCCGCCCGCTGACGTGATGCCCCAGTTCGCGCAACAAGGCGCGGTCCTGAAAGGCCCCGATGACCAGGCCACCGAGTCCCATGCGCGCGGTCTGAGCTTGCCAGGCACCGAGCCAGGAGCCGGCCTCGAGCAACATGAACCGACCACCGCGCTCACCGTACTTGGTCACATGGGGCCCGGCCTGCGCGGTCACCACCAGCACAGCAGCCGGCTCGTTCATGTCGACACCCAGGATGGGTTTGAGCCTGGACCACGCGGGCGCCGCTCCAATGGGCGTCAAGCCATGCGACAGGGAGTCGTAGCCCTGAATGGAGGGCGGCAACACCACCCCCTCACTGCCCACCCGCCAACCGATCACGTGCACCTGCAAAGGGTACTTGCCCCCACCCGATGCCAGCCCTCGGCCACCGTCCTGACGACGCGCCATCGGCCACAACAAAGCGGACAAATCCGCCAGCTCGATCGCCTGATCGGAGAACGCGCGCACGCTGCGCCGTGGCGCCCAGGCACCGACCACCGAGGCATCGGGCTCGGGCAAGGGCGGAGTCGCCGAACTGAAGCACGCGCGCAAAGGCTCATGCTCGAGTGCAGCATCCTCTTCGATGCGCTGATGCATGAGCAGCGCGCGCGTCGGGTTGAGCTCGCTGGCCCGCCAGAAACCCTTGAAGCACGGCGCGCCAAGGTCGGGGCCAAGCGCCGCAGGGTCCAGGTCTGCTCGAGGCAGGCTCGACGTCCAATGCGGCAGCGCCGTGGCATCGATGAAGGGGGGATTGCTCTCGTTCATGGCCGCCACGTCATCAGCCCAGGGGATGAGGCCAGGGGTTGGACAGCGGGTGATGGGCCACGGCGTCCGGGTAACGCCAGCGCCAATCACCGGTTCGCCCGCCGAGGAAGGGGGCGCGTTCATCAGCGTGCAGCAAGGACAACTGCGGCGACAACACACGGACCACCCGAAGCCCAGCCTGGGCCACGTCGGGGGGCGTGAGCTCGCGGTAAGCCAGCTCGATGCCGTGTTCCATCAAGCGAGGGATCAGGCCTTGCAGCTGCGCCAGGTCGCCCTGGGCCCCCGGGTGCGCTGGCGCCGTGGCCGTTGCGCCAAACGCCCGACGCCTGCGGTGCTTCAACAAGGGCAGTTGCGCCCAACCTTGGGGATGACAGGTGTAGTACGCCGCGTGCTCGTCAAAGCGCCTCAGCGCAGCGGGCTCGGCTGGCACCGACGCCCGTTGCACCAGGTGATCCGCAAAGCGCAGGCTTTGCGCCCACTCCAGCCAGGCCTTGTCGATGGCTTCGTCCAGCGTGGCTCGGCAGGCGATGCCAAACGCGTGGCGCACCTGCCCACGCGCATGGTGATGCCCCATCACCGCGACCACCGGGTGAGGGTTCCAGGCCTGGGTCAGGTCCAGCGCCACCACCTCGGCCCCGATGGCCGACGCCACGCCCGCGCATCGCTCGGGCAGATCGATCTCCAGGCCGCCCAGGCCATTGAGCCAGGTCACCGCCAGGGCATCGCGCTCCAACACCTCTTGCGTGGCGCGCAACAGGGCTCGCCAGGGGCCCGCGCCAGCCGTGTCCTTTTGGGCCGCCAACCCGCTGGACGTGGACGGCATGCGCGCTTGCCCCGCCCGCACGCCCAGGCCCACCAGCTCTTGCGGCACCCACACCCGCTGGTTGTCATGCAGGCCAAACACCGGGCTGAAGCCATCGTCGTCCCCCACAGGCATCGGCCACGGGAACCCGGCTTGCGCACGCTGAGCCGACGAATACAGCGCAAAGCGGTCTTCCGACCACAGCGAGGGTTCGGGCACATCCACGCGGCAGCGAACCGGCAGCGACACCCGCGCGGCGGCATAGCGCTCCAGGGCTTCGGCCACAGCGGCCTCGCGCGCCTGCACCGGGTCTTGCCAAGCCACGGCGCCAGACACCCCTTGCCATCCGTTGACCGGCTCTGCGGGCACGGCCACGTGGACCATGCCTGGCACCTCCCAGGCTTCGGCGCGAGCGCGGTGCCATGGCAGGCAGATGCCAGTGCGCGCATCCGCAGCTGCCATCAAGGTGGCATGCGATGCAGGCGTGGGCGCCGTCGACGCAAGGGCCATCGCCATCGCTCAGAGCGCACCCATCCAGGCCATCGCCTCGAGCACGATCGCCCCCAGGACGAGCACCAGCGACACCACGCCCACCACGATGGCCTGCACAGGCCCGATCCCGGCGCGCTGGTGAAGCCGGACCCAGCCGACCAAGGACAGCATGGCCAAGCCCATCGAGATCGCGATGGCGCCGATGTCGCCCAGCATGGACGCAAACAAGGCGAACAAAATCACCGTCACCACCCAGAACCAGGTGGACGACAGCAGGCTGGGCTCATCGGGGGGCGAGGCGCTCGGTGGTGCAGCCGGGTTCGCTTCAGCACTGGCCTGGTGGGTGCTGGAGGTCACCGCGTCTGCGGGCACCACGCCTTCGGGATGGGCCCACGGGTTCGTGGGCTCCATCGACCCGGTGGCAGGCACGCCATCCTCGCCCGCGCCTCGCGCCAGCTTGCGCAAATGCGCCATGTACATGCTCGATGCGACCACGGTGCTGCCCAAGGTGACCACACAACTGCTGCAGCACGTGCTGGTCGAGCCGCCAGCGGCAGCTGTTTCAAGGTGCTGACGCGCGCGGGCGTCGAACTGAGTCGGCAGTTTGATCATTCGAAAAAGTCGCTCGGAAGCACGCCGTCAGGTCAACGGACCCACGGCAGGTTGAAAGGTGGTGCCAGCTCGATTGCCTCGTCCTGGCGCGCGGCATGGCAAACCGGGCACCCTGGCTGCACATGCACATGGTGTCGGCTCAGGCGCAGGTGGCGCAGGTCGAGCGCCGCCACACGTTCCACCAGCTCGGGGCCCAGGCGCACGACATCGGACAGCAGGGCCGCGACGCCGGCAGCCCGACGCAACATCTCGGGCTCCAGCGGCGGCTGCAGGTCGCCCCATCGCTGGAGCACGCGCTGACCCAGGCAGGACACGCAGGCGGTCTGACCGGGCACCACCAGGGGGCCGACACTCAAGGTGTGGTGATGGGCCAGGTCAACCAGCAGGTGGGGGCCGCACCGATGCCATGCGGCGTAACCCTGCAACAGCTCCGCCCAGCTCGCGGTGGTGCGCACGAGCAAGGTCAGGGGTGCGTCGTCAGAGGCCGAACCGAGCCGCCAACCCTGGCCACTCAAGCCCTCGGCAAGGGCCTCGCACGCCTGCCCGAACCACACCAGCCGAGCATGGGCCTCGAACGGACGCGCCGCGCCTTTGGGCACCAGCGCACCCAACCGCCTGAGTTGCCTCAGTGCCGCGCCGAGCTCAGGGTCATCCGCCCAGGTGGCGGCATCGCCTCCCTCGCACAGCTCGATCAGGCGCGCGTGCTGGGCCGGCGGCGCTTCGTCGATGAGGTACACCTCGTCGGCGCCGGCCTGCACCAGCAGGTGCTCACCCAGCGATTCGATGCGCCAGGCCGGGCTGATGCACCAGCTGTCCATGGACCCTTGCGACATCACCAGTTCACCGAGACGGGGCGTCTGCTGTCGACGCTGCGCCCTCGCCGTGCTTGTCCGCCACCGCCACGCTCGCCGTCACAGCATCGGCAGGCCGCACGCTGGTCAGTACCATCCGGAAGTAGGCCAAGCCCTGATCGAAGGGCGGTGGCTGAATGCCTCGGATGCCAGGGCGCGATGGCTTGAAGGGCACCATCTCGAAGCGCTGCTTGGACGGGTTCCATTGCCTGGTTGGCTTGGGGTAGGGCTCCTTGTCAGGCAGCATGGCAGCCATGCGGATGGTCATGGCAGGCATGTCGGGACGCCCCTGAACGCCCAACACATCGGCCTGCATCTCGTATGCGGCGCCCGGGCCACCGCCATTGGGGTCCAGCCCGCCGTCGTGGTGATACTCGCGCGCCACCAAGCGGCCAGGTTGGCCGGCAATGGCCACCGGTTCAGGGCCCACTGTTTGTTTGATGCCCATGAGGTTCGCCAGCAGCAGCAGCCCCTCCATGCCCTTGAGCGACTTGATGTCGTCCATGGTCACGTGATTGGGGTCAGGCAAGTCTTTGATGTCCTTGGGGGCGTTGTCGTCGGGTGTCTTCACGCGCACGAAGAACACCAGGCTGGGGTACTTCAGGCTGCGAAGCGGCACCTCGACATCGAATCTGGGTATCGGCTCGCCAGCTTGCTGGCGGAACAGGCCGAACGGGGTGCACACGCCGGGCTCGGTGGGAAGCTCTTCGGGGGCGCGGGCGCGGTAGAGGTTGGTGCGCAGGTGTTTGTAAAACGCTTGGTGCTCGGCGACGGTGTATTCCTCTTTGGGTTTGTCGCCAGGCAAGCCGCTGTAGAACATGCGGATGCGCTGATCCGCGGGATCCAAGTAACCGATGTCGAACGTGTCGTACATCCTGAAAGCGTAGGCCTGTGGATCATTCAAGGGCACTTCGCTGGAGTGCGCCTTGAACTTCTCAAAGTTCGGATCGGTATCCCTGTCCTGCCAGCCGATGATGGTCCTATCGATCAACCTAAACCTTGCCGTGCCTTTGATGGATTTCAAATCTTTAAGGGTTGCGGGGGCGGTTTCTTGTATCTTGAGATTGGCCACCCAGGGGCGTGCGGATGCAGCCCCAAGAAATTTTTCGTCGAACCCGTAGCCGCTGTGATGATCCATGCCCGAGTCAGCAACCTCAATCTGCTTGGGTAAATCAACCACCATGGTGCCCAGGCACAAACTGCTCCACCCGGACTGCTTGGCGTAGGGAGCTGCTTTGTTGGCGTTGCTTTGACCGCATGCAGTCATGCTGAGCAACATCAGCGCGACCAATGCCCACTGTGCCCTGGGGCGAAGGTATGGTTTCGCCTTGCTCTTCATCCGGTCTGCTCCTGCGTGTCGTTGCGCGATGCCTGAGCATGGTAGGTGCCTTCGGTGGGCACCTGCGTGAGCAGGATTTTGTTCATGTCGGGGTGGTTGTTCTCGTCCTCAGTCCATTCGATGGGTAAGGCGGTAAAGAAGCCCTGAATGCCTTGGGGGGAGACCTTTGGGGCCGTGGTCTTCCAAAAGGCTTCCGAGAACGGCATTTGACGGGCGTAGCTCTGGATGTTCCGCAACGTTTCCTTCGCCCGGTCTGGGTCTCTGTCTACCATGGGCCAGATCGATGCTTTGCGACCCGGATTGTCTACCTGCTTGTTCCTCGGCACATGGGCAAACGCCTGCTCATACGCCGCCTGATTGGCCTTGGCGATCTGCTGGATGAGTTTGATTGCCTGTGGGGTGGCCGGCTGCTCCATCAGGCCAGCCAAGGCTGACGCCGGCTTGACCACAGCATTGCCGTTGCCCGCCAGAGCCAAGTGCTTGCGCCAAAGGTCAACCCGCAACTGATGCCCAAACGTGCACACCTTGGTGGCGCAGCCGTGCGTCATCGAGTCGCGCAGGGACGTGTCGTTGACGAACACGGCCAGCTCGCTGTCGCGGTCGCCGTTGAGACTGCGGTCGTTGATGTTGGCGCTGCCAATCACCACCTCTGCGTCGTCCACGATCAACAGTTTGCTGTGCACGTAGATCTGCTCGGTGCGCAGCTTGTCGCCCACCACCTCGCAGTTGCGCAGGTTCAGCAGCGTGAGATAAGGAGCCCATTCGTCGGGCGTGACTTTTTCGTACGGACGTTCACCGGGCTTGCCTTCGCGCACCTTTTCCAGCATCGCTTGCCACAACTCACGGCGGATCACCTTTTTGCCCGCCAGCAGCTTCTTTGCCGCGATCGCGCAGCGTACGCGATTGACTAAACTGTGACTGCCGTAGACCAAGCTTTGCATGGTCCAGTGGATCTGGCCAATGATGGCCAGGTCATCGAGCCGCCCCTCGGGATGCACGGGCAAGACCACGAAGGCATGGAAGGAGAAGTTATTGCGCACCGCGTGCTCAATGCGTTGACCCAGCGCCCAGCAAATCTGGTTTTGCGGCAGCTTGTCGCCTTGGGGGTTATTGCCGATGAGCGTCAACGCTGACTTGATGCGCGCACCGCTTTGCGACAGCAAGTGCTTGAGGGCGGCCGATTGCATATCATTTCCGCCCCTGGTCGCTGGATCAATCGACGGCTCCCCAAACCGACTCTGAAAAAACTGACTCTCGATGTAGACAAAGTGCGTAGCGCCCAGGATGAGGCGCACCATCACGTCGTGGATGTCGTGCTGCACGCCGATGGGTGCGGGCAGGCCGGGCATGGCCGCATGCTCTTGCTGCTGAAGCTTCAGCGAGGCGCTGCGCAGCACGCGCACCTTGGCCGTGCCGGGCCCTTTGAAGGTGTAGGCGGGCTCTTGGGGCACGAGGTTGTCAGGCACGCGCACCTTGTTTCGCAGATCGGCATCACTGGCCAGGTAGCTGTGCTGCAGGCTGTTCCAGCGGCGGATGAAGTTCATGGCCGCATCGAACACGGCGGGGCCTTCCATGCGCATGTGCACGTCCTGCCAGGGCTGGCGAGGCTGGTCGTCGGCCAGCACGGCTCCGGGCAAGGGCATCGATTGCTGACGGGGCTTGAGCAGGTCTGGGTGCGGGGCCTGGTTGCGCCATGCCGCCTTGAGCAAGTTGCTGTACGCAGACTTCATCAGCTTGGCCACCACTTGCAGCGGCTTTTGAACGTCAGCCGCTGTCAAAGTGCCCTGCTGAACCCTGCGCAGCACCTCGTGCTCGGTCAGCGTTCGGGCTTCGTCAAGCAACTGCCCGATGGTGGGCTTGATCGCCTCCAGGGGCTTGGTCAACCAGTCCGGCAAAGGCTCTTGCCACCATGTGTACAGGCGGTCGACCATTTGACCCGTCAGACCGTCTGCGCTGGCCCGACGCGTGCTCAGCAACATCTCTTGCAGCGGAGCCGACAAGCCGAAGGTCAGTGCGCCCTTGAGCGTGGTTTGCAGCAACTCGGCCTCGGTCACGAACTGCATCATCTCTGAGGGGGTCAACGCACGCATCGGCGGGATGCCGGGGTTGTAGCGCTCTGCGCCTTGGCGCCACTCGTGATTGAGGCTGCTGCGTGCGTCGTCTCGACGGCCATAGGCCAGGTCCATGCCTCCGATGTAGGCGATCTGGTTGTCGATGACGACTTGCTTTTGGTGGTGACTGAAGAAAGTTTCCTCGACGCCCCTGAAGTCGTTTTGCAGGCCTGCCGGGCAACAGAACGCCCGCATGGTGTCGCGTCCGGCATTGAGCTGGAAAATGGCCAGCATGGTGCCGAAATCGCCCGTGTTCAACGGCATCTTGGGCGACATCCATGGCATCACGTAGATGCGTAATTCTGGGCTGGCATCCAGCGCTTGCCTTAGCACGTCAATGAGGCGCTTGCCTGGCACCAGCTCCACATCCCAGTTCACTTGCCAGCCAGCGATGAAGATGCTGCGCTTGGCTGCTCCCATGGTCGCGGCCACGTCGGCAAAATAGTCCTGCCCGTTGATGAAGGAGCGTGTGTGGTGCCCCAATCGGGTCGGAGCAAAGCGCTCGGGGTGGGTGATGTCCTGCAGGTGTGCAGCGGCTTGGCTGGCGCTGACGGTGCGCCACGACTTCCCGGTTTCGTCGATGAAGACGTTGACTTGCCGGTCATCGTGGTGTTTGCAAAATGCGGGTTCACTCATGGCTCAGCCCTTGGCTTCCGGATGGATCGGGCTGCTGGAAGGCTGTCCCAGCTCTCGGGCCGCTTGCAAGCGCGCCTGGCGAGCCGATGGGTCATGTGGACTGGACCCGGGCAAAGCGGCGAAATCGAGTGCGGCCAGGGCTGACAGATCGGACTGACTTGGGTTGCTTGTGGCCCGGCCACTCAGTGAGTCGGCGGACAAGGGCCTTTGGCCCTGCGGGCTGAGCAACCAAATGTCGTTGGGCCAACGAGCAAGGGCGATGGACAGGCGCTTTTGTTGCATGTCGCTCAGCGCAATCTGCC
The DNA here is from genome assembly GCA_005502875.1 of Comamonadaceae bacterium 2PF. GTDB lineage: Bacteria > Pseudomonadota > Gammaproteobacteria > Burkholderiales > Burkholderiaceae_C > Aquabacterium. Next base: position 145,252 of record SCMV01000003.1, on the reverse strand, counting down.
CTTGAACATCGGTCTGGCCCTGAGCGATGACACGGTCGGACTGGGCTCCGCCGTCTCGCACGATTCGCCAGGGGCTGTTTGCCAGCGACCGCCCTTCGGTACCAGGCTCCCCCATGAGGCTCAGTTGCAGATGCATCTGCTTGGGTGTGATGCTGGATTTGGGCATGTCTGGCATCGCCCACGACTGCGTCGCCCCACCCACCATCGACTTCTGCCCCGCCTTGACGGTGATCTTGCCCGGGCACTGCGCCGTGAACTGCCCACCTTCGATGGTGATGCTTGCGCCGCCACTCACCGCCAGCACCACCTTCTTGGCCGCAGCGATGTTGACCACCCCGCTGGCCGTCTTGAGCTCCAGCGTCTGCTTGGCCGCGATCTGCGCCGGCCCTGCTTGCGCTTGCAGGTCGATCGGCCCTTGTGCGGCGATCACTGTGATGCCCTTGCCAGCAGCCTCGCCGCCCGCCTGAATCGCCCCAGCCAACACCCCGATGCCCTGCGCGGTCTGCACCCGCACCTGCCCGCCCACGGCCCAGTGGCTGTCTTGCCCGCTGGCGATCTGGGTGGTGTCTTGTGCACTCAGGTGCAGATCCTGGCCCGCCGTGAGACCAATGCCAGCCTTGCCCGTCAGCGCGATGTTCGGATCGGCCATGTGCGGCAACTTGCCTGCGCCGGCAGCCGTGGCCTTGTCTACCGCATCGGCGATGGCATTGGGCAGGCTCGTGCTGCCGACGGTGCCCATCAGGCTCTTGGTGAGGGCCGCCGCTGGTGGGAGGGCTTCGTCGAGCGTGCTTTGTTTTGCCGCGCGGCTGCCAGCGGCTGTGGCCAGGCCCACGGTCTGGTGCGTGGTGGCCGCTTGGTGGAAGGTCTCCGCCAATTGCTGCATTTGGCGCGCAAGCGCGATGCCGGCGGCGTTGTCGCCTGCGGGCTCTGCCGTCTGCCCCTGACCGCTGCGCAGGCTGAAGGTGCTGAGCATCACGCCACGCGCAGCGCGCACGCCGCCCCAGGCATCCGATCGCAACTCAAAGCCCAGGCCCCGGAAGCTGCCTCGGTGGTTGTCGGCCTGGTGAAGCAGGTGGCCCATCTGCAGCCAAGTCTGGGCCTGGGTGGTGTGCAGCTGGGTGCGCAGTTGCTCGGGGGTGTCATCCCACACCAGCTGGTTGTGGCCGCTGCCGCCGAACTCTTTGCTCTTGATGCCGCTGAGCGCGGCGGCGTTGGCCTGGCCCTGGGCGCCCGGGGTGGCCGCTGCGCTGGCCGCGCCATGCCAGGCAGGGCTGTGGCCGCCCGCGCCCGAGCCGATCAGGTTGCCCTGCGACGATGGCGTGTGGTCGGTGGACTGGGCCAAGGCATCGAGCGAGGCTTGAGCGGCCATGCCGCCCGGAGTCGGCGCGATGCCCGACTCACCCTGGCCGTTGTAGAGCGCGGCCATGACCACGGGGCGGTCGATGTCGTTGCCCAGGAAGGTCACCAGCACCTCTTGCCCGATGCGCGGGATGAACTGATGTCCCATGCCCGGGCCCGAGAGGCGCTGCACCACGCGCAGCCAGCAGCTGTGGTCGCTGGCGCTGCGTTGCGGCGAGTCGATGCTTTGCCAGTGAAAGCGCACCTTCACGCGGCCCATCTTGTCGGTGTGCAGCTCGTGGGCGCCGCTGGGGTGTTCGCTGCCGTCCGGGCCGACGACGATGGCCGTTTGCGGGCCCAGCGCGGTCGGGCGGGGGCGTGGGCGCAGGCCGGTGTCGTCCATGAGCACGGGGCGCCAAGGCACGTCGCGACGCAGGGCCTGGAACTGGCAGGCAAAGCCGGTTCGCTCGGCGTGGGTGTGCAGGGGCTCGGTGTTGATCGCGCCAGTGACCTCGGGCTCGAAGCCGCGTGGGCGCTCGAGCATGGGCCAGCGCGGGCGGGCGAAGCGGCCCTTGGGGTGCGGCAGGCTGGCGTCGATCAGGGCCTGGATGTCTTTGGGCAGGTTGTTGATGCCCACCGCGTGCACCTGGGTGAAGAAGAGCTCGTGGGGCTCGGCTGCCTGGTCAGAAAATCCGGCAGAGGGCACCAAGCCCAAGGTGGACTGCGTGACCCCAGCCCAGGTGCCGGCGCGCAGGGTGCGCACGCTGCCTCGGCCGAACCAGGTCTTGTGGCGGGCCTCGTGGGCTTGCTGCAGCAAGGTGGCCGCGAAGGTGGCCTCGGCCTGGTTCGAGCAGACGAAGTCGCCCGTGGGGTCGTAGCTGTGCAGCCAGTCGTTGAGAGACATGGCCTCGTCAGGGCCCCACTGGGCGGCGGTGGGCACCTCGGCCACGATGGCCTGGTTGGCCTTGTGGTCCCAGCCTTGCAGAACCAGTTGGGTGGGGCGCAGCTCGCGGCGCGAGGCCAGGGCGGTGATGCTGTCTTGCTCTTGCTGGCTGGTGTTGCCATGAAAGCGGATGCCTCGGCCGCCCAGGCTGTGCGCGCTGATGGGGTCTTCGGGCTGCTGGGCGCTTTGCACGAACAAAACGATGCGGTGGCCCATGGGGGCGTCTGCGTGTTCTTCCACGCGCCAGGCGATGCCTTCTTCGGCCAGGAGCCGTTGGACGAAGGCCAGGTCGGTTTCTCGGTGCTGGACGCAATATGAGCGCTGGCCGCCGTTGCGCGCGAACAGGCCTTGGGCGACGTGTTCGGCCACGCCCGTGTCCCAGTGCCAGGCGGCCAGCTGCGGGTGGTCGGCGAAGACGTCTTCGACGATCTGGATGACGCTGGCCTCCTGCCAAACCCTGCTGCACAGGGCGTGCTCGAGCAGGGCGATCCAGGGCTGCAGCAGCAGGGCCTTGCGGGCAAAGCCGCCGTCGGACTGCAGCGAGCAGGCTTCGGTGACGACGCCGGTGCGCGAGACCTCGCTGCCGTCGGACAGGCGCGTGGTCAGCGTGACGGGGCGTGCGTAGAGGTCTTTGAGGGCGACGTGGGTGTCGAGCGTGAGGACGTGGATGCACAGCTCGAAGGGCTGAGAGACGGCTTCGTGCAGCTCGAAGCGCTCGACCATCAAGTCAGCCGGCAAGGGCTGCTCGGCATGGGTGGCCGCCAGCGCGTGCAACCGGGTGTCTTGCGCCCACGCAGACAGCAGCCCGGCCAGGTCCGACAGGCTTGGCAAATTCATGGTCCCTGATTTGGTTTGTTTGGTGCCGGGAGTTTAGGAGCAGCGCCCTGCTCCACCCCTCCCCCCATCAGGGGCCCGAACGCCGGAAAATGGCAACAAACGCAACAGGCCTGATACGGCTTGCAACAAAGCCGTTCGCAGGCGTGGCCGCCTGCGCTCAGCGCTCGATCAACCCGGCGCCCTCGCGCGCGCCAACACGAACTCGATGAAGGCCGACATGGCCCGCGTGGGGTGGCGGTTGGGCATGTAGAGCATGAACATGCGCGTGCCGAAGATGCTGAGCTTCCAGTCGTCGAGCGTGGTCTGCACCTGGCCCGCGTCGATCAGCGACTGGACGACGTAGTCGGGCACCAGGCCCACGCCCAGGCCGGCCTCGATGGCCTCGCGCAGGAAGTGGAAGTTCTCGGACGTGAGCGTGGGCGAGAGCGGCACCTCGTGGCGCTCGCCGTGCAGGTAGGCGGCCAGCCGCAGTTGCCTGCCCACCACCGCCGAGGTGACCAGCGGTGCGGTGCACAGGTCTTCGAGCTGCCGAGGCAAGCCATGGGCTGCGACGTAGGCGTTCGACGCACAGGCCACGTAACGCACCGGGCCCATCTCGCGGGCCACCAACTGCTCGGGCGGGTCTGACAGCACGCGCACGGCCACGTCCACCTCGTCGCGCATGAGGTCGACCACGCGGTTTTCGAACACCACGTCGAGCACGATGCCCGGGTGGGCGCGCTTGAAGTCGATCAGCCAGGGCGACATCACCAGTTGCCCATAGCCGCTGGGCACGCTCAGGCGCACGCGGCCTTGCAAGGTCTGGCCCAGGGCAGCGACGGTGTCGCGCGCGGCGGCGAGTTCATCGCGGATCTTGCGGCCGTGCTCGTACAACTGAAGGCCCAGTTCGGTGGGGGCGATGCGGCGGGTGCTGCGCCGCACCAGTTGCTGGCCCAGGCCGCGCTCGAGCTGGCTCAGGTGATAACTGACGTTGGCGCGGCTGGTTTTCAGGCGCCGGGCGGCCTCGCTGAGCGAGCCAGCGTCGAGGATGTCGACCAGCAGGGTCAGGGCGTGGAGGTCCATGGGGGCGTCGGCCATGGCGCGGATGATCGCATGATTGTCAAAAATGGCTTGACAGCCTGTCAACAGAACACCGGATTGTCAAAGGCGAAACGCTCTGGGAGGATGCTTGATGCACCCAGTCCAGGTGGTGAGCACTTTCCACCCAGCCACCTGAGCAACACCTTGGCGATGCGCGCGCCTCGGCCGTTCGCCGAACCAAGGCGCCAGCACAGAGCTCCGAAAGCGATCAGGAATGCACCATGCCCGCTGACACCCCCTCCACCGCTCCTTTGGCAACCGAAGCCGCCGCGCTGGCCCACCTGCAACGCGCCGAAGCTGCCGTGCTGAACACGCCCGAGGCCCGCGTGTCCCAGCCCCGGCCTTTGAACAAGGTGGGTGTGATCGGCGGCGGCACCATGGGCGCGGGCATCGCGGTGGCGCTGCTGAGCGCAGGCCTGCCGGTGGTGATGGTCGAGCGCGACGATGCCGCGCTGGCGCAAGGCCGCGCGCGCATCGAGAAGGTCTACGACGGCCACGTGGCCAAGGGCCGGCTGACGCCCGAAGGCAAGGCCGAGGTGATGGCGCGCTGGCAAGGCGCCGTGAGCCACGACGCCTTCGCCGATGTGGACCTGGTCATCGAAGCCGTGTTCGAGGACATGGCCGTCAAGCACGCGGTGTTCGCAGAGCTCGACCGCGTCTGCAAGCCGGGCGCGGTGCTGGCCACCAACACCTCCTACCTGGACATCGACGAGATCGCGCGCGGCACCTCGCGGCCGGGTGACGTGATCGGGCTGCACTTTTTCTCGCCGGCCCACATCATGAAGCTGCTGGAGATCGTGGTGCCCGCGAAGGTCTCGGCCGACGTGGTGGCCACGGGCTTCGAGCTGGCGAAGCGTTTGAAGAAGGTGCCTGTGCGCGCCGGCGTGTGCGATGGCTTCATCGGCAATCGCATCCTGGCTGTGTACCGCACGGCGGCAGATCACCTCACGGAAGACGGTGCCTCGCCTTTCGAGATCGACGCGATGGTTCGGGCCTTCGGCTTCGCGATGGGGCCATATGAAATGAGCGACCTGGCCGGAGGCGACATCGGCTGGGCCACGCGCAAGCGCCGCGCCGCCACGCGTGACCCAAAAGCTCGCTATGTGCACATCGCCGACCGACTGTGCGAGCGAGGCTGGTTCGGGCAAAAGACAGGGCGCGGCTGGTATGTATACGAAGCAGGTTCGCGAACGGGCGCACCAAACCCCGAAGTGGGGCCGATCATCGACGAAGAGCGGCGCCAGGCAGGCATCACGCCGAGAGCCTTCACGCGCGAAGAGCTGGAACGCCGCTACATCGCGGCCATGGTCAACGAAGGCGCCAAGGTCGTCGACGAGGGCATCGCCTTGCGCCCACTGGACGTGGATGTCACGCTGGTGCACGGCTACGGTTTTCCGCGCAGCAAGGGCGGGCCGATGTGGCACGCCGATCAGGTGGGCCTGGCCAAGGTCCTGGCCGACATCCGCGAGTTCGCGCAGGCCGATGCGCTGTTCTGGCAACCGTCAGCCTTGCTGGAGCGGCTGGTTGCCGAGGGCCTCGGCTTCGACTCACTGAACGGCGGCTGATCTCGCCCGGCATCGCCCGCCGCCGAGCCCAGCCTGCTTTCCCGACACCCCAACACCTCAAACGCGAAGACGCCATGCACCCCTCTCAACACAGCCGCGAAGCGGTGATCGTCTCGACCGCCCGCACGCCGCTGACCAAGTCGCACCGAGGCGAGCTCAACATCACGCCGGGCCCCACGCTGGCTTCGTTCGCGGTGAAAGCCGCGGTCGAACGCGCGGGCATCGACCCGGGGCTGATCGAGGACTGCATCCTCGGCTGCGGCTACCCGGAAGGCACGACGGGCCGCAACATCGCGCGGCAAAGCATCGTGCGCAGCGAGCTGCCGCTGAGCATCGCGGGCACCACGGTGAACCGCTTCTGCGCGTCTGGCCTGCAAGCCATTGCGATGGCGGCAGGGCGCATCGTGGCGGAAGGCGCGCCGGCCATGATCGCTGGGGGCATCGAGAGCATCTCGGGCATCCGAACACGCGAAGACGGCAACTCCGGCATGGACCCGTGGATCGTCGAGCACAAGCCGGCGCTGTACATGGCCATGATCGAGACCGCCGACATCGTGGCGCAGAGGTACGGCATCTCGCGCGAAGCGCAGGATCGTTTCTCGGTCGAGAGCCAGCGCAAGACGGCCGAAGCACAGGAAGCTGGTCGTTATCGCGAAGAGATCGTGTCCATCACGACCACCATGGCCGTGCAGGACAAGGTCACCAAGGAGGTGACGCAGGTGCAGGCCACCATCGACCACGACACCTGCAATCGGCCTGGCACCACGTACGAGGCGCTGGCCAAGCTGGAGCCGGTGCGCGGTGCCGATCAGTTCATCACCGCCGGCAACGCCTCGCAGCTGTCGGACGGCGCCTCGGCCTGCGTGCTGATGGAGCGCCGCGAAGCCGAGCGCCTGGGCCTGCAACCGCTGGGTGCTTTCCGTGGCCTGGCGGTGGCGGGCTGCGAGCCCGACGAGATGGGCATCGGGCCGGTGTTCGCGGTGCCCAAGCTGCTGGCGCGGCACGGCTTGAAGATCGAGGACATCGACCTGTGGGAGCTGAATGAGGCGTTTGCTTCGCAGTCGATCCACTGCCAGCAAAAGCTCGGCATCCCCGATGAGCGCTTGAACGTGAACGGGGGCGCCATCTCCATCGGTCATCCGTTCGGCATGACCGGCTCGCGCCTGGTGGGCACGGTGCTGCTCGAAGGCCGCCGTCGCAAGGCCAAGGACCCGAGCGTGAGGTGGGCCGTGGTGACCATGTGCATCGCCGGTGGCATGGGTGCGGCCGGCCTGTTCGAGATTTTCTGACGCGAAGCCTTCTGGAGACCGCTCACCATGGACCTGAGTTTCACCCCTGATGAACTGGCTTTTCGCGAAGAGGTGCGCGCCTTCCTGCGCGAGAAGGTGCCCGCAGACCTGACCGACAAGGTGCGCGAAGGCCGCCACCTGAGCAAAGCCGACCACGAGCGCTGGCACGCCATCCTCAACGCCCGCGGCTGGCTGGCCAACCACTGGCCGCGCGAATGGGGCGGCACCGGCTGGAGCGCCGTGCAGAAGTTCATCTTCGACAACGAGTGCGCGCTGGCGCACTGTCCGCGCACCGTGCCCTTCGGGGTGAACATGCTGGGGCCTGTGCTCATCAAGTACGGCAGCGATGCACAAAAGCGCCACTGGCTGCCGCGCATCCTGAGCGGCGCCGATTGGTGGTGCCAGGGCTACTCCGAACCCGGCGCGGGCTCTGACCTGGCCTCGGTCAAGACCACGGCCGTCAAAGACGCATCGGGCGAGTTCTACGTCGTCAACGGCCAGAAGACCTGGACCACGCTGGGCCACCACGCGAACATGATCTTCTGCCTGGTGCGCACGAACAAGGAAGCCAAGAAGCAGGAAGGCATCAGCTTCCTGCTGATCGACATGGCCTCGCCTGGCGTGGAGGTGCGCCCCATCATCACGCTCGATGGCGAGCACGAGGTCAACGAGGTCTTCTTCACCGACGTGAAGGTGCCGGTGGCCAACCTGGTGGGCGAAGAGCACAAGGGCTGGACCTGCGCCAAGTTCCTGCTGACTTATGAGCGCACCAACATCGCGGGCGTGGGCTTCTCGGTGGCGGCGCTGGAGCGATTGAAGTCGGTGGCTCAGCGCGTGAAAAAGAACGGCAAGCCACTGGCCGATGACCCGTTGTTCGCGGCGCGCATGGCGCATGTCGAGATCGAGTTGGAGAACATGAAGACCACCAACCTGCGCGTGATCGCGGCGGTGGCAGGCGGCGGCGCACCGGGCGCCGAAAGCTCGATGCTCAAGATCAAGGGCACGGTGATCCGCCAGGAGCTGAACGCGCTGATGCGCCGCGCCATGGGCCCGCACGCGCTGGCCTTCGTCGAAGAGGGCGAGGCAGGCCCGGCGGGTGCACAACCCGAAGCGCTGCACGCCACGCCCCAGTACTTCAACAACCGCAAGCTGTCGATCTTCGGCGGCTCCAACGAGATCCAGAAGAACATCATCGCCAAGATGATCCTGGGCCTGTGAGAACGCGACCATGAACTTCCAGCACACCGAAGACCGCCGCATGCTGGCGGACACGCTCGGCCGCTTCATCAGCGAGCAAATGAGCTTCGAAGCCCGCATGGCCACCGTCCAGCAATCGACAGGCTTCGACCGCCGCGCGTGGCAACAGCTGTGCGACGTGGGCGCCGCGGGCGCGCTGTTCAGCGAAGCCGATGGCGGCTATGGCGGCCAGGGCTTCGACATCGCCGTGGTGTTCGAGGCCATCGGCCATGGCCTGGCGCTCACGCCTGCGCTGCCCGTTCTGCTGGCCGGCAGCGCCGTGGCGCACGCGGGCAACGCAGAACAAAAGTTGCTGCTCAATGGCTTGATCGACGGCAGCCAGGTCGCCACGCTGGCACACGAAGAGCCTTGCGCCTTCCATGACATCAAGCACGTGACCACGCAGGCCGAGCGCAATGCCGACGGCTGGCTGCTGCAAGGCCGCAAGACGGCGGTGCCGTTGGGCGATCAAGCCGATTGGCTGGTGGTTTCGGCTCGCGTGTCGGGTGAGGCGACGGATGCCGATGGCATCGCGCTGTTCATCGTGCCGGCCAAGTCACCGGGGCTCACTATCAGGAGCTTTGCCACGCACGATGGCGGCCGCACGGCCGACGTCACGCTCGACCAGGTGAGCCTGCCTGCATCGGCCCTGCTGGGCGAAGCCGGCCAAGGCCACGCCACGCTGGAACACGCCATCGGCCAAGGCATCCTGGCCCTGTGTGCCGAAAGCCTGGGCTCGATGGAAGCCACCAAGCGCATGACCATCGAATACCTGCAAACCCGCAAGCAGTTCGGCGTGCCGATTGGCAGCTTCCAGGCCCTGCAGCACCGCATGGCCGATGTGCTGCTGGAGGTTGAGCAGGCGCGATCGGCGGTCATCAATGCGGCCGCTGCCATCGATGGAGAACGCATCGCGCGAGAGCGCGCGCTGTCGGCGGCCAAGGTCAGCATTGGCCGCATCGGCACGCTGGTGGCGCAAGAGGCCATCCAGCTGCATGGCGGCATCGGCATGACGTGGGAGCTGGCGCTGGCCCACCACGCCAAGCGCCTGATCCTCATCGACCACCAGCTGGGCGACGAAGACCACCACCTGGCGCGCTTCATCGAGCTGGGCCGCGCGGCCTGACCCCTTGAGGAACGCCCCTGCCCCCCCGGGGGAGACATCACGCAGATCGAGCGTCCACCAGAACCCGTAACATCGCCGCCATGTCCGACCGCCACCTCCAGCATTGGCCCAGCGGCATGCCCCGCTCGCTGGACTTTCCGCAGACGCACCTGTGGGCCAACGTCGCTGCCTCGGCCGATCGCCACCCGGGCAAGCCTTGCCTCGTGTTCTACGACAGCGTCGTCACGCACGGTCAGTTCAAAGAGCAGACCGAGTGGCTGGCCGGCTGGCTGCAACAGGTGGCCGGTGTGCAGCGTGGCGACCGCGTGCTGCTGTGCACGCAGAACAGCCCGCAGTTCGCCATCGGCGCGTATGGCGTGCTGCGCGCCGATGCCGTGCTGGTGCCAGTCAACCCGATGAACCGCACGGAAGAGATCCGGCACCTGGTCAAGGACGCAGGCGCGAAGGTGCTGATCTGTGCACAGGATCTGTTCGATCAGGTTGCGCCCTTGCTGGAAGAAGGCCGACGCACCGGCGAGGGCCTGCAGCAGGTTCTCGTGGCCGCCTACCGTGACCACCTGACGGCGCCGACCGACATGCGCGTGCCAGACTTCATCGCTGCACCGCGCCAGCAGATCACCCACGACGGCGTGACGCTGTGGGCCAATGCCATGGCCCAACACCGCGCACCGGCGCCCTTGCAAGGCGGCCCCGACGACCTGGCCGTGATGCCCTACACCTCCGGCACCACCGGCCACCCCAAGGGCTGCATGCACACGCACCGCAGCGTCATGTACGGCACGGTGGCGCGCAGCGTGTGGCTGGGCAGCTCCCCCGATGCCGTCATCCTGGCCACCCTGCCCTACTTCCATGTCACCGGCTTTCAAAGCAGCTTGAACAGCGTGCTGCACCTGGGCGCCACCGCCGTCATCCTGCCCCGCTGGGACCGCGACGTCGCGCTCGAATGCCTGCAACGCCAGCGCATCACCGCCGCGCAGATGATCTCGACCATGGTGGTGGACCTGCTGGCTCACCCTGGCATCGAAAGCGCCGACCTGAGCAGCCTGCAAAGCATCGGCGGCGGTGGCGCCGCCATGCCCGAAGCGGTGGCCGCACGCCTGAAGGCCCTCACCGGCCTGGACTACATCGAAGGCTATGGCTTGTCGGAGACCATGGCCGCCACGCACATCAACCCCGCGCCGCGCCCCAAGCGGCAATGCCTGGGCATCCCCATTTTCGACGTCGACTCGCGCGTGGTGAACCCCGAGACCTTTGAAGAACTGCCACCCGGAGAAGTGGGCGAAGTCATCATCCACGGCCCGCAGCTGATGCAGGGCTACTGGCGCAACGACGCCGCCAACGCCGAGGCCTTCATCACACTGGATGGCAGGCGCTTTCTGCGCACAGGCGACCTGGCCCGCACCGACGAAGACGGCTACTTCCACATGGTCGACCGGCTCAAGCGCATGATCAATGCGTCCGGCTTCAAGGTCTGGCCCAGCGAGGTCGAAGCCCTGCTCTACGCCCACCCCGCCATCCAGGAGGCCTGCGTGATCGGCACGCGCGACGAGCGCCGCGGCGAGAGCGTCAAGGCCATCGTCGTGCTCAAGCCCGAAGCGCGCGGCCTGGTCAGCGAAGCCGACATCGTCGACTGGGCGCACACGAACATGGCCGCCTACAAGGCACCGCGCACCGTCGCCTTCGCCGAACGCCTGCCCAAATCGGCCACTGGCAAGATCCTGTGGCGCGAGCTGCAATCGGCCGAGTCACGCTGAACACCGCACGCATGCCGCCCGCATCCGCGCCCCCTTGAATCACACACCCAAGAGAGACACCATGAGCGCCAACAAAGCCACCTTCAACTGGGCCGACCCGCTGCTGCTGGACGACCAGCTCACGCAGGAAGAGCGCATGATCAAGGACGCCGCGCGCGAGTACGCACAGGGCAAACTGCTGCCCCGCGTGACGCTGGCTTTTCGCAACGAGCAGACCGACCCGGCCATCTTCCGAGAGATGGGCGAGCTGGGCCTGCTGGGCGCCACCATCCCGACCGAGTACGGCGGCGCGGGCCTGAACTACGTCAGCTACGGCCTGATCGCACGCGAGGTCGAACGCGTGGACAGCGGCTACCGCTCGATGATGAGCGTGCAATCTTCGTTGGTGATGGTGCCCATCAACGCCTTCGGCAACGAGGCCACCAAGCGCAAGTACCTGCCCAAGCTGGCCAACGGCGAGTTCATCGGCTGCTTCGGCCTGACCGAGCCCAACCACGGCTCCGACCCGGCCAGCATGCTCACGCGCGCCACCAAGGTGGACGGCGGCTACACGCTGCGCGGCAGCAAGATGTGGATCAGCAACTCGCCGATTGCCGACGTGTTCGTGGTGTGGGCGCAGTGCCATGAAAACGGCAAGGACCAGATCCGCGGCTTCGTGCTGGAGAAGGGCTTCAAGGGCCTGAGCGCCCCCGCCATCCACGGCAAGGTCGGCCTGCGCGCCAGCATCACCGGCGAGATCGTGATGGACGACGTCTTCGTGCCCGAAGAAAACGCCTTCCCCGAGGTGCGCGGCTTGAAAGGCCCCTTCACCTGCCTCAACAGCGCGCGTTATGGCATCTCGTGGGGCGCCATGGGCGCGGCCGAAGACTGCTGGTTCCGCGCGCGCCAATACGTGCTCGACCGCCAGCAGTTCGGTCGCCCGCTGGCCGCCAACCAGCTCATCCAGAAGAAGCTGGCCGACATGCAGACCGAGATCGCGCTGGGCCTGCAAGGCAGCCTGCGCCTGGGCCGCATGAAGGACGAAGGCACCGCCGCCGTCGAGGTCACCTCGATCATGAAGCGCAACAACTGCGGCAAGGCGCTGGACATCGCCCGACTGGCCCGCGACATGATGGGCGGCAACGGCATCAGCGACGAGTTCGGCGTGGCGCGGCACCTGGTCAACCTGGAGGTGGTCAACACCTACGAGGGCACGCATGACGTGCATGCGTTGATCCTGGGGCGTGCGCAGACGGGGATTCAGGCGTTTTTCTGAACAGCGAACCGCTATGGAACACACGCGACACGCCCACTGGGGTGAGTCCCATGGAGCGTTGTGTTTGATACACTGGAATACTGTCAAAAAATACAGTATGCGACCATGTCCCTCACCTCTGTAGAGCTCTTCGCCGGCGCAGGCGGATTGGCCATGGGCGTTGGATTGGCCGGGTTCAAGAGCTGCGGCGTGGTGGAGTGGGACCGCTGGGCTTGTGACTCCATCCGGCAGAACCAAGAGCGCGGCCACCCCTTGGTGGCAGAGTGGCCTCTGTTCGAGGGCGATGTTCGTCACTGGATAGACCATGTGGACACGTCGTCAATGGAAGGGTTGGATCTGGTGGCCGGCGGACCGCCGTGTCAGCCCTTTTCCATGGGAGGCAAACACCAGGCCAACCTCGATGCGCGCGACATGTTTCCTGCGGCTGTGTCCATCGTGCGCAAACTGCGTCCACGCGCTTTCCTGTTTGAGAACGTCAAAGGCCTCACACGCGCGAGCTTCTCGTCGTACTTTTCGTACATCCAACTGCAGTTGGAGTTCCCCGAAATCACCAAGAAATCAGACGAGTCTTGGTGCGACCATCAAAAACGGTTGCAAGAGTTCAAGACGTCACGGAAGAACTCCGGCAATGGCCTGAGCTATCGACTGTTCGTTGGTCTGGTCAACGCCGCAAACTATGGGGTTGCGCAAAAACGCGAACGCGTCTTCATCGTCGGCTTCCGCAGCGATGTGGATGCCCGGTGGTCGTTTCCTGCAGAGACGCACTCACTCGATGCCTTGTTGTATGACCAGTATGTAGACGGCTCCTATTGGGATCGGCACAAAATTGCCAGCAAACATCGCCCCCCCCTGCCTGCGAAGCAGGTCAACTTGGTGGCCGGGATGAAAGGACTGGGCATGCTTCCCACCAAAGCAGCATGGCGAACGGTGCGTGACGCCTTGATCGGGCTGCCCGAGCCGCGAGAAGACGGCCGAGGGCTGGACCTCAACCATCGCCTGCAAGCGGGCGCACGCGTCTATCCTGGTCACACCGGCAGCCCCATGGATCTGCCTGCCAAAACACTCAAGGCGGGGGGCCACGGCGTGCCGGGTGGTGAGAACATGCTGGTCAGGCTGGATGGGTCGGTCCGATACTTCAGCATCCGGGAGTCGGCCCGCTTGCAAGCTTTCCCTGACAGCTACGAACTGCACGGCGCGTGGGGCGAAGCCATGAGGCAGCTGGGCAACGCTGTTCCCGTCACCTTGGGCCAACAAATGGCGGCCAGCGTGGCATTTCAACTGCTGTCGGCAGATCACCGAAACATCGCGCAGCGCCGCTTGTTCGAAACCATTGCCGCATGATTCAGCCCACGCCGTACAACCCTCTCGAGAAAGAGAACCTGGGCAAGAGCGTTGCAGATGCCATGCTGGCCCGGCCGGCCATCCCGCTCAATGAGCTGCAGCCGTTTCATGGAGCCGGCATCTACGCCCTGTACTACGCTGGCCCATTCGTCGCATACCGGGCAATGGCAGCGGTCAACCAACGCCAGGGCCCGACGGTGCCCATTTATGTGGGCAAAGCGATTCCCGCCGGTGGCCGCAAGGGTGGCGGCGGGTCGGATTCAGGCAACCTCAAGCCGACGCGTGCTCTTCACAAACGGCTCGTGGAGCATGCCGAAAGCATCGGAGCAACCGAACTGTCGCTAAGCGATTTCTCGTGCCGTTACCTAGTCGTCGATGACATCTGGATCCCGCTTGGCGAATCACTCCTGATCACCCGCTTTTCTCCCTTGTGGAACCTGTTGCTGGATGGCTTTGGTAACCACGACCCCGGAGCCGGTCGCTACAACGGCTTGGTTCCAAAATGGGACGTGTTGCACCCTGGTCGAAGTTGGGCGAGCAAGTGTCGCCCCCGTGCAGAAACAGCCGCCCAGATTGCCAAAGAGGCGGCAGCCTGGCTGAGCCAAGCTCCGGGTTTGGCTCAATCACGCTATGTCGCCAAGGAAGCTGAGGCGAGGTACGGTGCCCTACCCGATGGCGACGGCAACTGATGTGCGAAGAGGGGCTCCTGCGGCACGCTCCCGCCTTCACAAATACCTCGCCCAAAGCTCATTCGAAAACACCCCACGCGGATCAACGCGCTGCTTGAGCTCACGCAGCGCCTGCGCCTGCGGATAAGCCTGGTCAAACTGCTGCCGCGTGGCATGCAGCTGATACGGCAGGTAGTAGCGCCCTTCGCACCGCAACACCAGGTCAATCAGCTCGCGCGTCCACGCGCCAACGACCTTCTGCGCGCGGCTGTGCGTGCGCTGCTTGTGATACAGCACGAACGAGAACACCTCTTCCTTGGCCCATGGCAGCAGCGAATCCGCATCCGCCGGTGAATGGCGGATGGACACGTTCAGCGCCTCGACGTCGTGCTCGCGCAGCACCTGGGCCATGCCCCGGGCAAACGCCACGAAGTGTCTGGGCGGCACAAAGTACTCCTGCAGCACGTAGGTGGACATGCGCCGCGTGCGCGGCTCCAGCTCCGCCACATCGAGGCTGGCCTCGTGATTGCGCCAGACCACCGCCGGGGCTTTGTTGAGCAGCGGGTGCACCACCGATTTGCGCAGGCGATCGGCCCCCGGCACCTCGGTCATCAGCCAGATCACGTTCTGCTCCAGGCCGTAGCGCTGACTTTCTGGCACCAGGCGCGCGGGCTCGGTGAGCCCCTTGTCTGTTCGACGCCAGGTGACCGAGACCGGCTCGTCAAAGTAAGGCGGCATCAGGTCGGCGTTGTGCATGACGCTGGCGGCATCGCCCTGCACGCGGGCGCGGAAGAAGGCCGGGTAGTTCTCCAGCGCCACGGGCTGCACCACGCGCTCCATGCGCTCGTTGGCCACCAGGTCCAGCTCCACCTCGGTGATGACGCCAATGGCGCCATAGCCACCCAGGGCTGCTCGAAAAAGCGGCGCGTTCTGCTGCCGACTGGCCTCCACCACCTTGCCATCGGCCAGCACCAGCTGCAACGCGCGCACCGAATGCCCCACCGGCCCGTTGCCCACGTATCGCCCATGCGCGTTCACCGACACCGCCCCGCCCACCGTGAAGTTGGCGTAGCTCTGCATGGTCTTGACGGCCAGGCCCTGTGGGTCGATCAGGGCCTGCAGGTCACGCCAGCGCATGCCGGCCTGCACGCGCACCTGCCGCTGCGGCGCTCGCAGCCACACGAGCTGGTTCATGCCGCGCATGTCCAGGTGCAAGCCGCCTTCGACGGCCGCCTGACCGCCCATGCTGTAGCGCCCCCCTCCCACGGCAACGCGGCCAGGCCAGGCGGCCAGCGCCTTGACCACGTCGTCGGCCGATCGCGGCGTGGCGATGCGGGCCACGCGCACGCTGTGGAGCTGGGTCACGTTGGCCACCAGCAGGTCTGCGGCAGCAAACACGTGCGGCAAGCCGGGCGCGGCCACGAGGCCAGCGCCCATCAAGGCCTGAACCAACAGGCGACGGCGCGTGAGGGGATGGCTCATGCTGGTGACACCCGCGCGGCCAGCAAGGCCACACCCAACAACACCCAGTCGTTGAGCACATGCGCCCCCGTTGACACCCAGATGTTGCGGGTGGCCAGGTAGGCCAGGCTCAGCACCAGCCTCGCCCCCCCGATGCCGACCAGGCATTGCACCCAGTTCCAGTCGTAAGTCGGCAGGTGCGCCAGCGCGAAAGGCACGGCCGAGACAAGCCATGCCACGAACACCGCGCTCTGGCGACGCATCTCCCGACGCGAGTAGAGCCACCACAGGCACGCCAGAAAGGGCAGGATGGTGAACAGCTCCTCCCCGAGCAGTTGCGGCACCATGGCCGCGAAGCGAAAGGCCAACGCCGCCGAGTCGTCCAGGCCCAGCTTTTCGACGGCCGGATTGGCCGAGGTGTGTGCGAAGGTGGTCACCAGCCAGCCCAACAGCATGGAGACGACCAGGTTCAGCAGCGCGATGCCCACCATCCAGGCGATCTCCCTGCCACCGACCGGGCCGAACAAGGCCTTCCAGCTTGGGCCGGCCACCGCAGCCAGCCCCAACAGGGGCACGGTGCAGAACAACAAAGCCGGCACCAGCGGCCCCCATGGCGCATGGACCTCCAGAGCAGGTGCCACCAACAGCGCAAACGCAACGGCCAGCAGCATCAACACGAAAGCCCACTGCCAGGGCCGAAGGGGCACCGGGTCGCCGGCGTAGAAAGGGAAGTCGGGGCGTTGTGGCATCGGTTCGATCACGGACGTTGGGCGGGGCTCGACGAAACGATTTTCACCCATGCGCCGGGTCATGCGAGGATGTCAAAAAGCGTCCTCCTCGCTTCACGTCTGGCACGCCGCCTCCACGCTTCAAATCAAGGATCGATGATGAAACCGCTGCTGCTCATCCCCGGCCTGCTCGCTCTCGCGTGCGCCACCCATGCTGCACCCGTCACCTACGACATCGAGCCCACGCACACCTACCCCAGCTTCGAGGCCGATCACATGGGCCTGTCGTACTGGCGCGGCAAGCTCAACAAGAGCGCGGGCACGATCGTCTACGACAAGGCAACGGGCGCCGGCAGCATCGACGTGACCATGGACCTGGCCAGCATCGATTTCGGCCTCGATGCCATGAACGCCTGGGCCCGGGGCAAAGACTTCTTCGATGTCGAGAAGAACCCGAGCGCGACGTTCAAGGGCCGCTTCGCCGGCCATCGGTCGGGCGCGCCCAACTTGGTCGAAGGCGAGCTGACGCTCAACGGCAAGACCCGACCGGTGACGCTGATGGTCCACCACATCAAGTGCATCCAGCACCCCATGCTCAAGCGCGACTTCTGCGGCGCCGACGCATCGGCCAAGTTCGACCGCGAAGCGTTCGGCCTGAGCGCCGGCAAAGACTGGGGGTTCAACATGAACGTGAACCTGCGCATCCAGGTCGAGGCCGTGGCCAAGGAGTGAGCCGTCACCTTGTGATGGATCACGGCGACCCCGGCCGACTTGCATCAACATCCTCGACAGGAGCCCCCATGAAGCTGTTGCCATCGCCCACCCGCTACCTCTTTTTCACAGGCAAGGGTGGCGTTGGCAAGACCTCCCTGTCAACGGCCACCGCCATCCAGCTCGCCGACGCCGGCGCACGCGTGCTGCTGGTCAGCACCGACGCGGCCTCCAACCTCGACGAGATGCTGGGCGTGCCGCTGCGCAACGTCGCCACCCCCGTGCCTGGCGTGCCAGGCCTGTCGGTCCTCAACATCGATCCCAACGTGGCTGCGGAGGACTACCGCCAGCGGGTGCTCTCACAGATGGCGACCCACAGCACCGAAGCCGAACGCGCCACGGTGCGAGAGCAGCTCTCGGGCGCCTGCACGACCGAGATCGCCTCCTTCGACGAGTTCTCCAGCCTGCTCAGCGACGGCGCGGCGGCCCACGACCACGTCGTCTTCGACACCGCCCCCACGGGCCACACACTGCGCCTGCTCAGCCTGCCCAAGGCCTGGAGCGGCTTCCTCAAGGACAACGACCGCGGTGCCTCGTGCCTGGGGCCTCACTCCGGTCTGAAGATGCAGGAAGCGCGCTTCAACGCCGCGCTGGCGGCGCTGAGCGACGAGCAACGCACCACCGTCGTGCTCGTGGCCCGCGCCGACCCAGGCTCGCTCAACGAGGCCGCCCGCACCAGCGTGGAATTGCAGGAACTGGGGTTGCGCCGCCAGCAACTCGTCGTCAACGGGGTGTTCCGCGCTTCGGTGCAGGGTGACGCGCTGGCCGACGCCATGCAGCAGCTCCATCAGGACGCGATCGACGCCATGCCCGCCGCGCTGAAAGCGCTGCCTCAAGCGCGCGTTCCCCTTCGAACCTTCGACACCGTGGGGCTGGCAGCGCTGCGTGCGCTGCTCGACGAGCCGGTCGCTCGCACAACCCACACCGCGGCCCCCACCACACCCACACAAGCCACCACGCACCCAGGCTGGTACGCACCCGGCATCGACCAACTCGTCGATGAACTGGCCCAAGCGGGCAAGGGCCTGATCATGGTCATGGGCAAGGGTGGCGTCGGCAAGACCACGATCGCCGCGGCCTTGGCCGTGGGGCTCGTGCAGCGGGGCCACGCCGTGCACCTGAGCACCACCGACCCGGCCGCTCACCTGGCTTCGACGCTGGAGGGCCAACTGCCCGGCCTGGACGTCAGCCGCATCGACCCCAAGGCCGAGACCCAGCTCTACATCGACAAGGTCATGGCCACGCGCGGCGCCCGGCTCGACGAGCAAGAACGGGCCCTGCTGCTCGAAGACCTGCAATCACCCTGCACCGAAGAGGTGGCCGTGTTCCACGCCTTCTCGCGCACGGTGTCGGCAGCGCGCAGCGCCTTCGTGGTGCTCGACACGGCACCCACCGGCCACTCGCTGCTGCTGATGGACGCCACCGGCGCCTACCACCGCCAGATGACCCGAGAGTACGAGGGCAAGTCAACGGCGCACCTGGTCACGCCCCTGATGCGGCTGCAGGACGCCAGCTACACGCGCATCATCCTGGTCACCCTGCCCGAGACCACGCCGGTGTCGCAGGCCGCGGCCCTGCAGGAAGACCTGCGGCGCGCGCACATCGAGCCGCACGCCTGGGTGGTCAACAAGTCCATCCTGGCCTCGCACACGCGCGACCCCGTTCTGCTGGCGCGCCTGCAAGGCGAGCGCCAGCAGATGGCGCGCATCGAAGGCGGCCTTGCCAAGCGAACCTTCGTCATCCCGTGGACGGCGAAAGCACCCGTCGGGCTGGATGGCCTGACGCAGCTGCTGCAGCCCTGAGCCGCTGCGCGGGCCCGAGACAGCGAGCAACATGCTGTATATTCATACAGCTCGACGCCTGAGCCGCGAGCCACCCTGAGGACTCCGCCGTGCCCCCCAAGCCCACGCGCGCGCACCTGTCGCGCCTGATGAAGATCTGGCGCTCGGCCGGTTGGCCCAGCCGAGACCCCATCGACATCGACCTGCTGGCCGCCGGCTGGGTGAGCCTGGTGGGCGATCACCCCGCCAACGAATGCCTGCGCCTGACCGATGCAGGCATCGCGCTGCTGGCGCAAAGCCGCCAGGCCCAACGCCGCTCCGAGAGCGACCACGACAAGCTCGCGCTGCGCATGACAGAGGTGCTGATGGACGCCGGGCGGCTGGTCTGGCACGAGCTGTCGCTGCGCGCGCAGGTTGACGCCGAACCTGATGGCCCCGCGGCCGATGCCAGTGCGCTCGCACCGCTCCTGACCAGCGAGCCCACGCCGCTGTGGGACGACGAGCTGGCCGACACCGACCCCAGCACCGTCGCCACCGGCACCCGCAAGCCCCACCGCTGGCGCCTGGCCCGCCCCGACCTGTTCTCGGTGCGCCGCACCAGCAACCCGAACTACCTGCACCCCGTGGTGCACGAGATCAAGGTCAGCCGCGCAGACTTGCTCTCCGACCTGCGCCACACCGCCAAACGCAACTCGTACCAATGGCTGGCCAGCGAGTGCCACTACGTCTTCCCGCACGGCATGGCCGAGCCACAAGAGCTGCCCGAAGAGCTGGGTGTGTGGGTCATCCACGGCGACATCGAAACCGGCCGGCTGGAGATGCTGCGCCCCGCCCGCCACGCGCCCTGCACCCTGCCCTTTGACGTGTGGATGGCGCTGGCCAAGGCTTCGCCCGTCAGGCGCCCGCTCGAGCGCAGCCAGGCCGAGCTGGCCAACGCAGACGCCCCGCCGCATGCCACCCCTGAGTGAGCCCCCGCGCTACCGCGTCGGCGTGCGCGAGCTGTGCGAGTTCGTGGCCAAGCACGGCGACCTGGACCTGCGCTTCACGCCCACGCCCACCGCGCAGGAAGGCATCGCAGGCCACGCACTGGTGGCCTCGCGCCGACCAGCCGGCCACCTCAGCGAGGTCAAGCTCAGCGCGCAACATGGCCTGCTGAGCGTCCATGGCCGCGCCGACGGCTACCACCCGCACCTCAACCGCGTCGAAGAGGTCAAGACCCACAAAGGCCCGGTGGACGCCATCCCCGCCAACCACCGCCACCTGCACTGGGCGCAGGCCAAGGTCTACGGTGCCTTGCTGTGCCGCGAGCGCGGGCTCGAGCACATCGACGTGGCGCTGGTGTACTTCGAGATCGGCTCGCAGCGAGAGACGGTGCTTTGCGAGCGCCACAGCGCCGCCGACCTGCAAGCCCACTTCGTCGACCTGTGCGAGCGCTTTGTGGCCTGGGCCGAACAAGAGCTGGCCCACCGACACGCGCGCGACGACAGCCTGACAGCGATGACCTTCGTGCACCCGCAGTTCCGCGCGGGCCAGCGCGAGTTGGCCGAGTCGGTCTACAAGGCCGCCGCCACGGGCCGATGCCTGCTGGCCCAGGCGCCCACCGGCATCGGCAAGACGATTGGCACCGTGTTCCCCATGCTCAAGGCCTGCCCCACGCAGCGGCTGGACAAGGTCTGCTTCCTGACGGCCAAAACATCGGGCCGTGCGGCCGCCCTGCACGCCATCGCAGCCCTGCGAGCCCACCACCCCACGCTGCGGTTGCGCGAGCTGGAGCTGCGCGCCAAAGACAAAGCCTGCGAGCACCCCGACCGCGCCTGTCACGGCCAGTCGTGCCCGCTGGCTCAGGGCTTTTACGACCGCCTGCCCGCCGCCCGCGCACAGGCCGCCCAAGCCGGCAGCCTGACGCATGAAGCGGTGCGCGCCATCGCGCTGGCCCACCAGGTGTGCCCCTACTACCTGAGCCAGGAGATGGTGCGCTGGGCCGACGTGGTGGTGGGCGACTTCAACCACTACTTCGACCAGACCGCGCTGCTGCACAGCATGACGCAGCAAAGCCAATGGCGCGTGGGCGTGCTGGTGGACGAGGCGCACAACCTGGTCGAGCGCGGGCGCAAGATGTACAGCTGCGAGCTGCACCAGTCGTCGCTGCAAGGCATGCGCCACCACGGGCCCACCGCGCTCAAGAAGCCTTTGGACAAGCTGCACCGCGCCTGGCAAGGCATCAACAAGGCACAGGTCAGTGCAAATGGCGATGCACCCGACTACCGCGTGCTGCCCGACATCCCTGACGGCTGGCTGCTGGCCTTGCAGCAACTGTGCGCGGCCATCGGCGACCACCTGGCCGAGCACCCCACCGAGGTCGACCCCGATCTGCAAAGCCTCTACTTCGAGTGCCTGCAGATGAGCAAGCTGGCCGACAGTTTCGGCAGCCACTCGCTGTTCGACTGGACGCCCGAGCCGGGCTCGCTGGCGTCCACGCGCAAGCTGCGATCGACCTTGTGCATCCGCAACGTGCTGCCCGCGCCCTTTTTGAATAGCCGGCTCAGCCAGGCGCACAGCGTGACGCTGTTCTCGGCCACGCTGCAGCCCACGCACTTTTTCGAAACGCTGCTGGGCACGCCGGAAGGCAGCGTGGCCATCGAGGTGGCGTCGCCGTTTTCGGCCGAGCAGTTGCAGGTGAAGGTGGCGCGCCACATCTCGACGCGCTACGCCGACCGCGCCCGCTCACGCGAGGCGATGGTGGCGCTGATGGCCGAGCAGTTCCGCGCGCGGCCTGGCAACTACCTGGCGTTTTTCAGCAGCCACGACTACCTGCAGGACGTGGCCGACCACTTCGAGCGCGCGCACCCTGATGTGCCCACCGTGCGCCAGCAGCGCGGCATGAGCGAAGAGGCGCAACGCGCCTTCCTGGCGCGCATGACGCCCACCAGCCAGGGCATCGGCTTTGCGGTGCTGGGCGGCTCGTTCTCGGAAGGGGTGGACCTGCCCGGTCAGCGCCTGATCGGCGCCTTCATTGCCACGCTGGGCCTGCCGCAGGTGAACCCGGTCAACGAGCACATCAAGGCACGGCTCGACGAGATCGTGGGCGATGGCTACGCCTTTCACTACCTCTACCCAGGGCTGCAAAAGGTGGTGCAGGCGGCGGGGCGCGTGATCAGGACGACCGAGGACCACGGCGTGGTGCACCTGCTGGATGACCGGTATGGGCGGGCCGAGGTGCGGGGGTTGTTGCCGGGGTGGTGGCGGGTTGGGTAAGCAGCGCCAAGCGAAAACGCAAGGCACAGAAAACAGGCGCATCAAGCGTGCCAGGAAGGCAACCGGATGCGCCGTTGCCACGACTCAGAAGGTGTAGCGAGCCGTCAACGCGGCGTTCAGGCGTGCGCCATAGCCACAGTCCTGATTCAGACCACGGCACCAGGCGAGGTAGGTTTTGTCAGCAAGGTTTCGGACATCGAGGCGGAAATCCCACGGGCCAGTCACGTAGCCCACCATGGCATCCACCAAGGTGACCGTCGGCAACAGTGGCTGCCCGGCCGCACCGGTCACCGAGCCCGTGTGCCGCACCCCACCTCCGACGCGCCAGCCACCTGGCAGACGGTACTGCGCCCAAGTCGATGCCAGGCGTTGAGCCACCGAGGACAAGCGCAAGCCCGTCTGATCGTTGACCGCATCCATGTCGGTGTAGTTCGCGGAAAGCTCCAGTGCACCCAGTCGCTGACGCAACTCCAACTCCCAACCGCGCGTGGTGGCGCCGACCTGCTCCAGCCCACCCGGCGTGGTGGCGTTGGCCACGCGGTTGCGCTCCTTGATGTCGAACCACGCGACATTGATCGACGTCTGCCCTGAATCCGACAAGAACTTCAGACCGGCCTCTTTCTGCTCGCCCTCTGTGGGCTTGAGGTAGCTGGCACTTGACGTTCCATCGGTGCCCAGGTTGGGCACGAAGGCTTCCGAGTAACTGACGTAGGGCGACACCCCAATGGGTAGCCTGTACATCAACCCCAGCCGACCGGTGGTGGCCTCGTTGCGCACAACGGCTTCCCGACCCGTGGTGGCCACGGTGATGTTGCGCGCTTTGTCGCGGCGAAGGGCCGCAGAAGCCACCCACTGCCCCCAGGTGATGTGATCGGTGGCATACAAACCCGTCTGGATCAGCTTGTTGTCCGGGCGATCGCTCCAGGTCAAGGCCGAGGTGTTCACGCTGCCGTAGACAGGGTTGTAGAGGTTGATGCCCGTGCCGGAGCCGTACGAGTAGTTGTACTCCTCCCAGAAAGCATGCTGGTGATCGATGCCGAGCCCGATCTGATGATGCGTCGGGCCAAGCGCCCATTGCCCCTCGAGCCGCACATCGGCAGCCGAGACCTCGGTCTTGCGATCTGCTGTGTAGATGTTGCGCGTGATGTTGCCGGCGTCATCGGGCACGGCCCCCACCGTGGCCCAGTGCTCGCGCGTGACGGATGCCGAGCGGGTCTTGCGCAAGGTGGCGCTGGCGCGCCAGTTGTCGCTCAACTGTTGATTGGCCAACAGGGTCAGCTCGTTCTTGCGCGTGTCGTAGCGGTCCCAGCCAGGCTCGCCCACGAAGGTGCTGCTGGCAAGCTGCCCCAGCGGGGCTGGTGCAATCGTGCCCTTGGACGGCAGGAACTGGGACGACACCTGACCCTTGTACTGCTGATGTGTGAACAGCGCCGTGACGCTGGTGCCGGGCTTGGGTTGCCATGTCAACGAGGGCATCAACACCAGCGCATTGTCACTGACATGGTCAACCTGCGTGTCGCTGTCACGCTTGAGCGCCACCAGTCGATAGAGCCATTGCCCATCGGCCGACAGCGGACCCGTCAGGTCCGCAGCCACCTGCTTGCGATGGTACGAACCGATTTGCACCTCGACCTCTCGATGCTGCTTTGCTTTCGGCAGCTTGGACACGACGTTCACGATGCCACCCAACTCGGCCTGACCGTACAGCACCGACGACGGCCCTTTGAGCACCTCGACACGCTCCAATGTGTAGATGTCGGGGCGCACGTTGTTGTAGAAGCCATAGATGCCCCGCAGGCCGTCGATGTAGGAGGCAGGCGACAGCCCTCGGATGGCAGCCCAGTCACCCCGCGTGTCAAAGCCGTAGCGTCCGGCCTGCACGCCGGAGCTGTAGGTCAGCGCATCTTCGACCGAGCGCGCGCCTGTCTCCCGGACCTGCGACACCTCGATGACCTCCATCGAAAACGGGGTCTCGTTCACGCTCACCGGGCTCTTGCCCACCGTGGCCGAGCGCGTCTGCGTGATCAGGCGGTCGGCTTGCACCCGAGTGCCCTTCACGCTCACAACGGGCAACGACCCCTCACCCAACTCAACGGGTTCGGGTTGGGTCGCCTCTGCGGCAACGGCATGGAAAACGGGCGCGCTGACCAGCAAGGCGGCCAGGCAAAGCGGAGAAAGGCGGAATCCGTAAGTGGTCATCTCTATTTAACGCTAATGAGAAGGATTCGCATTCTATAATTGTCCCAATTCTGGCGGCGATAGATGCCCCGGATGACGCAAGGACATCTGCAAACCCTGTCTCTTTCACGCCTCATGCCCGACCGCCCACTTTCCAATCCCCTCTGGTGGCCCAGGATCCACCGGATCCTGCTCAGCATCCTGGGCGCCTATGCGCTCACCTGGGGCCTGTCCGCCCTCGCAGTGGTCGCCCTCGTCGCCAGCGGCGTGGACTTCCACGAAGCCGAGCACGGCGTCCTGATCGGCGCCTTCCTCGTGTACCTGGCTGTATTCCTCTGGGCATTTGCGGCCCCCCGCCTCGGTCGGGTTTGGCTCGCCGTTGGCGCAGGCACCGCGGTCTCCATGGGCGTGGCCTTGCTGTGGCAACACCAACTGATGCAATGACGCGAGGTCGACCATGAACTGGACTTTCCGCCAGGCAATGACCTGGATGCACACATGGCTGGGGCTGGTGCTGGGCTTCGTGCTGATGGTGGTGTTTTTCTTCGGTTCGCTGTCGGTTTTCGACCGCGAGATCGACCGTTGGGCCATTCCGCAAACCCGGTTCGCGCCACAGCCCATGCCCTCGTTCGATCGGGTACTGCATCCACTGATGTCGCAGATCCAACCGTCACCCGTCGAGTACGCGGCCAAGATGCCGCTGCTGCACGATCCCACCAAAGGCCCCATGACGCCCCGTGAGGCGCTGCCCATCGACGAGTTCTGGGCCTACACCACACACCGGGACCCCGTGCTGCTGATCGGCGCCGATTTCTCGGTGCCCCTGCCACGCGACCCAGCCGCACACAACCACATCCACGCGCGCGCTACCATCGATCCACGCACTGGCTCATTCCTGAAAGACGATCAGCTGAAAGTCGGCAGCGCGTTTTTCTACCCGCTGCATTACAGCCTGCAACTGACATGGAAGAACATCGGCTACTTCGTTGTCGGCCTGGCTGCCTTCATCATGCTGGCCGCACTGGTCAGCGGGGTCGTCATCCACCGCCGCTTGTTCCGCGAGTTCTTCACCTTCCGGCCTCGCAAGCACCTGCAACGCAGCGCGCTTGACCTGCACAACCTGACCGGCGTGCTGGCCCTGCCTTTTCACTTCTTCTTCGCGTTCACGGGGCTGGTGATCTTTGCGGCGTCGATTTATCTGCCGCTGGGCCACACGGTGCTCAAGCCCCTGCACGATCGACACGGCGCACTCGAATCGGCTCGCACGGGCTTGCCGCATGCGCGCGCCGGGGTGCAGGCACCCATGGTCTCTGTCGATGCCATGGTGGCCGATGCCCGCCGACGCTGGTCCGATCGCGGCATGCCCGGGCAGGTGGGCTTCCTGAAGATCCACCACTTGGGCGACGCCAACAGCTACGTGAGCATCTATCGCGCCGGCAGCGACCGCGTGGCACTCGTCGGTGAAGGCATCCACTTCCAGGCCAGCACGGGCCGCGTGCTGCATGAAGACCCACCCCGCGAGCCAGCTTCGGCCGCTCACCAGTTCTTGACCGGCTTGCACCTGCAGCACTTCGAGCACTGGCTGCTTCGCTGGCTTTATGTCGCCGGTGGGTTGATGGGCTGCGTGTGCATCGCCACTGGCTTCGTGTTTTTTGTGGAGAAGCGCAAGCAGCAGCATGCACGCCAGGGCTCGGCCGGGGCGCGCGTCGTGGACGCACTGGCCGTTGCCACCGTGACGGGCATGCTGCTGGCCACCGCAAGCATGTTGCTGGCCAATCGCCTGCTACCCGCCGACTTGAACGGCTCGGCTGACTGGCAAATGCGCGCCTTCTGGGGCGCATGGGTGATCAGCCTGCTGCATGCGGCGTGGCGCAACGCGCCGGTCGCACGAGGGCTGCGGTCACCAGCATGGGCAGAGCAATGCCTGGCCCTTGCCGTGGTTGCAGTGGCTGCCGTGTTGGCCAATGGCTGGAGCACCGGGGCGCACCTGTGGGTGACGGTTCCGGCAGGCAACTGGCCTGTGGCCGGGGTGGACCTGAGCCTGTTGGCCACGGCGGCGCTGGCCCTGGCCGTTCGCCGACAGCTCAAAAGACAAGCTGCCATGGCGCCACAAGCCGCAAAGCACCCCCCCACCCAAACGGAGGTGGCCCATGCATGAATGGATGCACTGGTTGCTGGCACCCTTTCTGGCGCATGCGGGCATGGTTTGGCTGGCGCTGGCCATGCCCACACACTGGCAGCAGGTCAGGCAGACCCCGACAGAGCCCAGCACCTGGATCACCCTGGGCTTGCGCTTCCTCGCCGTGCTGGCCTTGAGCCTGTCGCTGCTGACCTGTTTGTGGCTGGATCACCCTTCCATGGCCGTGCTGGTGTGGGTGATGTGGCTGAGTGTGGCTGCCGTGGTGGTGACGCTTGGGCTGGCTTGGCGACCCCAGGTTTGGCGGCTATGGCTGGGCTGGCTCAAGGGGTGAGACCCATCGGAGCAGGCATGTCATGTTGACTTCGGCGGTCGCATTGATCTGATCACTCGGCTCGACAAGTGCGACTCATCATGCGAACCGCGTTCGGCGACGCTCAAACTGTGTCAAACGGGTCAACGTAAGCTTGCCCCGCAAACAGCTGATCGCCAAACTCTCCGAGTTCTCGATGCGCGCCCCATTGTTCGAAACGCTGAGTGTAAAAGGCCACCGCAGCGGCCTTCACCGCTTCGAGGGACTTCAAATACAGTAGATCGGCCTCGATCCGCAGCGAATCCTCTGGGCCCGAGAAAGCAAACTGGCCGCGCGACTGCCACGCTCCAAATGTCAGCATCCCCAGCCTTGACGCCACTTCACGCTTGGCAAGCTTTGTCGATTCAATGTCACCAGCTTGGATGGTTTCACAAAGATGCAGCAAGTCACTCTCGCCGAGTCCGAGCGTCCGCAGCCTTGGTTCCGATGCCAGGCTTTCCATCATTGCAACGTCCTCCTGAAAAACTGCACTCATCAGCCGACCGAGCAATGGGTCGGCGTCATGCGCAGTGGCGATGAGCCATTCCCGGTTGCATTGGAACTGGGCAGCTTTCGCTGCACCATGGCTACTGATGATCGCGCTGTAGTCGGATGAGTCAACGTTGTCTCGGAGGAACCGATCAACCTCCCAGCCATTGATCACGAGCCAATGACGAACCAGTTCCACGAAGGTCTGCCAGCTGTAAATTCTTTCGCACATGTACAAGCCGTTGGTCCGTCTTCCCCAACCGAATCGCGGATCTCCTTTGGCGCTCCACCATTCAATTGAAGCGTCATCAACAATTACAACCGCTCGCCGAGCGTTGATCACGTCTCCATCAACAGGATGCTGCGGCGGTGAGCGACGAATTTCCAGATGGTTCTCGCGATCGTGTAGTCGCGGCCATTGATCTACGAACCACTGCAATAAGCGCAATCGCTTGCACGCAAGGGACGATGCATCATGCAGGTCCAGTCCAGCGAGATCAGGTGAAAAGTGCATCACAACGGAACGCTTGTGCTTTGCCCAGAAATGTACGACGCATGACGCCTCCACGAGACTGGTCGAGTACGCTGCGCGGCATCGTCGCCACCTAGAGGAGCACTGCTTTGGAACGGATGCCAATTGGCAGCACGGGGCCACTGGAGCAGCACATGGAACCCAGGCACCGATATGGGCCGCAGCCAGCTGTCAATGGTCAGTCCATGACTGAGCGTCAAAATCCCCCCTCCACCAAGCCGAGCCGCCGCCCCTCCACCATGGACAAATCCTCGCTGCCCCAGCAGGTGCTGGCACGCCTCGCCGACGACCTGCAACAAACCGAGCACGCAGCGCGGACGGCCCATGAAACGGCGACGCACGAAGAAAACATCGCCGAGAACAAGTACGACACCTTGGGGCTGGAAGCCTCCTACCTGGCCACTGGCCAGGCGCGTCGCGCTGAAGCCATCCGCGAGGCGATGGCCCAATGGCGCCAGTTCCGCCCACGGCCCTACGACGACAGCCAAGGCATCCAGCTGGGCGCCCTGGTCTGCCTGGTGGGCTCAGACGATCAGCAGCAACAGCTGTTTCTCGGCCCGCCTGGGGGCAGCATGTCGCTGGCCAGCGGCGATGCGCACGTTCAGGTCATCAGCGGCGAATCCCCTTTGGGCAGGGCCATGCTGGGCAAATTCGTGGGCGATGAGGTGTCGATTCAAGTCGGCCCGACCCGGCAGCAATTCGAGGTGCTCTGGGCCCTTTGAGCCACCACCCGCGCGCCCACGCGGCCTGGTCAAGAGACAATCGCCGCCTGGACCACCCCGGTCGACCAGGCAGCCTGCCCGCCTCGGCAGCTGGCGCCCTCATCCCCCACATGACCCACGCCCCCTACACCACCCTGCCGCAGTGGCCCAACGCTTACCCGGCCACCGGCGCCAGCGCCACCCTGAAAAGCCTCAACGAGGATTTCACCGTGACCGAGCTGCCGCTGCAGCTGCCCTGCGGTGAAGGCGAGCACATCTGGCTGGACATCGAGAAGAACGGCGCCAACACCGCCTACGTCGCCCAGCAACTGGCCCTGGCCGCCGGCGTGCAGGACAAGGATGTGGGCTATGCGGGCCTGAAGGACCGCCACGCCATCACGCGCCAGTGGTTCAGCATCTACGTTCCGAGCGGCAAAACCGGCGAGACGCCCGACCTGACCCAGCTGCAGCACCCGGAGTTCAAGGTGCTGAGCCAAAGCCGCCACGTCAAGAAGCTGCGCCCCGGTGACCTGCAAGGCAATCGCTTTCGCATCGTGCTGCGTGACGTGGCCGGCGACCGCGACGCGATCGAAACCAACCTGAAGGCCGTGGCCACCCATGGCGTGCCCAACTACTTCGGCGCGCAGCGCTTCGGCTTTGATGGCGGCAACGTCGAGCAGGGGCGGGCCATGCTGGCGCGCGAGATCCGCGTGCGCAACCCGAAGAAAAAGGGCATCTACCTGTCGGCGGTGCGCTCCTTCGTCTTCAACGAGGTGCTGGCGCTGCGCATCGAGCAGGGGCTGTGGGGCAAGACCCTGCCCGGTGACGTGATGGACGATTCAGGCCGGCCCACCGGGCCCCTGTGGGGTCGGGGCCGCTTGAGCACCACCGACCAGGCGCTGGCGCTTGAAAGCGGCGTGGCCGAGCGCCACGCCACCATTTGCGACGGCATGGAGCATGCTGGCCTGGATCAGGACCGCCGCGCCCTGGTGGCGCTCCCGGACGGCATGTCATGGGAGTGGCCGCAAGCCGATCAACTGGTGCTCACGTTCTCTCTGCCTGCGGGCAACTACGCCACGTCCGTGCTGGCCGAACTGCTGCGCACCACCGAGCCAGAGCGGCACACCGAGCAAGAGCCCGCGGCCTTCGAAGACGGCACCCCCACCTTGGGTTGAAGGGCCGCACAGCCCAGGTGGCGCGGCACGTTGCAGCCGCCACACGCCCTGCGCACATCCGTGAACTAGGTCTCGCCACCCTGCACTTGCTTTGCGCACCCGGCGGCGTTTCGCCGTACTTTGGAAGGCTCCGACTCCAGTGCCTTTCGGGTGAGCATGAAAACAGCGTTCGCGTCCATGGTCGACAAGGGGTGGCTCGTGGCCGCCTCGGTGCTGGCGTGCGCCCCTGTTTTCGCGGTGGACACCGTGAAGCTGGACAGGTTCCAGACGGGCATCGCCATCATCGAGCAGACGGGCCAGGCCAAGTGGGTGGACGACACCACCTTGCTGGTCACCACGCCCATCGAGCCAGGCAAGTACGACCACTGGAACGCCAAGGTCGTCGCCATCGACCTGCAGGCCAAGCGCGTGACCACCATCACCGCAGCCGGCTTCCTGCGGTGCGCCAACCCCCGCAAGCATTACTTCGTGGTGGCCGAGGGCAGCCACGAGAAGACCTTCTTCAGCCGGGCCTCGACCAAGCCCGATGCCGCAGACCCGCTCAACACCTACCTCTACACCTGGTCGCCGGGCAACAAGGCGGTGGTGCAGCGTCAGCAACTGCCCAGCGACACGGACATCAACCCGCACATCTGCAAGGTGACCCTGCCCGCTCACGCGAAGGCCATCGGTCAAGACCTCAGGCGCCAGGGCATTTTGTACGTGGACGAGAAGAAGGCGCTGGTCGCCACGTCGGTCGTGCAGGAAGGCTCCAAGAGCCCCATGCGCCTGGTCAACGATGACCAGCCAGCCAAGCCGCTGGACGGTCAGATCGGCGAGATCGAGCCCACCGTGTCCTACCAATCGCACGACAACAGCTTGCTGCTCAAGCCGGGTCACTTCACGATCCCGGCCAATGGCGAGGCGATCAAGGGCAGCCCAGCGCTGGTGTTTCACTCGGACCAGGACCAACTGAGTCGGGTGCCTTTGCCCGATGAGCTCAAGGCGGATTTGCAGGCGCTGGGCCAGTCGGTCAAGCGGCCGCGAGGCGACACGTCCACACCAGGCGGGTTCGCGTTCCCGCTCAAGGGTGCGACCTTGTTGCTGGTGCCCGCCTACACCAGCGATCTGGCCGGCTTCTACCTCAAGAAGGTGGGCCAGCCTCTGCGCCGCGTCCACTGCTCTTCGCTGCAAGGCCAGTGCAGCGTGCGCGAGCTCATGATCGCGCCGGGCGGCTGCCACGTGGCCTACACGCCTGGAAACGGCCACGACCGCTCATTCACGTCGATCAACTTGTGCTCACCAGAGGCGCCTTGATCGCACCCAGCAAGTGCCCCGTCTTCAGGTAAACCAGCGCCCCCTGCGGAGCTGCCTGCAGGCCCAGGCCATCGCCCACGGGGCAACGCAACCAGGCCCGAGGCCCAAAGGTTTCGGTGGTGACTTGGCCATCCTGGCGACCCGAGCCCGCCAGCTCGCTTGCAGGCTCCACCAGTGCCCCGTCCAGCACCAGCGCCTCGGCACCGCCCTCGTTGCGGTCCAGCAGCCGCGCACCGGCCCGCAGGCGCAACAGCACCACCCGCTCGCCAAAGCCTTCGAACAGCTCGCACACCTCCCGGTCACCGTGTGATCGCCAGCGGCCCGGGTCGGTGGTGTCCACGTGCACGCGCTCGCGCTCGTCGGGGTGCATCTGCCAGAGCTTGACGAAGATCACCGCGCCGGGCGCACTGGCCGGCTGGTGCGACGAGCCCGGGGGGTTGCGCAGGTAGCTGCCAGCGGGGTGCCTCAAGAGGCCCTCTTCACACGCCCCCTGCCCCAAGCCCGCCTCCTCGAACGTGCCCGAGAGCACCAGGATTTCTTCGCCGCCAGGATGGGCATGCGCCGGAAACACCGAGCCCGGCGCGTATCGCACCAGGCTGGTGGCGCGCGCCTTTTCCTGGCCGATCCGGTCGAGCATGCGGCGCTCCACGCCGGCCTGGGGCGAAGGCACCCAGGGCATCTCATCGGTGGCCAGGGTGACGCGACGGCTGAAATCGGCGTGGATGCGCATGCACGGCTCCTCGTTGTCACAACGAAAACGCCACCCTGGAAGGTGGCGTCAATGCCGCATTGTCCCTGCGGCGGGGTCAAGGCGCCTGCGCGGCGCCTCGAATCAAGCAACAGCGCGAGACGTGCTCAGTAGCCGCGACGACCGCCGCCGCCACCGCCGTAGCCGCCACGGTCACCACCGTAGCCGCCGCCGGAGCCACCACGGCCACCGCCGAAGCCACCCGGACGCTCTTCGCGGGGGCGAGCTTCGTTGACGACCAGGGCGCGGCCTTCGAACGATTGACCGTTCATGCCGCGGATGGCGGCTTGAGCTTCGTCACGCGAGCCCATTTCCACGAAGCCGAAGCCCTTGGAACGGCCGGTGTCACGGTCCATCATGACCTTGGCCGAGGAGACCGCACCAAAGCTGGCGAAGTGTTGTTGCAGGTCGTCGTCGCGCATCGAGTAAGGCAGGTTGCCGACGTAGAGCTTGTTGTCCATGGTGGACCCTTTCAGTGCATGCCGCGGATGTCGAAGGCCCGCCGCGGCGTCAGGCCGGAACAGGATCAGAAGCGGCGGCGCGGGGGCGCAGCGGGCGCGCCATTGGCACGCGGCTCCAGGTGACGGAAGGTGATGCGACCCTTGTTCAGGTCGTAAGGAGACAGCTCCAGAGAGACCTTGTCACCCGCGAGGATGCGGATGCGGTGCTTGCGCATCTTGCCGCCCGTGTAGGCGATGAGCTTGTGCCCGTTTTCGAGCGTGACGCGAAAGCGCGAGTCAGGCAGCACTTCGTCAACCTGTCCGCGCATCTCAATGAGTTCTTCTTTGGCCAAGGGGCAATTCCTTCAACAAACAGTGGGTCAAGCGCAACCAGCCACCATCAGGCGGGCAAGGCGGGTTGGCGGAGGTAGCTCAGGCCCTGGTCCAGCGCGTAGAGCGCGGCAGCTTGAGCAGAGGCAAAAAGCGGGGTGAAGCGAAACACCCGGTCGTGGCTGGCAGAGCCTTGTCCGCTGCGGATCGACAACGAGGCAGCGAACTGGCCGGTGTCGGTCTGTCGGGTGATCGGGGAGAGCACGAAACGGCCAACCGTTCGAGCGAGATGAGGGGAATGGATCAAGCAGATGAGGGCGCGCTGGGGTGCGCAGCCAAAGGGCCAGGCGGGTGGGCGAAGCTTGCCTGGGAGGCGTCTGCCGGACCTGGATACTGCAAGGAGGCGACTGCCGAGGGTGCGCCGCGGGGACCGCGACGGTCGACATGTGCTGCGGAGGAAAGCGAAACTGCAGCAAACGCGCGGACTATAGCAGCCTGAGCCAAAACGTGCTCATTTGTTTTGCACCCGGTTGAGCCGCGCCCACCAAGCGGATGGCACGGTCCTGCGAGATCCTTGCCCGATCCTCCGGAAATGCCCGACCGCCCCACACGCCCTCGAGCCCCCGCGCTACAGTGGCCAGCCCCCACCTTCGGCCCGCCCATGCCCCACACGGTCAGCCACCAGCCCGGCGCTCAAAACGGTCCTGGCGCCCACCCCCAGCTGCGCAGCACCCTGGCGCAGGTGGTCGCGCGCACCCTGCCCTGTGAGGGCGAAACCGCCACGGCCGTGCCCAACTTGCTGCTCTTTCGGCGCGAGGAGGTCACCCAGCCCTGCGCTTGCCTGATCGAGCCCAGCGTGGTGCTGGTGGTGCAGGGCACCAAGCAGGTGCTGGTGGGCGACGAGGCCTACCCCTATGACATCGACCGCTTCCTGGTCACCTCGCTGGACTTGCCAGCCACGTCCCAGGTCATCGAGGCCAGCGGCGACCAGCCCTGCCTGGGCCTGGTGCTCAAACTTGACCTGCAATTGATCGCAGAGTTGATCGCCCATGGCGGCATCCAGCCTCCGCTGCAGCGAGGCTCGGACCGGGGCCTGTCGCTGGGCTCGGTCACCGCGCCACTGCTGGAGGCTTTCAAGCGCCTGCTCGGTCTGATCGACGAGCCCGCCGCCATCCCGGTGCTCTCGCCGCTGATCCAGCGCGAGATCCACTTTCGGCTGCTGGGCAGCGACCAGGGCGCGCGCCTTTGGCAGATTGCCTCGGTCGGCAGCCAGAGCCAGCGCATCGCCAAGGCCATCGATTGGCTCAAGCAGCACTACGCCCAGCCCTTGCGCGTGCCCGAACTGGCCGAGCGGGTGCAGATGAGCCCGTCGAGCCTGCACCACCATTTCAGACAACTGACGGCCATGAGCCCGCTGCAGTACCAGAAATCGCTGCGGCTGCACGAGGCGCGGCGCCTGATGCTCAACGAGCACCTGGACGCGGCCAGCGCAGCATTCCGGGTGGGCTACGAGAGCCCCTCGCAGTTCAGCCGCGAATACAGCCGCCAGTTCGGCTCACCACCCCGCCGAGACGTTGACACCCTCTTGCTGCGGCACACGCCGACCGCAGCCTGACCCACCTGCCCCACCCCCAAGGAGACTCGGATGATCAACCTGAATGTGAACGGCCGGGCCACGCCCGTGGACGTCGATGCCGACACCCCGCTGCTGTGGGTGCTGCGTGACACCCTGGAGATGACCGGCACCAAGTACGGCTGCGGCATGGCCATGTGCGGCTCGTGCACCGTGCACGTTGACGGACAAGCCATGCGCTCCTGCGTGACGCCGGTGTCGTCGGTGGTCGGGCGCAAAGTGGTGACCATCGAAGCGATGGAGAACCAGCGCGTGGGCCGCGCGGTGCAGGAAGCCTGGAAGAAGCTGGATGTGGTGCAGTGTGGTTACTGCCAATCGGGCCAGGTCATGAGCACCGTCGCGCTGTTGTCGAAGAACCGCAAGCCGACCGATGCCGACATCGATGCGGCCATGTCGGGCAACGCCTGCCGCTGCGCCACCTACGTGCGAATCCGCGCCGCCATCCACGAAGCGGCCAAAGCCCTGGCCTGAGGAGAGACACCATGCGCATCGCTTCACGCCTGGCTCAACACGCCGCACAAAACACCACGCCCATCGACGCCACCGATGGACCGAACAACGCGCCCCGCATCGAGAACGACAGCCGACGCCGCTTCCTGCAAGGCGGCGCCGGCCTGACGCTGGCGGTTTTCCTGCCCGGTGCGCTGTCCACCGCCCAGGCCAAGTCCGCCACAGCGGGCCCCGGCCTCACCACCACGGCCGCCGCGACCACCGGTCCAGCCTTCGAGCCCAACGCCTTCGTGCGCATCGGCACCGATGGCGTGGTCACCGTCGTCTCCAAGCACATCGAGATGGGCCAGGGTGCCTACACCGGCATCGCCACGCTGGTGGCCGAAGAGCTCGACGCTGCCTGGCCGCAGGTGAAGGTCGAAGGCGCACCGGCCGATCCGAGCCGCTACAACAACCTGCTGTTCGGGCCCATGCAGGGCACGGGCGGCAGCACCGCCATGGCCAACTCGTGGCTGCAGATGCGCCAGGCCGGCGCCACGGCCCGCGCCATGCTGGTGGCCGCCGCCGCACAAAGCTGGGGTGTGCCCGCGGCCGAGGTACAGGTCTCGGAAGGCCTCGTCTCTCACCCGGGCAGCGGCCGCAAGGCCGGCTTCGGCGAGCTGGCCGAGGCCGCCTCCAAGCAGGCCGTGCCCACCGAGGTCAAGCTCAAGGACCCGAAGGACTTCAAGCTCATCGGCAAGCGCGCCTCGCGCAAGGACTCGGCCGAGAAGGTCAACGGCAAAGCCCGCTTCACGCAAGACGTGCACCTGCCCGGCATGCTGACCGCCGTCGTGGCCCACCCGCCGCGCTTTGGCTCGAAGGTCAAGTCCTTCGATGCGTCCAAGGCCAAGGCGATCAAGGGCGTGGTGGAGGTGGTTCAGATCCCCAACGGCGTGGCCGTGCTGGCCAAGGACACCTGGTCGGCCAAGAAAGGCCGCGACGCGCTCGTCGTCGAATGGGATGATTCGAACGCCTTTCGACTGAGCAGTGACGAGATCTTCGCGAAGTACCACGAGCTGGCCAAGCAGCCCGGCGCCGTGGCGCGCAGCGAGGGCGACGTCAACGCGGCGTTCAGCCAGGCCGCACGCACCTTGCGCGCCAGCTTCGACTTCCCCTTCCTGGCGCACGCCTCGATGGAGCCGCTGAACTGCGTGGTCAAGCTCGGCCAGGGCACGTGCGAGATCTGGAACGGCGAGCAGTTCCAGAGCATCGACCAGGCCATGGTGGCGCAGCAGCTGGGCATCCAACCCGAGCAGGTCACCATCCACATGCTGTACGCGGGCGGCAGTTTCGGGCGGCGCGCCAGCAAGGACGCCGACTACGTGCGCGAAGCCGTCAGCATCGCGCAGGCCATCAACGGCCGAGCCCCCGTGAAGATGGTGTGGTTGCGCGAGGACGACATGAAGGGCGGTTACTACCGCCCCGCCTTCCACCACACGATCGAGGCCGCGCTGGACGCGCAGAACCGCGTCACCGGCTGGCGCCATCGGCTGGTGGGCCAGTCCATCGTGGCGGGCACGGCCTTCAACGGCATGGTCAAAGATGGCATCGACCCCGTGTCGGTTGAAGGCGCCGCCAACCTGCCCTATGGCTTCCCGGCCCTGCACGTGGACCTGCACACCCCCACCGACATCGCGGTGCCTTCGCACTGGTGGCGCTCGGTGGGCTCGACGCACACGGCCTACTCCACCGAGACCTTCATCGACGAGCTCGCCGCTGCCGCCGGGCAAGACCCGGTGGCCTACCGCCTGGCCCTGCTGGGCAAGCACCCGCGCCACGCGGCGGTGCTCAAACTGGCCGCCGAGAAGGCCGGCTGGGGCACGCCGCTGAAGAAGGGCCAGAAAAGTGCGGAAAAAGGCGTTCGCCGTGGCCGAGGCGTGGCCGTGCACGAGTCTTTCGGCTCGT
This sequence comes from Comamonadaceae bacterium 2PF, assembly GCA_005502875.1. GTDB lineage: Bacteria > Pseudomonadota > Gammaproteobacteria > Burkholderiales > Burkholderiaceae_C > Aquabacterium. The sequence goes on along the minus strand of SCMV01000003.1, from coordinate 108,419 downwards.
ACGTGGCCGAGGTGGCCGAGGTGTCCATCCAGGCCGATGGCTCGCTGCGTGTGGACCGCGTCGTGTGCGCCGTGGACTGCGGCACCGTCGTCAACCCGGACGTGGTGCGGGCGCAGGTGGAGGGCGGCGTGGGCTTTGCGTTGACGGCCGCGCTCTACGGCGGCATCACGCTCAAGGACGGCGTGGTCGAGCAGTCGAACTTCCACGACCAGCAACTGCTGCGCATCAACGAGATGCCCCGTGTGGAGGTGCACATCGTGCCCTCCAGCGAGAAGCCCACCGGCATCGGTGAGCCGGGCGTTCCCCCTCTGGCACCGGCCGTGGCCAACGCCATCGCGGCGGCCACGGGCCAACGCGTGCGTAACCTGCCCATTCGCCCCGACACCCTGAAGGCCTGACACCCAACATGGACAGCGTTGACCTGCAAGTGCTGGCGACGGCCAGAGCCTGGGCCGCCGCCGGCCACCGCCTGGCTTGGGTGACGGTGGTGCGCACCTGGGGCTCGGCGCCCCGACCGCCAGGCTCGTGGCTGGTGGTGCGAGGCGACGGCTTGATCGAAGGATCTGTCTCCGGCGGGTGCATCGAGGACGACCTGGTGGCGCGCATGCGCGATGGCCAGATGCTGGCCCAGCGCCCCTTCACCCTGACCTATGGCGTGACCCAGGAAGAAGCAGCTCGCATTGGCCTGCCATGCGGAGGCACGCTGGAGCTGGTGGTCGAACCCGACCCGAGCGCCGCGTTGCTGCAGGCGCTCAGCGAGCGACTGGGCCGGCGTCGGCTCACGCTCAAACACGTCGACATCGCCATGGGCACCACGACGCTGTCGGACGCCCCACGCGGCGCCACCATGCAGTGGGACGGCGCGCACCTGCACACGGTGCACGGCCCGCAGTGGCGGCTGCTCATCATCGGTGCGGGGCAGATCTCGCGCTACCTGGCGCAGATGGCCCTGGCGCTGGACTACGAGGTCACCGTGTGCGACCCGCGGCAAGAACACAGCGCCGGCTGGGACGTGCCCGGCACCCAGCTGGTTCACACCATGCCCGACGACACCTTGCTGGCCATGCAGCCCGACGCGCGCTGCGCCGTGGTGGCGCTCACGCACGACCCCAAGCTCGATGACATGGTGCTGCTCGAGGCGCTGAAATCACCCGCTTTCTACGTGGGTGCGGTGGGCTCGCGGCTGAACAACGAACGGCGCAAAGAGCGCCTGGTCACGCACTTCGAGATCACACCCGAAGAGATCGCTCGGCTGCACGGCCCGGTGGGCCTGAACATCGGCAGCCACACGCCGCCCGAGATCGCCGTGTCCATCGTGGCCGAGATGGTGGCGGTGCGCAATGGCATGCTCACAGCGGTGCGCGCTCAACTCGACGCCTGAGCACGGCCCTCGGTGCCTGGTGATTCAAGCATGCCCGCCGCCTGCGAGACAATGTGCGCATGACGCTCGAGCACACCGCCCCGAACCACGACCCGATGCCCGAGCCACCCGAGCCGCCAGACATCAACGCGTGCTGCGGCAGTGGCTGCGACCCTTGCATCTTCGACGCGCACGACATGGCGATGGACGCCTACCGCCAGGCACTGCGAGCATGGCAGACTCGGCAAGGGGGCGCAGAAGCAGGCCCCAGCGCGCCACTTTCGAGCTGATCAAAAAATAAACAAGCAAGTTTTTCACTTCGCTGCTACAGTCGCCACGCGTTCGCTGCAGTTTCGCTTACCTCCGCAGCCATTTGTCGCCATGCGCGCCCACCCCGGGCTGCGCCTCGCTCCTCAGCAGTGTTGACCCCATCGCGCGGTCGCCTGCCGCCCCAGGCAAGCTTCGTCTGGTTCACCGATCCCGCTCGCCCGTGTGTCACGGGTGCTTCACTCAAGCCGGATCCTGATCTGCCTCCTTTTCACCTGGCATCGCTGCTGGCCACGTTGTTCGTCGCCATCGGCTCACATGCCTTGCTTGAGCCGCCCGGACACGTTCCGTGCGGCCTGATCTGATTTCACTTGAACGATCTCTCTTTGCTCCGACGCCAGGTCGGCAGGTTCCTGCTGTCACCTGTGACCCGTCAAACCGATTGCGGCCAGTACGCCGCCTCGCTCTCCATCCGCAGCGGCCAGGGTTCGGCCACCCATGACAGGGTGTTCCGCTTCATCCCGCTGTTCTCCACGCCTTTGGCCGCCCAGCAGTACGCGATGGCGCAAGGCATGGGGTACCTGAGCCAATCGGCGCTGCCCGCCTGACCACAGGTCGGCCGCGCCGCATCACACAACGCCCCTCGGGGCACCCCAACGAATGGCCTGAGACTGCCGCAGCAGGCCAACTCGAATCAACGCGGTGTTCACTGAAAGTCTCAAATGGAAAACAAACTCTACGTCGGCAACCTGCCTTACTCGATGCGCGACGACGACCTGCAACAGCATTTCGCCGAATTCGGCCAAGTCTCTTCGGCCAAGGTCATGATGGACCGCGACACCGGCCGCTCCAAGGGCTTCGGCTTCGTGGAAATGGGTTCGGGCAATGAAGCCCAAGCCGCCATCCGCGGCATGAACGGCCAGTCGTTTGACGGTCGCGCCCTGGTGGTCAACGAAGCCCGTCCTCGCGAAGAGCGCTCGGGTGGCTTCGGCGGTGGTGGCCAAGGCGGCTACCGCGGCGGTCGCAGCAGCTACTGATCGCCCCCCGGATCGATCTGAGGATGTCGTCGTCCACCTCACCGGGCTACCAGACTCACCAGTCGTGCGTGGCCATCCGAGGTGGCAACGACCTCCAGATCCGATCCCTGCTCGATCGACAGCAATACGCCGACCCACACGGGGAGGCGGCTGCTTCGGGCTTCTCAGCGGCCAACTGGCCGCTGTTTGGCGTGCTGTGGCCCTCGAGCCTGCAGCTGGCCGCGCACATGCTGACGCGGCCCTTGACACCGGGCGAGCGCATCCTCGAAGTGGGGTGCGGCCTGGCTTTGGCCAGCCTGGTCTGCCATCGGCGGGGCGACGACGTCACCGCGTCCGACGCGCACCCGCTGGCCCTGAGCTTCCTGGCTGAAAACGTTCAGCTCAACGACCTGATGCCCCTGCCGTACCGGCACGGCGACTGGGCCGCCCACACCCATGACAGCGTGCACGACCGGCACCCCGTGGTGAACGGCCGCTTCAGCGTGATCATGGGCAGCGATGTGCTCTACGAGCGCGACGAGCCCGGCCACCTGGCTGGCTTCATCGAACGGCACGCCTGCCCCACGGCTGAAGTCATCATCGTCGACCCCAACCGGGGCAACCGACCCGCCTTCACGCGGCGCATGCGCGAGCATGGCTTCCAGTTGAACGAGACCACCCTGAGCACACCCGAGGCCGATGGCCTGCCGTATCGGGGCAAGTTGCTGCGGTATTCGCGCGGTGGCGCGGGCACCTGAGCACGCCAAGCGCTGATTTGACAGGGCCCAAAACCTACCTTACAGTAGGTAGCCATGAGCACCGCCCAAGCCACCCGTTCTGACCGTCGCCCCGACACGCGAGGCGAGATCGTCCGCACGGCCAGGCGCCTGCTGCTGTCGCACGCCTACCTGGGACTCAACTTCCAGGAGCTGGCCGACCGCATCGGCATCCGCAAGGCCAGCCTGTACCACCACTTCCCTTCGAAGCTGGCGGTGGGCCAGGCCGTGATCGACGACAGCGCTCAGAGGTTTCAGCGCTGGTCCGACGCGATCGCCCACCTGCCCGCAGCACAACAGCTGCAGGCCTATGTGCAGATGCTGCGTGACGCGTTGGCGGCGGGCGGCATGGTCTGCCCGATCGGGGCCACGGCGGGCGAATGGGACGGGCTGGAGCCCGAACTGCAGGACACCGTCAAGCGCTTTCACCGGCAGCAGCTGACCTGGCTGGAGGCGTGCGTCACGCAACTGCCTCAGCCCTCATTGGGGCAGCTGGGCTCGCCCGCGATGTCACCGCAGCAATGGGCCGCCCACTTCAACGCCACTTGCCAGGGCGCGTTGCTGAGTGCCCGCATGCACGGTGACCTGGCGCTTTATGACCTCTCCGTCGCCCCCTTGTTGAACCAGTTCGCGTCTTCGCCGCAGGCGTGACGCAACCGACCGGCCTCGCGCCGGTGATTTTTCGCCCGACAACCTACCAACTGGAAGGTAGATCATGAAAGCCGTCATCGTCGCTTACGCCCGCACCCCCTTTCATTTCGCCCGCAAGGGTGCGCTGGCCACCACCCGCCCTGAAGACCTTTTGGCCACGGCCATCCGTGGCTTGCTGGCCAAGGCACCTTTGCCACACGAAGCCATCGAAGACGTGATCGCGGGCTGCGCCTACCCCGAAGGGCCGCAGGGCAACAACATCGCCCGCATCGCGGCCTCGATGGCCGGCCTGCCCAACACCGTCAGCGCCATGACGGTCAACCGCTTCTGCGGCTCGTCGATGACGGCGGTGCACCTGGCGGCCGCACAGATCGAAGCCGGCATTGGCGAGGCCTATGTCTGCGCCGGGGTCGAGTCGATGACGATGGTGCCGCAAGGCGGCCTCACCTTCGATCCGCACCCGGGCTTGGTGGAAGCGGGCACCGACCTGTACATGCCCATGGGCCAGACGGCAGAAAACGTGGCCGAACGCTGGACCGTCAGCCGTGCCGACCAGGAGGCACTGGCGCTGGCCTCGCACCACAAGGCCGCGGCCGCCCGCGCCAACGGCCTGTTGAGCGACGAAATCGTGCCGGTGACGACGCCCACTGGCGAAGTGGTGCGCGAAGACGGCTGCATCCGCCCGCAGACCACGCTGGAGGCGCTGGCCTCGCTCAAGCCTGCTTTCCGCCCCGATGGCGTGGTGACGGCCGGCACCTCGTCGCCGCTGACCGATGGGGCCGCGGCCGTCATGGTCGTGCACGAGGACTTCGCGCGGCGCCACGGGCTCAAGCCGCTGGCGCGCATCGTGTCGTGCGCGTCGGCCGGTGTCGACCCGGACGTCATGGGCATCGGGCCGGTGCCGGCCACCCGCACGGCCCTGGCGCGCGCTGGCCTGACAGCGGCCGACCTCGACGTGGTCGAGATCAACGAGGCCTTCTCGTCCCAGGCGCTGGCTTGCATCCGCGAGCTGGGCCTGCGCCCCGAGACCGTCAACCTCGATGGCGGCGGCCTGGCCATCGGGCACCCGCTGGGTGCAACGGGGGCTCGCATCACTGGCAAGGCCGCAGCGCTGCTGCAACGCACGAAGGGCCGCTACGCGCTGGCCACACAGTGCATCGGCGGCGGCCAAGGTGTGGCCACCGTGCTCGAGAACATGGGTTGACCTGGTGAGCGTCTCGCGACGAGCCTCCCGCAGCCCGATCAGGAACCAGGAACCCCAAACATGGCCGCCCCTTTGACACCCGCCTCGTCCCCGTCCACCAATTCGGTGCACACGGCCACCGATGCATCGCCCTGGCCCATGTTCTTCACGGCCTGCATCGCGGTGTTCCTGGTGTCCGTGGATGCCACGGTGCTGTTCGCGGCCTTTTCCGCGCTCAGGCACAGCTTCGAGGGCAGCTCGGCCGCCGAGCTGTCCTGGGTGCTCAACGCCTACACCGTGGTCTATGCCGCGCTGCTGGTGCCGGCCGGACGACTGGCCGACACGCACGGCAGGCGCCGCATGTTCGTCGTCGGCACGGGCCTGTTCATGCTGGCGTCGCTGGCCTGCGGGCTGGCCACCGACGTGACCGCATTGGTGGCCGCGCGCGCCGTGCAAGCCGTGGGCGCGGCCGTGCTAACCCCCGCTTCCTTGTCCATCGTCCTGGGGGCCTTCCCTGCGTCACGCCGGGCGGTGGCCGTGAGCCTGTGGGGCGCGGTGGGCGGGCTGGCCGCGGCGGTGGGGCCCAGCCTGGGCTCGCTGCTGGTCGACACACTGGGCTGGCGTTGGGCCTTCTTCATCAACGTGCCGCCAGCGCTGTGGGCCATCTGGCGGGCCCGCCACCACCTGTCAGCCGACGCGCCTGGCCTGGGTGGGACGGGACGGATCGACCAGGTCGGCGTGGGCCTGCTGGTGCTGGGCATGGGCGGCCTCACCGCTGGCGTGGTGGCCACCGAAAGCCATGCCTGGCATCAACCGCAGGTGTGGCTGGCTGCCGTGAGCGGTGCCACCGCGTTGCTGGCCTTCGTGGCCTGGGCTCGACACCACCCGGCGCCAGCGCTCGACCTGTCGCTGTTTGCCAACCGCAGCTACAGCGCCGTGAACCTGGCCACCCTGGTCTTCGGCATCGCTTTCTCGATGATGTTCTTCGGCTTCTTTTTCTTCATGACGGGGATCTGGCACTACAGCCTGCCACTGGCCGGGCTGGCCATCACGCCAGGGCCGCTGATGGTGATCCCCGTGGCGATGCTGGCCGGGCGCATCGCGGCGCGCGCAGGCCACCGGCCGGTGCTGGTCGGAGGCTGCCTGCTCATGGCCATCGGCGGGGTCTGGCAGGCCACCGTGCCTGGCCTGCAACCCAACTACCTGCTGCACTGGCTGCCCGCTCAGTTGCTCACGGGCATCGGCGTGGGCCTGGCGCTGCCCTCGCTGTCTGGTGCGGCGGTGGCCAGCCTGGGGCCGGCCCACTTCGGCGCGGGCAGTGCCGTCAACCAGGCCATGCGCCAGTTCGGCAGCGTGGTGGGGGTGGCCCTCACCGTGGTCCTGCTGGGTGGCAGCACCTTGCAGCTGGCCGCGTTCCAGCGCCTGTCCTGGACCCATGCGGGCCTGGCCTGCCTGGCGGCCCTGCTGTGCCTGGCGGTGCAGACGAAGCCTAGAGCATGAGGGCGCGTGCATCGGCCTGGCGATGACAGGCCCCATCACCGCCAAGATCAATCACCGAACCTGCGCGGTGAACACTTCGGAGCCAGAAGACTCGTACTCCACCCGCCAAAACGCCTCCCAGCCCCTTTCGGCACTGTGCGCCACATGGCGGTTGTCCGGCAAGAAAATGCCATTGCGCAGCCCCCACGGGAAATGTCGATGTCGCTTGTTGGCCTGAAGCAGGTGCTCCGTCCAAGACAACCCCGCCGTCCTGGCCAGGTAAGTGTCGAAGATGCCGTCTCGCTCCACAAAGGCCAGCACGCCGACCTCCGAGACCGTCTCACTGGCCTGCACGGCCAGCCCCACCACCCGCTTGCCCGCCAAGGTCGCCATGATCACAGGGCTCCAGGATGCCCCGTCAGGGGTGCTGGTCACAAACAAGCGCGGATCTGCATCCGCGACCCGTCCCGAACCATCCAGGGTGCCGAGCAGCACGGCTCGCCCATCGGGGGTCAACTTCAGGAACAGGTCTTCAATGAAAGTGATGTCGTTGTAAGCCGCACCTGCGCGATACAGGTACAGGACTTGCTGAGCGCTGCTCCATTGTCCGGCCGGCGAGCGCAGAGCTGCGAAAACCTGTCGGTTGTCACCCCAGGCCAAGGCGACGTGCCCAGCCTGGTTGGTGTCCACCAGGATTTGCCAATGGGTCGCTGACGGCAGATCCGACTCCACGACGTGGACCGAAGGGGACCACGCATTGCCGTCGAACTCGCTGACCGCGATGGCCCGTGCGTAGTGCGAGAAACGCGACTGCAATCGCGCCACGGCGAGCAACTTGCCGTTGGGCAACTTGGCGGCCATGGCCTCTCCGGTTGGCACCCAATCCGGGTCGTTGGCGAAGGCTCGCGTGTCCAGGACAACCCCTTGCTCAGCGTCGAATGACATCAGCCGAAGTTGCTCACCCGAAGGTGTGTTCACAGACTTCAAAGCACTGCCGTTTCCGGCCTCGTCCCAGAAATCGATGGAGAGGTGCGCGATGCCACCCGCGGTCGCCGACTGCCACTGTCCCGCGTTCAAGACCCACGTCCCGGTCTGGGGGTTTGTCGCGGCCACTCGAAGCAACCCCGAAGGCGACAACGCGATGTTGTTGAAGGTGGTCGAGGCGCTCACCGGAGCAATTTGTTCGCCAGAGTCTGTCCCTGGGCCGATCACCCGGGCCACTGTGGGAGCGCTACCTGCCAGCGTGTTGTCCTCGTGCTCCCAGGTCGCTGCCACGTGGTCACCTGCAAAGAACATCCGGATCATGTCTGGCTGCCACGCGGAAGACGTCATCCATGCCCTCGCAGGCAACCACCCCTGCGTGCCAAGTTCGCGAGAAACGATGGACGCGGACCTCGCTGCCCCTTGGGCCAGCCACAAGCGCTGTCCATGCTGTTGGAAACTGGACGTCGTGGAGGGTGACTGGAGCGCCAGGATGAACGCATCGGTGGCCAACGATCTGACCGCGACGGATGCCGACTGTGGTTGCGGTTGCGGCGTGGGGACTTCGGAGCTCGGTGGCGCCGGATCACCGCCGCCGCCTCCACCACAGGCCGAAAGGCCAACACAAAAAGCCAGCAGGGCGCACCGCGCCCATGTCACCTTGAACATCCTCTTGCTCCCTTGCCGTTTTGCTTGAACACCTGACGGCTGGCGCGGATGCTAACGGTGGCTCTTGGTCTCTTTGCCCCCTTGGTTGGGCGTTTTCGTGAGCTGGAATCTCGCCCTGGGCTCAGCTACCGGCCCCTCTGGACGCCGCCTCGCGCAGCTTGTCCTTCTTGCTCTTGCGCTTGCCCTTGATGCCGCCGGTGCCCTGCGGGTCGGTCAGCGGGTTGCGGTTCTCGGGCTCGGTCTGCTTCATCTCGAAGCCCGGCACCTGCTCACGCGGCACGCGCAGGCCCTGGCGCTTTTCGATCAGGCGAAAGTGCGCCTCGTTGTCGGCGTTGACGAAGCTGACCGCCACACCGCTGTGGCCGGCGCGCGCGGTGCGGCCGATTCGGTGGATGTGGTCGTCGGGCGAGCGCGGCAGGTCGTGGTTGACCACGGCTGGCAGCGCGTCCACGTGCAGGCCGCGTGCGGCCAGGTCGGTGGCCACGACCACCTGCAGCTCGCCGGCCTTGAAGGCGCGCAGCACCTCGCGGCGCGCGCCCTGGCTGGCGTCGGCGTGGAAGGCCGCGGCCTTGACGCCGTGCTTTTGCAGCTTGTGCGCGACCACGTCGCAGGCATGGCGCGTGGCCACGAACACCAGCACCTGCCGCCAGCCTTCCTGCTTGAGCAGGTGGCGCAGCAGCGGCGTGCGCTGGGCCGCGTCGACCTGGATGGCGCGCTGCTGGATGTCGGGCACGGACACCGCCTCGGCGCGAAGGTCGATGCGCACGGGCTCGCGCAGCAGTTGCTCGGCCAGCGCTTGCACGCTGGGCGCGAAGGTGGCCGAGCACAGCAAGTGCTGACGCCGCTTGGGCAGCAGGGCCAGCACGCGCGCGAGCTCTTCTTCGAAGCCCTTGTCGAGCAGGCGGTCGGCCTCGTCGAGCACCAGGGTCTGCACGCCGTCCAGGCTCAGGGCGTTGTGCTCGATGAGGTCGAGCAGGCGGCCCGGCGTGGCCACCACGATGTCGGCGCCACCGCGCAAGGCCAGCATCTGCGTGTTGATGGAGACGCCACCGAACACGCAGCCCCAGCGCAGCGGCGCCTGCAGGTGCTCCGACATGTCGCGCAGGGTTTCGCCGACCTGCAGGGCCAGCTCGCGCGTGGGCACGAGGACCAGGGCGAGCGTGGGACGGCGTTCGGGCTTGGGCGCATGCAAAGCGGCCTGCCGAGGTGCGCGTGCGGCCGAAGTCGGACCGCCTCGATCGCCTGGACCGGCACCCTGCGCGCGCGCGCGTTCCTGGCGCTGGAACGCCGCTTCGACCTGCTGCAGCAAGGGCAACACGTATGCCAGGGTCTTGCCCGATCCGGTCTGTGCAAGCGCCAGCACGTCGCGGCCAGCCAGCGCGGGCGGGATGGCGTCGGCCTGCACAGGGGTGGGCTCTTCCAGCTCGGCATCGGACAGGCTTTGCAGCAGCGAGCCAGACAGGCCGAGCGCGGCGAAGGTGACGGCGGGCGCGGCTGAGTCCTCGACCGCCGTGGTCGCATGGGCCACCTCGGGTGCCTCCGGCACTTCAGGCGACTGCGGTTCGTGGGGGATGTTGGGGACCTCGCTCACAGCGCCCTCACCTTCACGGACTTGCCCTTGACCTTGCCGCCTTGCAGGCCCTTCAAGGCCTTGTCGGCGATGTCGCGGTCCACCGCCACGTAGGTCGAGAACTCGTTGACGTTGATCTTGCCGATCTTGGCGCCATCGAAGCCGAGGTCTTTGGTCAGCGCACCCAGCACGTCGCCAGGGCGGATCTTTTCCTTGCGACCACCGAGGATCTGGATCGTCACGCGTGGCGGGCGCAGCGGCTCGCGCTCAGGTGATGGGGTGAGCTCGCTCAAGGGGTGCCATTCGCTGGCGCGGCCTTGCATCTGATCGATGCGGCCCACGCGGCCCATCTCGTCCATGCTGGCCAGGCTGAAGGCCCAGCCCGACTCGCCCGCGCGGCCGGTGCGGCCCACGCGGTGGGTGTGCACCTCGACATCGGGCGTGATGTCGACGTTGATGACGGCTTCGAGCTGGGCGATGTCCAGGCCGCGCGCGGCCACGTCGGTGGCCACCAGCACGCTGCAGCTGCCGTTGGCAAAGCGCACCAGCACCTGGTCGCGATCGCGCTGGTCGAGGTCGCCATGCAACTCGAGCGCCACGATGCCTTGCGCCTGCAGCACCTCCACCAGGTCGCGGCACTGCTGCTTGGTGTTGCAAAACGCGATGGTGCTGGCCGGGCGGAAGTGGTCGAGCAGCAGGCCCACGGCGTGCAGTCGCTCGGCCTCCTTGACTTCATAAAAGCGCTGACGAATGCGGCTGGTGTCGTGCCGCTCGGCCAGCTTGACCTCTTGCGGATCGCGCATGAAGCGGCGCGCCAGCTTGTCCACGCCTTCGGGGTAGGTGGCTGAGAACAGCAGCGTCTGGCGCTGCTTGGGCGCCTGCGCCACCACCTGCGCGATGTCGTCGGCAAAGCCCATGTCCAGCATGCGGTCGGCCTCGTCGAGCACCAGGGTCTGCAGGGCTTCGAGGTTGAGCGTTTCGCGCGCGAGGTGGTCGAGCACCCGGCCCGGCGTGCCGACGATGATGTGCGCGCCGTGTTCCAGGCTGGCGAGCTGAGGGCGGATGGGGCTGCCGCCGCACAGGGTCACGACCTTGATGTTGTCTTCGGCGCGCGCCAGGCGGCGGATCTCGGTGGTGACCTGGTCGGCGAGTTCGCGCGTGGGGCACAGCACCAGCGCCTGCACGGCAAAGCGACGCGGGTTCAGCGAGGTCAGCAGGGGCAGGCCGAAGGCCACGGTCTTGCCGCTGCCGGTCTTGGCCTGGGCGATGAGGTCCTTGCCCGCGAGCGCCAGCGGCAAACTGGCGGCCTGGATGGGCGTCATCGCCAGGTAGCCCAGGGTCTGCAGGTTCGCCTGCATGGCCTCGGACAAAGGCAGTTGCGAGAAGGAAGGGCCGCTGACGGCGGCGGGCGTGGCCTGGTTGGCGGACGCCGAGGTCGCCGGGTTGGCCGGCGAAGATGGATGGTTCATGCCGGATTATCCGGGATCCGGCCCGAAACGGGGCACCCGGCGCGATTCAACCCCAGTGAACGGGGGCGTCGGTGGAGATGGCCTCAACGCGGTGGCGCGGCATTTCGCTCAGGCCTTGCGCATCCTGCAATGCCTGCACGCGGATCAGCGGCGGCTGCGACTGCACCGAGCCGAAGATGGTGGCAAACGACACGTCGGCGGCGTCGCGCCCTGTGCCGAATCGCACGAAGCCCATGGGGATGGCGGTGCCCGACGGGTCGAAGATGTACCAGCGCCCACCCAGGAAGACCTCGACGTAGGCATGGAAGTCGGTGGGGCCCAGCGCCGGATCGGCGCCGAAGTCGATGCCGGTGGCAAAGCGCGCCGGGATGTTCAGCGCGCGGCACAGCGCGATCATCAGGTGGGCGAAGTCGCGGCACACGCCCCGGCCTTCGTTGAGCGTGTCGATGGCCGAGGTGGCGCTGGTGGTCGTGTTGCCCTCGAACTTCACCCGGCGGCGCACCCAGTCCTGGATGGCGACCACGCGGCTGTAGCCCTGCGGCAGGTTGCCGAACTCGGCCATCACCAAGGGTCCGAGCAGGTCGCTTTGGCAATAGCGACTGGGGTAGATGTAGCTCAGCACCTCGGTGGGAAGGCGCGAGACCGGGGTCTCGGCGATGAGCTCAGGGGCGCAAAGGTGGTGGTGCAGGTCGACCACCGCGTGGTAGCTGACCTTCAGGGGGCCGGCCCAGGCGCTCAGGCGCAGGTAGCGGTTGAGGCTGACGGGGTCGGTGAAGACCAGGGGCAACACAGGCTGGCTGATGTCCAGCCGTTCGCTGCGGACAACCTGGCAGCGGGTGTGCGCGCCGTGGATGTTGAAGACGAAATCTGCCCCGGGGGCTGCGACCTCGTAGATCAGGTCGATGGACAGTTCAATGCGGACCAAGAAAATCTCCAGGGCCACAAACCAAAGCGACCAATCATTCTTGGGGCCATTGTCGCGCATTGCTGGCCCCAGGGCCAGCGCTTGGCCCGGGTTTCAGTCGGAGATGTCCACGCCGGGCATGAAGGCCACGCGCCCCTTGATCTCCTGCGCGGCCTCGGTGGGCTCGGGGTAGAACCACACGGCGTCGGGCTTCATCTCGCCGTTGACGAACAGGCTCAGCCACTGCGCCTGGCCCTTCCAGACGCAGCTGCTGCGGTGGTTGCTGAATGTGGTGTACGCGTCTTTCAGCGCGGCGCGCGGGAAGTAGTGGTTGCCTTCGAGGGTGACGATGTCGTCGCTTTCGGCAACGACAACGCCGTTCCAGGTTGCTTTCATGGGAGGCCTTGCGAAATTCGTTTGGGATGGGAGCGGATGCTACGCCGGCTCGGGCCCCGTCGTCAGCCCTCGGCCGCGAACTGCCGCAAGGCCCGCACGTACGCCTCGACGGGCTGCCCGCCCGAGATCAGGTGCCGGTCGTTGACGATCACCGCCGGCACCGAGCGGATGCCCGCCTCGGCGTAGAAGGCCTGCTGCTCGCGCACCGCCTGCGCGAATTCATCGCTGGCCAGCACCTGCGCCGCACGCGTCTCGTCAAGCCCAGCGTCGCGCACGGCGGCCAGCAGCACGGGGTGCTCGTCCATCGCCTGGCGGTGTTCGTGGCAGGCCTTGAGCAAGGCCTGCTTGAGCGCAAGCTGGGCGCCAGGCTGGCTGGGGCCCAGCTCGCCTGCCCAGTGCAACAAGCGGTGCGCGTCAAAGGTGTTGTAGATGCGGCCGCGCCCCGCCATGTTGAAGGAAAAGCCCACCTCCGCGCCGCGCTGGCGGATCTCCTCGCGGATCTGCGATTGCTGCTCGGGGGTGCTGCCGTACTTCTGCGTGAGGTGCTCGCCAATGTCCTGCCCACCCGGCCCCATCTTCGGGTTGAGCTCGAAGGGCTGGAAGTGGATCTCGGCGGCGACCTCATCGTGCAACTCGCCCAGCGCTTGCTGGAGCGACCACAAGCCCACGGCGCACCAGGGGCAGGAAACATCGGAGACGAAATCGATTTTGAGCTGAGTGGGCATGTGGGTGAGCCTGATGCGGGTCTTCCTACAATGCCAGAAAACCACCGCACGAACAGGAGCCCCATGCCAACGATGAACCGACGCCGATGCACCCAGTGGCTGCTGCTGAGCGCCACGGCCTTGGCCCTGTCCGGCTGCGCCAGCCTGCTCGATCGCGAGCCGGTGCGCGTCAACGTGGTGGGCGTCGAGCCCCTGCGTGGCGAAGGCCTGGAGGCGCGCCTGGCGCTCAAGCTGCGCGTCACCAACCCCAATGACGCGGCCATCACCTACGACGGGCTGTCGGTGTCGCTCGATGTGCGCGGCCAGCACTTCGCCAGCGGCGTGAGCAACGAACGCGGCGAGGTGCCCCGCTTTGGCGAGGCGCTGATCACGGTGCCGGTGTCGGTGCCCGCGCTGTCGCTCGTGCGCCAGGCGCTGGACGTGGCCCGCGGCGGCAACCCTCGCATCGACTACGTGCTCAAGGGGCGCCTGGCTGGCACGGCGCTGGGCAGCGTGGGGTTCACCAGCAGTGGCGAGCTGGAGTTGCCGGCGCAGTGGGCGCGGCGTTGAGGCGTTGAGGCGTTGAGGCGTTGAGGCGGCGCCATCGCACCCGTTGACAAACGAATTCGTTTGAATACACTTGCATTCATCGAGATTCTGCAACGGGAACCGCCATGGCTGGACCAGCCCCAACGATGGAGCCTTTGTCGGCGCGCATACCGAGCGACCTGTACCTCTGGCTCGCCCAACTGCAGGTCGATGGCGCCACCACCAACAGCGACAAGTTGCGGGTCTTGCTCGGGCAACTCAAGCGCCAGCACGACGGTCTGGCCGATTTCGCTGCGGCCCACGCCTGGGCGCGCGAGCTCGTTTCGCGCCTGCGCGACGCACTGGCCCACATCGAAGGTCAGGGCAGTGGTCATTCGGAGGTCATGAACCTGCTGTTGGATCACCTCACGGGCAGCCTCGCCATGGTCGTGGGCGCCAGCCCTCAGGGCCCCGCCGATGCCGCGAAACTGGAAGACGCGCTGGTTCGCCGCGCCTTCTCGCTCGCTGAAGGCCTGCTTCGACAAGGCACCACCACCCAGGCTCGCGCGCACGACCCCGATGTCGTGCAACGGCACATGGCCACCACGCTCGAGCTCGCACAATCGATCCACAAACTGCAAGGAGGCTGAGATGGCAGATTCACTCAAAGCACGTGTCGCACGCATGGTCGCGGCCAGCGTTCACGCCCTGATCGATCACATCGAGGACCAGAACCCGGGCGCTGCGATGGAGCAAAGCCTGCGCGAGGCCGATGGCGTGATCGACGAGGTGCGCCAGGAACTGGGCAAGACAAGCGCCAACCGACACCTTGCCCAGCAGCAGCACGCCCGACTCAACAGCCAGCACGTTGAACTGACCGGGCAAATCGACACCGCCATGGCCCAAGCTCGCGAAGACCTCGCTCGGGCGGCGGTGGCACGTCAACTCGACATCGAAGCCCAAATCCCGGTGCTCGAGACCACGCTTGCCGATTTCGCCCTCCAGGAATCAGAACTGCAGGGCTACGTGGCGGCCCTGCTGGCCAAAAAGCGGGAGATGGAAGAAGCCTTGCAGGCCTTCCGGGCCAGTCGCGCAGCAAGCCAGGCTGCAACCGGGACGCAGGGCGTGACCCCAAGCCGATCGGCCGAGCACCGCATGGACGACATCACCGGCGCCTTTGATCGCATCCACCAGCGCCAGACGGGGCTGAGTGGCACCGACCAGAAAAAGAGCCTGCAGCAGTCAGCACAGCTCAAGGAGCTCGACGACCTGGTGCGTGACAACAAGATCGCCGAGCGCATGGCCCAGATCAAGGCGAGCAAGGCATGAGCCTTTACGCCGCCCCCGAAACCTTGCCGTTCGGCATTGGCCTGGCACTGATCGTTGCCATCGCATTGCTCGAAGGCATCGGCATGATGATGTCGCTGAGTCCCAGCAACTGGCTTGATGACCTGCTGCCCGACGTCAGCAGCGACAGCGGGCTGGACAAACTGCTGGGCTGGTTGCACCTGGGCAAGGTGCCTTCGCTGGTGCTGCTGATCCTGTTCCTCATGGGATACACGGTGTTCGGCTACTCGTTGCAGATGGCTTGCCACGGCTTGCTCGGCTTTTACCTGCCTGGCTGGCTGGCCGGCTTGCTTGCCGTGCCGTCAGGCCTCGCGACCGTGCGAGGCCTGGGTGCCTTGATCGCTCGGATCATTCCCAAAGACGAGAGCTCTGCGGTCAGCGAAAACACGCTGATCGGGCGCACCGGCACCATCAGTGGAGGCACGGCGCGCCGCGGGCTTGCCGCGCAGGCCCGCGTCAAGGACGCCCTCGGGCGCACGCACTACCTCATGGTCGAGCCCGACCTCGACAACGAGGTCTTCGACGAAGGCTGCCAGGTCCTGATCGTGCGCAAGGTGGGGGCCTTCCATCGGTGCATCGTCAACCCGCACCCCGACCTGATGTGAGCGTTGCGGGCCCTGTCCTCCGAGCCCGCATGCGCCCACTTTTTCTTTCACGCAACAAGGGAGATATCAAAACATGAGCAACCTGCTCGACCTGCTTGTCATCGTCGGCGTCGCCTTGCTGGCGCTGGTGACCATCGGCATCATCTTCGCGCGCCTGTACAAGCGCTCCACCAAGGAAACCGCTTTCGTGCGCACAGGCCTGGGCGGCCAGAAGGTGATCATGGATGGCGGCGCCATCGTGCTGCCCGTCTTCCACGAGCGCGTGCTCGTCAACATGAACACGCTCAAGCTCGAGGTGCTGCGACGTGAGCGCGAAAGCCTCATCACTAAGGACCGCATGCGCGTGGACGTGACGGCGGCCTTCTTCGTGCGCGTCAAGCAGACGGAAGAAGCCGTGAGCATCGCCGCCCAGACGCTGGGCGCGCGCACCATGAGCCCCGATGAGCTCAAGGCCCTGGTCGAAGACAAATTCGTCGACTCGCTGCGTGCCACCGCAGCCACCATGACCATCCAGGAGCTGCAGGACAAGCGGCGCGACTTCGTCCAGGCCGTGCAGAACGCCGTGGCCGAAGACCTGGAGAAGAACGGCCTGGAGTTGGAGTCGGTGTCGCTGACCAGCCTGGACCAGACCGACAAACAGTTCTTCAACCCCAACAACGCCTTCGACGCCGAAGGCCTGACCCGCTTGACCGAGCAGACCGAGGCGCGCCGCAAGCAGCGCAACGACGTCGAGCAGGACACCGAGGTGCAGGTGCGCACCAAGAACCTCGACGCGACGCGCCAGAAACTGACCATCGAGAAGGATCAGGAGTTCGCCACGCTGGGTCAGCAACGCGAAATCGAGGTCACGCGTGCCGAGCAGGCGGCCCTGATCGCATCTCAGCAAGCCGAGCGCAGTCGCGAGGCCGAGGCCGCCAAGATCGAGGCCGAGCGCCAGGTGAGCCAAAAGCGCATCGAGGCCGAGCGCGAAATCAAGGCCGCCGAGATCGAGAAGAACCTCGTCATCCAGACCCGGGAGATCGAGCTGGAGCGCAAGACCGAGATGCAGCGCGCCGAGCAGCGCAAGCAAGTCGAGATCGCCCGCCAGGACACACAGATCGCGATCGCCAACAAGTCGCGTGAGCAGTCCGATGCCGATGCCGCCGCCAACCTGGCCAAGGCCGAGGCCGTCAAGGCTGAAGAAGGCGTGAACACGGCCCGTCAGGTGGCCGTGGCCGAGCGCGACAAGAGCATTCAGCTCATCGAGGCAACCAAGGAGGCCGAACAAAACGCCATCTCGGTGAAGGTGTCGGCCAGCGCAGAAAAAGAAGCGGCCATGGACCGCGCAGAGGCGCTGACCATCGAGGCCAAGGCCAAGCAGGCAGCGGCGTTGGCCGAAGCCGAAGGCAAGCGAGCCATCAACGAGGCGCTCAACACCCTGTCAGCCGCTCAAATCGACCTGCAAGTGCGCACCTTGCTCCTGCAGCAACTGCCACAAATCCTGGAACAGGCCGTTCGCCCGATCGAGAAGATCGAATCGATCCGCTTGTTCCAGGTCAGCGGCATGCCAGGTCAGAGCGGAGCAACAGGTGCGTCGCCAGGCACCCAGGGCACCTTCCCCGAGCAGGTCATGAACTCCGCGCTGCAATACCAGATCGCCAAACCGATCGTCGATGCCGTGATGAAAGACGCTGGCTTGTCCAACGAGGGGATCACCGGCATCTCGCAGGCGCTGACGGGCATGCTGTCGGCAGGCACACCGGTCGTGGTCGAACAACCGTCACCCTGAGCGCCAACCCGCTCACCCCATCCGCCCCGCCCATTCGGTCCGGTTGCGGCCCTCGTGCTTGGCTCGGTACATGGCTTCGTCGGCCCGGGCCATGAGGGCATCCAGTTGCAGCCCGTGGTGTGCCGAGTCGGCCAAGCCGATGCTGACCGTCAGGCGCAGGGAGGTCTGCCCATTGCCCACATCGATGGGCTCGGCGTGGATGGCCTCTCGCAAGCGCTCGGCGAAGGCCATGCCGGCCTCCAGCGAGCAATGGCTGAGCAAGACCACGAACTCTTCGCCCCCCAGCCGCGCGGCCAGGTCGCCCTGTCGCATGCCACGCTGCAGCACGCCAGCGACGGCCACCAGCGCGAGGTCGCCAGCGGTGTGCCCGAACTGGTCGTTGACGCGCTTGAAGTGATCGACGTCCAGCAGCAGCACGACCAGGCCGAAACCATGCCGACGGGCCCGCGCCATTTCGGCCTCGGCCGCATCGAAGAACGCGCGACGGTTCTGCAGCCCGGTCAGGAAGTCGGTGGTGGACTGCTCGCGCAAGGTCTCGATGAGCTTGTCGCGCTCGCGCTCCAGGTCGGCCCGCTCCAGGCTCTGTTGGCGCAAGGCCTCGATGCCGCCCATGATGGCGGCGATCTCATCGTTGGCACGGGGCACCGGCAAGGCCGGGCTCAGGTCACCCCGTCCCATGGCATGCAGGGCCTCTGCGGCCTGCGTCAGCGGCTGCACCACGCGTTGGCGGATGATGAGCAGCATCACCAGCACCAGGGCCATGAGCAGGGTCGTCAGCCCGGCCAGCCAGGCCAGCGAAGCGCGAGAGCGCTCCCGGGCCGCTATGCTGTGCTGCTCGGCCTCGGCCAGTTGGGCGTCTCTCAGGGCCACGATGGCGTCCATCTCGGGCACGTAAAGCGCCGCGAACTCGGCGGGGTTCAGGCCGTAGCGCCCGTGGGTCCTGCCGGCCTCCTGCACCCCGTTGAGCAGCTGTGCGGCGTGCCCGAAGTAGCGCTGCATCATGTGGACATGGGCTTGCCGCACCCGATCGGATGTGGGGCTCGACTCCACCCGCAAGACCATGAGGTGACGCAACTCGTCGATGCGCCCCGTGGCCTCGTCGATGCGCTCGTGCTCCGACACGGTGAAGGGCAACTGCCGCGTCAGGGCGGGGGTGAACAGCGAGCCCAACAACCCCGCGCGTTCACGCAACTCCGAGGCCATGCGCGCGCCCCAGACCGCAGGCGCCAAGGCGGGGTCGGCCTGCTGGGCTTCGTCGGCGAACAAGGTCATGGCCGGGGACAACCTGGGCACCAGGTCCACCATGGCCTGGACCGCTGAGCGGATCTCGTCGCCTGAGCGTTCGGCCGGCGATCGCCCAATGAGCTGATCGACCTGTGCGCGGGCATGGGACAGGCTCAGGCGCAAAGCGCTCAACTCGCGCATGGCCAGTTGGTGCCTCACCAGCCAGGCTTTGCCGGGCTCGGCGTCATGCAGCGCCTGCTGGTAGGCGTCAAAGGCCTCGTCGGTGCGCGCCCGGGCCTTCTGGAGTTTTTCGCGCAGAACCGGGTCACCGTTCGGGCTGAGGTCCCCCAGCGAGCCGTTCATGGGGCCACGCTCGCGCGACACCATTTCGGCGGCGATGAGCGTCACGCGCAGCTTCTGGACGGCTTGCTTGGCCAGGCGAGCCTGCTCGAACTGTCGCCACTCCAGCCCCACCAGCCGAACCACCCCCACGAGCACGACCAGCACCAAGCCCACGGCGATGAGCCGGAACCAGCCACGAAGGGTCAAAGCATGGTGAGAGGGCGCAGGAGCTGACATTTGTCAAAGTCTGGACACACGTCAGACACTTTAGCGCCATCGGATGACACGGTGGCCGGCCGCCACCTCGCGGCTCGGCAACCGAGGTCAGCGCTCGCGCCACTCGCTGGGGGTCACCCCGTGCCAGCGGCGAAAGGCCCGATGGAAGCAGCTCGGCGACGAAAACCCGGTCTCATCGGCGATCTGCTTGATCGGCAGCAGGCCCTCGCGCAGCAGCCGCTCTGACAGCTCCCGCTGGCAGCGCTGCACCACATCGGGCACGCTCAGTTCGCGCTTGGCCAACTGACGCCGCATGCTGCGCTCGCTTTGGCCAATGAGGGACGCGAGCTCGGCGGCATCGGGCACGCGCGGCAAGGAGCGGAAGATGGCCTGGCGCAGCGCCTGCACCAGGTCCAGGCGCTGGTAACGGGTGGCCAGCAGCGTCTCGGCCTGCAGGCGCAGGGTGTCGTAGACCACGCGGTCGTGGCCAGGCAAGGGCGCGTCGAGCAAGGCCGATGGAAAGCGCAGGGTGCCCTGGCTGGCATTGAAGCGAACATGGCGACCGAACAGGGTCTCGTATCGGTGTGCGTGCGCCGGCGCCGGATAGGGAAAGGTGCAATCGATGATGTCGCGTTCGTGGCTGCCGGCTCGGCGCGACAGCTGCACGCACAGCGACATCAACCACTCCATGCGGAAGCGAAACCCATCGGGCGTCACCCCCATGGGCCGAGCCAGCAGGCAGGCCTCGGCACCAGAGATCACCATGTCCAGCTCGGTCTCCTCCACGATGAGCGGCGAGAACATGCGGATGTCTTCGAAGGCATGGCGCAAGGTGGGCGCATGCACGATCAGCAGGGCATGCGGGCCGTAGCGCGTCTGGGCCAGGCTGGTGCTGGCGGTGAACCCATAGGCAGGGTCGGCCGTCACCGTCATGGCGGCGCGCATGAGCCCGTCGAACACCGACTCATCGATCCACGGGCCTTGTCCATCGATGTCGCGCTCATCCAGCCCGGCCAGGGCCATCGCGTCTCGAAAGGGGTGGCCATCGAGCGCCAGGGTGTCAACCAGGGTGCGGAGGTGTATCGGCGAAATCAGCATGTCGATCTGGTGCGCCGACGTGTCACATGGGTCGCTGCGCGGCCCGTAGTGTGTCGCGTTCCATGCCGCCCGGATGGCTCACCCCGGGTTTACCTGCACGCGATGCGGGACATCCCTAGTGCGGCGGGCCACTGCCGTCGAAGTCGAGCAAGGTGGTGGCCTGCTCCAGCACGGCCCACAGGTGGGCGGGCATCTGCAGGATGCGCTCAGGCGTGCGGGCCTGCCGGACCCAGGCGCCGATCGCCTGGTGCTGGTCCGCGGTCAACAGGTTCAGCGAAAGCATCTCGTCGAGCGTTTGCATGTGGACCTCCTTCGCGGACAGGGCTTCAACACAGCCCTGGTGACCTCAATGTGCCACAGGCGTTCAGGCGGCGTCACGCGAAGTGGGTGGCGTCTGGCACACAGATGCCCCGAATGAGGGGGAGGTGCGACCAGCCCCTCGAGCGAAGTCAGCAGGCACCCGATTCAGGCGCGGCCACCAGGCGCCAAAGGCTGGTGACCTCGGCCTTGCGGGCGGCGTGCAAGGGGTCGGAAGCGTCCTGCGCCTTGCGATGCCGGGGGCGGGTGTCCAGGCGCCCGGCCACGCTCAGGCCCGCATCGCGGATCCAGCCCTCCAACTGCTCGCGCGAGCGCAGGCCCAGTCGCTCGGCGATGTCGGACAGGATGAGCCAGCCCTCGCCGCCCGGCAGCAAGTGCGCGGCCAAGCCAGCCAGGAAGCCACGCAGCATCCGGCTGTCGGGGTCGTACACCGCCTGCTCCACCGCAGAGCTGGGTTGGCCAGGCAACCAGGGCGGGTTGCAGACGATCAAGGCCGATCGACCGAAGCGTGCCGGGTCCGGGAAGAGATCGGCTTGAACGACCTGAACGCGGTCGGTCAGCCCCAGGCGCTGCAGGTTGTCCTGTGCGCAGGCGATGGCTTTGGGGGCCAGCTCGGTGGCGATCACATGGCCCGCGACGCGGCGCGCCAGCACGGCCGAGAGCACGCCGGTGCCGGTACCGATGTCCCAGGCGACCGGGCCGCCTGCGTCGGGTTCGGCTGGGTCGCACGGCAAAGCCTGCAACGCCCGCATGGCCGCAGGCAAAGGCGCCTGCGCCACCAGGTCCACGTATTCGCCTCGCACCGGCGAAAACACGCCATGGTGTGGGTGGATGAGGCCGCCCAGCGCGGCCACGGGCACACCCTGCTTGCGCCACTCGTGCGCCCCGACGAGGCCTTGCAGTTCGCGCAGCGACGCCACGTAAGGCTCGGCGACCTCGCCATGGGCTTCAAAACAGGCCTGGCGCACGTCGGGCGCGCGGCGCAGGGGCACGCCGTGATCGGCGTCAAAGGGCAGCAGCAGCAAACCCAGCAGGCGCGCGCGCTCGGCCTGGGCCTTGCGGTGCAGGTGATGCGCCTGGGTCAGGTTGTCGGGTGCAGGATGAGGCGCTTTGGCGCCCGCCCCAGGCTTGCGCTGCTGGCGCCGGTCCACGCGCCGCCCCAAGGCCTGCAGCATCTGGCGGGCGTGGTGAAAGTCGCCCTGCCAAAGCAGCGCCGTGCCCTCGCACACCAGTTTGTAGGCGGCGTCGGCCGAGAGGGTGTCGTCGGCGAGCACCACGCGCTTGGGTGGCGGCACGTCGGCCAGGCTGCGCCAGCGGGCGCTGCGCGGCTCGTCGCCATCGGTCCAGTGGAGGCGGGGGGCATCGGTCATCGGGCGGGATGGTACCCGGCCCACGCACACAACGGGATGCAGCGCCCGGGCGATCCGGCACAATCTCCCCCCATGACCGAGGCCCCCCACCCGGACGCCCTGCCCAACCTGTCTGCCGACCCAGCGGACAGCGCCGAAGGCAGCGAAGCCGTCCGCTTCGAGCACTTCTTTCGCGACGCCGAGGCCGCCGCCGAGCCCCCCCTGGCCTGGGCGCTGCGATCGCGCACCCCGCTGATCGACGCGCTGCGAGGCCTGTTCAACGGCCCGCAGGCCCACGTGCAGCTGCGCCTGTGGTGCTTCATGGAGCTGGCCACACAGCCGCAGGCGCGCCTGTCGCGCGACGAGGTCAACCGCCTCTTTCACATGCTGCTGCCCGAGGCGCTGGAGGCCGCGCTCAAGCGCCTGCGCGACATCGGCTTGCTGGCCTGGGACGCCACCGCGCAGGACTACCACCTGCCCCCGCTGGCGCAACAGGTGCACGGCCTGCTGGCGCCACTGACCGCCCCGCCCGCCCTGGTCGAAGAAGACGAGATGGCCTCGCTGCTGGCCCAGGTGGCCGGCGCCCAGCAACTCGGCCTGGTCAACGCCAACCAGCTCAAGCACCTGCATGCGCAGCTCGCGCGCCTGCACGACGAGTTCGCCGAGGCGATCGCGAGCGGCTCGGAGTCGCGCCTGCGGGCCGCGCAGCCGCGCTTCGACCGCGCGATCGACCTCGTTGACCGCGCTGGCCAGGCGCTCACCGCCCTCATCCGCGCCGAGCACGACGACCCACGCCTGGAGCGCGAGGCCCGTGCCATCGGGCAAGAGCAAGCGCGCCTGCTGGCCATGGCCAGCCAGTTCACGCGCGCGCTGCAGCAGGCCGACCGCCAACGCGTGACGCTGGGCTCGACCGGCCTGACGACATCGGACGTGCGCCTGTGGCTGCAGCGCCACCCCGCGCTCGACACCCTGCTGGGCGAGGCGCTGAGCCTGCCCGTGCGCACCGTGCTGGTCAGCCAGCACGACCTGCTCGATGTGGCCGAAGGCGAGTTCGAGCGCGATCGCCCGCCCGCCGGGCTGGCCGATGGCCTGCCACCGCCCGCCGAAGCCGCCACCGGCTCGCTCGAAACCCTGAGCCTGCCAGCCGAGCTCGGCAACCTGATCGACCGACTGAGCCAATGGCAGAGCGCTGGCGATGCGCCACGCCAGGTGCACGAAGCCGTGCTGGGTGGCCGCTTTGCTCAAGCCGCCTACCGCATGCAGCTGATGCCTTTGCTGGGCGACCCGCAGGCGCAAACCTTGAAGGGCCTCACAGGGGACCTCGCGCGCTCGCCATGGCGCTGGCAGTTCGAGCCACGCCAGATCGAGCCTCAGGACGAAGCCGTGGCCCTCATCAGCGACGGCGTGCTGACGCCCTTGACGGCACCTGGCGCAGCGCCTGCGGCCGCCGCCCCCGACACCGAACCGACACCCTCATGAGCCAACACCTGGACGACGCCGCGCTGCTGGCGGCCGAGCTGCTTGCCCGCCGCTGGCTGCCCCGCCAGCACCCCAAGGTGCGCCGCGCGCTGGTCGACGCCGACCTGTGGGCCGCCACGCAAGACCGCCTGGCCCAGGTCGGCCTGCGACTGATCGACAACCTCTACGCCGACCACGTCAGCGTGGCGCTGCTGCGCCCGGCCGAGACCGCCGTGTTCGGCGAGGCGGGCCTGAACAGCCACAACAACATCGACCTGCCGCGCGACGCCGTCTCGCTGCTGGTGCTGCTGTGGGCGCTGATCATCCTGCCCAAGCGCGAGCGCCAGCAGGCCCGCGCCGCCAGCGCCAACGGCGACGACCAGAACGACATGTTCGGCCGCGAGCGCCCGGTGCCCACGGCGGCCAGCGTCAGCCCGCTGGTGCCGTATCGCGCGCTGCTGGCCGACTTCGGGGTGCAGCTGGGCAAGAAGACGCGCCTGGACACCAACCTCAAGCGCCTGGAGAACCACGGCTTCATCGTGCGCAAGGGCGAGGACATCGGCGAAGGGCCGCTGCTGGATTTGCTGCTCGACTACGACGCTTTGGCGCCGCGCATCCTGCAAGGTGCGCTGGCCGATGTACTGGTGCAGGCCAAGGAGCTGCAGGCCAGCTTGCCGCTGGCGTTGACGCACCCGGATCCGGAAGAAGGTGAAGAGGAGTTCGTTGATGACGAGCCGGCCGAGCCTTCGCAAGGCGCTCAGCAAGACTCACCGCAGGGCTGAAGGGTCCCTCACGCACTGCGGGGCAAGGTCGCCTTGTTTGTGACGGTGAGCCATTTTTGGGGGTGGGTTGTGCGGCGGCTGGAGCGTGGCTCGCTGGGTGGGGAGCGTGTGATCCGGCCCTGCGCGGGGCACCACCGAGCTTTGCTGACGTCACCCCTTGAACGCCGACCAGGTGGTTGCCGAGCCATGACACCGCACATGTCGGGCCGGCTCACACGCTCCCCACCCATCGAACCCGAACCACCGCGCACTGCGGGGTTGGCGGAAGAAGGGCGACGCTTTGCGTCGCCCTTCTCCCTTCTCCGCCTGCCACGTTGTGTCGCGGGCAGGGGGCGAGGGGTGCCTGCGCAGGCCCGACATGTGCGGTGTCATGGCTCGGCACCTGCCTGACTCGTGTTCAAGGGGTGACGGTGATGGGACTCGCTGGTGCCCCGCGCAGGGCCGGAGCAGGCAACCCTCGCCCCCTGAACGTTGCTCCAGCGTGGCAAACCCTCCACCCAAAAAATCAATCCGCCAACACGCGCTCCAGCATCTTGAGCTGCACCTCGTCCAGCGGCCGAGCCTGATCGGCCCCCACGCAATCGAGCAAATGCCCATCGACGAGCTGCGCCAGCAAGCGCGCTCGTGCCTCAGGCTGACTCACCCCCGCACGCACCAGGGCCGCCTGCGTGGCCGACAAGAACTGCGCACGCAACTCCCGCACGATCTCGGCCAACTCTGGCTCGCGTGAGGCCAGCAGGAACAGCTCGAACCTCGCCACCAGCCGCGCCCGCTGCGCTGGCGCCAGCCACTCGCGCACGCGGTGGGCCACCAAAGCCATCAGGTCGGCGCGCGTCCACGTTGGCACGGTCACCCGCAACGCATCGGCCTCGAGGTCGGCCAAATCGAGCGTGGCGTGCCGGCGCAAGGTCAGGCGCAGCAGGTCCAGCCGGCTTCGGCAATAAAACGACGTCGAGCCCGCCGGCAAACCTGCCTGGGCATCGACCGCGCGGTGCGTGAGCCCACGCGCACCCACGCTGCCCAGCAAGGCGATGGCGGCGTCGGCGATGAGGGTCTTGCGATCGGGCTCCATGGGCCCCGAGGGTAACGGCTGTTGACGCCCGTTTCGCTCCATTGCGCCCGCGGGTTTCCTCGGCTGACGCGGCTTCTCTACAAAAGTAGAGTCACTCTCTACACATGTAGAGAGGCTCACCATGATCCACCGTTTCGCCCTGCAAACCGCTCGCCATGCCGCACACGGCCTGGCTCGCATCCACACACACCACCGAACCCTGTCGCTGCTGACAGGCGCCATGCGCGTGCTGCCGGCGCTTGCCGTGGGCGTGCTCGCCACCTGGGCACACGCATCGGCCCACGCCACCACCAGCACGGCCACCCAAACCGCGGCAACCACATCGACCACAGCCACCGCCAGCTTCACCCTCTCCGGCGTGCGCCCCGAGGCCCTGAGCTGGCTGTGGGACAACCTCGACGAAGGCCTGTTCAAGCGCGCCAGCGCCAAGCACCAAGCCTTCCGCTGGCTCAACGCCCCAGCCACGCCCCAGCACCTCGGCTACTCCAGTGCGGCCCGCTACGAAGCCACCGTCACCTGGGGTGGCGCCAACCACCGCATCGAGCTCACCCACCTCGACCCGAGCGCCGTGCGCACCCGCGTGGCCTCGGACAACTTCCTGGGCGCCAAGCCCTACAGCTTCCTGGCCGCCCGCGTGTCGGTTGACAACGGCTCGCCCTTCACGGTGCTGGTGCAATACCGCGCCACCGGCAGCGGCTTCGGCGACACCGCCGTGCAGATCGAAGCCCCCCCTTCCGCACAGGGCGGTCAGTCCGCCGCCTGGGTCCAGCACTTCACCGAACTGCTGCAGGGCCTGCGTCCCACGGTGATGACCGAGCTCGACCAGCGCTACTTCAACGCCGTGCTGAAAACGCGCGGCTTCTACCGCGTCGGCCAGGTCGACAGCAAATGGATGGTGCCGCTGACCGTCGTGCAGGAGATCAAGGGCATCGACGCGGACATGCTGCGCTGGTGGTGGGACCACATCGGCAACACCGAGCGCTACAAGCTCTGGCAGCCCATCGACCACGTCACCTTCGAGTGGACGGTCGAGCCCACGATGCCCGACATGCAATACGACATCGGCGCGGTGCAAAAGGTCAAGGAGTACGTCGGCAAGTCGGCCTGGACGCTGCTGATCACCGGTGCCGACCCCAAGGTCAAGGCACCGCCCGCGCCGCTGGGCACCGACCCGTTCTTCTTCGCCACCGCCAACCCGCCCCTGCTCAACGGCCTGCTGCCCGCCAACACCCTGCTGCACAGCTGGAAACCCAACGCCAGCGGCGACGGCGTGGTGCTGACGAGCACCTTCCTGAACACGGCCCTGGTGCGCGTGCTCAACCCGCGCTTCTTCGAAGACCTGGGCTCGCACGCCCTGCGCGAGTTCCAGATGCTGCCGTACTTCCTGCCGCGGCTGTACCGGCGCGAGCAACTGGGCGAGTGACCAGCGGGTGTCAAGCCAGGCGGGGACCGCACGTGTTCCCGTCATGGCGGCCCGCGCACCCGGCCGAACCCTGGGCGGGCAAGGCGGCAGACTCCGGCACAATCGCTGACCGGCGACCTCGGCCGGCGACCCTGGGCGAAACCGCCCGGCCCCGTCGCCAGGCAACGAGTGAGCCCAACCGTTTGCCGCCCCCATGTTCCACCTGCAAAGCCTCGAACTGCTGCACTGGGATTACTGCCAGCGCCTGTCCCTGCCGCTCGACGGCGCCATCATCACCGTCGCCGGCCCCAATGGCTCGGGCAAGACCACCCTGCTCGACGCCATGCGCACCCTGCTGGGCCTCGAATGCTCGGGCGGGCGCAACTACAAGACCTACGCGCGCCACGCCAACGCCGACAGCGCCTGGCTGCGCGCCACGGTCGACAACCGCCCGCGCAACCGCCAATCGTCCAACCGCCCCTTCGCACGCTGCCTGCTCTACGCCGACGTCGTCACGCTGGCCTGCCGCATCGACCGCAATGGCGGCGACTGGACGCGCCGCTACATCATGGTCGAAGGCGACATCTCGATCGAGACGCTGATCGAGCGTGGCGACCGCGACTGGCTGGGCATCGACAACTGGCGCAAGCGCCTCGAAGGCGCTGGCCTCTCGCGCGCCATCGCCAAGGTGCTGGCCCTCGAGCAAGGCCAGACCGACCGCCTGTGCGAGTACAGCCCCAAGGAGCTGCTGCGCCTGGTCTTCGACGTCTTCGGCGACCAGGAGGTGCTCGACCGCTACGACGAGGCCCGCACCCACCAGAAGCAGCTGCTGCAAGAGGTCGAAGCCGCCGAGCGCGAGCTCTCGCACGGCCGAGCCCAACGCGCCGAACTGGAAGCCCGCGTCAACAACCACCGCCAGTACGAGCTCAAGTGCCAGGAGCGCGAAACCCTGGCCACCGAAGTCGTGCCCGTGCTGAGCAACCAGGAGACGCGCAAGTCCCTGGCGACCAAGCTGCGCGAGCTGCACCGCCAGCGCATCCAGTCGAGCGAAGACCGCCGCGCCCACGGCCAGGTCAAGTCCGACCTGCTGCAGCGCCTGCAAGACCAGACCACCGCGGCCGAACGCGTCGAAGCGCTTGAAGCCAAGGTGCGCACCGCCCGCCGCACGCAGGAAGAAGCCCGCGACGCCGAGCGCCCCATCGAGGTCCTGGTCAAGCGCGCCGACGAGCTGCAAGGCCTGGCCGTGGTCGAAGGCGACGCCGGCCAGCTCACGCAGCGCATCGCCGAGCTCAGCGAACACAAGCAAAAGCTGTCCACCCAATGGCAGCGCCTCAAGGACCAGCGCGACGACGCCCAGCGCGCCATGGACGCCTTGAAGGGCCAGCGCCAGGCGCCACCGCCACCCGAGGTCACGCGCTTTCGCCGCACACTGGATGAGGCCGGCATCGCCCACCACCTGATCGCCGACATCATCGAGATCACCGATGAACGCTGGCGTGCCGCCGCCGAAGGCGTGCTGCGTGGCAGCCGCTGGGTGGTGGTGCTGGCCAACCCGCGCCACGAAGCCCAGGCCATGGCCCTGGCCGAGCGCGAGCGCTATCGCCACTACATCGTCGCCGACGTGGAAGACGCGCCGGCGGACGCCGACAAGCACAGCCTGCTGGCCGTGCTGAAGTTCGCTGCCCCGGCCCCGCGCTGGCTGCTGCGCCAGCTCGAACACATCCGCCGCGTCGACAACACCGAAGCCGGCGTGAAGGTCGGCGGCGAGTGGATCACCCCCGAGGCCTACCACCGCGATGGCCGTGGTGGCCGCTCGGTGTGGGTCGAGCCCAGCCAGCACCAGTTCGGCGCCTCGGCCGTGGCCACGCGCCGCGACTCCATCGAGAACCGCCTGGCACAGCTCGACGAAGAGATGACCCGCCTGGTGCGCGACCAGGCCTTCTTCGACCGCCAGCTGCAAGACGCCCGCCAAGCCGCGCAAGGCTTCACCGCCGCCGCCGAGCTGGTCGAGCGCGAAGCCGAGTTCGCCGAAGCCCGCCGTCAGCTGCCCGTGCTCAAGCAGGCCCGTGTCGACGCCGGCGAGCGCTGGCAGCAGGCAGAAGCCGAGCTCAAGCGCGCCGTGGTCGAACAGACCAACGCCCAGCACGCCTACCGCCAGGCCCAGGAAAAGCTCGCGCACATCGAACAGCGCAGCGCCCAGCACGAGCGCGAATGGCAAGCCCGCTTCGACGACCTGCTCGGCCAGGCGCTGATGTCACGCGAGGTCAAGCACTCGCTGCCCAAGCACTGGCGCACGCCTGAGCGCATCCGCGAGATGCAAGCGCACTATGGCAACGCCACCCAGGCCCGCCTGCGCGCCGAAGCCGTTGACCGCGAACTGACCGAAGGCCAGTGGGAAACCGATGGCACCGTGGTCGAGCAGCTCACGCTGATGAACGCCAACGTGCTGCGCCAGGAAGACGAGCTCGGCCAGCGCAAGGCCAGCAACGCCGCCGCCGCCATCGCGGTGGACAACGCCCGCGAGCGCTACACCGACGTGCTCAAGGTCACCGTGCGCCGCTACCGCAAGAACGTGATCGAACTCGGTCAGCTCGCAGGCGTGGACGTGCAGTGCGAACTGCCCCACCTCGGCGACGACGACACCACGCTGCGCCAGGCCGAGCTCAAGATCCACTTCAACTTCGACGGCAAGGGCCACATTGGCCTGAACGACGGCGAAGCCTCGGGCGGCCAGCAGGTCATCAAGTCCCTGATCCTGCTGGTGGGCCTGATGAAGGACGACGAGACCCCGGGCGGCTTCGTCTTCATCGACGAGCCGTTTGCCCACCTGGACGTGCGCAACATCCAGCTGGTCGGCCACTTCCTGCGCTCCACGCGCGCGCAGTACGTGCTGACCACGCCGATCACGCACAACGTCGAGGTCTTCGAGCCCGCCGACATCACCCTGGTGACGGCCAAGAAGCCCAAGGGCCAGCGCTGGGCACCGCCGATCGGGGTGCTGCAGCGGCGCGTGCCGGCCGAGGCGTACTGAGGGCGCCAATCGACAGAAAGGACCAAGGAGAAACACCCCCCTTCAAGCACGGGGTGACGACACCACTGCCATGCGGCATCCTCAACCGGAATGCGGGCCTCCTTTTTCATGAGGACGATGCCCGCTACATCCAACAGGGAAGCCACCATGACACGCACCATCACCGCCCTCGCGGCCTCGCTGACCGCCTGCGCCCTTTGCGCCACCGCCCACGCTGCCCCGATGGAGGCATCGGCCTCCATCTCGGTCACCGGGCTGACGTTCGAGCTGATCGACCTCGACCTGGCCGACGGCATCGCCCCCTCGCTCCAATACGTCGACGGGGGGTCCATGACCAAGCACTGGACGGCATCCGCAGGGGCCGGCAAGTGGAACTCGCTCGAGCCCGACGCCATCGCATCGTCCGACGTCCAGTCAGCATTGAGCGACGGCAGCCATTGGTTTGCGCCCGTCCAAGCGGGGGTGAGCAATCCAGCGGGGCAAAGCTCGGTGGTGATGACGCCCTCGTCCATCACCGTGAGCGCCTCGACCATGCTGGACACCGTGACCGTTGGGGAGCAAACGAATGGGGTGCGAGCCAGTCTGGAGGCCAGCGCATACGACTCGCTGCCCTTTATCTCCTACATGGTGACGCCGAACACCGCTGTGCGAGTCACGGGACAGTACGAACTCGGCTCCCGTTTTCTGACACAAGACCCGCAAACGTACGGATCCGCCTCGACCTACTTTTTGCTGGCGATGGTGAGCGACACGTGGAGTCAAGCTGTTGAAGACTCCACCAATTCGGACCAGGCCTCGCCAGAAGGCTCGCGAAGCGGCTCGTTCGATCTCCTCATGAGCAACCTCACGGCCGACAGACAAGAGCACACGTTTTTCCTGAATGCGACGGCCTATGCAAACCTGGGCAGCAGCGTGAGCGACGTGCCCGAACCCACCTCCATCGCGCTGATGCTGGCGGGCCTCGGCGTGGCCCTCGTGGCAGCGCGCCAGCGCCAAGCCAAAGTGGGTTAACCCCATCGGGTGCGGAAGGGCTTACCCGATCCACACAAGGCGACAACCGTCGGGCAGCCGACAAAAGCCAAGGCGTTTGCCCCCCTCGAACGCCTGCATCCGCTGGTTAACGCGCAAGCGCAAAAAAACAGCGTTACGGAAACTCTTTCTCACAGAACAACCTCGTGAGAAGGAGAACCCCATGTCCTTGCGCTCCGTCCTGAAGGTGGCCGTCCAGGCCACCGCCGCCAGCCTGGTGTGCGCCGCCGCGCACGCTGGCTACCTGCAATGGGAAACCGTCGAGCTGCCCGCCTCCAGCGGCGCCACCTGCGGCAACGGCACCCCCTACCGCTTCTTCGTCAACCGCACGCCCTTCACCAGCAAGACCGTGGTGATGTTCGAAGGCGGTGGCGCCTGCTGGGACCAGGGCGCCTGCAAAGGTGGCACCCTGCTCGACGCCGTCAACCCCGATGGCATCCCGGCGAACTACATGACTGACTGGAACCGCCAGGCCCACCTCGGTCTCGTCACGCCCTTCACCATGCGCCTGCACCCGCTGCAGTCGGTGCAGACGCAGAGCTGGAACATCGTCTACCTGACCTACTGCACGGGCGACGTGCACACCGGCAACAAGGTCGCCGTCTACGACAACGTGGACCCGGCCAACCCCATGGCCTACCACCACCGCGGCATGGTCAACGCCAAGGCGGTGGCCGCCTGGATGGCCAAGAACCTCAAGCAGCCTGAAAAGCTCTTCTTGACCGGCTTCTCGGCTGGCGGCGTGGGCTCGGCGGCCCTGTACCCCGCCTTCCGCGAGGCGCTCAAACCCAAGCAGATGTCCCTGCTGGCCGACTCGGGCCCGCTGTTCAACGTGCCGCGCAACGCCACACCCGAGCAAGCGCCATCGGTGCTGCTTCACAACAAGATCCGCACCGTCTGGGGCCTCGATGGCGCCAACGGCCTGGTCACCGAGCTGATCACCAAGTACCCGGGCGCCGGCAGCGCCGACAACCTGGGCAGCATCACCGCTGGCCTGGGCAAGATCTTCCCCAACGACCGCATCGGCTACGCCAACTTCCAGGAAGACACCAACTTCTCGGCCTTCTCGTACCAGAAGTTCTACCCCGAGATCGCCAACGCGCCGGACAACGAGACGCGCCTGAAGCTGCTCAACCAGAAGTGGCGCCAGGAGATCACGCCCTGGATCGCACAGATGGAGACGCAGCCCAACATCGGCTACTACATCCCCAACAAGCGCGAACTCAACGGCTCGCACTGCCTGACCATCGTGACCTTCGGCGGCACCAGCATCGTCGAGACCGGGCTCAAGGACGTGGGCCGCTTCGTCGACAACCTGATCGACGGCAAGGGCACGCCGATCCGCGCCTTCGAGAAGAACCCCACCAGCCAGCGCGTGCTGATCAGCGACTGGTTCGCCGACCTGATCGCGCCGCTGCTGCCTTGATGTTGCGTTGAGCCAGGCCACAGGGGGCGGCCGCGTGCCGCCCTCGAGCATGGCCCCTGCAACCGCTCATCCAGGCGACACACACCCCACAATGCAAAAGGGCTCCCGAAGGAGCCCTTTGCTTTTTACCGCGCCTTGACAGCGCAGCAACAGGATCAGCAGCCGATCAGGCAGCGCGACGACGCGAAGCCACGGCACCGACCACACCCAGGCCAGCCAGCAGCAGGGCGTAGGTGGTGGGCTCGGGGATGGCGGCGGTGACGTTGCCGACGAAGGCGCCGTACTCGGGCACGCCAACACCGCGCACCGTCAGGGTGTGGTCACCGCTGCTCAGGCCAGCGAAGGAGAAAGCAAAGCCGCCGCCCTGGGCCACGAAAGCGGTGGCAGCCACGCCGTCAACCAGGATGTTTTCCAGGGTGATGGGCGTCAGGGTGAACTCGGTGGTGGTGGCTTCGATCAGTTCGAAGTCGGTGCCAGCCTGGCCGATGAAACCCGTCAGGCCGGAAGCGGCAGACAGGCTGAAGTCGTAGGAGATTTCAAACGGGGTGGCTTCTTCGAAGCGGCTGAAGCCGCCGAAGGACACGGCCTCGGCGCCGACGACGCCCAGGTTGGAGAAGGGGCCAAAAACCGCAGCGTGGGCCGAGACGGAGGCCATCACGAAAGCGGATGCGGCGATGAGGTTGCGGACGAACATGTTGACTCCCTGGGGGGAGCTCCCCCGAACAAATGAACACCCAACACAAATGCTGGGTAAACGTGACAAATTCTCACACCGTCTGGTCGAGCGCCCCACCCCTTGCTTGGGGGAAAAGGGACCCGGCCACGCCGCTTCGGACACAAAAAACCCCGCCGAAGCGGGGTGGGTGCCAGATCGGCGCGGGGGCGAACCCGCAGCCGAGGGCCGATCGGGCCCGAACAGCCCCATCAGGCAGCCAGGCGTTGCTCCAGCTTGGCCTTGGTGGCGGGCATGGCGGCGGGCAGGTTGTGCGACAGCTGGGTGAACAGCTCGTCGTGCAGCTTGAGCTCTTGCTGCCAGGAAGCCTTGTCCACACCGATCACCGACTGGAACTGCTCCTTGGTGAAGTTCAGGCCATTCCAGTTGATGTCTTCGTAGGTGGGGCTCACGCCAAAGGCGTTTTCCACGCCACCGGCCTTGCCTTGCAGTCGGCCCAGCATCCACTCCAGCACGCGCATGTTTTCGCTGTAGCCAGGCCACACGAACTTGCCATCGGCGCCCTTGCGGAACCAGTTCACGCAGTAGATCTGGGGCAGCTTGGCGCCCGAGGCCTGCAGCTTGGCGCCCAGGTCCAGCCAGTGCTGGAAGTAGTCGCTCATGTTGTAGCCCATGAAGGGCAGCATGGCGAACGGGTCGCGGCGCACCACGCCTTGCTGACCGAAGGCGGCAGCGGTGGTTTCAGAGCCCATGGTGGCGGCCATGTACACGCCTTCGGTCCAGTCGCGAGCTTCGGTCACCAGGGGCACGGTGGTCGAGCGGCGGCCGCCGAAGATGAAGGCATCGATGGGCACGCCAGCGGGATTGTCCCACTCGGGGTCGAGCACCGGGTTGTTGGTGGCGGCCACGGTGAAGCGGGCGTTCGGGTGAGCGGCCTTGACGCCCTTTTCCTTGCCGATGGCCGGGGTCCAGTCGTTGCCTTGCCAGTCGATCAGGTGAGCCGGGGCCTCGTCGGTCATCGACTCCCACCACACGTCGCCGTCATCGGTCAGGGCCACGTTCGTGAAGATCACGTCGCGGTCGAGCGACTTCATGCAGTTGAAGTTGGTCAGGGTGTTGGTGCCCGGGGCCACGCCGAAGTAACCGGCTTCGGGGTTGATGGCGTAGAGCTTGCCGTCGGCAGCGGGCTTGATCCAGGCGATGTCGTCACCGATGGTGGTGACCTTCCAGCCGTTGTAGCCCTCGGGCGGGATCAGCATGGAGAAGTTGGTCTTGCCGCAGGCCGAGGGGAAGGCGGCAGCGACGTGGTACTTCTTGCCTTCGGGGTTGGTCACGCCCAGCAGCAGCATGTGCTCGGCCAGCCAGCCCTGGTCGCGGCCCATGGTCGAGGCGATGCGCAGGGCGAAGCACTTCTTGCCCAGCAGCGCGTTGCCGCCGTAGCCCGAACCGTAGGACCAGATCTCGCGCGTGGCGGGGTAGTGGACGATGTACTTGGTGTCGGGGTTGCAAGGCCAGGCCACGTCCTTCTGACCTTCGGCCAGGGGGGCGCCAACCGTGTGCACGCAAGGCACGAATTCGCCATCGGCGCCCAGCACGTCGATCACGCCACGGCCCATGCGGGTCATGAGCTTCATGTTGACGGCCACGTAGGCGCTGTCGGACAGCTCGACGCCGATGTGGGCGATGTCCGAACCCAGGGGGCCCATCGAGAAGGGCACGACGTACATCGTGCGGCCAGCCATGGCGCCCTTGAACAGGGCGTTTTCACCGGTTTGCAGCTTGGCGCGCATTTCAGCGGGCTCGCACCAGTTGTTGGTGGGGCCGGCATCTTCCTTGCGTTCGGAGCAGATGAAGGTGCGGTCTTCGACGCGGGCCACGTCGGACGGGTGGGTCCAGGCCAGGTAGGAGTTGGGGCGCAGCTCGGGGTTGAGCTTCTTGAACGAGCCGGCGGCCACGAGCTGGGCGCACAGGCGGTCGTACTCTTCGGTGGTGCCGTCGCACCAGACGACGTCCTTGGGTTGCAGCAGGGCGGCCATCTCGGCCACCCAGGCAATCAGCTTGGTGTTTTTGACGTAGGCAGGTGCATTGACCTGAGCAGCAACGTTCGACATGACAAGGCTCCAGAAAGTAAAAAACGAGGTCTCGACAGCGCTGCGGCAACCTGGCTTGGCCAGCTCGGGCCCGGTCACGGCAACGCTCTCGACACCCCGTCGGCTGTGTCCTGAGGACGCCCGAAGGCGCTCGGCGGGAACCTCGTAGTTTAGACGATCGGACCGATTCGCGCCTGCCCCCTCGTCCGTGGGGCGTCCAGGGGTGCCCCCAGGGCGAGGGCGGCAAAGCGTCACGGAAACGCCCTTTTTTTGGATGCTGATACAACTGAGGACAACTGCGGGACAGCCATGACGAGGCCTGTCGCTGGCTGCAGGCACACTTCTGCCTGCGTTTTTTCACCCTTCACCATGCCCGAGACGACCGAATCTGCTGTCCGCCGCGCCCTGCTGATGCGCACGCTGGGTGCCTCGGGCATCCTCTGCGCCAGCCTGTGCCAGCCCGCTTGGGCACTGCGCCCCCGGGCAGAAAGCCCGGAAGTCGCGGTCGACCCGCTGCTCGCCGACACCGGGCTGACCGCTCGCTGGGGGGCGGCGATGCGGCGCGACCTGGGTTGGGCCGCGCAGTGGCACGCCACGCCCAGTCGCCAGGTGCTGGACCGACTGGAGTCGGGCGAGGCCGAAGTCGGCCTCTTCCTGAGCCACCCCCGCGCCAGCCACCTGGAAAAAGAAGGCCTCATCCACGACCGTCGCAAGCTGGCGCGCACCGAGGTCTGGCTGGTCGGCCCTGCAGACGACCCCGCTGGCATCCGCTCAGAAAAGGACCCGGCGCGCGCCATCGCCCAGGTTCTGGCGGCCCAGGCGGCCGGGGTGGCCAGCTGGCACACCGGTTTGCCGGGTGAGCCCTCGGCGCCACAAGGCCTCGACTCCCCCTTGGCCCAGTTGGCCGCACAGCTGATGGCTCAGCCAGCTTCCGCGCAACCGCTGCCGACGCCTGCGGGCCTGGGCAACAAACAGGTCAACCCGGGCGCACCGGCCTACCGGCTGGTGACCCAGGCCGCCTGGCTGCGCCAGGGCCAGGCGCGCGGCACCCGGGTCTGGTTCCAGGGGCACCCGGCCCTGGTGCTCCACGCCGAGGTGGCCCGCTCTTTCCGGGGCAAGCACCCTGGCGGCAAGCTCCTGGTCGACTGGCTGGACCGCCCCTTGGCCCGGGGCACGCTGCGCGGCGTGGCCGGCTGGCAGAACGCAAAAGGCTGATCGATGTCGCACGCCGCCCTGTCCGCGATGTGGATGAGCCTGCAACTGGCCGCCATCACCCTGCTGATCGCCACCCCCCTGTCGATCACCTTGGCTTGGTGGATGGCCCGCGTGAGGTGGCGCGGCAAGGTGCTGCTCGACGCCGTCATCCTGTTGCCACTGGGCCTGCCGCCGGCCGTCATCGGCTTCTGGCTGACGACCGGCCTGGGCGAGCAAGGAGCCTTGGGCCGCTGGCTGCGCCAGGACCTGGGTTGGGCCGTGGCCCTGTACCCCACGGGCGCCGTGCTGGCAGCCTGCATCATGACGGTGCCGATGATGGCGCGCATGCTGCGCCCCGTCTTCGAGGCGCACGACCCGATGCTGCTGCCCGTGGCCCGCACCCTTGGCGCCAGCGACTGGCACGCCTGGCGCACCGTGGCATTGCCGCTGACGCTGCCGGCGATCGGTTCGGCGATGGCGCTGGGGTTTGCGGCCGCCTGGGGCGAATCCGGGGCCGTGCTGGTGCTGGCCGCCGGGCAAGCGGGTGGCACCGCCGGCGCAGAAGACCCGACCGTGCCCCTCGCTTTGTGGCAGGCCCTGGCCTCGCCTGGCCGACCGAAGGCCTTGGCCTGGGAGGTGGCGGCGCTGTCGCTGGGTGTGGCCGCCATCGCCATCCTGCTCAGCGAGTTGCTGCGCTGGCAGTGGCAGCACCGCTGGCAAGGCAGCGCGCGCATGGACTGGCGACAGGAGCGCCCATGAGCAGCGACAGCCCCTCGCGCCTGCCGCGCAGCCTGAGCGTTGACCTGCACGTGCGCCAACCCGGCATGGAGGTGCAGGCACAGCTGCGCGCCTTGCCAGGTCGCGTCAGCGCACTGGTCGGTCGGGTCGAGAACGGGCAGCGGGCCATCCTGGAAGGCGTGGCGGGCCTGCGCCCGGTCATCGCGGGGCGGGTGGCCCTGGGTGCCGACGCCTTGTTCGAATCCCGGCGCGGCTTGAACCTGCCGCCACACCAGCGCCGGCTGGGCTGGCTCGACGCCGAGGCGCACCTCTTCCCGCACCTGACGATCGAGCGCAACCTGGCCTACGGGGCCCGGGCGCAGGGCTCGCGCATGAAGGTCGCTGCTGGGCTGGACGTGCCCTCACTGGTCAAGTGGCTCGACCTCAGCGCCATGATGGAGCGCCGCCCCCACGAGCTCAACGCCTCGCAGCGCGTGCGCGCCGCGCTCGGTCGGGCCCTCGCCGCCGATCCGCAGGGCCTGCTCATGGACGACCCGCTCGGTCGCGTGCCCGACCCGGAGCGTCCCGAGTTGCTGGAGCTGCTCGCCCAGGTCGCGCACCGCTTCCACCTGCCGGTGCTGATGGCCACGCCACGCATGGAAGAGGTCGTGCGCATGGCCGATGACGTGGTCATCCTGCACGACGGGCGCATGGCAGGCGCCGGGCCGATCGCCCAGGTGCTGTCCGACGTCTCGCTGTCAACTTTCCTGGAGGGCTTTCACGCCGGCAGCATCCTCGAAGGCGCGGTCACGCGGCACGACATCGAATGGGTGATCAGCGAGGTCGACATCTGCGGGCAATGCG
This sequence comes from Comamonadaceae bacterium 2PF, assembly GCA_005502875.1. GTDB lineage: Bacteria > Pseudomonadota > Gammaproteobacteria > Burkholderiales > Burkholderiaceae_C > Aquabacterium. The sequence continues at coordinate 70,461 of SCMV01000003.1, read as the reverse complement.
TGACCGTGCCCGCCACGCTGCACCCCGTCGGCACCCGCGTGCGCCTGAAGGTGCGCGCCCGCGACGTGAGCCTGCATCGCGAGGTGCCCACCGACAGCAGCAACACCAACGTGCTGCGCGGGCGCATCACCCAGGTGATGCTGGCCGGGCAGAGCGGCACCTATGGCGCCGTGGGCGTGGAGCTTGCGCGCGAGTTCGACGAACGGCTCGAGCTCAAGGCCGGCGCGCAGATCTGGGGGCTGGTCACGCGCCAGGCCATCGAGCAGATGAACTGGCAGCCGGGCGAGCCCTGCGTGGTCGGCTTCAATGCGATGGCGGCGCAGGTGACGCCGCTGCCCTGGACCTCGTCCAAACGGGGTTGAGGGCCCCGCCAGAGACCGCCTGATGCCCCCAGGCCACCCGGGCCGGCCGACATGGGCACCACCCAGGACTTGGCGACTGGGGTATCGTCTCAGCCCATGAGCGCCGTCACCTTTTCATCTCCGCCCGCCGCCTGCTGTCCGTCAACGTGGCCCAGGCCCGCCACGTCGAGATCCAGGGGCGCCGCATCCTGACGGCCATCGGCAAACAGCCGGTGAGCACCGAAGCCCACCCCGATCGCATCGAGGTCAAGGCGCTGGGCCTGGCGGGCGACGAGCAGGCCGACCTCAGCGTTCACGGTGGCCTGAGCAAAGCGGTCTACGCATACCCGATCGAGCACTACGCCTTCTGGCAGACGGTGCGCGCCCAAGCTGGCCTGCAGGCCTGGGGCGAGGCGCTGCCGGCGGGCTCGCTGGGCGAGAACCTGACGCTGTCTGGCCTGCTGGAAGACGAGGCCCACATCGGTGATGTGCTGCGCTTCGCGGATTGCGCACTGGCGATCAGCGAGCCACGTCGCCCTTGCTTCAAGCTGGAGGCCAAGCTGGGCTTCAAGCATGCGATCAAGATGATGGCCCAGTCGGGGTTCTGCGGCTTTTACCTGGCCGTGCGCACGCCCGGCACCATCGCGGCGGGAGAAGGCTATGAGCTGATCCCCGGCCCGCGCGAGGTCAGCATCCGCGAGCTGTTCAGGGCCAAGATGCAAAAGGAAGCGAACGCCGGCTGAGCCAGGGCTGCTCCCTCACTCGTCGTCGCTCCAGTTGGCCACCTGGCGCTTGAGCGCATCGAGCCACTTGCGCACGGCATCGCGGCTGTCGAGCTGCTGGCGCACCCACTCGGGGCGCTGCAAGGGGCGCTTGACAACGGCTGCAGCCAGGGCAGGCTTGGGCGCGTCACCGGTCATGGCCGCCACTTGCAACTCGGCCACCACCACGCCCTTGAGCGCGAAGCGGTGGGGCGCGCTGCCAGGCTGCTCCTGCAGCTTCAGCTCCTTGAGCTGACGGCGCAGTTGCACCAGGGCCTCGTCCGGCTTGAAGGGCGGCAGCGCAAAGAAGTCACCCAAGTCGTCGCTCATGTCAGGCTCCTATTGGGGCAGATGTGGTGCTCAGCCCCGCTGAGGGCTTTCGGCGTTTTGCAAGTTGGCGACACCAGCGGCGACGTGCCCGGCCGGCACGTGCGGCGCGGCGTTGTTGACGTGGCCGGTCTGGTCGTCGAAGAAGAAGTCCGGCTCGAACTCGCGCAGGAACTCGCCTTTGGGCAGGCCACCCAGGAACATGGCCTCATCGACCTCGATGCCCCAGTCCATCAGGGTGCGGATGGCGCGCTCATGTGCCGGAGCACCTCGCGCCGTCACCAGCGCGGTGCGGATGCGCATGGGCGAGGCGCCTGGTTGTTCGATGGCGCGGCGCAGGTCGTGCAGGGCCTGAAGCAACGGTCGAAACGGCCCATCGGGCAGGGGCTTGCGCGCCCGCGCGATCTCGTGGTCCTGGAAGGCGCCCAGACCGGCTTGCTGGAAAACGCGCTCGGCCTCGTCGGAGAACAGCACGGCGTCGCCGTCGAAGGCGATGCGCACCTCGTCAGGGTGGGCGTCGCCCGCGCGGGCTGCATGCGGCAGCACGCGCGCGGCGGGCACGCCTGCGGCCAGGGCCTGGCGCACATCGGCCTCGTTGGCAGAGAGGAAGAGGTGGGCCTGCAAGGGCTTGAGGTAGCGCCAGGGGCTGCGCCCGCGTGTGAACACGCCCCGCTCGATCTCGAGCCCGTGGTGCGACACCGAGCGGAAGACGCGCAGGCCCGAGGCCGGGTCGTTGCGCGAGAGGATGACGACCTCGACGCGCGCGTCGGCTGGCGAGTGCGTTGATTCGGGTGTGTTGAAGCCCAGCAGCTTGCGCACCAGAGAGAAGGCCACGCCCGGCTTGGCGGGCACCTCGATGCGATCGAGCTGCAGGTCCATGTAGGCACGGTCGTCCGCGCCTTCGAAAAGGCGGTTCTCCTCTTCGAAGTCAAAGAGGGCGCGCGAGGAAATGGCCACCACCAGGCGGCCGTCGAGGCTGGCAGGCATGGACGCAGTATCGCCCATGCCGCCGCGGCTCAGTTGCTCTCGCTCATTGCACGAAGCCGATGGGCGAGCGACGTGGCCCGCCGTCCGGCAGGTCACGCTCTTGCAGCGCGAAGCGGCCGTCGAGCTTGGCGTTGCCGAAAGCGGTCATCAGCGCGCGACGCATCTCGCGCGGCGCCAGCTTGGCCATCGCGCCCAACACCCCTTCCGACAGCTCGGGCTCGAAGCGCTGGCCCCAGTCGTGGTCGGCGCGGATGCTGCGATAGAGCTTGGCGGCGATCTTGCGCGCGGCCGCTTCGTCGGGCGCCTCGATTTCGAAGACGTTGACGCGGTTGAGGATGGGATCGGGGATGCTGCGCACGTCGTTCGCCGTGGCCACCCAGATCACCTGGCTGGCGTCGATGGCCACCTCGGCGAACTCGTCGGTGAAGCTGCCAGCCGTGTCGTGCTCAAGCAGGCTGTAGAGCGAGCCCAGCGGGTCGTAAGCGTGCTCGCCACCCGACTTGTCGATCTCGTCGACCACCATCACGGGGTTGGCGTACTGGCCGTCCACCAGCGTCTCGAAGACCTTGCCGGGGCGCGCGCCCTTCCATTGCGAGCTGGCGCCCGAGAGCACCCAGCCGGCGGTCATGGAGCTCATGGAGATGAAGCCCATGCCCGTGCCCAGCAGCTGCGCCACCTCGCGCGCAAAGTGGGTCTTGCCGACACCGGGCGGGCCCAGCAGCAGCATGGGCGTGAGCTCGAGCGCGTCGCGGCTGTCGCTGCACAGGGCGAGTTGGCGCTTGAGGTCGTCGAGCACCTCGTGGAAGTTGGGCAGCTCGTCGTAGAGGTGGTCCATCGCGGGCAGGCCTGAGGGCTTGACCTGGAAGCGCTCGGGGCCTTTTTCGAGCATGCGCTCGTAGGTGGCACGAAGGGCTTCGTGGTCGCGGGCGGGCAACTTGCCCAGCCGTCGCTCGACCTCGTCGAGCCGGTAGACATGGCGCATGTGCGCGATCGGGATGCGCCCGGGATGGCGCGATTCCCACTTGCCTTCCACGGTGTCCCGGCCAACCGGAACCAGATCGGTGCAGCCACTCATGTCAGCCCTCCAGATCAAACCAGACCCTGCGTTCCACCATTGCAGCAAACGTGCCTGGTGTTGAGCCCCGAAACAAGGGGCACAGCCCACGTCATATCACTGCATCCGCCCGCGTCACAGCGGGAAGCCCCGCAAAGGGTTCGCGGGTGGGCTTGAAATGCGCACAATGGCGCACCACGCGCCCCTGCCCCGCCTCCATGAAGCCTTTGCTGCCAACCCTCCTGCGCTCGCTGACCCAAAGCTGGGTGGGCGGGCTGTGGCTGCTGGCGCTGGCGCTGCTGACCTTCTTCTGGCTGCAACCGCCACCGCCGTCCGATGCCAGCGGTGTGCGCTGGCTGTCGGCGCAACGCCTGTGGATGCAAGACGTCAGCGGCGCGGTGCTGGCCGACCAGCCTGTGGCGGTGAGCCTGCCTGACAGCTGGAAACCCGCTGGGTTGCAAGCAGCAGGCATCGGCCGCTACCGCCTGAACTTCGAAGTCAGCGACGACGTGGTTCAAAGCGCCAGGAGCGCTCCCTGGTCCCTGCGCATCGACTACCTGAACTACGTGCACAGCATCTGGCTCAATGGCGAGTTGCTGCAAAGCACGCTGCCACGCCCAGGCTGGCTGGGCTTGCCGGGCCCATCGCTCATCGACGTGCCGGGCCGCCTGCTCAACGCCGGCCACAACTCGCTGGAGATCGAGATCCAGGCCGTGCAACAAGGCGGCATGTCGCCTGCGGTGCTGGCGCCCAAGGCCGACCTGCAACACGACCACCTGATGCTGCGCTTTCTCACGCGCGATGCGCTCGTGGTGCTCAACCTGATCTGGATCGCGTTCTCGATGTTCGTGGTGCTGCTGTGGTGGATGCGGCGCCAGGAAGCGGCCGCTGGCCTCTTCGGCCTGATGATCCTGGTGGGCGGCTTGCGCAACTGCCGCTACTTCATCACCGAAGACCTCGGCCTGTCGGTCGGCGCGGAATCGTGGCTGTACTTCCTGGCCCACGTGCTCACGGCATGCTTGCAAGGCTGGTTCGTGATGGCCCTGGTCGGGCGGCACCTGAACTGGTTCAACCGGGTCCTGTGGGCTGTGGTGATCGGCTTCCCCTTGCTGGGCGTGCTCGCCCTGCCCTTTGACCCCGACCTGCGCTTGACGCGGGGGTACCTGCAAGGCGCGCTGATCCTCACGCTGCCGCCCTCGATCTGGCTGATGGGTCAATGGGTGCTGCGCGAAGGCCTGCGCTCGTCGATGCACACCGGGCTGGCCGTGGGCTGGGCCGCCTTGCTGGTGGCCGGGGTGCACGATTTCATCTTCGGGCGCGTCATCGGCCAGGTCAACTTCAACCACTGGATGGGCTGGATGATCCCGCTGGCCTCGCCCTCGTTCGTGCTGATGGTGGTGCAGCGCGTGGTCAAGGCCTTCGACGACATCGAAGAAGCCAACCAGCAACTCGAACACAAGGTGGCCGAGCGCACCCGAGAGCTGGCCGCAGCCAACGCCGCCAAGAGCCATTTCCTGGCGTCTGCCAGCCACGACTTGCGTCAACCGGTGGCGGCCATCGGCCTGATCACCGACCTGCTGCGCGTGCAGGTGACCGACCCGACGGTGCGCAGCCTGGCAGACCGGCTGACGCGGGCGGTGCGCTCCATGGAGAGCCTGCTCAAGGGCCTGCTGGACCTGTCTCGGCTGGACTCGGGCACCGTGGAAGTGCAGCGCCGGCGCGTGCACCTGCAAACCCTGCTCGAGGCCGTCGCATCGCACGAGGCCGAGGCCGCGCGCCAGAAAAACCTGCAGCTGCGCGTGCGCCGCACACAGGCCATCGCCTGGACCGACCCCGTGCTGCTCGAGCAGGTGTTGCGCAACCTCGTGGGCAACGCCATCCGCCACACGCAACAAGGCGGGGTGCTGGTGAGCGTGCGCCGCCGAGGCAAACCTGCCTCGCCTTGCGAAACACCCGGACACCTGTGGGAGGTGCAAGTCTGGGACACCGGCCCTGGCATCCGCCCTGAAGACCAGCCCCGCATCTTCGAGGCATTCGTGCAACTGGGCAACCCGGGCCGCGAGCGCTCACAAGGCCTGGGGCTGGGGTTGGCCATCGTGCAACGCGCCGCACAGGTGCTGGAACATCCGCTGCGGGTGCAGTCCAGGGTCGGGCGTGGCTCGTGTTTCGCCGTCAGCCTGCCCGCCACCACGCTGGCCATGGGCCCTGCCACGGCCGCGTCGCAAGCCCCGACGCCCGACCGCCTGGACGGCAAGCGGGTGCTGGTGATCGAGGACGACGAGGCCCTGGGTGAGAGCCTGGTGCTGTGGCTTCGCAACTGGGGGCTCGAGGCCGTGGCGGGCCACAGCCTGGGCTGGGTCCGCTCGCAAGCGCCGCAGCATTGGGACATGGTGGTGTCGGACCACCGCCTGCCGGATGGCAGCGGCCGCGATGTCGTGAGCCACCTGCGCCAGCATCAGCCCGGTCTGCCTGCGCTGATCATCACGGGTGACACATCACCGCAGCAGCTGGCGGAACTCGCGGCCAGTGGCCTGCCGGTGCTGCACAAGCCCTTCAGGGCCCAGGACCTTCACACCCTGCTCGCGCAAGGCATGACCCGATCCGGGCAGCCTTGAGCAAGCAGGCGACACAGATCAGCCCGCCCGCCCCAGCGTGACGCCGGCACGCGCCACGGCCACCACGGCCTGGGTGCGGCTGCTGACCTTGAGCTTGCGGAAAATCGCCGACAGGTGCGTCTTGACCGTCGACTCGGACAGCGACAGCACGCGGCAGATCTCCTTGTTGGGCTTGCCTTCAACGAGCAAGCGCAAGACGTCGAGCTGACGGCCGGACAGCCCCAGCGTGGCATCGGGGCCCACCGGTTCGTCGCGCTGGCCTTCGTCGTCCTGCTGCGCCAGGGGTTCGGCCTCGATCACCGCATCGGTGGGCAAAGGCGGCAGGTAAACGCCACCGGAGAGCACGCGGTGCAGGGCCTCTTGCATGACCGAGGATTCAACCGTCTTGGGGATGAAGCCAGACGCCCCTTGGTCGATGGCCGCCACGATGGTGCCTGGACGGTCGTCGGCAGACAGCACCACCACCGGCAACTGGGGCGCCAGCTCACGCCACTCGGCGAGCGTGCCCAGGCCCTGGCGATCGGCCAGGCCCAGGTCGAGCAGCACCAGGTCCACATCGGGGTGCGTCGCCAGCGTCGCCAGGGCTTCACGCAAGCTGCCGGCCTCGAGCACCTCGGCGCCGCCGTGGTCGGCCAGGTCAAGGCGATGCTGGATGAGCAGGCTCAGCCCATCGCGGAACAGGGGGTGGTCGTCGATCAGCAGCAACTTCATGGCTTCGATCGTACGCGATTCAAACTGATACAAATGGATGAATCGCGCCAGGCCGAACACACCCAGCTGCGGGGGAGAGGTTTTGCGTCACGTTCCACATCGTGGCGCACGCGCCCCTGCAGGACTCACTTCACCCAGGTGTTCATCTGCATGATCGGCAGCATCACCGACATCACGATGAGCATGACGACCAGGCCCATCACGACGATGAGCAAAGGCTCCAGCACGGTGGCAATCGCCAGCGCTCGCCGCTGCACCTCACCCGAGAGCTGCACGGCGGCGCGCTGCAGCATCAGCGGCAGCTGGCCGGTCTGCTCGCCCAGGCGGGCGAACATCGACAACAGCCCTGGAAAGCGCTTCTTGGCCGCGATGGCCGAGGCCAGCGGCGCGCCTTCGCGCACCTGCACCAGCGCGTCCATGGCGTCGGCGCGCATGGCGCGGTTCGACAGCGTCTCAGCCGCCGCCTGCAGCGCTTTGAGGATGGGCACGCCCGAGCCGGCCAGCATGGCCAGCGTGCCGGCAAAACGCGCGGCGTTGTAGCCCCGGGAGAGGCGCCCGATGATGGGCAGCTCCAGCCAGAAGGCATCGAACTTCTGGCGGAAGGCTTCGTCGCGCAGCGCCACCAGCAAACCGGAGCCCCCGCCCACGATGCCCAGCATCATCAGCCAGCCCCAGTTGCGCATGAAGGCGCTCAGGCCCAGCATGAACTGCGTGAGGAAGGGCAGCGCCCGCTTGCTGCTGGAGAACACCTGCGCCACCTGCGGCACCACGAACACCAGCAGCGCCACCACGATGACCACCGCGAACAGCGACACGATGGCCGGGTACAGCGTGGCCCCGATCAGCTTGGACTTGAGCGCCTGCTGCTCTTCGAGGTCGTTGGCGAGCTTGTCGAGCACGCCGCCGAGCTGGCCGCTTTGCTCGCCCGCGGCCACCACGCCGCAATAGACCTCGTCGAACTCTCGGGGAGAACCGAGCAGCGCCCGGGCAAAGGGTGAGCCGGCGTTGACCTCGGCACGCAAGTGCGCCACCAGCTCGCGCTGGCGCGGGTCTTCGGCTTCGTCGGCCAGGGCGGTCAGCGCGCGCTCGAGCGGCAGGCCGGCCACCACCAGGCCCGAGAGCTGACGCGTCCACACGGCCAGCTCGGAAGAGTTGAACACCCGCCGCGCGAACAACTTGGTCGACGTGCTCTGCTCGCTCTCGGCCACCTGCACCGGCGAAACCTTGAGCGGCACCATGTGCTGGGTGCGCAGCTGAGCGCGCGCGGCCTTGGGGTTGTCGGCATCGACCAGTCCGTTGACGGTCTTGCCGGTGGCGTCCAGGGCTTCAAAGCGGAAGGCGGGCATGGCGTTTACTCAGGTGCTCGGGTCAGGGCCGTCGTGCGGGCGGTCATTCCCGCGTGACGCGCAAGACCTCTTCGAGCGAGGTCACGCCTTCGGCCACCAGGCGGTCGCCGTCTTCGCGCATGGTCTTCATGCCGCTGAGCTGGGCCACCTCGAACAGCTTGGACTCGGCCGCCTGCTCGTGGATGAGGCCGCGGATCTCGTCGTCGGCCACCATGAGCTCGTACACGCCGGTTCGACCCTTGTAGCCGCTCATGCCGCATTCGGGGCAGCCCACGGGGTGCCACTTGCCCTGGTCGTCCTGGCGCTTGCAGTGCACGCACAGCTTGCGCACCAGGCGCTGGCCGAGCACGCCCAGCAGCGAGGACGACAGCAGGAAGGGCTCGATGCCCATGTCCGTCAGGCGGGTGACGGCGCTGGGCGCGTCGTTCGTGTGCAGCGTGGCCAGCACCAAGTGACCGGTCAGCGAAGCCTGCACGGCGATCTGCGCGGTTTCGAAGTCGCGGATTTCACCGATCATGATGACGTCCGGGTCCTGGCGCAGGATGGCGCGCAGGGCCTTGGCGAAGGTCAGGTCGATCTTGGCGTTGACCTGAGTCTGGCCGATGCCGGGCAGCTCGTATTCGACCGGGTCTTCCACCGTCAGCACGTTGGTGGTGGCGGCGTCGACCGTGCTCAGGCCTGCGTACAGCGTCGTTGTCTTGCCCGAGCCCGTGGGGCCGGTGACCAGCACGATGCCGTGCGGCTGGCGCAGCAGGCGCTTGAAGCGGTCGAGCGAATCACCGCTCATGCCCAGCGACTCGAGGGTGAACTTGTTGGCGTCGCCCTTGTCCAGGATCCGCAGCACGGCGCGCTCGCCATGGGCCGATGGCAGGGTCGAGACGCGAACGTCCACCGCGCGGCCACCGATGCGCAGGCTGATGCGGCCGTCTTGCGGCAGGCGCTTTTCAGAAATGTCGAGCTCGGCCATGATCTTCAGGCGCGAGATCAGCGCGGCGTGCAGGGCCTTGTTGGGCTGCACCACCTCGCGCAGTGTGCCGTCGACGCGAAAGCGCACCGACGAAGAGCGCTCGTAAGGCTCGATGTGGATGTCGGAGGCGCCGTCTTTCGCGGCCTGCGTGAGCAGCGCGTTGAGCATGCGGATGATGGGCGCGTCGTTGCTCGACTCCAGCAGGTCTTCGACCGCAGGCAGGTCCTGCAGCATGCGCGAGAGGTCGACCGCGCTTTCGACCTCGCCCACCACGGCGGCGGCGCTGCCTTCACCGGCGGCATAGGCGGCGGCGATGCGCTGCGACAGCGTCTCGGCGGGCTCCTGCTCGATCACGTCGATGGCGTACTTGCGCATCACCTCCGACAGCGCGGCCGGCGAAACGCCGACGCTGGCCCACAGGGTCGATCGCTCGGCATCGGCTTCGAGCAACAGGCCGTGGGCTCGCGCGAAGGCGTAGGGAAGGGGGTGGCGGGCGCCCATGGTCGTGCGGCTCCGAAAGGTCAGCGCGGGGCCGAGGTGGCGGGTGCAGCAGGAGCGGCTGGCACCGGGGCAGCGGGCGCCGCCGCGGGCGTCGGCACCGGTTGCACGCGCGGCAGCACCAGGTTCGGCTCGGCGGCGTTCGGGTCGTCCAGGGGCTGGCGCACCGAGGGCGGTGCCATTTCGTTGCTGAGCTTGAGGGGTTCCATCAGCGGCGCGGCGTTCACCGAGCCGAGCACCCCGCTGGATTCTGGCTGGGTAGCGACTTGCTTTTGCCGCATGAAGTCATAGCGATCCAGGGTGACCGAGTTGGCGGCATCCTGGTCGCGCATGACCACCGGACGCAAGAAGACCATCAGGTTGGTCTTGTTGCGCGATCGCGATCGGCTCTTGAAGAGCTCGCCCAGGTAGGGGATGTCACCCAGGCCAGGCACCTTGGACGTGCCGCTGCTGAACTCGTCCTTGAGCAAACCACCCAGCACCAGGGTCGTGCCGTTGTCGATCACGACGGTGGTCTCGATCGAGCTCTTGTTGGTGGTCAGGCCCTGCGCATTGGTGCGGCTGGAAGCGTCCACCGACGAGTTCTCCTGGAACACCGTCATGCGCACCGTGCCGCCCTCGCCCACCTGCGGGCGCACACGCAGCGTCAGGCCCACGTCCTTGCGCTCAACGGTGGTGAAGGGGTTGACCGAGCCAGAGCTGGAGTTGTTGTTCGTGTAGGAGCCAGTGACGAAGGGCACGTTCTGGCCCACGACAATCTTGGCTTCTTCGTTGTCCAGCGCGATCATGTTCGGCTTGGACAGCACGTTGCCGTCGGCGTTGGTCTCCAGGAAGGTGGCCAGTGCGCCGAGGCTGTACTTGCCGCTGGCGAGCCTGCGCGCGATGCCCACGTTCAATCCGGTGGCGGCGGCGCCAACGGTCTCGGGGTCGGCGATCAGGCTGAAGAGGCCAGGCACGCCGCCTTGCGACAGGCTGGTGCCGCCGACGACCCGGGTGGAGTTGCCCGAACCGGCAGCCCACTGAAAACCGACCTCGGCGAGCTTTTGCTCGCTGACCTCGACGATCATGGCCTCGATGTAGATCTGAGCGCGACGACCGTCGAGCTGCTCGATCACGGCGCGCAGCTGCTTGTACAGCGCGTCGCTGGCCGTGATGATCAGCGAGTTGGAGCTCGGGTCGGCCTGGATGAAGCCACCCGTCGAGGGCTGCATCGAGGCACCCACCGGGGCCGTGGCCTGCGACGAGGCGCCGCCCGATGAGCTGCTGCCCGACGAGGTGTTCAAGCCGGTCTGGGCGGTCGGCGTGGAGGGCGTGCTGGTGGGCGTGCCGCCCGAGGCGCCGCCGCCTGAAGACGAGCCACCACCCGCGGACGCGAACGCCGCACGCAGCACCTGCGCCAGCTTGACCGCGTCGGCGTTGCGCAGGTAGACCACGTGGATGCCGCTGCCACCGACGCCAGCCGTGCCCGGTCGGTCCAGGCGCTGGATGACGCTGCGCACCAGGCTCAGGCGGGCTGCGTTTTGCGCGCGCACCATCAGCGTGTTGGTGCGGGCATCGGCCATCACCACCGCGCCACCAGCGGCCGCGCCGCCGGGCGCACCCGCCGTGCCACCGCCATCGATCAGCTTTTGCACCATGGGCGCGATGTCCACCGCGATGGCGTGCTGCAGCGGGATCGCCTCCATGTCCGTGGTCGAGGGCACGTCCATCGCCGCGATCATCTGGCTGATGCGCTGCAGGTTGTCGGCGTAGTCGGTCACCACCAGGGTGTTGCTGCCCGGGTTGGCGTTGATGGTGTTGTTGGGGCTGATGAGCGGGCGCAGCACGCCCACCATGTTGGCCGCCGACTCGAATTGCAGGCGGAAGATCTGGGTCAGCACCTGGTCACCCGCTCGCTTGACGGTGCCGACCTCGACGGTGCCCGTCTGCAGCTTGGCTTCGGCCTCGGGCACGATCTTGAGCATGTTGCCCACCTCGACCACGCTGAAGCCCTGACCACGCAGCGCGGCCAGGAAGTTCAGGTAGGCCTCGCGCGGCGTCAGGGGTTGATCGCTGTAGAGCGTGATCGCGCCCTTGACGCGGGGGTCGACCATGATCTGCTTGTCGACGATGACGGCCATGGCGCGCGCCACGCCTTCGATCTCGGCGTTGACGAAGTTCAGCGTGACCGTGGCACCGCCTTTTTTGACGGGGGCCGCTGAGACCGCGCCCACCGTGAAGCCTGGCAGCAGGCCACCTGGGCCGAAAGCCAGGGCAAGGGCCGTGACCAGGGCGGTGGCGCGGGAGCGCGTGAGCAGGGGATGGGTCTTCATGCCTTATCCGATCGAAATGACGGAGCGCTCGCCTTGGCGACGCCCGATGATGTTCAGGAGGTTGTCCAGCGCGCCTTGGCTGGCTTCGCTGGCACGGGCTTCGCCACGGAAGCGCACGCCAGAAGGCGTGACACCACCGTTGCCCGTCAGGCTGAGGGCCCCATCGAGGGTGCCCAGGTTGAGTTGAACCTGTCCTTCGGCGTCACCGACCACGTCCAGCCGGTACGAGCCCAGGCGGTCCAGCGTGGTGATGCGCGAGGCAACGTTGTCGAGCGCGACCTCGGCCTGCCCCTGCACGCGCAAGCGGCCTTGGGTCCAGGAAAAGCTGAGGTCACGGGTGCTCACGCGCAGCACGCCACTGAGTTGCAAGGTGTTCCAGGGCGTGCCGAGGCCACCGAGCCAGGCGGCCGGCCAGTGGCCGATCTCGCCAGCGGTTTGAACAGGCAGCCCAGGCTGGGCTTGCGTGGCCACGCGCACCGTGGCGCCCGACCAGGCCGGCTGCACCAGCAGCACCAGCGGCGTCTGGATGCAGCAGTCTTGTTGCAGGACCAGGGAGACGCCTTGCAGCCCCAGTCGCATCGACCAGTTCAGGCGCCCAGGCAAGGCCCGCGCATCGCGGCTGCCGGGCCCGCCCGTGAGCACGGCCACGGCATCTCCGCGCCAGATGGTGCCCTTGGCGTCGGCGAGCAGCAGGCGCCCATCCGAGGCCGACACCACGGCCTTGGCCAACCAGGGCGCGGGGGCATAGGCGATCAGGCCCAGCATGGCACCCAGGCCCGCGCCCCACCAGCCCCAGCGGCGCCCGGCCCGGCGCATGTTCTCCCAGCGGGCGACCTCGAGGGTGGACTCCAGCCAGCGGGTGGTCAGCGCGGTCGCGCCTTTCATCCAGCCGGGGCGTCGGTTGAGCAGGGGCAGGCCAGCCATGTTCGTGCCCTTTCAGCGCGGCGCTTGAGCCGTGGACAGGCTCAGCACGATGCTGCCGTTGTAACGCCCGGCCTGGGCCTGCTGCAGGTTGGCCTCCAGGGGCCTGGCGCGCGCAGCGGTGCGGACTTCGTCGAGCCAGGAGGCCAGGCTCTCGCCGGGCACTTCCCGCAGGCTGAGGGTGGCGCGGTCGCCCTGCACGCTCAGCGTGGCAGCAGGCCCCAGGCGGTCGGAGGCGGAGCGCAATGCGGCCTCGGCCTGGGCGGGCGGCACGGGTGGGCGTTGACGCAGCAGTTGCACCTCGTCGGCCAGGCGGCGCATCTGGTCCAGTTGGGCGTCGACTTCCTTGAGTTGTGCAGGCGTGGTCGACAGCGTGCGCCAGGCCGGCCGGATGCCGACCAGCACCACCACCGCGAGCAGCAGCAGCCAGCCCGCGATGGAGGCCATGCGGCGCTCACGCGGGGCCAAGGCCGACCATTTGGCCTGCCAGGCGTCGCGCAAGGCCTGCAAGGGTTGAGAGGTTTGGGTCATGGGTGGGTGCCCTCGCCTTTCAGACTCGGGAGGCACGGCGCACGCTCATGCGGCCGTCGCCCAAGGGTTCGACTTCGACACCGGCGGCGCCCAGGCGCGCACGGAACTGGGTGAGCTCGTCCGGGCCCCAGCCCACCGGAGGACTCAGGGTCAGGGATGTGCCGTCGTATTGAAGGGATGCGGTGGGCCGCTCGGGCGGCCAGGCCGTGGCCACGGCGCCCATCAGGGCCTCGAGGTCGTTGTCGCCCGCCTGGCCTGCGGCGGCGCGCAAGGCCTCGGTTTCGCGCTGCATCTGCACCGGGGCGTCCAGCACCGAGCCCACCTGGGGGTGAGCCTGCTTGAGGATGCGGGCGAGCTCGTTGCGCTTGTCCTGCACCTGCAACTTTTGCTGCCAGGCCCACAGGTTGAGCCCCAGCAGTTGCACCGCCACCAGGGCCGCCAGGCCCACGCGGGCCGGCCGCCACTGGGGGCTCATGACGCGGCGCCACTGGTCGGTCAGGGCGTGCAGGCCCTTGCTGCTGGGCGTGAGCTCGAACTGCAGCAGGTTCCACAGCGAGCGGGCTGCCATCAGCAGGTGCTCGCCCTGGGTCTGCACCGTGACAGCACGGCCCAGCCAGCGCTCGGCCGGCGAGGCCACCGGCGGCGTGGCAAAAAAGCGCGCCTGCACGGGCAAAGGCTCCGGCAGCAAGCTGCGAGCCAGGCTGCCTGCCACCGGCCAGGTCGACACGCCATCTGCGGTGGACCAGGTCAGCAGCACAGCAGCCACGGAATCGTTGTCGTCAACCGGGTTGGCGTGGGCCTCGTGGAAATAGGCCGTGGCCGGCTCGTCGGGCGCCACGGCGGGCACCACGCGGTCGATGCGCAGCTTGGCTTTTTCCAGGGCCATGAGCTGGCTGGTCAGCCAGGTGTGGTCGCAAGCGGCCACCCAGGCGGGCTGGCCAGCCTTGGCCTGTGGGGCCAGCGCCAGGTGCAGCTCTTCCGGGTCATCGAGCAGGGCTTCTTCGAGCATGCCGGCCAGGGCGGCGCGCATGCGGGCGGCCGGGGCCTTGGGCACGGTGACGCGGTGCCAGCTCAGGTCGGTCGGCGGCATCACGGCGATGACGCTGTCGGCACGCGGCAACATCGCGGCCACACAACGCCCCTGGCGCGAGACCGACAGGCCGTCGGCGCTGAGCACGTAGCTGTATTCCTTGGGCCCCGAGCTGGCAGGCGCGGCCTCGGCCGCCGCCGGGTCGATCACCTGGCGGCTGCGGGTCGGCAGTTGGATGATGAGGATGCTCATGCCGGGACGTTGAAAAGTCTGGGTTCGCTGATGGAACGCCCTAGCTTAGGCGCCGGGCCATTGTAGGAGCGCCGAAATAGCGCCCATTTAAGGATTGATACCCGCTTGGTCAGCACACCACAAGGCCTTCAGGGGTTGGGGGACGGATTGGCGCCAGGCTCGACGCCCGAGAAACGGCCCTGGTATTTCACGACCACGTCGTTGGGCGAGGGGCGGTTGACCAGGTGGCGCTGTTCGATGACGTTGTCGTCGAGCCGCAGGCGCCCGCGGATCTCGAAGTAGTCGCTCTTGACCGCGATGCGGCTGAAATTCCAGTTGCCCGCGCCCAGCACGGCGCGCAGCTCTTCGGTGGTCTTGAGCGGGTTGCGCTGGCGAGTCTGCACGATGCGGGCGGCGCGCGCCAGGTCCACCCCGTCGATGACGGCGGCGATGACCTCCTTGGGCGCGGTGTTCACGTTGACCTGGGTCGCCTCGGGCAGGATGGTCAGGTAGGGGCGCAGGCGCTCCAGGGTGCCGGCATCCAGGCCCAGCCACATCAGTTGGTCACCTGACAGGGGCATGATCGGCGCTTTGCGCATGCCGTCTTGGCCCCCCAGTTTGGACATGACTTGCGGGTCTTCGGACTGCAGGGCCATGATCGCCAGCGAGGCCTGCCGCACAGCCTGGGCCAGCCCGTCGGCCAGCGCAGGCGACTGCCCGGCGTTCTCGCAGATCCGCTTGAGCACCAGCAGTTCCTCGGGCACCAGGTCGCCATCCGAGTTGACCAGGTTGCGCAGGTTGTAGCGCGCGGCCGCGTCATCCACACGCCCCGACAGGAAAGCCTCCGGGGCATCGGCGTCCACAGCGGTGTTGTCGCCATCGACAGCCAGGAAGGTGGACAGGCGGGCTTCGGCCAGGGGGATGGCCCAAGGCTCACCCAGGTGGTCGGCACCACCGTTTCGCCCGTCCTCTCGCAGGATCAGGCGAGCCCAGTCCAGCGCGCCAACCAGCACCCAGGTGGCTTGTGCGCGCACGCGCTCAGCACCTTCGACCTGCACGGCCCGCCACTGCTGCCAGACCATCGACGCGGCGAACGTGGCCACCAGGGTCACGATGACCATGGCCATGAGCAAGGCTGCGCCGCGCTGGCGCTGCGCATGACCTCGGCGGGCGCCCGACTTCACGCAGGGGGCAGTCCGCCAGGCCACGAATTCGGCGGCAGGCCCGGCACCAGGTTTGGCGGTGAACAAAGTGCGGTGCGTCATGGCTGGGGCGACAGGATGATGTCGCGTGAAAGCATGCCGGCGACGCCTGCGCCATCGCCCAGGGTGAGCTGCGACCGAATGGCCTGCGGGAGCTGCTCGCGCACGATGCTGGCTGCTGCCGCCGCCGCAGAGCCCTCACCCGACGCGGACGAGCCCGAGCTGGACACCACGTTGCCCGAGGACTGGCAGTTGCTCAGCGCACCACTGCGAAAGCAGTAGACCTGCCACTGATCCACCCCACTGAGCGCCACCAGCGTGCCAGGCTCGCGCCCCTGCAGCTGCGAGGCCCGCCGCCAGTGGTCCTGCAGGTCACCGACGCGGGTGGTCTCGGGGCTGGTCCAGCGCAGCAGCTTGCGCTCGCGCAGGCTCCACACCACCACCTGAACGCCCCCGGATGCGCGCCGGGTGAAGCGAAGGTTGGCGCCGTCGAATTGAAAGCCCTTGACCACCTGGGTGTCGTAAACCTGGGCCATGTCGGCGTCCAGCTGGGTCATGACCGACTGCAATCGCAGCGTGGTCTGAAGGTTGTCGTCGGCCACCTGGCGGGCGGTGCTGATGGCGTCCACGCCCTTCCATGCGGCCCCGGCCAAAACCGCCAGGATGAACAGCGACACCATCACCTCGATGAGCGTGAAGCCCGCCGCGCGCCGAGCCCCACAGGGGGGCACGGTCTTCATCCGGGTGATGGGGCGAGTGGGGTTCATGGTGTCATGCCTCACTCAGAACCTCGAGACCACGGTCGAGAGCTTGACGATGGGCTGATCGGCCTCGTCACGGACCTCGGCATCGACCCGGCGGAAGTTGATGTTGGGCGTGGGGCGAACCACCATGCGGCCAGGCAACTGGCGCCCCAGCTGGTTGCACGTGAAATCGCTGTCGCCCACAGGCGGGTAGGTTCGGCTCAGGCGCAGGCTGGTGAGCTGGTTCTCGGCGCACCACTGGGCGCGGGTGAGGTCGGCCATGCGCTGGGCATTGAGCGTCAGTCCGCCCGCAGCCTTGATGCCCGCCGTCAGGGTGACGGCCACGATGGCCAGCGCCACCAGCACCTCGATCAGGGTCATGCCGCGAACGCGCCTCATCGCATCACCGCCTGCTGAGCCTGGGCGGCCTCTTCGCCCGTGGGCTGGATGACCTGGAAAGCACCCAGGCCATCGGTGCCGATGACGAGCTGGCGGTCTTCGAGGCGCAGCACCAGGCTTTGCGCGCCGATGACCGGCTCGGGCCCGAGCACGATGCTGCGACCGCCCACGACCTCGGCGCGCACCTCGGGGGTCAGCCAGCGCAACGGCGGCATCAGCACCGGCGGCAGGCCGATGAACTGGTAGTCGGCCTCGTCGCCCTTGGTCTGCGGCACCCACAACACGGTCAGGGCGCCCGAGCGCGCCTGCATGCGAGCGGACTCCAGGATGGCGACCAGGCGCGCAGCCTCGCGCTCGAGCCGGGTGCTGGAGGGATCGGGCACGGCGAAGCTCACGATCGAGACGGTGATGGCGATCATGGCCACCACCACCATCAGCTCAAGCAGGGTGAAGCCGCGCGACACCGATCGGCGCGCGCGCCTGACCCAGCGGCCTGTCGGGTGGGCCGTCAAGCCTGCTGACGGCGAATCACTGCCAGGAACCGATGTCGGCATCCCGGCCTTCGCCACCGCTTTGACCATCGGCGCCGAAGCTGAAGACATCGACCTGCCCCTTCACGCCGGGGTTGACGTATTGGTACGGGTTGCCCCACGGGTCACTGGGCAGCTTCTCGAGGTAAGGCTTCCAGTTGTTGGGGATCGGGCCGGCGCTGGGCTTGGCCACGAGGGCCTGCAGACCCTGCTCGCCCGTGGGGAAGCGTTGGTTGTCGAGCTTGTAAAGCTTGAGCGACTGCATCAGGTTGCTGATGTCGGTGCGGGCTGCGGTCACGCGGGCGTCGTCGGCGCGGTCGAGCACGTTGGGCACGATCAGGGCGGCCAGCAGGCCGATGATGACCAGCACCACCATCAGCTCGATCAGGGTGAAGCCGCGCTGAGCGGTGCGGGCGGCCGAGCGGGCCCAGCCAAGGGCGCCGGGCGTGGGGTCAAGGGGTCGTGAGGTGCGCTCAAACATCTTCGTCTTCCGGTTTTGTCTTCAAGGGTCAGGGGTGGCCTCGCGTCACGACGGGCGCGGCTTCGACCAAGGGCGCCAGCATGCCCGAGGCTTCGGCACCCTTGATGCGGGAACAACCCGAGGAAGGACCACCTGTTCACGGTGCACGATGCCCGACTCAGCCATCATAATGCGCCCACCATGGCATCACGCATCGCTGCACTCCTGATCTGGGCCGCCGTCGCCGCCAGCCTCGCCTATTGGGGCCTGCGCTGGCTCGCGCCGCCCGTGGGCGTCCCCCACAACGCCGCAGCGGTGACGCTGGAGACCGGCGTGCGCGGCGACATCCAGCGCCTGCTGACCGGCCCGGTGCGCACCGAAGGCCCGCAGGCCAACCCCAGCGCCGCCTCGGCCCTGGCCAGCCGCATCAAGGTCATCGGTGTGATGGCGCCCGCTCCGGGTCAAAGCGCCGGCGTGGCCCTGTTGTCCATCGACGGCAAGCCGCCCAAGGCGATCCGCGTGGGTGGCCTGGTCGACGGCGAGATGGTGCTGCAAGACCTCAGCCAGCGCAGCGCCCGCATCGGCCCGCAAGACGGCGCGAACTTCCTGACCATCGACCTGCCCGGCCTGCCCCCTGCGGCCACCGGCACCCTGCCGGCGCCCAGCGGCGTCACGCAGACCCCGCCACCCGGGCAAGGCATGCCGCCTGGCGCACAAGGCGGCATGGGCGAGCGCCGAGGTCAGCCTCCTGCCATGCCCGAGGGCATGGACGGTGGCGGTCAGGTGCGCAGCCCCGACTGAGTCACCCCGGACACCCCAACGTCCGCCCCAAAAACCAACAGGCCGCTCACAATCGGAGCGGCCTGTTTCATTTGGTGATGCACAACGGCGGCACGGTGTGCGCAGCCACCGGCTCAGCGCAGGAACAGCCGGTAGACCGGGTTGCGGGTTTCGTCGACATAAACGTAGCCCAGCTTGTCGAGCACCTTGGGGATGCGCGGCACCTCGTCCTTGGGCACCTGCAGCCCGATCAGGATGCGCCCGTAATCGGCACCCTGGTTGCGGTAGTGGAACAGGCTGATGTTCCAGCCCGGCGGCAGGCTGCTCAGGAAGGTCATCAGCGCGCCCGGGCGCTCCGGGAAGATGAAGCTGAAGAGCCGCTCGCCCTCGGCCAGCGCCGAACGCCCGCCCACCATGTGTCGGATGTGGGTCTTGGCCAGCTCATCGTGCGTGAGGTCCACCGTGCGAAAGCCCTGCGCCTTGAAGGCTTTGGCGATCTGCTTGGATTCGCCTTTCTCCTTCGTGCTCAGGCCCACGAACACGTGCGCCTCTTTCTCGTCGGAGATGCGGTAGTTGAACTCGGTGACGCTGCGCGGGCCGATGGTCTCGCAAAAGCGCTTGAAGGAGCCGCGCTCCTCGGGGATGCTGACGGCCAGCAGCGCCTCGCGCTCTTCGCCCACGTCGGCCCGCTCGGCCACGAAACGCAGCCGGTCGAAGTTCATGTTGGCGCCGCAATTGATGGCGACGTAGGTCTTGCCCTGGCCGCCGTGTCGCTCGGCGTACTGCTTGAGCGCGGCCACGCCCAGGGCGCCGGCAGGCTCAACGATGGAGCGCGTGTCCTGGTAGATGTCCTTGATGGCCGCACAGACCGCATCGGTGTTGACGGTGACGATGTCGTCGACCAGCAGCGAGGTCAGGCGCAAGGTTTCCTCGCCCACCAGCTTGACCGCCGTGCCGTCGGAGAACAGGCCGACGTCGCTGAGCGTGACGCGGCCCTTGGCCTTGACCGAGCGCAGCATGGCGTCGGAGTCGTTCATCTGCACCCCGATGACCTTGATCTCGGGGCGCACGGCCTTGATGTAGGCGGCCACGCCGCTGATCAGCCCACCACCGCCGATGGCCACAAACACGGCATCGATCGGGCCGGCGTGCTGGCGCAGGATCTCCATGGCCACGGTGCCCTGGCCCGCGATCACATCGGGGTCGTCAAAGGGGTGCACGAAGGTCAGACCGCGCTTGCGCTCGAGTTCCTTGGCGTGCAGCGCCGCGTCGGAGTAACTCTCGCCGTGCAGCACGATCTGCACGTTGTCGCCACCGAAGTGCCGAACCGCGTCGATCTTGACCTGCGGCGTGGTCACCGGCATGACGATGGTGGCCTGGCAGCCCAGGCGCCGCGCGCCCATGGCCACGCCTTGAGCGTGGTTGCCGGCCGAGGCGCAGATCACCCCGCGCTCGAGCTGAGCACGGCTGAGCTGGGCCATCTTGTTGTAGGCGCCGCGCAGCTTGAAGCTGAAGACCGGTTGCTTGTCTTCGCGCTTGAAGAACACGTGGTGACCGAGGCGACGGGACAGGCTGCGGGCCTCGTCCAGCGGGCTCTCGATGGCCACGTCGTAGACGCGGCTGGTGAGGGTCTTTTGCAGGTAGTCCTGGATCGTCAGCGGCTTGGGCTTGCCAGCCTTGCCTGCTGCGGCCTTCACCGCCTGGGTCTTCGACTTGGCAGCCTTGGCGGCCGGCTTCGCGGCGACAGGCTTGGCTGCGGGGGATTTCTTGGCGGCTCGCGCGGTGGGCATGGGCAGGTTCCGAATGGCGGTGGCGACCACAAGGGGCGGGTCGCGCAGGCTGAGCCTGGGAGTCTAGCCGTTGCGCTGGCCGGGCGGATGCCCACCCTGGTCGCGCATGCCCTCGCCATGCGAATGCGCAGCCCCTGCCGCACCTGGTGTGCCCGCCTTGGGGCTCCAGGGCGCCTGGGGCTCGCGTCCGACCAGGTCCTGCTGATAAGCCAGCTGCTGGCGCCTGGCGATCGCGCGCCAGGGCCCCTCCATCCAGGGCAGGGTGCGCAAGGCCACGCTGCCCACGACGGTTGGCGCCATCAGCATCAGCGGGTACCAAGGCTTGCGCTTCGGCAGCCCCAGGTTGTGCAGACCTTCCGGGCCAAGGAACCAGCTCACGAGGCTGAGGTGCCGCTCGCGATCGACGCGCCCGCGCACGGCGCCTGCAAAAGGGTAGTTGCGCTGAAGTGGCTCGTTCATCAGGGCTCGGCCCAGCAAGGTGCTGCTCTCGTCGGGCGGCGCCTGGGTCACGAGGTTGCGGTACATGAGCACGCGGCCGGTGGCCTCGTCGTCGCACATGAGGCTGTCTTCAACCCCCACCAGCCAGCCCATGACCCGCCAAAGGTGCATGACGGCGTCGGCGTCTTCCTGCGCGAACAGCATGCCCGTCAGGCGCAAGCCCAGCAGGTGCACGGCGCTGAAGGCCAGGTAGGTGGCCTGCATGTCCACCTGGTTGATGGGCAGGCCCAGCCAATCGGCGTCCCACTCGGGCGAGCGCGAGAGCTGGTCGCGCACCAGGGCGTGCATGAGCCGCACGTGCAGGGTCATGCGGTGGCCAGGCTGGCCGGGTTGAAGGCCATCGTCCTCGGTGCAGGCCAGCCACCAGGTGGTGGTCTCGGCGATGCGCTTGTGGGCGCCGCGCTCGAGCGCACCGGTCTTGAGCAGCGTCTGGTTGATGGCGCCGGCCTGGTAGCCCGCCATCAGGCCCGCGTCGCGCAGCACCATCAGGCCGTGCTCGCCAGTTCCCTGCATGACCTGGGCGCCGCGCTTGACACGAGCCCAGTTGACCCAGGTCGGCAGCTGCCAGCCTTGCGCCAGGAAGGCCCGCAGGGGCGCAGCGTGTTCGGGCACGGCAGCAGGGCCGCCGCTCAGGCCGCGCTCCATCAAGGGCCAAGCCGTGGGGCGCCCGACCTCGCGCATCCAGGCGATGACGGCATCGGCCAGCGGGTCGCCTCGGTTGAGGGCCTGGCCCAGGGCTTGCCAGTCTTGCGCCGAAGGCTCGGGGTCGCCGTCGATGGTGAGCTTCAAGCGCGCGGCCAGCGCGCGGGCGCGATCGCGGTCGGCGCCGTGCCGTCCAGGCACAGCCGGTGCTGGCGTGGATGTGGTGTCCTCGGCGACGCGCATGCCGACCCTCCCCTGCGCCGCCTCGGCGCTCGTTGGTGTGCGTGCGGGCGACGCACAGGCATCGCTTTGCACATGGTGGGATGATGCCTGCTTTGATCGGTCCCGCCACGGTGCAGGCGTCAGCGGCCTGCGTTCGAGGGGGTGGAGGTGCGCGCCCAGGTCAGGGCGCGCGGATGAAACGGCCGACGGCGCAGCGCGGCCAGGCACGCCAACCCTGCCCCCATCAAGGCCCACGTGCCGGGCTCCGGAATCACCGTGACGACCATCTCGGCGGAGTAGGTCAGCGAGCCAAAGCCGTTGGTGTTGGGGTCGTTCAGCGCCTGGAGGGCCAGACGCTGGCCATCGTTCAGGTTGAGCGCCTTGGCAAAAATGTTGCCGACATCCGCCTGGTTGACCAAAAAGAGACCGGAGAGGCTGAGGTCCCATTGACGGAACTGCGAGCCATCGAGGCGATCCAGACCCGGCCACTCGCGCTGGGTGTCACCGATCACGCTTTCGTACGTCCACAAGGGATGGTCGTTGAGGAAGCCGACGCCGTTGGCGCCTTCGATGTCGGCATGGATGACTCGACTGAAGTGGTCCACGCGGAAGTCACTGATGCGCAACTCGCCCGAGCCCCCGGTTGCTCCGCTTCCCGCGGAGCTCAACATGAAGCCACCGCTGAAGGTCGTGCCCAACGCTGTCTCATCGGTCCCGAAAGGCCAGGACACCACTCGGTAATTCGCGAACCAAGATTCAATCGGCACGGAAACGGTTGCGCTTTGGTAGCCGAGGCCGGCTGCTGCGTCGGACGAAGCCGACGTTTGCAACGACGCTTGTGGCAAGGCCTGCAGGCCGACAGACGCCCCGTTCAATGCCCGCAACCACTGCGCTGAAAACTCCAGCCTGCCGGCTCCACTCAGGTCCGAATACTCCAGGCCATTGAGCGCCAGCTGCGCCCCCACTTCAAGTGTGGCGTACTCGCCAGGTGGGTACACAGCGGCATGCGCTTCACAGGTGAGCAACAAAGCCGCAGCGGCAACCACCCATGCTTGTTGGTGTTTCATGACTTCCCTTTTTTGAGTTGGTTTTGGCATTTGAACCTCGGCCCACGCCGCTGCGCACCCGCCGGTCGGTTCAGCAGCGAGTCAACGTCCGGGACGCCGGCGCCCCAACAACGTCAGGCCAACCAGCCCCACGCCCATCAAGGCAAAGGTGCTGGGCTCCGGCACCGCCGTGACCGACGTTGTCAGGCTGATCGAGCCAAAGCCGGCTGTGTTGGTGCTGGAGCGCCTGTTCACGGACAAGAACGCCGCACGACCCACGTTGTTCAAGTTCAGCGCCTTGACCAGGATGTTGTCGATGTCCATCTCGTTGACCAGGAACAAGCCAGAGAAGGTGTTGGTGAACGACAAAGCCGTGGGCTCGCCCGTGAAGCCGAGATCGATCGTGGTGGGGCCTGAGACGGTGTCGTACTTCCACAGCGCGTGGTCGTCCAGGAAACCGACGCCATGGTCACCCACGATGTCGGCGTGGATGGTCTTGGTGGTCAGGTTGATCTTCA
This sequence comes from Comamonadaceae bacterium 2PF, assembly GCA_005502875.1. GTDB lineage: Bacteria > Pseudomonadota > Gammaproteobacteria > Burkholderiales > Burkholderiaceae_C > Aquabacterium. The sequence goes on along the minus strand of SCMV01000003.1, from coordinate 46,999 downwards.
GATCGCTGATGCTCAAGGAGCCCGCGCCGCGGGTGGCGCCGTTCTTGATGGTGACCTGCTGATGGCCGCCAGAGGTTTGCACGCCTTGCAGCGTGAAGCTTGAACCATCGAAGCCGCCGGTCAGGGCTGTGACGGGGGCCGCAGCGTTGACGCTGAGATACCTGACAGTGCCAGTGCCGTAAGTGGCTGTCGACACCTGCAGCGAGGCGTCAGGCACAGCCTGCAACCCCGACTTGATCACGTTCATGACGGTGACCAGGTTCTTGGAGAAGTCCCAGGTCGCGGTGCCCGACAGGTCGGTCAAGCCAATGCCGTTGCTGGCCAGGTATTGACCTTTGTCCAGCGTGATGACTTCGGGCGCGGCTTGCGCGGCACCGGCGAACATGGTGAAGGTTGCGGCCGCAATCAGGCCTTTGTGGCATGGCATCGAGTTCTCCCTTGGATGAATGGAACAGCGACCATGGCGGTCGCGCTGATCGCGGATGACACGCGACCAAGCTTGAGCTTATGGCACGTCGAGTGCGCCCATGTGGGCGGATGACGCGCCACACCGCAAACAAGGGGGCTAGCCCCCTCACGCGAGCGGGCCAGGCGATCAGCTCGCTTGGCGACGACGGCCGAACAGCGCCAGCCCCACCAGGCCAACGCCCATCAAAGCATAGGTGCTGGGCTCCGGCACCGAGCTGACGGCGATCACCGAGGTGATGGACCCAAAACCGGCGGTGTTGGTGGCGGTGCGGTTGTTCACGGCGTTGATGCCGGAGCGCCCGGTGTTGTTCAGGTTCAAGGCCTTGACGAAGATGTTGTCGATGTCTGTGGCCTTGACCAGGAACAGCCCGGAGAGGGTGTTGGAGGCCGACAGCGCAACCCCCCACGGGCCGGCAGCAGGATCGAGCTCGAAGGTGGTGGGCCCGGAGATGGTGTCGTACGTCCAGAGGGCGTAGTCGTTCAAGGTGCCCACGCCATTGGCCCCCACGATGTCGGCATAAATGGTCTTGGTGGTGAGGTCGACCTGCAGGTCACTGATGCTCAGCGAGCCGCTGCCGTTGGTGGCCGCGTTCTTGACCGTGGTCTGCAAAGAGCCGCCCTGGGTGGCCACGCGTTGCACCGTCACCGTGTTGCCTTCGCCAGAGAGGGTCAGTGCGGTGACTGGCGCCGCAGCGCTCGCGCTGACGTACTTGACGGCACCCGAAGCGTTTGTCGAGGTCGAGATTTGCAGCGTGGCGTCGGGCACGGCCTGCATGCCAACCGATGCGAGGTTCAAGGCCGTGACGAGCAGCTTGGAAAAGCTCAGGGTGCCGCTGCCCTCCAGGCTTTCGAAAACGTACCCATTGAGCAGCAATGCTGAGTCCGTCGTCAGGATGCCGCTTTCTGTAGCTTGAGCCGCGCCTGCGAACATGACGAGGGCGCTGGCAGCGATCAGGCTTCGGTTGAGTTTCATGGGGTTCTCCACTGGGTTGAGTTGGTTGTGACCGATCAGGGACAAGCTCGCATGCCCCTGACTGGCTTGCTCACTTTAGGAAAACCTTCACGTCTTAAGAAGCAGGCCTATCCCGCCCCCTGTTCGCGTGGGGCAAAAAGAAAAAGCCGCTCACGGATGTGAGCGGCCCATGGTCGGCGTCAAGCGGCCAGGCCGCACGCCAATCCGATCGACGAAATCAGCGAGCAGCGCGGCGGCGGCCGAACAACGCCAAGCCCACCAGGCCAACGCCCATCAAGGCGTAGGTGCTGGGCTCCGGGACGGCCACAACGGTCACGGCGATCGAGGAGGTGATCGAACCAAAACCAGCGGTGTTGGTGGCGGTGCGGTTGTTCACCGCGTTGATGCCGGAGCGACCCGTGTTGTTGAGGTTCAAAGCCTTGACGAAGATGTTGTCGATGTCGGAGGCGTTGACCAGGAACAGGCCAGACAGCGTGTTGGTCGACGACTTGGTCACGGGGATTTGCCCCACATCCGAAACGTCAAAGACCGTGGGGCCGGTGAGCGTTTCGTAGGTCCACAGGGCGTAGTCATCCTTGAAACCAACGCCGTTGCCGCCGTCGATGTCGGCGTAGATGGTCTTGGTGGCGAGGTCAACGCGCAGGTCGCTGATGCTCAGCGAGCCCGCACCGTTGGTGGCGTTGTTCTTGACCGTGGTCTGGAGCGAGCCACCGTGGGTGCCCACGCCGATGATGGACGCGGTGACGCCATCGAAGCTGCTGGTCAAGGCCGTGACCGGCGCGGCTGCAGAGGCCGTGACGTACTTGACGGCACCCGACGAGTTGGTGGAAGTCGAGATCTGCAGCACCGCGTCGGGCACCGCCTGCATGCCGACCGAGGCCAGGTTCAGGGCGGTGACGAGCAGCTTGGAGAAGCTCAAGGTGCCGCTGCCGGACAACTCGCTGAACTCGTAGCCATTGCTGATCATCGTCTCGCCTTTGGCGAGTGTGCCCGTCTCGGTAACGGCTTGGGCAACGCCCGCCAATGCCATCAAAGCGGTGGCGGCAATCAGGTTCTTGTTGAATGTCATGGGTGTCTCCTCTGCGGTGCATGGGGCGCTCGAGGCGAGCGCTTTTTCGGGGGTGACCAATCGGCACTACTCTAAAAGGGAGCGGCTCAGGAGGCAAAGGGGTCGCCATGGGGGCTTCCCGCAAAACGCCAACATCCGGGCGCGTTACCCTGTGCGCACCTCACTTCAGGGGGCGGGGCAACCCTTGCCCACCCCTGTCGACCAGGACTTCAGCGCTTGGCGCCACGTCGGCCCAACACCAACAGAGCGGCCATGCCTGCAACCATCGAGGCCCACGCACCCGGTTCCGGCACGGCGCTGATGGTGATCGAGCCAAAGCCGAGAGGGTTGGTGGCACTGCGATTGTTCGCAGTCGTGAACGTCACTCGCCCGATGTTGTTGAGATTGAGGGCCGGGACAAAGATGTCGTCGATGTCTGAAGCTTTGGCCAGGAAAAGGCCGGAAAACGTGAGCGCTGGTGGCGAAAGGGTCGCGTCGAAAGGCTTGTCAAAACCCGGCTTGAACGTGACGGGGCCGGCAACACTGTCATAGGTCCACAGTGCGTGGTCGTTCAGCACCCCCACGCCATTGGCGCCGACGATGTCTGCATAGATGGTTTTCGTCTGCAGATCGACCTTGAGGTCGCTGATGCTCAACGAGCCCGAGCCATTCGTGGCACCGTTCTTGGTGGTCGTGACCTGAAAGCCACCTGCTGATTGCAGGCTCTGCACCGTCAGCTGATCGCCCTCCTGCACGACGCTCAACTGGGTCAATGGTGCGACGGATGCCAGGCTCGCGTACCGGCCCCTGCCAGAGGCGCTGATCGCAATGGGAGCCTCCAGCACCGCAGGGGAAACCGCCTGCAAACTCGCAGGATATGGACTGCCCACCACCGAGATCACGTTCACCGCTGTGACGACGTTGGCAGAAGCCTCGTAGGTGGCAGCACCCGCCAGGTCGCTCCAGCCCAAGCCAGCGGCGTAAACGGTGCGGTCCATGCCGCGCTCGATGACGAGTTGTTCGGGTGCGGCGTTGGCAGCGTTCGCCAGGAAAGCGAACACAGTGGTTGCGAACAGGTGCGTGGCGCGAGACATGGATCCCTCCGGTGAATTGATTTGGTGTGAGCCGACCAGGGCGCGCGGTGACGCGCCGAAGCAGGCTCAATCAATTTAAGAGAACTTTTGTCGCCCCGGTCAATTTCGCGCTGACGGGAGATCCAACTCCACCTGAATTCGTGGTCGGGCAAACCCCAGCATGCAGCTGCACCTGCACCCCAAAAGAAAAAACCCGCTGCGCAAGCAGCGGGTTTTCTGTATGGGAGCGATTCAGCGGCGGGCCGCGATCACTTCTTGCGCAGGCGGCGGATGGCGGCCAGTTGGGCCACCAGCTCCATCAGCTCGTTCTGGGCCTTGGCCAGGTCCAGATCGCCCTTGGCGTTCTGAACGGCTTCTTCGGCCAGGCGCTTGGCCTCGTTGGCCTTGGCTTCGTCCAGGTCCTTGCCGCGGATGGCGGTGTCGGCCAGAACGGTCACGCAGTGCGGCTGCACTTCCAGGATGCCGCCCGCAACGAAGACGAATTCTTCTTCGTTGTTGTCGGCGCGCTGGATGCGCACGGCGCCCGGCTTGATGCGGGTGATCAGCGGGGTGTGGCGCGGCAGGATGCCGAGCTCGCCCACTTCGCCTGGCAGGGACACCAGGGTGGCTTCACCGGAGAAGATCGACTCTTCCGCAGAAACCACGTCGACGTGGATGGTGGACATGGTGCTCTTTCGTCAGAGCGACCACACAGCGACCGGCATCGGCCGGCCGCCGCGCGTGCCGCTTAGTTGATGGCCTTGGCCTTCTCGAAGGCCTCGTCGATGGTGCCAACCATGTAGAAGGCTTGCTCGGGCAGGCTGTCGCACTCGCCGTTGACAATCATCTTGAAGCCACGGATGGTTTCCTTCAGGGGCACGTACTTGCCGGGCGAACCGGTGAACACTTCGGCCACGTGGAAAGGCTGCGACAGGAAGCGCTGGATCTTGCGAGCGCGGGCCACCAGTTGCTTGTCTTCCGGAGCCAGTTCGTCCATGCCCAGGATGGCGATGATGTCGCGCAGTTCCTTGTAGCGCTGCAGCGTGTTTTGCACGGCGCGGGCCACGGAGTAGTGCTCTTCACCGACCACGTTCGGGTCCAGCTGACGCGAGGTCGAGTCCAGCGGGTCCACGGCGGGGTAGATGCCCAGCGAAGCGATGTCACGCGACAGCACCACGGTGGAGTCCAAGTGGGCGAAGGTCGTGGCAGGCGACGGGTCGGTCAAGTCGTCCGCAGGGACGTACACGGCCTGGATCGAGGTGATCGAGCCGACCTTGGTCGAGGTGATGCGCTCTTGCAGGCGGCCCATTTCTTCGGCCAGGGTGGGCTGGTAACCCACGGCGGAAGGCATGCGACCCAGCAGGGCGGACACTTCGGTGCCGGCCAGGGTGTAGCGGTAGATGTTGTCCACGAAGAACAGCACGTCCTTGCCTTCGTCGCGGAACGACTCGGCGATGGTCAGGCCGGTCAGGGCCACGCGCAGGCGGTTGCCCGGCGGCTCGTTCATCTGGCCGTAAACCATGGCGACCTTGGAGGCGCCCAGGTTCTCGAGGTTCACGACGCCGGAATCGGCCATCTCGTGATAGAAGTCGTTGCCTTCGCGGGTGCGCTCACCCACGCCAGCGAACACCGACAGACCGCCGTGGCCCTTGGCGATGTTGTTGATGAGCTCCATCATGTTGACGGTCTTGCCCACACCGGCGCCACCGAACAGACCCACCTTGCCGCCCTTGGCGAAAGGCGAGATCAGGTCGATCACCTTGATGCCGGTTTCCAGCAGCTCTTGCGACGGCGACAGTTCGTCGTACGCGGGGGCCTTGCGGTGGATGGGGGCGGTCTGAGCCTGGTCAACCGGACCACGCTCGTCGATGGGCGCGCCGAGCACGTCCATGATGCGACCCAGGGTGGCCGGGCCGACGGGCACGGTGATCTGGGCGTGGGTGTTGCTCACTTGCATGCCGCGGCGCAGGCCGTCGGACGAACCCAGCGCGATGGTGCGGACAATGCCGTCGCCCAACTGCTGTTGCACTTCGAGGGTCAGCGTGGAGCCGTCCATCTTCAGGGCGTCGTACACCTTGGGCATCTGGTCGCGCGGGAACTCCACGTCCACCACGGCGCCAATGCACTGAACGATCTTGCCCACTGTTTGCGTGTCAGCCATTTTTCGTTCCTTCAATCAATTCAAAATCTTCGGATCAGACCGCTGCCGCACCGGCGACGATCTCGGACAGTTCGGTCGTGATGGCGGCCTGACGGGTCTTGTTGTAGACCAGCTTCAGTTCCTTGATCACGTTGCCGGCGTTGTCGGTGGCGGCCTTCATGGCCACCATGCGAGCCGACTGCTCCGAAGCCATGTTCTCTGCCACAGCCTGGTAAACCAGCGCTTCGACGTAACGCACCATCAGGTCGTCGATGACCACCTTGGCGTCCGGCTCATAGATGTATTCCCAAGCATGAGTCGTTTCGCCGGCGAATTCACTGGCCTTCAAGGGCAGCAGCTGCTCGACCAGGGGCTCCTGCTTCATCGTGTTGATGAAGCGCGTGAAGCACAGGTAGACAGCGCTGAGCTCGCCTGCCGTGTAGGCGTCGAGCAGCACCTTGACGGGGCCGATGAGCTTTTCCAGGTGGGGCGTGTCGCCCATGCCGACCACGCTGGCAACCACGTTGGCGCCAATGCGGTTGAAAAAGCCCGTGGCCTTGTTGCCGATGGAGACCACGTCGGCCTTGACGCCCTGGCCTTCCAGCTCCTTGAGCTGGTTGGTCACGGCGCGCAGCACGTTCGTGTTCAAGCCACCGCACAGACCCTTGTCCGTGCTGACCACGATGAAGCCCACCTTCTTGCCGCCCGGCGAGGGCAGCATGAAGGGGTGGACGTACTCGGGGTTGGCCTTTGCCAGGTTCGCCGTGATGTTGCGCACCTTGTCAGCGTAGGGACGAGCCGCAAGCATGCGATCTTGCGCCTTGCGCATCTTCGAAGCCGCGACCATTTCCATGGCCTTGGTGATCTTCTTGGTGTTCTCGACGCTCTTGATCTTGTTGCGAATTTCCTTGCCTACGGCCATGGTGCGCTCCTTTAGGCGAAGGTCTTCTTGAACGCGACGACGGCCGATTGCAGTTCAGCTTCAGCGTCCTTGTCCAGGGCCTTGGTCTGTTCGATCTTGGCCAGCAGCGCGCTGTGGCTGGTCTTGAGGAACTGGTGCAGACCAGCTTCAAAGGCCAGGATCTTCTTGACTTCGACGTCGTCCATGTAGCCCTTGTTGACGGCGAACAGGGTCGCGCCCATCAGGGAGATCGACAGCGGCTGGTACTGAGCCTGCTTGAGCAGCTCGGTCACGCGGGCACCGCGGTCGAGCTGCTTGCGGGTGGCAGCGTCCAGGTCCGAGGCGAACTGCGCGAAGGCAGCCAGTTCACGGTACTGCGCCAGGTCGGTACGGATGCCGCCGGACAGGCCCTTGATCACCTTGGTCTGGGCTGCACCACCGACGCGCGACACCGAGATACCGGCGTTGATGGCGGGGCGGATGCCAGCGTTGAACAGGTTGGTTTCCAGGAAGATCTGACCGTCGGTGATCGAGATCACGTTGGTCGGAACGAAAGCGGACACGTCACCGGCTTGGGTTTCGATGATCGGCAGCGCGGTGAGCGAGCCGGTCTTGCCCTTGACTTCACCCTTGGTGAAGGCTTCGACGTAGTCGGCGTTCACGCGGGCTGCACGTTCGAGCAGGCGCGAGTGGATGTAGAACACGTCGCCAGGGAAGGCTTCGCGGCCGGGAGGACGGCGCAGCAGCAGCGAGACCTGACGGTAGGCAACGGCCTGCTTGGACAGGTCGTCGTACACGATCAGGGCGTCTTGGCCGCGGTCGCGGAAGTACTCACCCATGGCGCAGCCGGAGTAGGCCGACACGAACTGCATGGCAGCCGAGTCAGAGGCCGAGGCGGCAACGACGATGGTGTATTCCATGGCGCCGGCTTGTTCCAGAGCGCGCACGACGTTCTTGATCGACGAAGCCTTCTGACCGATGGCGACGTAGATGCAGGTGACGCCCTGGCCCTTCTGGTTGATGATCGCGTCGATGGCGACAGCGGTCTTGCCGGTCTGGCGGTCACCGATGATCAGCTCGCGCTGGCCACGGCCGACGGGCACCATCGAGTCGATGGACTTGATGCCGGTCTGCAGGGGCTGCGAGACGGATTCACGGGCGATCACGCCAGGGGCGATCTTCTCGATGGGAGAAGACAGCTTGGCGTTGATCGGGCCCTTGCCGTCGATGGGCTGACCCAGGGCGTTGACCACGCGGCCAACCAGCTCGGGGCCCACGGGCACTTCCAGGATGCGACCGGTCGTCTTGACGATGTCGCCTTCGGAGATGTGCTCGTAAGCACCCAGGATCACGGCACCGACGGAGTCACGCTCCAGGTTCAGGGCCAGACCGTAGGTGGGAACGCCGGAGGCGTCCGCGGGGAACTCCAACATTTCGCCTTGCATGGCATCGGACAGGCCGTGGACGCGGACGATGCCGTCGGTCACGGAAATCACGGTGCCTTGGTTGCGAATGTCGGCAGCCGCGCCGAGACCCTCGATGCGGCTCTTGATCAGTTCGGAAATTTCTGCGGGATTCAGTTGCATTGCTTTGCTCCCAGTCTGGTCAAGGGCTGCTCGAAGGCAAACCTCGTTGACAACATCCGGTGGCACGCGGCCACCGGGGGTAGGGCGACTGTTCTAGGTTGAGGCCGGGCTCCGATTCAAGCCAGGAGGGCCGACTTCATGCGTTCCAGGCGGGCCTTGACGGAGGTGTCGAGCACCTCGTCGCCGACCACCACTCGCACGCCACCGATCAGCTCAGGGTCGATGTCGACCGTGGCTGTCAGTTTGCGGCCGAAGCGCTTTTCCAGCGGCACCAGGATGTCGGCGACTTGTTCGTCGGACACCGCGAAGGCGCTGGTGATGCGGGCTTCGGACACACCCTGACGGGCTTGCACGAGGGCTTGGAACTGCTCGGCCATCAGCGGCAGGGCCGCCAGACGACCGTTTTCCAGAACGGTACGCAGGAAATTGGCCACGACCGGCGCAAGAGCCACCTTGGCAGCCTCCGTGATCACGCCATAGACCTGGTCTTGGGTGGCACGGGGGTTGTCGGCAAGGCCTTGCACCTGGGCGTCGCGAGCGACTTGCCCCAGGGCAGCGACTTGCGCCACCCAGGCGGATTGCTCAGCCTGGGGAGTGGCCTTGAACAGCGCTTCGGCGTAAGGACGGGCGATGGTGGCAAGCTCGGCCATGATCACAGCTCCGACTTCAGGCGGCTCAGCAGGTCGGCATGGACCTGGGCAGAGACCTCGCGGCGAAGGATCTGCTCGGCACCCTTGACGGCCAGACCGGCGACCTGCTCGCGCAGGGTCTCACGGGCCTGGGTGGCCAGTTGATCGGCTTCTGCCTTGGCATCAGCAACGATCTTGGCGGCTTCGTCAGAAGCGCGCTTCTTGGCCTCTTCAACGATCACGGCAGCGCGCTTTTCAGCGTCGGCCAGTCGTTGAGCGATTTCGTCGCGGGATTGGGCGAGCTGAGCCTGGACGCTCTTGTTGGCGTTCGCCAGTTCCAGCTTGGCCTTGTCGGCGGCAGCCAGACCATCGGCGATCTTGCTTGCGCGCTCGTCGAGCGCCTTCGTGATCGGCGGCCACACGAACTTCATCGTGAACCACCAGAGGATCCCGAAGACCACGATCTGCGCGAACAGCGTTGCGTTCAGATTCACGGCTCGGACCTTTCTCGGTTAAAGGGGATGTTCAGTCGAGAAAGACCGATTACTTGGCCAGGGCGGCGATGAAGGGGTTCGCGAAGGCGAACAGCATGGCGATACCAACACCGATCAGGAAGGCGGCGTCGATCAGACCAGCCAGCAGGAACATCTTGGTTTGCAGTTCGTTCATCAGCTCAGGCTGACGAGCGGTGGCTTCGAAATACTTGCCACCCATCAGGGCGATACCGATACAGGCACCGATGGCGCCCAGGGCGATGATCAGACCACAAGCCAGAGCGACGTTAGCCAACACCAGTTCCATGATTGCTCCTAAGAATAAAAAAGGGAGGTTGAAAAAGAAGGAAGGGGAAAGAAAGCGAGAGGGAAGATCAGTGACCTTCGTGAGCCTGGCCGATGTACACCAAGGTCAGCATCATGAAGATGAAGGCCTGCAGTGCAATGATCAGGATGTGGAAGATGGCCCAGGCGGAACCCGCGAGGATGTGCAGGAGCCACAGGCCTGCACCACCAGCCGTCAACGTCGTGCCAACGGCCGCGCCGAGCAGGGCGATCAGCATGAACACCAGTTCGCCAGCGTACATGTTGCCCCACAGCCGCATGCCGTGCGAGATGGTCTTGGCGCCGAACTCAACCAGGTTCAGGAAGAAGTTGGGGATCAGCAGCAGGATGGTGCCGACGGGGCCGTGTGCATGGAAGGGAGCGGTGAACAGCTCCTTGATCCAGCCGCCCACGCCCTTGACCTTCATGTTGTAGTACAGGCAGATCAGGAGCACGCTGATCGACATGCCCAGGGTGATGGACAGGTCGGCGGTGGGCACCACGCGCATGTAGGCGTGATGGGGGTCGTGGCCAGCGGCAGCGTAGACGCCTTCCCAGATGCGGGGCAGCAGGTCGACGGGCAGCAGGTCCATCGCGTTCATGAAGAAGATCCAGACGAAGACCGTCAGGGCCACGGGGGCCACGGCCTTGCGCGATTCGGCGCTGGGGATGATGCCCTTGGCCTGCGTGTCAACCAGCTCGACCAGCATCTCGACGGCAGCCTGGAAGCGGCCCGGCACGCCGGAGGTGGCCTTGCGAGCGGCCTTCCAGAGCAGGAAGACGCCCAGCGCGCCCATCACCACCGACCAGAAAACCGAGTCGATGTTGATGTAGCCCCAGTCCACGATGGCCTGGGCTTCGGGTTTGTTCTGCAGGTGACGCAGGTGGTGCCCGATGTACTCGGGCGCGGTCAGGGCATGTGCTTCAGCAGACATGGGCGACTCTCGTCAAACGTTTCTATTCTTGGTGCGACGCTGTTGGATGAACAGCGCCACGGCAATTGATTTCAAGCACAACACCATGGTGACCAGCAGCGCCGCCCAGTCGATCGGGCTCAGCACCACCGGCGCCAGGACCAGCAAGGCCCCGGACAGACACAGCTTGAGGATCTCCCACACGAGAAGCCCCCCGACACTGCGCCCCGCTCGCCGACCGAAGACGCCGCGCGCCATCAGCGCATTCGGCACGACCACCACCACCGCGCCATACAGCGCGGACAGCAAAGCAGCCTGACTTGCGGCCAGCGCCCCCCAGGTCAGCGCGACCAGCAACCCGACCACCGCTTGCGAGGCCAAGGCCTGCCAGACAGAGAAGGAGGGCTGCCGGGCGAGCAGGGCTTGCGCCTCTTCTCGCGTCAGCGGGCTGACCGGCGGCAGGGCGTCCTCGTCCAGATCGCTGTCTTCGAATGAAGCACCCCTCGCCTCTGCCTGCTTGGCGCTCTGTGCTGAGCCACCAGACGGCTGCGTGTGGGAACCACTCATTGACATCACCGGATTCAAACGCCACCACGGCGTCGGCAAAACCTAAAGATTATACGCAGGACTGAGAGACAGACCAAGCCCCCCTTGTGCAGTTCGGCGCAAACGGGGGGTTCACGGGCCGCCGAGCCCGGCCACCGAACGGGCGCCGATCGCGCATTTCAAACAGCGAGTCGCCCGCACACCCCGAAACGCACGCCTTTTGCCCCCTCCACTCCAAAACCCTGAGGACACCCCCCTACCCCTTCTTACTAATCGAAGGCATTACACACCCCTCATATAAGTGTTCACCGAGGGCAAGCCCGGTGTGCGCTCAAAGGGGTGCGGCGCATCCTGACTTCAACGTCAACGCGTAACGAACGCGTTACAAAACAGCAGTCAAAGTCGACGCCCAGCCCACCGGCCCGGCGCTCGATCGCAGAAGCCACGCGCTTCGATGGAGCCTCAGCATGTCCACCACGGCCAGGAAAGAAAAAGTCAGCACCTTCTTTCGCCCGATCCAGGCGATCACGGTCACGCACATCAAGCAGATGTACGAGCTGTATTCGTCGTTTTACGAGAACACCTCGCTCGACATCTTCCTCAACGACCTGAGCAAGAAGTCCGGCGTGATCCTGGTCACCCGCAAGGCCGACGACAAGGTGGTGGGCTTTTCCACCCAGACCTTCTTCGACATCAAGGTCGATGGCAAGCGCCTGCGCGGCATCTTCAGCGGCGACACCATCATCGAGCCGGCGTACTGGGGCAACAACGCGCTGGCCAACACCTTCTACCGCCGCCTGGTCATCGAGCGCATCAAGCGCCCCTTCGTGCCGTTCTACTGGTTCCTCATCTCCAAGGGCTACAAGACGTACCTGTTGATGACGAACAACTTCTACAACTACTACCCCAAGGTCGGCGGCAATCGCCCTGGCATGGACGAGCGCTATCGCCGCATCACCGAAGCGTATTGCGACGCCCTGTTCCCCGAAGCCTTCGACCGCGAAAACATGGTGCTGGACTTCGGCAACGACTACGTGCGCCTCAAAGGCGACGTGGCTGGCATCACGCCCGAACTCAAGGCCGCCAACAAGCACATCGCCTTCTTCGAGAAGGTCAATCCGGGCTGGCGTCAGGGCCACGAGGTGCCCTGCCTGGCCGCTTGCGATTACGAGAGCCTGTTCCGCTCCATCGTGGACGTGCCCTGGAAGTGGGTCAAGAAGCACATCCTGGGCACGCACAGCCGCCCGGGTCAGGAGCTGGACGTCAAGCCCACGACCAGTCGCCGTCAATCGGCTGCTTGGGATGATGCCGATGCCCAGGACGCTCTCGAGCGTTCCAAGGCCTCCTGATGGGGGCCGGCACCACCCTCGGACACCACCTCCTCCGCCTGCTGGTCGCCCCGGGGCGCCAGCGTTTCGAACGGCACCTCGGTGAACTGGAATCGGTCCAGCGCGCCAGGTTGAGTCGTTGGTTGTCCGCTGTGGCCCGCTCGCCTGAGGGGCAGCGCCGTGGCATACGCGCGGACTGGTCGTGGGAAGAGTTCTCGCGCCAGCTGCCGCTGAGCACCTACCAGGATCACGCCGAGGTGATCGCTCAGCAACGCGCGCGCAAGCAGTCGCTGCTGATCGACTCGCCGGTGATGCGCTACCAGCCGACCAGCGGTTCGACCTCTGCGGTCAAGTGGGTCCCGTACACGAAGATGTTCCTCGACGAGCTCGACCAGGTCATCACGGCCTGGGTGGGCGACCTGTATCGGCAGTTTCCGCAGCAGGGGCGCGGCACGCATTACTGGTCGCTGTCGTGGATCCCGACCGAGATGCGCAGCCAGACCGCCGGCGACATCAACGACGACATGAAGATGCTGTCGTTCGGCAAGCGCCTGCTCGCGTACCTGACGCAAGCGGCGCCGCAAGAGATCGCGCTGGCGCAGTCGTCGGACGACTCGTTGTTTGCCACCATCGCCTACCTCGCAGCCGACGACGCGCTGGGCTTCATCTCGGTGTGGAGCCCGACCTTCGGTCTGGGCTTGCTCGAGCAGATGTCGCACTGGCGCGAAGAGCTGTCGCAGGTGCTGGCGCAAGGCAACTGGGGCCGCCGCACCGCGTCGATGGCCGGCGTGCCGTGCCCGCGTTCACAGCGCACCGCCAGCCTGTTGCGCAGCTGGGACGGCCGCATGGACCCGGCCTTCTTCAAGGCACTGTGGCCCAGCCTGGCCGTGGTCAGCGCCTGGGACACGGCCGCGGCCACGCCTTGGGCGCGCAAGCTGCACGGCTTCCTGCCGCACGCCAACTTCCAGGGCAAGGGCCTGTGGGCCACCGAAGGCGTGGTGACCTTTCCCTTCCAGGGGCGCTACCCGCTGTCCTACCTGAGCCATTTCTACGAGTTCGTTGACGCCAACGATGGCCAGACGCTGGCCGCCTGGCAGCTGCGCGAAGGCCAGGAGGTCATCCCCGTGATGACCACCGGCAGCGGCTTCGCGCGCTACCAGATGAGCGATGTGCTGCGCGTCGAAGGCAGCCTGGGCCAGGTGCCCTGCCTGACCTTCCTGGGCCGCAACGATGGCGTCGACCTGGTCGGCGAGAAGACCAGCGCCACCACGGCACAGGCCGTGCAGGATGGCTTGTCGTTGTCGGGCGCATTGCCGGTGACCCTGCTGGCGCTGGACGAAGCGCGTGGTCGCACCCCCGGCTATGTGCTGCTCGTGGAATGCGACGAGCGCGCGCCGCGTCAGGCCCTGCAAAGTGACCTGGCAGCGCAGGTTGAAAAAGCCCTGCAGGCCAATTTCCACTACAAGCTGGCGCGCGAGTTGGGCCAGCTTCAGCACGCAGCCTGCGTGGCCCTGCCACACATGCGCCAGATCTACATGGACCAGTGCCGCGAACGCGGCATGATCGAAGGCAACATCAAGATCGAACCCCTGCGCCACTGGCGCGGATCGGTGCCCGCGATGCTGCGTGAATCGCTGGACGCCTGAAGACCCTTCAAGAAAACAAGCAGCACCATGGCCATCACCATCCGCCTCGGCACCGAAGCCGACAACCCCAAGATCCACGACCTGGTCTCGAAGATCACCATGCCCGGCCCGGCCGAGATGTGCTTTCAGCGCCAGCCGGACTTCTTCATCGGCTCGCGCGTGGTCGGCGACGAGTTCATCATGACCGTGGCCGACGACGACGAGCGCCCCGATGTGCTCGCGGGCCTGACGGTCATCTCGGGCCACGACATGTACATCAGCGGCAAGAAGCGCCGCCTGTACTACTCGGGTGACACGCGCGTGGACCCGTTCTACCGCCGCCGCGGCATCGCCTCGGCCCTGTTCGCCGAGCAAAAGAAGTTCCGCAACACCGATGACCTGATGCACGGCATCGTGATGAAGGACAACACGGCGCCGCTGGAAGCCGCGTCGCGCGTCAAGGACGACGTGCTGTTTCGCTACTGGGTGAGCCACACGATCGAGACCAGCTTCATCTTCGTGCGCAAGGTCCAGCCACGCGTGCCGGCCGGCGTGACGCTGCGCGCGGCCACCAACGCCGACCTGAGCGCCATGCAGGCCTTCTTCGACCGCGAAGCGCCGCGCCGCAATGGCTACCCGCTCTACGACTTCGAGAAGATGGCCAAGGGCGATCCGTACTACGCAGGCCTGAAGGTCAGCGACTACGTGCTGGCGCTCAGGGGAGGCGAGATCATCGGCATGCTGGCCGGCTGGAACCAGAAGGCCTACAAGCAAACGCGCATCATGGGCTTCAAGCCCGCCATCAAGGTGCTGCGCCCGATCTACAACCTGTACGTGAGCCTGGCCGGCGGCTTCAAGCTGCCGCCCGTGGGTGGCGTGCTGAACTACCTGACGCTCTACAACGTGCTGATCGCCGGTGACGATGGCGCCACCTACCAGGCCCTGATCGACTGGGTGATGGCGCACGAAGGCCAGAAGTACGACGCCCTGGCCACCGCCGTGACACACGGCGATCCGCTGGTCGATGTGCCGCGTGGCTACAAGCGTCAAAAGTTGATCTCCAGCCACTTCTGGCTGAGCTATGGTGACGATCCGCGCCCCGGCATCGACAACCGCCCCCTGTACGTGGAGCTGGGCCGCCTGTGAGGCCCCGGCTGTGAACCTGAGTGACATGAAAGTTTCGACATGAAGTTGCCGTCGACCCCCATCCAACGCCACCTGCGCCCCAGCGTGCTGGCGGTTTCGCTGCTCGCCTTGGGTTTGAGCGGCTGCTTCGACGGCCAGACCGAGCTGCAACTGCCTGGCTACATCGAGGCGGACACCACCTCCGTGGCCTCGCCTGTCTCGGGCACCATGGCCCAGCTCGGCGTCAAAGAAGGCCAGGTTGTCAAACCAGGCGACATGCTCTACACGCTGGAGTCACAGCAGGAGCAGGCCCGCCTGGCAGAAGCCCAGGCCCGCAAGCAACAGGCCGAGGCGCAAAGCAAGAACCTGAGCAAGGGCGCCCGCCAGGCCGAACTCGAGAGCCTGCGCGCCAAACTGCGTTACGCCAAGACGCAGCTGGCTCAAGCCGAAAGCAACCTGAAAAAGAGCGAGTCGCTGCTCAAGAAGAATTTCGTGAGCGAGACGCAGGTGGACAACGACCGCACCAACGTGCAGCTGGCCGAGGCCCAGGTCGAAGACGCGCGCGCGGCGCTGCGCGTGGCCAAGGAAGGCGCGCGCACCGACGAGCAGGCCGCAGCGCAAGCCCAGACAGTGGCGGCCGAGGCCGGCGTCGCCCAGGTCGAATGGCTGCTGCAGCAAAAGCAGGTGACGGCCCCGGTGGCCGGCGTGATCCAGGAGCTGTACGTGCGCCAGGGCGAGTTCGCCACCGCCGGCAGCACCACGATGACCATCCTGCACACCGGCTCGCTGCGCGTGCGCTTTTTCGTGCCCAACGACCTGCGCCCGAAGTTCCTGCCGGGCAATCAGGTCGCCGTCGAGATCTCGGGTTGCGACAAGCCTGCAACGGCCCGCGTCACGCGCGTGAGCGCCCGCCCCGAGTACACCCAGCCGATGATGTTCAGCCAGGAGCTGCGCGACCGCCTGAGCTTCCTGACCGAAGCGCGACTGGAAACCCCGGCCGGCTGCACCGCGCCCCCCGGCACCCCCGTGGGCGTGAAGGTGGCCGGCGTGGCCGCGAAAGCCTCCTGAACGCAAGCGAAGGACGCG
The DNA here is from genome assembly GCA_005502875.1 of Comamonadaceae bacterium 2PF. GTDB lineage: Bacteria > Pseudomonadota > Gammaproteobacteria > Burkholderiales > Burkholderiaceae_C > Aquabacterium. Next base: position 30,739 of record SCMV01000003.1, on the reverse strand, counting down.
ACGTGGCCCAGTCCATCATCGAGGTGCGCGACCTCACCAAGACCTTTGGTGACAAGACGGTCGTCGACCAGCTCAACATGACCATCGAGGAAGGCCAGCTCTACGGCTTCCTCGGCCCCAACGGCTCGGGCAAGACCACCGCCATCCGCATGATGTGCGGCCTGGTGCCGCTGACCTCCGGGCGCGGCACCTGCCTGGGCTTCGACATCGCCACGCAGGCGCCCAAGATCAAGCCTTTGCTGGGCTACATGACCCAGCACTTCAGCCTATATCGCGACCTGACGGTGCGCGAGAACCTGCAGTTCGTCTGCAAGCTCTACGGCATCAAGGACGTGGCCGGGCGGGTCACCGAGCTGGTCAAGCAGTTCGCCTTCGACAACGAGGGCCGAGACAAGCAGCGCGTGGGCACCATGTCGGGCGGCTGGAAGCAGCGCCTGGCGCTGGCCTGCGCGATGGCGCACCGCCCGCGCATCCTGCTGCTCGACGAGCCCACCGCCGGCGTGGACCCGAAGGCGCGCGAAGCCTTCTGGGACATCCTGCAGGATATCGCCTCGACCGGCGTGTCGGTGCTGGTGAGCACGCACTACATGGACGAGGCCATGCGCTCGAACCGCATCGCTTACGTGCTGTATGGCCGACTGCTGGTGGACGACGCGCCCGAGCGGGTGCTGGCCGACGCGCCCCTGGTGGCCGCGCAGGTGCCGCTTCAAGAGGTCTTCCGCCACCCTCACCTGGCGCACGACCCGCGCATCGTGCGGCTCTCGCAGCAGGGCAACAGCATCCGCGTGGTGGCCCGCTCGCACGAAGACGTGGGCTCCTGGGTGCACGACCTGGCGCAGCACGGCCTGCACGCGGGCACGCCCGTCGACATCGACGTGGGCCTGGAAGACGTCTTTTTCTACCTGACCTTGCAGCAGCAGGGTTCCATCACGCAGTTCTGAGGAGCCCCAGGTGCTACAGGCTTTCAACCGCATCGCCGCCATCGCCACCAAGGAGCTGATCCACATGGTGCGCGACCGCATGACCTTCGTGTCGCTGCTGTCGGTCACCATCGGCTACGTCATCGTCTTCGGCTACGCGATCAACCCCGATCCACGGCACATCCCGACCATCGTGGTCGACCACGACAAGAGCGAGTTCTCGCGGCTGTACAAGGCCGCGCTGCAGCAGTCGGTCTACCTCGAGATCGACCAGCGACAGCTGACGTCCGACCAGGCCAGCGAGATGCTGCGCAAGGCGCAGACCTCGGTCGTGGTCGAGATCCCTCCGGACTTCACGCGCAACCTGATGCGTGGGCTGCCTGCGCAGATCCTGGTCGAGGCCGACGCCACCGACCCGGTCTCGCTCAACGGCGCCATCACCTCGACCGGCGAGGTGGCGCGGCAAACCGCCGCTCACCTGTTCCGCAAGGACGGCATCGAGGCGACGTTCACCGGCGAGCCCAAGCTGGAGGTGCGCGTGCAGCGCCGCTTCAACCCACAGGGCGAGCAGACCTTCTTCATCATCCCCGGCCTGGTGGGCATGATCCTGAACGTGTCGCTGCTGGTGATGACGGCCATGTCCATCACCAAGGAAAAAGAGCAGGGCTCGATGGAGTTCCTGCTGGTCACGCCGACCGAGCCCTGGGAGATGATCATCGGCAAGATCATCCCGACCTTCCTGGTGGGGGTGGTGCAGGTGTCGATCATCCTGGCGATCGCTTTCCTGCTGTTCAAGTTGCCGCTCACGGGCGACCCGCTGGCACTGATCGCGCTGTTGCTGGCCTACGGCATCACCACGCTGTCAGTCGGCATCCTGATCTCGACGGCGGCCATGTCGCAGATGCAGGCCATGCAGCTGTCGTTCTTCTACTTCCTGCCGTCCATCCTGCTGTCGGGCTTCATGTTCCCCTACAGCGGCATGCCGCAGTGGGCGCAGGTGATCTCCCAAGGGCTGCCGCTGACCTACTTCGTGCGCGGCTCGCGGGGCGTGTTCCTCAAGGAGTTCACGCTGATCGACATGTGGCCGCACCTGTGGCCGATCATGCTGGCCGGGCTGGTGTTCGGGCTGTTGGCGGTCAAGAGCTACCGGCGCACCCTGAACTGAGGCGCAGGGAAAACCGTTGTCGTCCGTTTGAAGCGAATCCCGAAGAGCCGCTTCAGCCTCGAAGCGTGATGGCTGTCACGCTTCGGGTGCTCGTTGCTGGGAGGCATGCCTCAAGGCCTTTCCACATCGTCCGAAACTCCCATTGTTGCGTGCTTCACGCTCGACTGGAGATCCGACCATGCGCTTCGTCCCCACACTGCTTGCCTGCTCCCTCGCCTTTGCGTCGGTGCACGCCCTGGCCAACGATCCCAAGGCGACCATCGCCGACCTGGATGCCCGCTTGAACAAGCTGGGTGCCCCCAAGGTCGAGGGCACGGCGACCGTCGCCGACAAGGAGGTGCCTGCCATCTTCTTCGGCAAGCGTCGCATCAACGGCAATTACGACGTGGTCGATGAGATCAAGAAGGCCTCCGGCGCCACGGCAACGGTGTTCGTCAAAAGCGGCGATGAATTCGTGCGCGTGAGCACCAACGTGCTCACGCCTGAGGGAAAACGGGGCGTCGGCACGCAATTGGCTCGCAACAAGGCCTACGATTCGGTGAGCAAAGGACAGTCCTTTTGCGGCGAGGTCGATGTGCTGGGCACCGCCTACAACACTTGCTACAACCCCGTGAAGGACGCTGGCGGCGCCGTCATTGGCGTGACCTACGTGGGTTTCAAGAAGTGATCAAAGCGGGCGCCAAGCCCGCAGGAGCTGCTCATGAGCCCTCTCAATTGGGTCGCCCGTCGACTCAACAGCCTGTCAACTGGGTTGAAGTTGGCCCTGTCGTTCGGCGTGACGCTCGCGCTGACCCTGGCGGTCGGCGCATCCTCCCTGTGGGCCATGTCCCACATGAACGGTGACGCCGAGCAACTGGCCCAGCGATGGCTGCCTGCGGTCGATCACCTGGCCCGAGCGCGTGTCGCCATGCTCGAGGCTCGCGATTTCGAGGTCCGCCACACACTGGCCAGCGATGAGGGCTACATGGAGGAGTACGAGGACAAGTTCAAGGCGGCTCGCGCTGCCGTAGAGCGCTCCCTCGAGGCGCACACACAACTGATCGCCGGCGAGGAGCAAGGTGCCCTGAGCACCACGCTTGATCAACGATGGAAAAGCTACGTGGAGACCTCGGCGAGGGTGATTGCGCTGGACCGAAAGGGTCAGCAAGCCGATGGCAAGGACATCAGCGAGGGCGCAGGCAAATCGAACTTTGACGACACCTTGAGCGCGCTCGACAAGCTGTCGGCTCACAACTTCCAACAAGGCGAGCACGCGGCGGATGACGCCTCAGCCACTTACGCCATGTCTCAGAAGTGGGTGCTCTTTGGCGTGACACTTTCGCTGCTGCTCAGTGGCTTGATGGCGTGGGCCATGTCCCGCAGCCTGATGCGGGATCTTGGCGGTGAGCCGCACAACGTGGCGAGCCTGCTGCGCGGCGTGGCCGACGGCGACTTGACCCATCGCCCCGTGTTGCGCCCCGGCGATCAGCACAGCGTGATGGCGTGCATCGCCCAGATGCAGGAAAGCCTGGCTGCGGTGGTCTCTTCGGTGCGAGAAGGCTCCGAGTCGGTGTCCACCGCCAGCGTGGAAATCGCTCAAGGCAACAACGACTTGTCAGGGCGCACAGAGCAGCAAGCCAGCGCGCTGCAGCAGACCGCAGCGTCGATGGACCAACTCGGCGCGACGGTCAACCAGAACGCTGAGAATGCCCGTCACGCGAACGAACTTGCCCGCGAGGCCAGCCAAGTGGCCTCCAGAGGCGGTGAGGCGGTGCAACAGGTCATCGCCACCATGCGCGGGATCAATGACAGCTCTCGTCGCATCGGCGACATCACCGGGGTCATCGACGGCATCGCATTCCAGACCAACATCCTGGCACTCAATGCCGCGGTCGAAGCGGCGCGCGCTGGCGAGCAGGGACGAGGCTTTGCGGTGGTGGCCAACGAAGTGCGCACCTTGGCGCAACGCTCGGCCACGGCGGCAAAAGAGATCAAAACGCTGATCGGTGCAAGCGTGGAACAAATACAGGCCGGCTCCAATCAGGTCGATCAGGCGGGTTCCACCATCGAACAAGTGGTGCAGTCGATCCAACGCGTCACGCAGATCGTCAACGAAATCAGCTCGGCCAGCGAGGAGCAGAACTCCGGCGTGCGCCAGGTCGGTGACGCCATCTCGCAACTGGATCAGACCACGCAGCAGAACGCCGCGTTGGTCGAGCAAAGCGCTGCGGCCGCCGAAAGCCTGCGTCACCAAGCCCATCAACTGGTCAAGGCCGTCTCGGTGTTCAAGGTTTCAGGCTGAACGTGAAGCCTTTCACGCGCCCACCCAGCAACTGGGGCGGGGCAATCAAGTCGGCGCCGATGGCGCCGAATTTCATGGGAACTCAACCTGTTCCCGTGAAAGCGGGGCCCCCATGCCATGGCTTCGCCCGCCACCACCATCACCCCCCTCGCACACACCACCCCGATCCACTGGCGCGCCTTCGTTCTGGGCACGGCCTGCGGCCTGCTGATGCTCGCCGGGGGCTTTGCCTCCTGGCACGAGCAGCGCCAGGTGCGCGCCGAAGCCGAATTGCACGGCACCTGGCTGCCCCTGGTGGAGGCCGCGGGCGATTTGAAGTCTGATCTGGATGCTTGGCAGGAGGAGCCCGTGCCCCTGCTGGCCGAGCGAGTGGACGCCCGACTGGCGCAAATCCGCAAGCTGGCAGACAGCTCGTCTGACCTGGGCGGCGAATCGTCTGCGGACAGCATCCTGCGCGACGTGCATGGGCGCTGGCAGGCCCTGCAATCGGGCCGATCGTCCGACTGGAACGGCCTGCACGACCGCCTGCGTCAGCTCAGCGTGACCGGCCTGATGCAAAGCCAGAAACTCGCCGACTTGGCCGCTGGGCGCGGCGCCTGAGCCAACCCGGCGCGCACCTGCGCCGCACCGCTGCGACCGAAGCCCGCCATCATGCCGGGCACGACCGCCTCACTTCGTGCCGAAGATGCGGTCGCCCGCGTCACCCAGCCCAGGCAAGATGTAGCCGTGCTCGTTGAGGCAGCGGTCCACGGCGGCGGTGTAGATGTCCACGTCGGGGTGCTCGGACTGCATCGCAGCCACGCCCTCGGGCGCCGCCAGCAGGCACATGAACTTGATCGATCGCGGTTGCAGCTGCTTGATGCGCGCGACGGCTGCGGCCGCCGAGTGCCCCGTTGCCAGCATGGGGTCGACCACGATCACGTCACGCTCGGCCACCTCTGAGGGCATCTTGAAGTAGTACTCGACCGGCCGCAGGGTGTCCGGGTCGCGGTACAGGCCGATGTGGCCCACGCGCGAGCTCGGCACCACGCGCAGCATGCCGTCGAGCAGGCCGTCACCGGCGCGCAGGATGGACACCAGCACCAGCTTCTTGCCATCGATCACATGGCCGGTGGTCTTCTCCAGAGGGGTCTCGATCTCGACGGGCTGCAGGGGCATGTCCCGCGTGACCTCGTAGGCCATCAGCGTGCTCAGCTCGTCCAGCAGGCGGCGAAAGCTGTTGGTGCTCGCGTCCTTTTGTCGCATCAGCGTGAGCTTGTGCTGGACCAGGGGGTGAGAGATGAGGTGAAGCGTGCTCATGTGAAATCGGGCGGTCGTCAAGGGGCATCAGGGGGCCGAGGCGGGTCGCTCGGGGGCGCCAGCCGCAGGCACCAGTGTGCCGGCAAGGCGCCTCCATGCAAAGCAGGAGGCGTGCCGGCCTGACCGGCCAGGCCGGTCGCCAGGGATCAGGCCGCGGCGTCCTGCGTGGCCTGTGGCGCCACCTCAGCCACCATGCGCGCCAGCGTGGCATCGAAGCGCCGATGGAAGTCATCGACCGCCGCCACGGGCGTCTCGCCCAACTGCCAGCTGGTAGGCATCGTCAGACGGCCATTCATCTCCACCAAGGCAGGCAACGGCGAGATGCTGTTGACCGTGGGGGTGAGCTGCACCACGCGCACCGCCGCATCGGGCAGGTTGACGTGGTTGGCGTCGCCCAGGCTGGTGGCGTGGCAGCTGATCTTGGGGAACTTGCCCTGGCGCTTGAGCTGCACCCCGATGTGCCCGATCAGCGTGCGGCCCAGCCAGGGCAGCGCCTCTTCGAGCAGGTAGGTCCAGCACATCTCGCGGCGGGCGTAGCGGTCCTGGCCCTCCTTGATGCTGGCGTCGATGGACTTGACGCGCTCGCGCAGGGGCTTGCGGGCGTCCTGCTCGATGACCAGGAAGGCGCCCACGTGGTTGCCCCAGAGGTGCCCGTGCCCGGCCGACTCGGGGTAGTACTTGCGCAGGTTCACCGAGATGCGGATGACGGCAGCGGCCTTCGGGTCGTTCGGCGCCTGATCCAGGAAAGTCTGGGCCAGCGCGGCGATCAGGAAGGTGTTGAGCGACACGCCCAGCTCGCGCGCGGTGCGACGCAGGTCGGCCACCGGCGTGGGCACCTCGTGGTGACGCAGGCCCGTGGTCGAGAAATGCGTGCCCAGCTGCGTGGGCCACTGCTGGATGTTCAGGCTGGCCAGGCGGCGGGCTTCTTCGAGCTTGTGCTGGCGCGAGCGCAGCACCTGGCGTGGCCACTGCCGCCAGTCCAGGGGCGCGATGGAGCCGATCATCGACGGCGCCTCCAGCGCCATGGGCTCGAGCGGCTGGCCGTTGAGGCCGCGCAGGATCTGCTTGACCAGCTGCAGCATGGTCATGCCGTCGCCCAGGATGTGGGGCACGCCGAAACACAGCACCGGTCGCTCGGGGTGGGGCACGAAGCGGGCGCGCAGCCCCAGGCCGCGCTCCAGCGGCAGCACTTCGTGCATGCGCTCGCGGTGCCAGGCCTCCAGCGCTCGCGGGTCATCGGGGTTCAGGTGGGGGTCGACCTGGTAGGCCAGCTCGAACAGCTGATCGATCAGCGGCCCCTCCGGCAGGATGCGGAAGTGGTAGCGGTGCAGGCCCGGCTCCAGCGCCGCGCGCAGCTTGGGATAAGCCGTGACCAGCTGGCGCAGGGTGCTGCGCATGCGCTCTTCGGGCACCGGCTGACTGAAACGCAGCAGGTAGGCCTGCACCATGGTGCCGGCCAGGCCTTCGATGGCCGCGTAGCCGTGTTCGGATCGGTTGAGGGGGACGATGTCGCCGGTGATGACTGCCATGCGTTGCATGCTGCCAGTTCAAGCGGAAATTCGACTCATGGCTTGTGCGGATCCACCCCCTGAATGAGCAGGCGCAAGGCCGCGCAGGGGCCGCCGCCTAAAATGCGCCCCATGAGTGCTGCTTTCACCCTGCCCCCGCTGGCCAACGACCGCTTCCTGCGCGCCTGCCTGCGCCTGCCCACCGACGCCACGCCCGTGTGGCTGATGCGCCAGGCCGGCCGCTACCTGCCCGAGTACCGCGCCACGCGCGACGTGGCCGGCAGCTTCATGGGCCTGGCCACCAACCCGGAGCTGGCCTGCGAGGTGACGATGCAGCCGCTGCGCCGCTACGACCTCGATGCGGCCATCTTGTTCAGCGACATCCTCACCGTGCCAGACGCCATGGGCCTGGGCCTGAGCTTTGCCGCCGGAGAAGGCCCGAAGTTCGCCAAGGTCGTGCGCGACGAGGCCGCCGTGGCCGAGCTCGCCGTGCCCGACATGGACAAGCTGCGCTACGTGTTCGACGCGGTGCGCACCATCCGCCGCGAGCTGGCCGACAACAACGGCGTGGGCAAGGTGCCGCTGATCGGCTTCAGCGGCAGCCCCTGGACGCTGGCCTGCTACATGGTCGAAGGCGGCGGCTCGGACGACTACCGCGCCGTCAAGACGCTGATGTACCAGCGCCCCGACCTGATGCACCGCATTCTCGAGGTCAACGCCGACGCCGTGGCGCTGTACCTCAACACCCAGATCGAAGCGGGCGCACAAGCCGCGATGATTTTCGACTCGTGGGGCGGCGTGCTGGCCGATGGCGCCTTCCAGGCATTCAGCCTGGCCTACACGAAGCGCGTGCTCTCGCAGCTCAAGAAGGAGCACGACGGTTTCCGCATCCCGCACATCGTCTTCACCAAGGGCGGCGGCATCTGGCTCGATGAGATCGCGGACAGCGGCTGCGACGTGGTCGGCTTGGACTGGACCATGAACCTGGGCCGCGCCCGCCAGATCACCGGCGACCGCGTGGCCCTGCAAGGCAACCTCGACCCCAACGTGCTGTTCGCTTCGCCCGATCAGGTGCGCGCCGAGGCCATCAAGGTGCTCGACAGCTTCGGCAAGCCGACCGCTGGCAGCGGCCACGTCTTCAACCTCGGCCACGGCATCAGCCAGTTCACCCCGCCCGACAACGTCAAGGTGCTGGTGGACACGGTGCACGAGCACAGCCGCAAGCTGCGCGGCTGAAGCAAGGGGCCAGGCGGCCCGAGCGATGCGGTGAGAGCGCCTGACCGCCCGCTGGGGCGCCCTGCTGGGCCCTCGCCTGGCCTTGGCTAGGCCCCGTCCCGCGTGGCCAGCAGCACGGCCACGAGGATGAGCCCGCCGCCCATCAGCACCGCAGGCCTGAGCGCCTCGCCGCCGAACCACACGGCAGAGCCCGCCGCGAAGACGATCTCCGACAGCATCACCACCGAGGTGATGTGAACCGGGATCTTCGACGCCCCGTACTGCATCGCCAGGTTGGAAGCAAAGAAGGCCACGCCCATGCCGGCGGCCAGCAAAGCCCAATCCCACGAGAAGGCAGGCCAGCCTGGCACCACCCCCTGGGCCGACAAAACCAGCCCCAGCACACCGGGCAGGCAGACGCCCCCCGAGAACATGGCCAGCGCGCGCTCGGCAGAGCTGTGATCGGCGGCTCGGCGCAACATCACGTTGATCAAAGCAAAGCCAAAACCACCCGCCAGGCCCAACCAGTCGGCCAGGCCGTTGAATCGCGGCCAACCGCCATCGGCGGGGCGCAGCACCAACAATGCACCACCGAGCGCCAGCAACACGCGCAAAGCCGCCCTGGCCGTCACGCGCTCGCCAAGCAGCCACCAAGCCAGGCCAACCGCCCACAGGGGCATCAGGTAGAACAGCAGCACCACGCGCACCACCTCACCGGTGGCCACGCCCCAGTTGAAGGCCGCGTTGGTGAGCCCGGTGGCCAGCGCCAGCATCCACAGCCCGGGTGAGCGCAGCACCACGCGCCAGGCATCGCGCCGGGTCAGGCCGATGGCGATCACGCCCAAGGCAAAAAACAGCAGGGTCGCCCACAAGGGATGCAAACCCATGTCCTGCAAGCGGCGCAAAGGCCACCAGGACAGCCCCCAGACGAAGGCGTTGAACAACAAACCCAGGTACGGCATCGGGATCAGGATCGAAACAGGGAGGGGGTCAGCGACGCTCGATCACCATGGGTTGCAGCTGCAGCGCCTCGCGCACCTGCCGGGCGGCTTGCTGGGCCTCCTGTTTCGAGGCGAACGGCCCCGCCTGCAACTTGTAGTGAGGGGCCTCGTGGAAGACGGCCAGCAAGGGCAGCAGGCCCGTGAGCTGGTCGGCGATGCGTTGCTGCAGCTTGTCGACGCCGTCGCGCCGGCTCAGCGCCGCCAGCTGCACCCAGAAGCCTCGGGCTGCAGGGGTGTGCGCACGGGCCGTGGACACCTTCGTCGATGCGCTCGCCGCAGGGGCAGGTGTCGCCATCGGCGGAGCGGCACCGCCCAGCAGCGGGTCATCGGTGGGCAGCGCGCCATCAGGGGAAGCCAACATGGGGCGCTCAGGCTGAAGCGACCTGGTTGCCTGGTGGGTGGGCTCGGGGTCGAGCACCGTGCCGCGCTGCCACGCACCGCTGCGGATCTCGTCAAAAGTCAGTCGCGCGATCTCGACCTGCCCCACCCCTGCGGCCGCGATGTCGAGCTTGATGGCCGCCGCGTAGCTCAGGTCGATCACCCGCCCTGAAACGAAAGGCCCACGGTCGTTGACCCGCACGATCACTTCCTTGCCATTGCGCACGTTGCGCACCCGCACGTAACTGGGGATCGGCAGCGTCTTGTGCGCCGCCGTCAGCCCGTACATGCTGTAGAGCTCGCCGCTGGCGGTGCGCCGGCCGTGGAACTTGTTGCCGTACCAGGAGGCACCGCCCTTCTCGCTCCACTCGACATCGCCCAGCAGGGGCTCGTAAGACTGCCCGAGGACCACATAAGGTTTGTTCGGCCCGCCCTGGCGAATGGGCTCGACCTGGGGCACCACGTCCGGCAAATCGGCCAGGTTGGGCGGCACGCTCAAGGGCGGGCCATCGCGCTGCGGCGATGACCCCGGCGAGGACGCAGGAGGCTTCGGCCCCGACGCGCACCCCGACAACCACACGGCCAGCACCACGCAGGCAAGCGCCCACCCCAGCCCCCAGCCGACGCGAGGGCGTCGGGCAGAGGCAGGCGTGGATGCCATCGAGGCGATGGGGCGCGGGCCTGCGGTTTGCATGGTCCGCACCATAACCGATCCTCGCGGCACAATGTGCCCCTTCCTGAAACCGACCGTGACCTCGCCATGTCCACCAAGCCCAGCACCGACTTCGACCACGCTTTCGAGCGCGGCATGCGCAACCGCCGTGCAGCCCTGGGAGACGCCTGGGTCGACAAGTCGGTGGCCAAGGCCAACGCCTTCAACGCCGAGTTCCAGCACTTCATCACCGACTACGCCTGGCACGGTGTTTGGGGCCGCCCCGGCCTGGACTGGAAGACCCGCCGCATCATCGTGATGGCGGTGACCGCCTCGCTGGGCCGCTGGGACGAGTTCGAGATCCACATGCGCGGCTCGCTGACGCCCGGCAACGCCCACACCCTGAGCGTCGACGAGGTGCGCGAAGCCCTCATCCAGATCGCCATCTACGCCGGCGTGCCCGCCGCCAACACGGGTTTCGCCAAGGCCCTGGGCATCATGCGCGAGCTCGGCATCGAACCGCCTGCACGCCCGGCCGACGACGCCTGGCACCCGGGCGTGGGCCGCTCGGTGTTCACGCAAACGCGCCCCAAGCTGCACGCCACCGTCCGCGAGCCCCGCAGCGGCGAGTACACGCACACCGTGGTGCTCAGCCACGCGCTTGGCCAGGACGGCTCGATGTGGGACCAGGTCGCCAACGAGCTGGCCCGCACCTGCCGCGTCATCTGCCCCGACACGCGCGGCCATGGCCGCTCGCAGATCCCGTCCGAGCCGCTGACGCTGACCGAACTCGCCGCCGACGCTGCGCGCCTGATCGACGAGCTCGCAGGCGAGCCGGTGGTGTGGGTCGGCCTGTCGATGGGTGGCCTCATCGGTCAGGAACTGGCGCTTCGCCACCCCGACAAGGTCAAGGGCCTGGTGCTCGCCAACACGACCGTGGGCTACACCCCTGCCGGCCGAGAAGCCATCGCCCAGCGCATCGCCACCATCGACGCACACGGCCTGCAAGCCATCTCGACCGGCACCATGCACCGATTCTTCAGCGAGGCCTTCCGCGCCAACCAGGCGGCCACCGTCGCGCGCCACCAGCGCCTGCTCGAAGCCACCGACCCCGAGGGCTACACCGCCTGCGCCGCCGCCATCTGCGAGGCCGACTTCAGCGGCAAGCTGCACAAGGTTCGCGTGCCCTCGCTGGTCATCTCGGGCAGCCTCGATGAAAGCCTGCCGCCTGACACCGCCATCGCCCTGACCCGCGCCATCCCCAATGCCCAGCTGGTGACGCTGCAAGGCTGCGCCCACCTGAGCGCCGTCGAGCAACCCCAGGCCTTCACCGAGGTGCTGGGCGAGTTCGTCGCGGGCCTTTGACTTGGTGATGCTCGCTCTGCCGCCCACCACGCCTTTGCCCCCACCGACGTGAGCGCCGCGCCCACCATGAACCCGGCCCAGATGGCCGCGGTCCAGCACCTCGACTCCCCCTGCCTCGTGCTGGCCGGCGCCGGCTCGGGCAAGACGCGCGTGATCACGCACAAGATCGCTCGCCTGCTGCAACCCGGCGACGGCGCCGACCTGGCCCCGTCGCAGATCGGCGCCATCACCTTCACCAACAAGGCCGCCGCCGAAATGCGCGAGCGGGTCAAGGCCCTCATCGGCCCCAAGGCCGCGGGCAAGCTGCTGGTGTGCACCTTCCACTCGCTGGGCGTGCGCCTGCTGCGCGAGGACGGCGAAGCGCTCGGCCTCAAGCCCAAGTTCTCCATCCTCGACAGCGACGACGTGCTCAGCATCCTGCGCGATGCGGGCGCCACCACCGACGCCAAACTGGCGCGCAGCTGGCAGTGGCAGATCAGCCTTTGGAAGAACATGGGCGTCAGCAGCGGGCATGCGCTGTCCGACGCAGGCAGCGACGACGAGATCCTCGCGGCCAAGGTCATGAAGCTCTACGAAGAGCGCCTGCTGGCCTACCAGGCCGTGGACTTCGACGACCTCATCGGCCTGCCGCTCAAGCTGCTGTCTCAGCACCCCCATGTGGCACAGAAGTGGCAGCGCCAGCTGCGCCACGTGCTCGTTGACGAGTACCAGGACACCAACGCCACGCAGTACGAGCTGCTCAAGCTGCTGGTGGGCCCCGAGGGCATCTTCACCGCCGTGGGCGACGACGACCAGTCCATCTACGGCTGGCGCGGCGCCACGCTCGACAACCTCAAGCGCCTGCCGCAGGACTACCCCAACCTCAAGGTCATCCCGCTGGAGCAGAACTACCGCTCCACCAGCGCCATCCTGCGCGCGGCCAACAACGTCATCCAGCTCAACCCCAAGCTCTTCCCCAAGACGCTGTGGTCGGACCTGGGCGAAGGCGAGCCAGTGAAGGTGGTCGAGTGCGACAACGAAGAACACGAGGCCGAACGCGCCGTGGCCCGCATCCAGGCCATCCGCGGCGGCATGCTCAGCAACACGCAGCCGGCCGACTGGAACCAGTTCGCCATCCTCTACCGCGCCAACCACCAGGCCCGCCCCATCGAGCAGGCGCTGCGCCGCGCCAACATCCCCTACAAGGTCTCGGGCGGCCAGAGCTTCTTCGACCGCGCCGAGATCAAGGACCTGTGCGCCTGGCTGCGCCTCTTGCTCAACAACGACGACGACCCGGCATTCCTGCGCGCGGTGACGACCCCGAAGCGCGGCATCGGCCACCAGACGCTGGCCGCCCTGGGCGAGTTCTCGGGCAAGTGGAAGGTGAGCTTGTTCGAGGCTTTGTTCTCCGACTCATTGAGCACCGTGCTGAGCCAGCGCGCGCTCGACGGCCTGCACGAGTTCGGCCGCTACATCAACGACTTCGAATACAAGGCCCGCCAGACCTACGGTGGGGAAGGCGCCAAGGAACTGCTGCTCGAGTGGCTGAAGGACATCGGCTACGAGCAGCACCTCTACGACAACGAAGAAAACGAGAAGGTCGCACAGGCCCGCTGGACCAACGTGCTCGACTTCATCGACTGGGTGGCCAAGCGCTGTGGTGGCGACATCGAGGCCGATGGCGGCATGACCACCGAGAGCGAGCGCCGCAGCGTGATCGAGGTGGCGCAGACGATCGCGCTGATCACCTCGCTGGCCGAGCGCGAGACCGACCAGAACGCCGTGGTGCTGTCGACCCTGCACGCCTCCAAGGGCCTGGAGTGGCCGCACGTGGTGCTGGCCGGCACCAACGAGGGCCTGCTGCCCTTTTGCCGCGACGAACAAGAGATGACGCCGCAGCAGGTGGAAGAAGAACGCCGGCTGATGTACGTGGGCATCACGCGCGCGCGCCTGAGCCTGAGCGTGAGCGTGCTCAAACGCCGCAAGAAGGGCCGCGACTACGTGCAGGCCACACCCAGCCGCTTCGTGGCCGAGATGAAACTCGGCGAAGGCGGGCCGAAGGAAGACCCGCGCGAGAAGCTGCGACGGCTGCGCGAAGAGATGGCGGCGAAAGCGCGCAACGCGCCGCCGCCTGGCGGGGATTGAGTCGACCGAGAAGGGTTGGCTTCGAACGGCCCACTCGACAACCGCCAGGCAAAAAAAACCCGAGCGCCGCAAGCGGCCTCGGGTTCTGAAATGTCACCCTGAACGAGGTGAGTGGAGAGAAAAACGAAACAAGCCCCTGTGAGACACCGCCCTGATGCGAAAGTTCCACAGGTCTGAAACGATTTGTATCGTGCGGCTGCAAAACATGCAACAGAAAGTCGTTTCTTCACCCCGTTTTCCAGGGCTAACCCCTAGGTAAAACCGCCCCCGCCGGGATCGGGGACAATCTGCGGCTCGCGCAGGGGCGACAGCGCCCCACCGCTGCAACCGTCCCAAGGAACCCTCATGGAATGCACCATCAACTGGCAGCCTGCCTCCGGCATGGCCTTCATGGCTGAAACCGGCAGCGGCCACATCATCAACATGGACGGCGCCCCGGAAGGCGGTGGCCGCAACCTGGCGCCCCGCCCCATGGAAACCGTGCTGGCCGGCACCGGTGGTTGCACGGCCTACGACGTGGTGCTGATCCTCAAGCGCGGCCGCCACGATGTGCGCGGCTGCCAGGTCAAGATCACGGCCGACCGCGCCGAGGTCGATCCCAAGGTCTTCACGAAAGTGAACATGCACTTCGTCGTCACCGGCGTGAACCTGACGGACACCGCCGTGGCGCGCGCCATCCAGATGTCGCACGAGAAGTACTGCTCGGCCTCGATCATGATCGGCAAGACCGCCGAAATCACCACCAGCTTCGAGGTGGTCGCCGCCTGAGCGGCGCCCGGGCTTCGCTCAGATCCGGTGGGCCGTGGTCGTCATGACCCTGGCCGCCAGCTTCATCAGGCCGCGCACGGGCGCCGGCAGCGGCACACCACCGGCCTTCTCGGCCGCATCGGCGTGAGCCACCTCGTCGTCGCGCATCTGGGCCACGATGGCCCGCGAGGCCGCGTCGGCAGCGGGCAACTTGTCCATGTGGCTGTTGAGGTGGGCTTCGACCTGGCGCTCGGTCTCGACGACGAAGCCCAGGCTGTGGCGATCGCCCACCTTGGCCGCCACCAGCCCGATGGCGAACGCGCCGGCGTACCACAGCGGGTTGAGCAGGCTGGTGCGCCCGCCCAGCTCCTTGAGGCGCTGCTCCGTCCAGGCCAGGTGGTCGGTTTCTTCGGCCGCCGCAGCTTCAAACTGGGCCTTGAGCACCGGGTCGTTGGTGCCCCAGGCCTGCGAGGCGTAGAGCGCCTGCGCGCACACCTCGCCCACGTGGTTGACGCGCATCAGCGCGGCAGACAGTCGCTTTTCTTCGGCCGTCAAGGCCGGGGGCTCGCCGCGCTCATCCGGGCGCGGACAGGGCCGAGCCGCCACGTGCGAGCCCAACGAGGTGCGCAAGGCGTTGTCGATGCTCAGGATGACGCGGTCCATCGCATCGTGCCGGATGGCGGAAGAGGAAGCAAAAGCAGCGCGGTTCATGTCGCGCATCCTAGCGCGGCGCGAGGGCCAACGGCTTGCGACGGATCAGCCCGCACAAGACAACAACGCGCCAGGGGCACCACGCCAGTCGCCACACGCGACGTCAACGCTGCATCAACCCACGGCTTTTGGCGATCGACATCAGCAGGCCCAGCGCCAGGCCGAGCGTGACCATGGCTGTGCCGCCATAGCTGATGAACGGCAGCGGCACGCCCACCACCGGCAAGATGCCGCTGACCATGCCCATGTTGACGAAGGCATAGGTGAAAAAGCTCAGCGACAGGCTGCCCGCCAGCAGGCGCGAGAACAGCGTGGGCGCCTGCGAAGCGATGTACAGCCCCCGGTAGATCAGGGCCAGGAAACCGATCATCAGCAAGGCGTTGCCGAACAGGCCGTGCTCCTCGGAATAAGAAGCGAAGGCAAAGTCGGTGGTGCGCTCGGGGATGAACTCCAGGTGCGTCTGCGTGCCCTGCATGAAGCCCTTGCCGGCCACCCCGCCCGAGCCGATGGCGATCATCCCCTGGATGATGTGAAAGCCCTTGCCCAAGGGGTCCGAGGTCGGGTCCAGCAGCGTGCAGACGCGGTTCTTCTGGTAATCGTGCAGGCCCACCCACTTCACACCGGGCTGACACAGGTCGTCCTGAAAGCCCACGATCAGGCTCACGCCCACCAGCCCGGCCACCAGGGTCGGCACGATGAGCTTCCAACTCAGGCCCGCAAAGAAGATGACGTACAGCCCCGAGGTGAGCACCAACATCGAGGTGCCCAGGTCGGGCTGCTTGAGCACCAGCGCAAAAGGCAGCAGCAACAGCCCGCCCGCCACCAGAAAGTCGGGCGTGCGCAACTGCCCCTCCCGGCGCTGGAACCACCAGGCCAGCATCAGCGGGGCGGCGATCTTGGCGATCTCGGAGGGCTGGATGACGATGCCGATGTTGAGCCAGCGCGTCGCGCCCTTTTTGGTGATGCCGAAGATGGCCGTGGCAACCAGCAGCACCACGCCGACGGTGTAGAGCGGCACCGCGATGGCCATCAGGCGCTGCGGCGGCACCTGTGCCACCAGGAACAGCACCCCGGCGCCTAGCAGCATGTTGCGAGCGTGGTCGGCAAAGCGCGTGCCGTGGTCGAAGCCGACCGAGTACATGTTGGCCAGGCCCAGCAGGCACATGTACAGGATGATGCACACCAGCGGCAGGTCAAAGCCCTGGAAGATGGGCTTGATGCGCTGCAGCAGCGAAGGCTTCTCGAAAGCGATGTTCATGGCGAGCCCCCCGGGCTGGAGGCGGTCGATGCGGCTGGTGCAGCCAAGGCCGCCGCCGAGGGCGGTGAGGGCGGCGCGTTGGTTGTCGTGGCTGAGGCCGCTGCGGTCGCGACAGCCGGCGCGCTCACCGCGGTCGGCGCGCTCACATCGGCGCCGAAGGCATCGGTGCCCTTGGGCAGCGGCACCTCGGAGGCCTTGCGCGCCACGCCCACGGGGGCGGAGGCGCGGCTTTGCTGCACCAGCGCGATGTCTTCTTCACTGGGGTAGATGCCCAGCAGCAGGTAGTCGAGCACGCGCCTGGCGATGGGCGCAGCGGCCATGGCACCAAAGCCCGCGTTCTCGACGATCACCGCCAAGGCCACGCGCGGGTTGTCCACCGGGGCGAAGGCTTCGTAGAGCGAATGGTCGCGCTTGTACTCGTCCATGCGCGAAGCGACGTACTTCTCGTTCTGGCGCAGGCCCACGGCCTGGGCGGTGCCCGTCTTGCCCCCACTGAGGTAGCCGGCCCCTGCGAACACGCGCGTGCCCGTGCCCTCTTGCGTCACACCGAACATCGCCTCACGGATGAGGGCGGTGTGCTCAGGCTTGAGCGGCAGCGCATCGATGGCCTCGCGCGCCGGGATCATGCGCTCGCGCGTGACCACGTTTTCGATCTCGCGCACCACGCGCGGCTGGAAGCGCTGCCCGTCGCTGACCACGGTGGACAGGGCCGTGGCCACCTGCAGCATGGTGAAGGTGTTGTAGCCCTGGCCGATGCCCAGCGAGATGGTCTCGCCCGCATACCACTTGCGCTGCTCCGGGCGGCGATAGGCCTTGCGCTTCCAGTCCGTGGACGGCAGGATGCCCGTGACCTCGCCCTTGAGGTCGATGCCCGTCAGCCGCCCGAAACCCAGCTGCGACATTTGGTCGTGGATCAGGTCCACGCCCATCTCGTTGGCCAGGGTGTAGAAGTAGACGTTGCTGGACTCGACGATGGCGCGGCGCATGTTCATCGCGCCGCCGCGTTCGTTCTCCGGGCTGCGAAAGCGATGGCCCCCGAAGACGAACACGCCGTTGTCCATGATGATGGTTTCAGGGCGGCGCTTGCCCGCGTTGAGCGCAGCCAGGGCCATGAAGGGCTTGTAGGTCGAGCCCGGCGGGTAGGTGCCCCGCAGCGCCCGGTTGAGCAAGGGCTTGTCGGCGCTCTCGTTGAGCTCCTTCCAGTTCTCGCTGTCGATGCCGTCGACGAACAGGTTGGGATCGAACGTCGGCTTGGAGACAAACGCCAGCACCTCGCCATTGCGCGGGTCGATGGCGACCAGGGCGCCACGGCGGTCGCCAAACAGCCGCTCGATCAGGCCCTGCAGGCGGATGTCGATCGACAGGTGCACCGTGTTGCCCGGCGTGGCGGGGTTCGAGCGCAAGCGGCGCACGGCCCGGCCCCCTGCGCTGGTCTCCACCTCTTCGAAACCGGTGATGCCGTGCAGCTCGCGCTCGTAGCTTTGCTCGATGCCCAGCTTGCCGATGTACTCGGTGCCCCGGTAGTTGGCCTGCTCTTCTTCAGGCCAGTCGTCCATGGCCTGCGCTTCGCGCTGGTTGATGCGGCCGATGTAGCCCAGCACGTGGCTGGCCAGCTCGCCATACGGGTAATGGCGGAACAGTCGCGCCTGGATGTCGACCCCGGTGAAGCGATAGCGCTGGGCGATGAAGCGCGCAACCTCTTCGTCGCTGAGCTTGGTGCGGATGGGGATCGACTCGAAGCTCTTGGACTCTTCGCGCAGGCGCTTGAAGCGGCGGCGGTCACGAGGCTGGATGTCGACGATCTCGGCCAGGGCGTTGATCGTGGCCTCGACGTCATCGACCTTGGACGGCGTGATCTCGAGCGTGTAGGCCGAGTAGTTGTTGGCCAGGACCACGCCGTTGCGGTCGACGATCAGGCCTCGGTTGGGCACGATGGGCACGACCGCCACGCGGTTGGCCTCGGCCCGGTTGGCCAGGTCGTCGTGGCGCACGACCTGCAACACCACCAGGCGAAAAGCCAGCAGGCCGAAGCAGAACAGCACGAAGCCGGCCGCGGCCCACAAGCGGGCGCGAAAGCGGCCCAGCTCCTGTTCGAGGTTCTTGAGCTCGGTCATGGGCTGCGCTTCACAGCGGCCGGTTCTTGTCGCGGTCGGGCGGGCGACGCTGCGGCGCCAGCATGACCATGGTGACCAGCGGCCACATCATCGACTCGAAGACCGGCGCCAGCACCAGGCCCCAACCCGGAAAACCACCGCCGGCCAGCATGCGCACCAGCAGCGCCACCACGTGCGCAGAAGCGAACAGCGGCAGGATCTGCAACGCCTGTGAACCCACCGTGAACCACAGCAGGCGGCGGTGCACCGTGATGGCAAAAAAGCTCAGCAGCGTGTAGGCCAGGGCATGCTGCCCGAGCAGGGCGCCCTGGTGCACGTCGATGCAAAGCCCGAAGAAGAAGGCCACGCCCACGCCCACGCGGCGCGGCTGGTGCACGTTCCAGAACACCAGGGCCACCGCGAGGAAATCGGGCACACCCGGCCAACGCCCCCAGGGCAGCAGGTTCAAGCCCAGCGCCAGCAGCAGCGAGAACCAGATGAAGACCGGGTTGACCGGCAGCAACAGCTCGTTGCCACGGGGCATCATGGTCGGCCTCCTGGCTTGCTGGCAGGGGCCACGCCGCTGGCGGCGACATGGCTTGCGGCCGGGTGGGACGCACCACGCCCGACGGCCGATGGGGAAGCAGATGGGGCCGCCGCTTGAGCGGCCGACGCTGGATGCGAAGCCGCGTGACCGGCCACCCGAGCGTGTGCACGGGCCGCTGCGGCAGCAGCCGATGCGGCGGCCACGTTGGCGGCGGAAGCCCCGTGGATCGGGTCGGCAGCGGCCGCAGGCGCGCCCGGCTCCAGGACGTGCGCCGCGCCTTCCAGCCCATGGCCTGTGGTCTGCAGCAGCAACACATGGCGGCTGCTTTCGGGGTTGGCCAGCGGGGTCAGCACGATGCGAGCGAAGGCCGAATCGGCTCGCCGGTCGATGCGGGCCACCTGGGCCACAGGCAAGCCGGGCGGGTAGACACCGTCCAGGCCCGAGGTTTCGAGGCGATCGCCCACCTGCACGTCGGCGTTGCCGGCCATGAAGCGCAGCTCCATGCCGCGCGACTGCGGCAGGCCATAGGCCACGCCACGCTGCTCGGTGCGCACGTTGACGACCGGCACGGCCGCATCCTGATCGGTCACCAAGGTGACCTCGGACGTCAGCGGGTAGACCCGCGTGACCTGGCCGATGACACCGGCCGGGTCGATCACGGGCGAGCCCAGCCCCACAGCGTGTGCCCCGCCGCGGTCGATGACGACCTTGCGGGTGTACGGGTCTTGCGTGGCGTAGAGGATTTCCGCCGAGGTGCTGGGCACATCCAGGCGCGGACGCAGCTCCAGCAGCGCCCGCAAACGGGCGTTTTCACGAAGCAGGTCGTCGACGCGCATCACGCGCTCGGCCTGGGCCGTGATCTGGCGTTCGGCCCGGGCCTGCATGGCGCGCGCCTCGTCCAGGCCGGCGAAGTAATGCGCGGTGGTGTCCCAGGCCCGCGAGGGCGCCAGCAAAGCCTGCTGCACCGGGTGCAGCACCGTGGCCACCGCAGCGCGCAAGGGCTGGGTCATTTTCCAGCGGGCGTCGGCCACCATCAGCAGCACAGCCAGGGCGGAAAAAAACGTCAGGCGCGTGAACGCCGACGGCCCTTGCTTGAAGAAGGGCGGCGGCGAACGGTCCAGCGTGGCCAGGGGCATGTCGGCGGCTCAACCTCGTGTGGGCGCCAGCGAAAGGCAATGCAGCATGCTGCACGCAACCACCGACTGCGCCAAGGGGGCTTACTCCGAGGTGAAAATGCTGCCCAGGCGCTCCATGCGCTCCAGGGCCATGCCGCAACCGCGCACCACGCAGGTCAGCGGGTCTTCGGCCACCAGCACCGGCAGGCCGGTTTCTTCGGCCAGCAGGCGGTCCAGGTCGCGCAGCAGGGCGCCACCACCGGTCAGCATCATGCCGCGCTCGGCGATGTCGGCGCCCAGCTCGGGCGGCGTCTGCTCCAGCGCGTTCTTGACGGCCGAGACGATCTGGTTGAGCGGGTCGGTCAGGGCCTCCAAGATCTCGTTGGACGAGATGGTGAAGCTGCGCGGCACACCTTCGGACAGGTTGCGGCCCTTGACTTCCATCTCCTTGACCTCGGAGCCCGGGAAGGCGCTGCCGATTTCCTTCTTGATGGCTTCGGCGGTGGGCTCGCCGATCAGCATGCCGTAGTTGCGGCGGATGTAGTTGATGATGGATTCATCGAACTTGTCGCCGCCAACGCGCACGCTGCCCTTGTAGACCATGCCGCCCAGCGAGATCACGCCGACTTCGGTGGTGCCGCCGCCGATGTCGACCACCATCGAGCCCGACGCCTCGGACACCGGCAGGCCGGCACCGATGGCGGCGGCCATGGGTTCTTCGATCAGGTAGACCTCGGAGGCGCCAGCGCCAAGCGCCGACTCGCGGATGGCGCGGCGCTCGACCTGGGTGGAACCGCAGGGCACGCAAATGATGATGCGCGGGCTGGGCTTGAGCACCGAGCGCGGGTGGACCATCTTGATGAACTGCTTGAGCATCTGCTCGGTGACGGTGAAGTCGGCGATCACGCCGTCCTTCATCGGGCGGATGGCCTCGATGTTGCCGGGCACCTTGCCCAGCATGGCCTTGGCTTCGGAGCCGACGGCCTGGATGGTTTTCTTGCCGTTCGGGCCGCCTTCGTGGCGGATCGAGACCACCGAGGGCTCGTCGAGCACGATGCCCTTGTCACGCACGTAGATCAGCGTGTTGGCCGTGCCCAGGTCGATGGCCAGGTCGGTGGAGAAATACTTGCGAAACATGGAATACATGGCAATGGCGCTCCGGCCTGCGAGGCGGGGCGGCACCCGAGGGGCGCGGATGGCTCACGCGGCTCGGCCCTCATGCCAGCCCACCGGCCCGCAGGCCTTGTGGTGTTCGGTGACGGGTATCGGTCGGTGCGTGGCGCCCCTGCGAAACGCCCCCTTCAACCCGGGAACGGCCGCCTTGGCCACTGACACTTGTGGATAACCTAGGATAATACCCGAAGGGCCGGCCCATTCCGGGCTGCGCCAGACCTGTTTACGCCCCCGAAACACACCATGGCCCTGACCTCTGACGACGTCGGCCGCATCGCCCAACTGGCGCGCCTCGAATTGCGCGACGACGAGGCGGCCGCGATGCTGACCCAACTGAACGAGTTCTTCGACATCGTCGAGAAGATGCGCGCCGTCGACACCTCCGGGGTCGAGCCGCTCTACACCCCGCTGTCGGCCATCGAAGACGTGACCCTGCGCCTGCGCGAGGACGCCGTCACCGAGACCAACCAGCGCGAGGCCAACATGGCCAACGCCCCGGCCCGCGACGAAGGCCTGTTCCTGGTGCCCAAGGTGATCGAATGAGCGCAGCACTGCATGACCTGACCCTGGCCCAGCAGAGCCAGGCCCTGGCCGCTGGCCAGACCACCTCCGTGGCCCTGACCCAGCACGTGCTGGCGCGCATCGCCGCGCACACCAACCTGGGCGCCTTCCTGCACGTGGACGCCGAAGGCGCCCTGGCCCAAGCCGCCGCCGCCGACGCTCGCCGCGCCGCTGGCCAGGCCCTGGGCCCGCTGGACGGCGTGCCCATCGCGCACAAGGACATCTTCGTGACGCAAGGCCTGCCCACCACGGCCGCCTCCAAGATGCTCAAGGGCTATCAAAGCCCGTTCGACGCCACCATCGTGGCCAAGCTCAAGGCCGCCGGCACGGTGACCGTGGGCAAGGTCAACTGCGACGAGTTCGCCATGGGCGGCGCCACCGAGAACTCGGCCTACGGCGTGGCCCGCAACCCCTGGATGCTCGAGCAGATCGCAGGCGGCTCGTCGGGTGGCTCGGCCGTGGCGGTTTCGGGCCGCCTCGTGGCCGGCGCCACAGGCTCGGACACCGGCGGCTCGATCCGCCAACCGGCTGCGCTGACCGGCATCACCGGCATCAAGCCGACGTACGGCCGCTGCTCGCGCTACGGCATGATCGCGTTCGCATCGTCGCTCGACCAGGCCGGCCCCATGGCCCGCACCGCCGAAGACTGCGCCCTGCTGCTGCAGGCCATGAGCGGCTTCGACGAACGCGACGCCACCAGCGCCCAGCAGAGCGTGCCCGACTTCGTGGCCGCGCTGAGCACGCCGCGCCCCGGCGCCACCGCTGACAAGCCCCTGCTGGGCTTGCGCGTGGGCGTGCCCAAAGAGTTCTTCGGCGAAGGCGTGAGCGCCGACGTGCTGGCCGCCACGCGCGCTGCGCTCCAGCAGCTCGAGCAACTCGGCGCCACGCTGGTCGACGTCAGCCTGCCGCGCACCGAGCTGTCCATCCCGGTCTACTACATCATCGCGCCGGCCGAAGCCTCGTCCAACCTCAGCCGCTTCGACGGCGTCAAGTTCGGCCACCGCGCAGCCAAGTACAGCGACTTGAACGACATGTACCGCAAGACCCGAGCCGAAGGGTTCGGGCCCGAGGTCAAGCGCCGCATCATGATCGGCGCCTACGTGCTCTCGCACGGCTACTACGACGCCTACTACCTGCAGGCGCAAAAGCTGCGCCGCATGATCGCCGACGACTTCCAGGCCGCTTTCAAGGATTGCGACGTGATCGCTGGCCCTGTCTCGCCGACGGTCGCGCGCCCCATCGGCTCGTCGACCGACCCGGTGCAGGAGTACCTGGCAGACATCTTCACGCTGCCCGCTTCGCTGGCCGGCCTGCCCGGCATGAGCGTGCCCGCCGGCTTTGGCGAACAAGGCTTGCCCGTGGGCCTGCAGCTGGTGGGCAACTACTGGCAAGAGGCGCAGCTGCTGCACACCGCGCACGCCTTCCAGCAGGCCACCGACTGGCACGCGCGCAAGCCCACGGCCCTGGCTTGATCCAGGCCAGCAGCCCAACGAGACACACACCATGAGTTCCAAACACGTTCGGGGTTACGAGGTCGTCATCGGCATCGAAACCCACGTCCAGCTCTCGACGCAGTCGAAGATCTTCTCGGGCGCCTCGACCCAGTTCGGCGCCGAGCCCAACACCCAGGCCTGCCCCGTTGACATGGCCCTGCCCGGCTCGCTGCCGGTGATGAACAAGGGCGCGGTCGAACGCGCCATCGCCTTCGGCCTGTCGGTGGGCTCGACCATTGCGCCGCGCTCGATCTTCGCGCGCAAGAACTACTTCTACCCCGACCTGCCCAAGGGCTATCAGATCAGCCAGTACGAGATCCCCGTCGTGCAGGGCGGCTCGGTCAGCTTCTTCGTGGGCGACACGCCGCACACCGTGCGCCTGGTGCGCGCCCACCTCGAAGAAGACGCAGGCAAGTCGCTGCACGACGACTTCATCGGCTTCAACGGCGAGAAGTCATCGGGCATCGACCTCAACCGCGCGGGCACGCCGCTGATCGAGATCGTGACCGAGCCCGACCTGCGCTGCAGCGCCGAGGCCGCCGAGTACGCGCGCGCGCTGCACACGCTGGTGGTGTGGCTGGGCATCTGCGACGGCAACATGCAGGAAGGCTCGTTCCGCTGCGACGTGAACGTGTCGGTGCGCAAGCCCGGCGCGCCGCTGGGCACGCGCCGCGAGATCAAGAACCTCAACAGCTTCAAGCACATCGTCCAGGCCACCGACTACGAGATCAACTGGCAGATCGACCAGATCGAGGACGGCTACGCGATCCAGCAGGCCACGGTGCTGTTCAACCCGGACACGGGCGAGACGCGCGCCATGCGCACCAAGGAAGACGCGCACGACTACCGCTACTTCCCCGACCCCGACCTGCCGCCGCTGGTGATCGCGCCGGAGTGGGTGGAGCGCGTGCGCGCCGAGATGCCCGAGCTGCCGCGTGCGATGGCCGAGCGCTTCGTGGCCGACTATGGCCTGCCTGCCTACGACGCGACGATGATGACGCAGTCGAAGGCCTTCGGCGCCTTCTTCGAGGCCGCAGCGAAGGCCTGCAAGCAGCCCAAGCTGGTGTCGAACTGGCTGATGGGCGAGGTCTCTCGCCGCCTGAATGCCGCCGAGCAGACCATCGAGCAATCGCCGGTGACGCCCGAGCTGCTGGCCGCGATGATCTCGCGCATCGGTGACGGCACCATCTCGAACAATGGCGCCAAGCAGGTTTTCGACGCGCTGTGGGGCGGCGAAGGCCAAGGCGAAGACCTCGCTCGCATCGATTCGCTGATCGAAGCCAAGAGCCTCAAGCAAATGAGCGACACCGGCGAGCTGGAAAAGATCCTCGACGACATCCTGGCGGCCAACGCCAAGTCGGTCGAAGAGTTCCGAGCCGGCAAGGAGAAGGCCTTCAACGCGCTGGTGGGTCAGGCCATGAAAGCCACAAAGGGCAAGGCCAACCCGGCCACGGTCAACGAGCTGCTCAAGAAGAAGCTCGCGGGCTGACGCCCCGGCCAGGTGTGCGCCTCAGCCCTGGCTGCGGCGCCACCAGGCCAGCACCTCCTCGCGAGAGACCGGGCCGCGCACGCGTTCCACGCGCCCGCCCGGAGCGCTCAGCAGCGTGAAGGGGGTTTCACCCAGCCACTGCGGATCGAGGGCGTGACGGGTGAACTCGTCGAGTTCGTCCACCACGGTCCAGCTTTCGCGCGCGGCCAGACCCACCTGCTGCAAACGCTCCACCGTGGCCACCACCGGGTCGGGCACCGCGTCAACCTGGAGCAGCAGCAAGGGCAGCTCAGGCGTGGTGGCGAGGGTGTCACGCCAGCCCGGCAAACCCTTCACGCAGGCGGGGCAGTGCAGGCCCCAGGCGTGCAGCACGAACGGCCGCCCCGCCCAGCGGGCATGGAGCGCTCGCGCCTGCGCCAGGTCCAGCTTTTGCGCACCCGGGGTGGCGACAGCCTTGGCCCGCTTCGCGCCAGCGGCCCACGATGCGGGCGAAGACAGGCCGCCTCCCCCCAGCGCCCCCACGGCGCCCAAAGCAAACAGGGCTTCGCGCCGGTTCATCGCGCGCCCCCGGTGACACCCGGGGCACCTGAGGCCGGTGGCAAAGCCTCTGCAGGGCTGCTGGAGGCAGGTGCCTGCGGCTGAGGTGCACCAGACAGCCGCAGCAAGCGCCAGCCCCGATCTCGGGTCATCCAGGCCAACCAGGTGGCGCCGCGCCAGCGCAGCAACTGCGGGTGATCAGAAGGGCCGTCGGTGCGCGCAGCGACCTGATCGGGGCTCCAGGTCCGACCACCATCGTCGGTGCGCCGCCAACGCACCTCGACCGCCTGCCCATCGAAGGTTTTCCAGGCCAGCCACAGCGAGCCGGCGTCCGCCAGCAACTGCGGGCGGCCGGGTTGGCGCGCTGCGTCGCCAATGGCCACGGGCTCAGAGAACGGGGCGCCAGGGCGAGCGCTTTGGGCCAGGAACAGGCCTTGTCGGACTTGCCCCTGCGTGAACCAGGCCGCCCAGGTTCGGCCCTGCGCGTCGCGGGCCAAAGCGGGACCATGGTGTGGGCAGCCTTCCAGCGCCCAGCGATCCTGGGCCACGCGTTGCAGCACAGGCACCGGGGTGTCGGGCGGCAGGCGCAACAGGGCGTGGTCGCGTTCGCTGCCAGGGAAGATCGCCCGGTGCAGCAAAGCGGCTTCGCCGTCGTCACCCACTGCGCCCGCGAGGCGACAGCATTCACAACTGCGCCCCGGACCGAAACCCACGACCGACCAGCTCTGGCCCCCATCGGCAGAGCGCGCAAACGCCACCCGGGCGCCTGGGGCCGCTCCGGTCGGTTTGCCCACGTCACCAGGCTCGCGCGACGCACCCACGTCTGCCGGACGCTTGTCGAGCCAGGCGGCGAGCACACCTCGCTGTCCGTCGCGCATCAGCAAGGGAAAGCGCTGGCTGTGCGGGTCATCGCTGAGCAGCACCGGCGGCGAGAAGGTGCGCCCACCATCGATTGAGCGCGACAGGCGGACCTCGGCGTTCCAGCGCCGGTCCTTGAACACCGACCAAGCCACGACGACGCGGTCGCGCGCGTCCACCACGATCTGCGGGCGCGCATCGGCCCCGGCATCGAGTTGCCGCCCTGGCTGATCCAGCACCGCCAAGGTGCGCGGCTCGGCCTGGGGCTCGTCGAGCTGTCCCACCACCACCTGCCCTGCCGCCTGCCACGCCAACCACAGCCGACCGTTCAGGTCGACATGCGGGGTCACGGCGGTGGCGCACGCGAGCTGGGGCCCTTCGCAGGCGGGTTGCGGACCGGGCGCGGGCGTCGACCCTTTGGCCGCCGCAGCGTGCCCGGCGTGCTCCGGTGCCCCATGCGCCAGGGCAGCGCCCACCCCGATCGCCAGCAGCCAGGCGCAGCCCAGCCTGCCGAGCCAGCCGGCAAACCCGTGATGCAGCAGGTGCGCGCGCATCAGAAGGCCGCCCTCACGCCCACGGTGAAGGTGCGCGGCAGCGCCCGCGTGACGCCTTGCGGGTTGCTGGCGCTGCCATCGGTGTAGACCTTGTCGCTCAGGTTGACGACCGAAGCGTAGACCGATCGGCCAGGCTGCCACGTCCAGCTGCCGCCGAGGTTGAGCGTGGTGTAGCCGCCCTGACGCAAGCGCGACGCGGACGTGAGGTTGCTCAGGAGCATGCCGCCGTTGTAGCGTAAGTCGGCGTCCACGCGCCAGGCGTCGTCGATGCGCCAGCTCGCGCTGGCACCCGCGACCACGCGGGGCACCAGCGAGAGCTGGGTGCGCGTCGGGTCGCCCGTGGTGGTGCGGGTGTAGAAGGAACGGGTCCAGGTGGCGAAACCGTTGAAGGACCAGGACTCAGACGCCTGCCAGCTGCCGGTGAGCTCCAGGCCCTGCGAGCGCTGGTCCTGCCCGTTGGTGTAGAAACTCACCGTGCCCGGACAGGCCGCGTTGGCCACGCCGGTGTACCCCGCCCCGCAGATGGCGAGCACGCCCGCCGGGATGGCGCCGCCCGGGGTGATGCCATAGGTGGCCACCACGTCCTTCACATCGGACTGGAACAGCGTCACGCCGACGCTGCGCACGCCATCCTGCCAGTCCCAGCCGACCTCTTTGCCCTCCAGGTTTTCGGGGGCCAGCAAGGGGTTGGCGATGGTGATGCTGCTGCTGCCGAAGCTGCGGTACATGTTGTTGAGTCCCGGCGCACGGAAGGCCTTGTAGACCGAGCCGCGCCAGGCGTGCTCTGTGCCGAGTTCCTGGCGCCACGACAAGCTGGGGTTGAACGCCGTCTTGCTCAGGTCGGGCACGGGCCCGCCGCTGACGCTGCTGACCACGGGTGAGGCCACGTTGGTGTAGTTGGTCTGAAGCGCCCGGCCATCGCGGCTGCGGTAATGGTCGACGCGCCCGGCCAGGGTGAGCTCCAGCGTGTCGAGCGGACGCATCCGGACCTGAGAGAACAGCCCCGCGAAGTCCTGCTTGCCGGCCCCTTCGTTGGCGCGCTGGATGCGCAGAACCTGAGGCAAGGCCGCCGTCGGGGTGCGGTACGACTGCTGAAAATCCTCGCCCGAGATGGCACGGAAATCTGCGCCCCATTGCCACTCGCGCACCAGCGACTTCAGGCGCTGCGTGTGAACGACCGAGGCACCGAACTCCCGGTAGCGGTTGTCGTCGAACGAGCTCGCGTACTGCAGGACGGGGGCTGCTTGCTCGGCGGCGGTGGCACCGGTGCCAGGGCTGGTGATGGACGCACCGCAGCGGTAGGTGGCCGACTGGTAGCAGCCCGCGCCGTTGAACTTGTCGAACTGCACGCGCTGGGCCCACAGGCTGGCCTGCAATCGGCTGTCGGGATCGACACGCCACTGCAAGCCGGCCTGCAGGTCGGGCGATGACTGTTCGTTGTGCCCCCACTCGTAGCCACCGATCTGCTCATCGAGGCGATGCCAGCCGAGCCGCAGGAAGCCGCGCAGGTCACGCGATGGCTGCAAGTCGACTCCCAGGCGCACGTTCTCTGCCACGGCGGACGAGGCCCCTCGCCCTGGCCAGTACGCCCCGCGGTACGCCTCGCGCACCGTGTTGTAGCCATCGGTGGCAAACCGATCGGCCGACACGTTCAGGCTCAAGGCTTCGTTGACCACGAAGGATTGCCGCCACGCGGTCTGCCAGGTCTGGCGAGAGCCCAGGCTGACGCTGACCTCGCCCTCGTCGCGCGTGGCCTTGCGCGTGACCACGTTGATCACACCGCCCACCGCAAGGTTGCCCCACAGGCTGGAGCCACCGCCGCGCACCACCTCCACGCGCTCGACGTTGGACAGCGGCAGCTTGAACCACTGAACCGTGGTGTAGAACGGGTCCAGCACCGGCACCCCATCGACGAGCACGAGGACCTTCTTGTCCATGCCACGGAACCGGATGTTCTGGCCCGTGGGATCGGTGACATGGGCCGGCGCCCCTGGCAACAGCAGACCCGGCACCTGCCGCAGCACTTGATCGAGCGTCTGTGCCGGCGAGCGCTCGATGTCCTCTCGCGTGAGCACGGTGGTGTGCAAAGGCATGTCCTGCACACGGGTGTCGAAGCGGCTGGCGCTGACCACGACCGCCGGAGCCGCCCCTTCAGGCGGCGAAGCCACGGACGCGGCCTGCCCCAGGGCTGGCACCAAGCCAAGCAGCAGGCAAGCGCTGAGCCTCCCGGGAGGCGGCAGGGTCGAGGCAGGGCAAGCAGAAACGGTCCGGCCGACAGGGCTGGCCGAGGCACCCGCGTGACGCACGCGGGCAAAGCAGTTGAATCGGGACATGGGAGGTGGGGCGCGATGGGGCCGACCGGCCACACCAGGCGCATGCCGGGGGCCGAACGATCGTGTGAGGGGCCTGCCCTGCCAGGTTGACAGGGCGGTTGAGCGCTGGCGAGCGCTGGCAGGCTCAGGCCAGCGGCGGACCGCGCGCGAGGGCGACATCGCCCACCGCCACCGATGCAACGACCGAGGCGCCGCCCATGGGCACCTGGTGTTGGACCTGCGCCAATGCGTGCACGACCCCATGGGCGGCACCCCCAGGCACATCGCCCAGCCCTGGGCAAACGCCACAAGCCTCGCAGGCACCGCCGTGATGCACCGCAGGCGCCTGTTTGTGGGCCTGCAACCCGATGCGAACCGAACCGGCCTGCGCACCCTGACTGGGCAGGCAAGCCCCCATCCAGCGTGCAGCGTGGGCCACCGAGAGCACGCGCAGACAAGCTGGCGCCAGCGCCGCAACCAGCAGCACGGTCAACAGGATGAAGCGCCAAGGGGACGTCACGCAAAGGCGAGGCATTGACAAAGTGTAAGCGCAGGGCCCGCACGCCACGTCGGGGCCAACCCGGCCGCGGCCATCGAGCTGCGCAAGGAAAAACACGCGGGCTGAGCTGCGGGTCAGGACTGCCTCACTCCCAAACACGGGGGTGACGCGCTCGGCGCGATTGGGCAAAATCAAAGCTCATCCATTCATCCAAACAGGGACACCCATGAAGCGCACCTTCGCGGCCGCAGCCTTTGCCATCGCCGCCCTCGCATCCACCGCCGCCCAAGCCACCGCCATCACCGCCAACGGCCAG
The DNA here is from genome assembly GCA_005502875.1 of Comamonadaceae bacterium 2PF. GTDB lineage: Bacteria > Pseudomonadota > Gammaproteobacteria > Burkholderiales > Burkholderiaceae_C > Aquabacterium. Next base: position 568 of record SCMV01000003.1, on the reverse strand, counting down.
TGGAACGAGTTCTTCTTCGCAGGCGTTGGCTCGTCTTTTGATCAAGGCTACACGTTCACGCTGACCGAATCGGCCGTGCTGCGCGTGACCGACGCCTACCTGTCGGGCGATCAGTTCGAGGTTTTCAACTTCGGCACCTCGCTGGGCGTGACCAGCCTGCCGACGCTGGGCGATGACGTTCAAAACGACTTCGATGGCGCCTACCTGAACCCGAACTTCAGCCACGGCGAATGGACCCTGTCGGCCGGCACCTACAGCATCACCGGCACGGTGCTGTTGTCGCCCTATAACTCAGGCGCAGCAGCCCTGTCCCTGTCTCCCGTGCCCGAAGCCGACGCGCTCGTGCTGTCGCTGTCCGGCCTGGCCCTGATCGGCCTGTTGGCTCGCCGCCGCATCGGTCGCTGAGCGTTGGCGCCCGGCTGGGCGCCACCCACGCCGCCAGTTTCAATCGCAAACTGGCGGCCGACGTCAGGCATTGGCGCCTGAAGGCAGGCCGCTCTGTCTAGCATCGGATGCAACGTTCATCCCATGCCGAGACACCCATGAGCCTGGCCGCCCCCCACCCCCT